>NZ_LASA01000089.1 GCF_001562015.1 Endozoicomonas arenosclerae | reverse complement strand
ACATATAGTCATTCAGCCTGAGGTTGTAACTAGGCTTGATATCAGCTCTGCTTCGACTGAAAACCTTGGTTGCGGTAGCTCCTTTGAGACTGAAAGAATATGTCCAATCATCTTCTTTTTCTGTTGAGGGCTGGTCACTACGCTTCTCCAAATTGCAACCACTGATATCAATGACTGCTCGGTAATCACTGCCGTGATCATAACTGTGTTCTACCCATTTAAATGTTTCACCAGCATAACTGGATGGCAGACTAAATGACCCTATAACAAAGACAGAACTGGCAAGAAAGATTGAAAGAGTGCTTCGTCTATACATGATGAGAACCTGATGGTTTATGGGTGAGGTGTGAAAAGAGAGAGTGGAACTCTCTGTGAGGAAGAGGTTGTTTGGGGTGCTGTGAAAAGGAGCTGGATTCAGTATAGTTCTTGCTCTTATAAAAACATAAACAGATCAGCCTTTTAGCTATAAAGTAAAACTAATTAAGCATTTAGTAATAGCCCAGCCGCTGCCTATGGTGACTTGCCATCATGCAGTATACTTGGGGCTTCTGATTCTACAGTTGATAGCCATGTACCACTCAGTAATACGTGCAGAACTCGAAGAAGCCCAGCAGGTTCTGGAGCGCTTTCTCAATGATGAAACCTGTATTGATGCCATCGACAAGGCTGCAAGCCTGCTGGCAGAATCCTTTAAGCAGGGGGGGAAAGTAATCTCCTGTGGTAATGGTGGTTCCCATTGTGATGCGATGCATTTTGCTGAAGAACTGACCGGTCGCTATCGGGATAATCGCCCGGCCTACCCTGCCATTGCCATTTCAGATGTCAGTCACCTTTCCTGTGTTTCCAATGATTATGGCTATGAGTATGTGTTCTCTCGATACCTGGAAGGTGTCGGGTTTGAAGGGGATGTGTTGTTTGGCCTCAGCACTAGTGGCAACTCAGGTAATATTCTGAAAGCCATTGAAGCGGCTCGCAAGAAAGGGATGAAAGTGATTCTGTTGACAGGGAAAGACGGTGGAAAAATGGACGGTTTAGCGGATGTTGAAATCCGGGTTCCACATTTTGGTTATGCCGACCGGATTCAGGAAATCCATATCAAAGCCATTCATATTATGATCCAGCTGATCGAAAAGCATATGGCTGAATAAGGCTGACTCTGTCTCTCTTTCATCACCAGAGACTCTGGTGATGAAAGAACATTCAGCATCCATCAGGATGCACGATTCATTCTCTCCAATGCTCCCTCAATCCAATCCCTGGTCTCGTTATTAATCTCAAGAGCAGTTTTGTCTTTGGTCTCAACAACCGGCCCTATATGAAGTTGAATGGTGCCAGGTTTCTTCAAAAAGCTGTCCATGGGCCAGCAAACTGCGGCGTTATGGGCAATAGGTAATACACTAACCTCTGCTTTTCTAGCCAGGTTTACACCACCTCTTGAAAACTTACCCAGCTTGCCATTGGGGTTACGGGTGCCTTCGGGGAAAATCAAAACCCAGCGACCTTCATGCAAAGCTGAAGTGCCCTGCTCTACTACATCAGTTAATGCCGCTCTGGGATCATTACGATTGATGGCGATCGGTTTGATGAGTCTGAATGCCCAGCCAAAGAATGGAATCTTCAATAGTTCTTTCTTGATGACCTGGGCCTGGGGGCTGAAGGTTGTCTGCAGGAAAAAGGTTTCCCAGGTGCTTTGGTGGTTACTGATCAAGACACAGGGAGTATCCGGAATGTTTTCTTTGCCATGAATTTCATACCTTATCCCACAGATAAATCTGGCCAGACCCATGGCAATAACTGCCCAGTACTTTACCAACACCTTATGGCGCGTATTCATGGGAACAAAGGGAACAACAAAAACCAGTACAGTGGACCAGAGAACAGTAAATGTAGCCAGCAGAAAATAAAATAACGCTGTTCTTATGGATTGTACGACGAATGACATTTATAACCTATCTTGTTTATCTTGGAATACCGGCAGTCAGTGACGAGGGAAACAAGCCAGTATAACGATTACTCATTCCTGCTTCGGTTAGGAAGGTTCGTTGAGAATAAAGTTAGTAAATGCTGCCAGGTCTTCAAATACAGGGACACCATTAAGGCCCTCTCCCTTGTTCAGAGTCCTGACACCTTTGCCCGTTTTTACCAGAGCCACATTACATCCCATCGCCTGACCGGCTTGAAGATCTCTCAGAGAATCTCCTACCATCCAGGAAGACTCAGCAGGTAACCCCAGTGTTTCTGAAATCTGTTCAATCAGACCCGGCAGTGGTTTTCTGCAGTTGCACTGATCGTCTGGGCCATGAGGGCAGTACTTAATACAGTCAATCTTTCCGCCTTCAGAAGAGACAAGATCCTGCATTTTTTGATGCATGGCATGAAGTGTCTCTTCTGAAAAATACCCACGGGCAAGGCCAGACTGGTTGGTGGCTACAGCGATGGTATAGCCTGCTTTACTCAGTCTGGCTATAGCTTCCGCACTACCCGGTAAAGGTATCCATTCATCTACCGTCCGAATGTAGTTATCAGAGTCATGGTTAATGACTCCATCACGGTCAAGAATGATCAGTTTGCTCATAATTAAAGGAAACTTGTTCCATATCTAAAGCGAAAGAAAAATACTTTGTTTCTGTTCTTAATGAAAAGGAAGATACAGAAACAGAGTAATTTTCGGTACATAGACCCAGAAATTGCTCCACGTCTCGGGCATCCTGCTTCGCCCTAACTTCTACTTCCTGTAGTCTTGCATTTCTGGGATACGTTACGTCCATGTAAATAAAAAGTGCGGCATAAATGCCGCACTCACTGTATCAAGCTTTGATCAGGATTTCTGTAACAAAGACAGCCCTGAGCGCAATCTACAGTAACGAAATGTCTGCAACATGCAGGAACAGGCTGCGCAATTGCTTGAGAAGCGCATAACGGTTCAGCCTCACCTGCTGGTCTTCTGCGTTAACCAGAACCTCATCAAAGAAGCGGTCAACAGAGTCCTTCAGTGGTGCCAGATTTTCCATGGCTACAGCGTACTGCCTTTGCTCCAGAATCGGTGCCACCTTCTCTTTACTGTCTGCCAGCGCAGCAGCCAGATCCTTCTCAGCAGCTTCTGCCATCAAAGCAGGATCTACAGAGTCAGGAATCACCAGGTCACCGGCTTTAGCCAGAATGTTAGATACACGCTTGTTGGCTGCAGCCAGAGTTTCAGCTTCCGTCATTTGGCTAAAGCTGTGTACTGCTTTAACACGCTGATCAAAGTCGAATGGGCGTGAAGGCTTAAGTGCTTTAACAGAAAGGAATACTTCTACAGGAATTTGTTCATCCTGATACCAGGAGCGGAAGCGCTCCAGCATGAAGTCCAGAACTGTTTCAGTCAGCTTCTCTCCTGCAGGCAGTTCCACGCCTTGAGACTTATAGCCTTCTATAGCCTGGTTGATCAGATCGCGCAGATCCAGATCCAGCTTCTTCTCAACAATAATCCTCAGCACACCCAGAGTGGCTCTGCGCAGGGCAAACGGATCTTTGTTACCTGAAGGTGGCTGATTGATGCCAAAGATACCGGTGATGGTATCGATCTTGTCGGCAATGGCAACGGCACATCCGGTCAGGTTTGAAGGCAGTTCATCGCCGGCAAATCGCGGCATGTACTGTTCATTCAGAGCCTGGCAAACCTCTTCTGCTTCTCCGTCATTTGCGCCGTAATACTGGCCCATGATGCCTTGCAGTTCCGGGAATTCCAGAACCATTTCGGAGGTCAGGTCGGATTTGCAGAGTTCTCCAGCTCGAACCGCTAACGGTTCCTGCCCACCTTCCTGTTTGGCGATGAAACCTGCCAATTTTGCAATGCGGTCGGTTTTATTGAACAGCGATCCCAGGTCAGCCTGGAAGACGATGGGTTTCAGGGTTTCCCTGCGTGCTTCAAGACTGGTTTTTTTGTCCGTATCGAAGAAAAATTTGGCATCTGCTAAACGTGGACGGATTACCCGTTCATTACCGGATACTACATGTTCCGGCTGCTGACTCTGGATATTGGAAATGGTTATAAAATGGGGAAGAAGTTTTCCTTCCCCTGAAACCACATGGAAATACTTCTGATGTTCTTTCATAGAAGAGATCAGAGCTTCAGCCGGTACTTCCAGGAATTCGTCATCAAAACGTCCAGACAGAGCGACTGGCCACTCATTCAGAGCGGTCACTTCATCCAACAGATCTTCATCAATAACCGCTTCACCGCCCAGTTTGGAAGCAACTTCGGTGACCTGATTTTTGATGATGTCACGGCGCTCTTCAAAAAGAGCCATAACCTTACCCTGTTCTTTCAGCAGGCTCTGGTAATCTGCTGGCTGACTGATGGTCATAGGCTGGTTAGCATGGAAACGGTGCCCGCGAGTCTGACTGCCTGACTTCAGGCCCAGAATTTCACAGTCAATCACCTGCTCTCCCATCAGCATGACTAACCAGTGCACAGGCCGAACAAATTCAGTGCGACGAGCTCCCCAGCGCATACGCTTGGGAATCGGCAGTTCATTCAAAGACTGGCTGACAATTTCAGGCAGCAGTTCAGTTGTTGCAGAACCTTGCTGAACAGCACGGTAGACCAACCAGGCACCTTTATCGGTTTCCAGTTTTTCCAGTTGATCGACAGTAACACCATTTGAACGGGCAAAGCCCTCAGCGGCTCTGGTTGCCTTGCCTTCAGCATCAAAGGCCGCTTTAACAGCAGGACCACGGCGCTCAAGCTGTTGATCAGGCTGAGCAGTATCCAAACCTTTCACTAACAGGGCTAAACGGCGAGGTGCGGCAAACGCTTCAAAGCTGTCGAAAGACAGCTGAGCATTCTTCAGACGATCGATAATGCCTTGAGTAAAAGCATTGGATAACTTTTTCAGAGCTTTTGGAGGCAGTTCCTCAGTACCCAGCTCGACCAGGAAATCTTTCTGACTCATCACTTCTTCTCCTGTGTCTTGCTGTCTTCCAGGCTGGCCAGGACTTCTGCACGGATATCGTCACTGGCTAATGGGAAGCCCAGTTGGTGGCGAGCATCAAAGTAAGCTTTGGCTACAGCTCTGGCCAGGGTTCTGACTCTCAGAATGAAACGCTGACGCTCTGTTACCGAGATAGCATGACGTGCATCCAGCAGGTTAAAAGTATGAGACGCTTTCAGCACATACTCATAAGCAGGCAGTGGCAGACCGGCTTCTACCAGACGCTTGGATTCGCCTTCATAGAAGTTGAACTGGTGGAACAGTTCCTTGGTATCAGCATGCTCAAAGTTGAAAGTCGACATTTCAACTTCCTGCTGATGGAAAACATCACCGTAGGTCACTGTGCCCTGGGGACCTTCAGTCCAGACCAGATCATAAACGTTGTCTACGCCCTGGATGTACATGGCCAGACGCTCAAGACCATAGGTGATTTCACCGGTAACGGGGTAACACTCAATACCACCTACCTGCTGGAAATAGGTGAACTGAGTGACTTCCATTCCGTTCATCCAGACTTCCCAACCCAGACCCCAGGCACCCAGCGTTGGGGATTCCCAGTTATCTTCTACAAAGCGAAGATCGTGAACCAGTGGATCAATACCCAGCTCTTTGAGGGAGTCCAGATAGAGCTCCTGAATGTTGTCAGGAGAAGGTTTCATCACCACCTGAAACTGGTAGTAATGCTGGAGGCGGTTCGGGTTTTCGCCGTAGCGGCCATCGGTTGGACGGCGGCTGGGCTGCACATAGGCGGCGTTCCAGTTTTCCGGACCTATGGCACGAAGGAATGTGGCTGGGTGGAAGGTGCCTGCACCTACTTCCATGTCCAACGGCTGTAAAACCACACAGCCCTGGCGAGCCCAGAACTGTTGGAGGGCCATAATCAGGCCCTGAAATGTCTTGATATCAGGCGTGCTTTGAGAAGTCACAGTACTACCTCATGGAGGCTCAAATTAGGCTTTATTCCTCTATCCCGGCAGTCAACAGCCTGTCGAAGCTTCGACAATTTAAGCCCGGGCGCTTGCAATACCACTGACAGCATGAGCATAAAAAAGCCCACTGTGCATATAAGAAAGATGGCATTTTTTAGAAACAGCAGCGGATTATACCGCTTTGACTAAAGGGCGGATACCGTTCTGGGCCTCTGGAAATGGAGGTGTTGTGAATAACCTTCTCAAAGGTCTCAGAGAATACTGGGCAGTGGATAAAAAAAAGAGTGAAAATAATGTGGATAAGTTGTTAGTAGATGTGAATAACTTTTCTAAAGAATGCTTTTGATAAATATGAATGAGCGTTGATTACAAATCAAAACAATATAACCGTCCAAAAAACAAACTGAATCTGGCGTCTGAACTACTTTCCTTGGAGTGATATCAATTCGGGTTGATAAGCCCTCAATAGAAAGATTTTATGACGCCACGAATTTTATGGATAAAGCTGGGTTTACTGGGATGTACTGCTCTGCCTGCCACCCTCATGAGCAGCATAAATAATACAGAGTCCAGCTATGTTGAAATCAGCCTTGGGGAAGGAGAGGTTCAAAGCACTTACGCCTGTGATCTGGTTGCAGTTAAAGAGGCTGTTATAGAATCAGAAGCGCTGAGTAATGAATCCGAAAGTGAAGTCAGCTCAGAGGATGAGATGTTCTTTCCGATTTCGAAAAACCTTTTTGCAGAATGTCGAACTGGGCTTGCAACTCAACAGTCGGATTATGTTTTTCATTTCAAGGCTTTCATTGCTCTGGAAGTAACGAGCTTCTCGGGTAATGTTTCTCAATGGCTCTACGAGCTTGTTAAATTACCTTTTACTCTCAGATTTCTTAAGGTTATCAGTGACTGGTCTCAAGCTGGAAGCTCCGCTTTATCGAGTAACTCTATAAAATACGATCCTAGAAAATGGAGTGGCAGAGGTTTCCCCAAAAGCCCGGAAGAGATCCTGAAAAAACAGGATATCATGAAGGAAATGATGCCGGGGCGAAGGGTATTTATTCCCGGTCTGCCAGGGGCTTCTGTGGCTACTCCAGATCCCGACATTTTCCTTGGCAATGATGAACTCTATCAACCTGCTGCTCCGGTAGTTGAAAACCTTCCCCCAGAACTATCCGTTATTGATTTTACCCATAATGCACAGATTCAAGCTGTTCTGATAGAAGTGCTCGACCTGCTTTCACTGGTGGGTGACTCAGGTTTGACAGAGGTAGGTCTTGATCTCTCCGATATGGAGAATATGACTCTTGGCGAACTCATGCATTATCGGAACCTCTTGAGGGACTATCTGGATAGGCTTGAGCAGAATGGGCTTCTGGACTCTGTGGCGAATACTCCAGCGGCTGTCGTTTTCAGAGAAATTATTCTTTTAATACTGGCTGATCTTGATGAACTCCAGAGAGTACAAACTGAGAGAGCTCTAAACCAGTCCGCTCCTGTTAGTAGCCGGCCTCAATCACTGGGTGGAGAGATACTGGCGAGACTGCGATATCTGACTCCAAACATCTCTGGCAGAAAACTGAAATGGGGACTCATGCAGGCTTATATGGCGGAGCTAGAAACGTTCCGTCCTGCTATTGAAGAAAAAGTACAGGAAGAAGTGGATGCGCTGGAAGAACATATCCGCATGCAGGGAATGACCCTTGAGGAGCGAAGAAAGTATATAGAAAAGAAAAAGCGGGATGTTCTTGAGCGTCTAATGGCTCTGGAAGGTACTTCTTCATACTGGGAGAAAACACTGAGAAAGATTCTTTCCAACAGGCTAGATGTTTTGACCGCAGATCTTGCGGATTTTGACGAAGAGCCCGTTGATATGGATGGAAAAGAAAAGACTTCCCCAACGCCACCCCCGAGCAGTGATGATGATGAAGATGAAGGGGAAGAAGAGCAGCCTGATTCCGATCCGAATAACACAGGGAGTAATGATCATGCTTCTGATGGCAATCAGGATCCGAATGGAGACGGGACCACGGAAGAACTATCCACCACAGGTCATGACGGTTTTCTGATTCAGAATCCTTTACACACATCTTTTCTTGCAGATCTTTTTTCCAGTTACCATCTGGTTAAAGAAGGTAATCAGGAAGAGTTTATAGCCAGCCTCTTGTCCATCCTCGGAACAGGTATTGAGAACTTCGAGCAAAAACAAATAGCGCTTCGTGAGAGTCTGATCAAGCTCTTCAAAGAGGAAAAAGCCTACAGTCATCTCCAGCAAGACTGGGAAACCATTGGACTGGATGAGCTGGTCAAACTGATTCTGGATTATGGTCGTTATGCCTATTTAACCCGGGAAGTGATGAAGCTGTTCACAGAGCAGGATGCTGAGCAGATGCTAAGTATGGCTGCAGATTTGAATATGGGAAGGCAGGACCTACAGATCTCAGTACCCAGCCCTCAGCACTCAACCGATCTGGTTGTAAGCTTTTCCCACAATAGCGTCATTTACAATGAACAATCACCCTTTATGGGCTTGCTAAGAGAGCGGCTTAAACGACTTGAGTTGCATACCCGGATACTGTCTCTGACCGAATCGGAAAGGCTTTCTTTTTCTGAGGAGGAGATTCGTCGATGGCGAGAACAGTGTGCGAGAGACGGTCAGCGACTGCCGATCATTTTCAGATATCTTACAGAGGGAGAGGAAGCCGAAAGTTATAGCTTGGGGAATACTGCCAGTCTGATAAGGGATGTCAGAAAGCGTTTTCCAAAGGTCGATATTACTGAACTGGAAGCTGAAAGAAACAGGGCATCAGGAGACAGAAGACTACAGCTTGATAGACAGATTGCCCAGCTACGAGCTGAGTCGGCTGTGAGTGCTGGAATAGAGACAGCTGCCAGAGTGGCTAATGTTTGTGAATTGCCTGAAATTCTTGACCCTCAGTTGCCTGGTCTGGAAGTCCTTCTCTATATGGTTCTGAATCAGGATTCTCCCAACTCGCTCAGAGGCGCCGTTTTCGGAACTGACCGTTTATTGGGGCGGGATAATCTTCTGGATTTCCTGATGCCTGGAGGATGGATGATCAGCCCATCCAACCGGGAGGATACTATTGATTCGGCAACACCAGTATTGGTCGAGCTGACCTCAAGTGGACGGTTAAAACTGATCTTTCATAAAGAATTTGATACCTGGGTGGTACCTGATAGCAAGAAGCAGCTGGATGGAATGTTTACCGTCACTATGGAGTATGAATTCCAGATTACAGGTCAGCAGCTAAAGCTTGAATACAGTGGTTTTAGCTTTAGAGGCCATGTCCGGGATGATGCGCTTGAAGAGGGCCGTGAAGAGCTGGAAAGAAAGGTGAAAGAGCGCACTTCGAATTTCAGAGAGAGAATGATCAGTCGGGTAGGAGCCAGTGATAAAAAATCGGGAGACCTCCAAAAACGTTTTGATCGGGATTTGGCTCAGAGTGAAAAAACAGTCGAATGGTCTGAGGAGAGAGCTAAAGCCATTGATAAGATGTGGCAGGATATCAATGCTCAAATGATTGAGATAGAGCAGGCAAATTTAAGAAGCTGGTCCAGATTTCAGGAGCATTACAAGCGGCTTGAAAATATTATGGCCAGTGTTGAATGGGAATACAAAAAGCTTCTGGATGCAGAAAAGAAGCACTTTGAAAGTACAGTAAAACGTTTTGTACCCGAGTCTCTCGCTGCCAGGGAGTATGCCCTGGTTCATCAGCAAGCCGAGCACTACAGGGCGCGCTTAATAGAGCTGGAAAGACAGTTGGCGAGAATGAAATCAGTTTCTCGACAAACAGAAGAAGAACTCGAGAGGGAAAGAGTTCGTTATCTTCAGGCATCAGAAGAACTGGAAGCTATATCATACGACGTTGATATCAGAGGGGCTTTATACAAACAGGCCAGAGCTTTACCAGAGTTGGCACGAGACAATCTCAATCACCTGTTTGAGTCGGTCAAAATGATGGTGAGCCATGCCACCTTAACGGTCACAGAAAAACTCAGTCAACTATCGCAGGAAGAGACACGGCGTTTAAGTGATCCATCGGATCCCTCCGCTTTGGATCACGAGGAATCCAGGAGTCAGGAAAATCTGCTGGATACCCGACAAAGACGAACTTCTGAAGGACAAAGAAGGCATGGTTTGAGAAGAAACGCGAAATACGGCTCTGAAGGCGCCATTAATAAGCTGGGAGTTAAATCGTCGCAAGATTCATCTCCGTCTTCCAGTCCCAATAGAAGAGTTTCTGACTATCTGAGGCCACCAGCCTGGCTGGGCAAAATGTGGAGAGCTATTAGCCGGCCTGACCTGGATTCAAGCATGAATGGGCTCAGAGAATTTAGCAGGGATGGCACTATGAGGGATTACTCACGAGGTCGAGCAAATGATCGATTAACTGACTATCCTGCCGGTTCGGTATCGCCCCCTGACATACTGGTTTCGTCACCTGACTCGGATCAAAACTCTAACGGTCAACATGGCAGCAGAGAGTTAATGGGGTTGCTCGATTCAGAAACCTCTCCGGGAAATCTATTACCTTTTCCTAATCCTGGTTTTCATACCCAACTTTCAGTGCCTGAAAGCCGACGGGGTCCAGTAGGTTTCCATGAGCACACATTAAGTGCTCCTGAGACGACAAGGCATCGAATTGATCATAGAAGGCGTGATAGTCAGCCTGAATTGCAGCTACTACAGAGATCAAGAGCTTCTGCCTTACAAAGTCAGAGGGTGCGAGCGTATCTCTCCGCTTATTCACAAGATGAACAATTTATTAGTCTGATCAGTCACTATATTGAAACGGATTTTGGTGGAGACTATAAGGAGTTTGAAGAAGATCTAAAAGTCTTTGCTCTCACTCTTCCTTCTGCAGAAAGTTCGGCACTGGAACCCACTGCTCTGGAACAAAGAGTGGCTAATTTATTGGCTCAATTCATTGATGCGATGGGAGTAGAAAGTCTGGCTAACGCTTTAATCAGGATTTTTGGTGAGCAGATTTTGATTGATTTAGAGAAAAGGTTCCCAGCTGTGACTGATGTTTGATGAAAAGTGCAGCCCGGTTTGGAAAACCAGGCTGCACGGAGTCTCAATACTTCCAGAATGTGGGAGTAAACAATACCAGCAGGGTGAAAATTTCCAGACGACCCAGAAGCATGGCAAAACACAAAATCCATTTTGCGGTATCGGGCAGTGAGTCGTAGTTATCAGCCGCTTCGCCCAATGCCGGACCCAGGTTATTCATACTGGAAGCTACAGTTGAAAAGGCTGTAGTCAGATCCACACCCGTAGCCATGACAGCCAGAATCATCACGGCAAACAGGAAAACATAGGTCGCAAAGAATCCCCAGACCGCTTCACCCACTCTACTGTGAACGGGTTTGCCGCCCAGCTTTATTGAGAAAATAGCGTTGGGATGAACCAGACGACGAAGTTCTCTTACTCCCTGTTTAAAAATCAGCAGTACACGAATCACTTTCATACCACCCGCCGTTGATCCTGCACATCCTCCGGCAAAACTGGTCATAAACAGCAAAAGAGGCAGGAAGGTTGGCCAGGCTGAGAAGCCGCTGGTGGCATAACCCGTTGTGGTCGCAACGGAGACTACTTCAAAAATCCCGTGATCCAGAGAGTCGGCAAGATCATAAGTGCCAGAGAAGTAGAGACCCGCAACGGTAATGAAAGAGACCACCAAAAGGATCAAAAGGTAAGCCCGGACCTCAGGATCTTTCCAGTAATGGTGAGTGGATTTATTGCGCCAAGCGAAGAAATGCAGGGCAAAGTTGATACCGGCTACCAGCATAAAGAAAGTGGCTGTGGCATTGATCAGGGGTGACTCAAAATAGCCAATACTGGCATCGTGGGTAGAAAAGCCGCCAATGGCTATGGTGGAAAAGCTATGGCTTATCGCATCAAAAAGATTCATGCCCGCTAACCAATAACCCAGAGCACAGACTGCCGTCAGTGTCAGATAAAGCAGCCAGAGAGCTTTCGCCGTTTCCTTGATACGGGGGGTCAGTTTGTTGTCTTTAATAGGTCCTGGAGTTTCTGTCCGGTAAAGCTGCATCCCCCCTATTCCCAGCATGGGCATAATGGCTACAGCCAGGACAATAATACCCATGCCTCCCAGCCACTGAAGCTGCTGGCGGTAAAACAGAATCGATTTGGGGAGATCATCGATACCGGTGAGGATTGTCGCCCCGGTCGTAGTCAATCCTGACATAGATTCAAACACTGCATCCGTTACGCTCAGAGCTGGATCTGTCATCAGCAATAAAGGCAGGGAGCCCATTCCCCCCAGAACGACCCAGAAGAGGACGGTAATAATAAAACCGTCACGGGTGCGCAGGTCGGATTTGATCTTTCTGAATGGGAACCAGAGAAAGAAACCGATCAGGAAGGTCAGAAAAAATGTGTACAAAAACAGTGAAACTTCTGCTTCTCCATAGATCAGTGCTACGGCCAGAGGCGGTAGACTGGAGAAGCTGAACAGCATCAAAAGAATACCCAGGACGGGTAAAATGACAGAAAACCGCATAAGCCCCTGTTTTTCTAGTTATACAGACAACGGCCATGCTGTCTGATTCAGTTATCGTTACGTGTAAAGACCATCAATGCTCCATTACAACCCCCCAGTTGCTGAAGCATGAAGTCTGCGGTGCAAGCTTCTATTAAAGAGAAAAAGGAAACCGCTGGCGCTATTTTACCGCGAAAATCATTTCATCCCTAACAAGATGAAATGATTTTCTTCGATCAATAGCTGATTGGGAAGGTATCTTTTAAAAGAAGCCCAGTCCAACCTGGAAGAGTTGCTCTACTTCGTGGATACGTTTCTTGTTGGTCAGGAACAGAATGATATGATCGCCAGATTCTATGCGAGTAGTGTCGTGTGCAATCAGTACCTCATCGTTTCTGACAATAGCTCCGATCGTTGTACCCGGTGGCAGCTCTACCTGTTGTACCGTTTTACCCACTACCCTTGAAGAGTTTTCATCACCATGGGCAATGGCTTCAATAGCCTCTGCTGCACCGCGACGCAATGAGTGCACATTCACCACATCGCCTCGACGGACATGCTTGAGCAGGCTGCCGATAGTGGCTTGTTGAGGTGAAATTGCAATATCAATTTCGCCTCCCTGAACCAGGTCTACGTAGGCTGGATTGTTGATCAGAGCCATAACTTTACGAGCACCCAATCGCTTGGCCAGCATGGCTGCCATCACGTTGGCTTCGTCATCGTTGGTCAGGGCACAGAAAATATCCGTCTCTTCAATATTCTCTGAAATCAGCAATTCCTTATCGGATGCATTGCCGTTGAAGACCATGGCTTTGGTCAGCGTTTCTGACAGGAACTGGCAACGTTCCATATTCTGCTCAATGATTTTCACCTTGAAATCATTTTCAGCTGACTGGGCCAGACGCAGGCCAATGTTACCGCCACCGGCAATGATGATCCGCTTGTAATCGTCATCCAGTCGTTGCAGTTCACTCATAACCGCGCGGATATGTCGACGGTCAGCAATGAAGAACACTTCGTCATCAGCTTCAATGACGGTTGTGCCCTTGGGCATGATGGCCTTGCCCCGACGGAAGACAGCAGCAACACGCGTATCAACGTTAGGCATGTGTTCACGGAGGTAGCGCAGTTCCTGGCCTACCAGTGGACCGCCATAATAAGCTTTCATGGCCACCAGCTGAGCCCGGCCATCGGCAAAGTCCAGAACCTGCAGTGCTCCGGGTCGTTCCAGAAGGCGGCGGATGTAATTGGTCACAACCTGTTCGGGGCTGATCAATACATCAATGGGCAGGGCGTCATCACCGAACAGGTTTTCCTTGTTCAGGTAAGCAGCCTGACGTATCCGGGCAATTTTGGATGGGGTGTGGAACATGGTGTAGGCAATCTGGCAGGCAACCATATTCACTTCATCACTGTTGGTGACGGCCACCAGCATATCGGCATCGTCAGCACCCGCCTGTTTCAGTACAGAAGGAAAAGACGCCATACCCTGAATGGTTCGGATATCTATGCGATCCTGTAGTTCCCTGAGCCGTTCACCATTGGTATCCACTACCGTGATGTCGTTTTCTTCGTTGGCCAGGTTTTCCGCCAGGGTTCCACCGACTTGTCCGGCACCGAGAATGATGATTTTCATAGTCTTTACTGGCCTTCTTCTTTTGCTGTGGGCACTTTTTTCAGCAGGCTGTAAAAGAAGCCGTCGCCTGATCCGGGCAGAATCTGCCGGCCAAAACCGGTATCGAGTCCCCACTCTCCCTGAAGAGGCAACAACTCGGCATCTTCACTCTGCTGGAGAAAGGCTTCGATCTGTTTGCTGTTCTCTGCAGGCATAATAGAACAGGTTGCATACAGCAGTGTGCCACCGGGCTTCAGCAATGACCACATGGTATTAAGAATCCTGCCTTGAAGTTCTGCCAGGGCATCAATATCTTCTGGTTTGCGAAGCAGTTTAATATCCGGGTGGCGGCGAATTACACCGGTTGCAGAGCAAGGAGCGTCCAGAAGTATGTGGTCATAGGGCTGCCCATCCCACCATTGCTCTGGCTGGGTACCATCACCGGTCATCAGTTTGGCCTTGAGACCAATGCGATCAAGGTTTTCCTGGACTCGGGTGAGTCTCTTCTCATCGACATCCAGAGCGTCCAACTCAATGCCAGGATTCATTTCCAGCAGCTGGCAGGTCTTTCCTCCTGGAGCACAGCAGGCGTCCAGAACCCGATCACCTTCCTTGACTGAAAGAAGGTTGCCTGAAAGCTGGGCCGATTCATCCTGAACACTGACAACGCCGTCAGAAAAGCCGGGCAGCTGATCGACAGAGGTGGCTCTGGCCAGAGTGATTCCCTGGGGAGATACCAGTGAAGGAGAAGCCTGAATGCAGTCGTCCAGAAGCTTCTTCAGATAACGGTCACGCTTGATGTGTTGTTCATTGACCCTCAGGGTCATCGGTGGCGGCTGGTTGTTAGCCCGAGCTATATCCTGCCAGTGTTCAGGCCATGCTTTTTTGATCTTTCCGATAAGCCACTGTGGATGTGCTGTGAGACAAATGTCGTCAGTATCAGAGAGGGCCTGAAGCTCTTCTTCCTGACGCTGCGCTGTTCTCAATACCCCATTAACCAGACCTCTGGCCCAGGCTTTCCCCAGCATACGAGTGACCTGAACCGTTTCTCCAATAGCGGCATGGGCGGGAATACGCGTGTAAAACAGCTGATAGAGCCCAACCAGTATCAGACTGTGTATGGTCTGTTCTTTAGTCTTGAGAGGCTTGTCCATCAATGAACTGAGCCAGCTATCGAGACGGAAGTAGTAGCGAAGTGTCCCATAGCAAAGCTCTGCCAAGAGAGGCTGATCTTTATCTCGCAGGCACTCCTGATATTCAGGCAGCACCTGACTCAGGGATTCACCGGAGACTACACGACTGATTACTTTGGCGGCAGCCAGTCGAACGGAAGATTGTTTTGCCATCAGCTGAATTTTTTCCCGGGTACAAACATATCCCTGCGACTGTTAAGCAGGTCCTGTACTGACATGGCGCGACTGCCAGAAAGCTGCACATTGGTCAGGCGGAGAATACCCTCTGCTGTTGCAATATCCAGACCCATTTTGTCTGCTTTAACCAGAGTGCCTGGAGCTTCCTGGCTGGTACCTTCAACCCGTTCAGCTTCCCAAACCCGAATAGCGTTGCCTTCCAGTTCTGTTGTGGCTACTGGCCATGGGTTGAATGCTCTGACCAGACAATCAAGATCTGCGGCGGGTTTGCTCCAGTCGATCCGGGCTTCTTCTTTGCTCATTTTATGGGCATAACAGGCACAACTGTCATCCTGTTTTTCTGCCGTAAGGCTGCCTTCTGCAATAGCGTTAACGGCTTCTATCAGAGCAGGCTGTCCCACTTCGATCAGACGATCATGCAAGTCGGAAGATTTGTCGGTGGTGTTAATCGGGCAGCAGGCTTTGATCAGCATATTGCCCGTGTCCAGTCCTTCATCCATCTGCATTATGGTTACGCCGGACTCTTCATCGCCTGCAGCGATAGCGCGCTGGATAGGTGCAGCACCACGCCATCTTGGCAAAATAGAACCATGAACATTGATGCAGCCGTAGGTTGGAATATCCAGAACACTTTTCGGCAGAATCAGGCCGTAGGCAACCACAATCATCAGATCTGGCTTGAGTGCCGCCAGCTGTTCACGAGCTTCTTCATCCTTTTTCAGGGATAAAGGCTGAAATACGGGAATATCATGCTGCAGCGCCAGCTCTTTCACCGGGCTCGGCTTGAGCTTTCTTCCCCGTCCTGCCGGCCTGTCCGGCTGGGTATAAACTGCAACCACTTCATGCTGGTTGTCCTTCACAGCCTGGCTGTCCAGAACCGCTTGAAGGTGGGCGCTGGCAAATTCCGGGGTACCGGCAAAGACAATACGAAGGCTTTTCATTGGGTTTTCTAAAGGCTCGACAGAACGATGGGGAAAGGAGGTTGTTGGATTCATGCTCGAAAACATAAGTCCGACAGGCTCCAAGGGGCGATGATAGATAAAGTGAGGAGCTGAGTAAATCAACGAGGAGCGAAAGTCAGTTTAATATCCGCTTAATACGGCTCCCGGAAGAGTGGTTTTCAGCTTCTTCCGGGAGTAAAAAGAGAGGTTAAGCGGTAGCCAGACGCTTGTTTTTAATCAGCTTTTTACGGATGCGCTCCTGCTTCAGGCGAGACAGGTAATCTACAAACAGTTTGCCATTCAAATGGTCAAGTTCATGCTGTACGCAGACAGCGGGAAGGCCGTCCATATCCTTGGAGTACTGATTGCCGTCTCTGTCCAGAGCTGTCAGGCGAACCTGAGCAGGTCGATCCAGCAATTCAAAGAATCCGGGTACTGACAGGCAGCCTTCAGACAGGTCGGTCAGTTCATCCGTCAGAGGTTCAAACGATGGGTTGATCAGAACCAGTGGCTCGTTGCCATCGTCGGAGAAGTCCATCACTACGATTCGCAGGTGGATATCGACCTGAGTGGCAGCCAGACCAACACCCTTGGAGTCGTACATGGTTTCCAGCATGTCGTCCACGACTTTACGAATTTCGTCGTTTACTTCAGCCACTGGCTCAGCAATGGTGCGAAGTCTTTCATCGGGGTATTGGAGGATTTCCAGAAGCGCCATCAGATTCTCAAGTTGTTTGTCTATAAAAATGCAGCTTTGGCTCCATGGGTCCAATTCTGCTGATTAAAAACTAATTTTAAATTTCTTTTAGGTATATAGGTAGTTTTAAGTGCGATCGTTCCATTTTCAAGTGTTTTATTTTCAAAATGGTGATTAATCCAGGTGGCGATATCTGGGTTTCAAGCGTCGATATGGCGGTAAATGATTAGATTGCCGGGCATTTGCTATGCAGATAAATGAGTTTGGAAGGGATTCGGTAATGAAGGTTTGTCTCACAGTTAACGGATGAAGTTCGGCAACTGCTGGACAAAGTTTTTGGGTGGGAGTGAAATAGGTGTCGAGTCAGCTTTGAGCTACTGAAAATCTTATGATGTCGTTTAGATGATGTGGACTCTGAATCCGAGCTGAAAAATAACAATAACTCACTCTTACTTGTGTACCCCACAATGCAAAAAACTAAAACACTTCTGGCTATTGCTGTCACCATGGTAATGGCTACAGGCTGCTCTACCCTGCAGACCCCTGAAACATCTTCCACTCATGGCAAAACGGCACACTCAGACATTGAGCAGCAGGCTCTTTCTGAATCCGAGAAAGCCAACCAGCTTTTTGACGAGCTCTTTTTGGAAAGAGCAATGCAGAGTCCTAACTTCCAGACCATGCTGGGCATTAAAAAAGATCAGGATAAGTGGGATGACATCAGTGAAACAGGAAATGAACAATTTCATCAATTGAACATTGAGCAGTTAAAGAGAATACAAAGCAGTATCAACCCTGATGCTCTCGATCCTCAAACATTGCTGAGTTACCGGCTGGCAGTCTCCAGTCTGGAAAATGAAATTGCTGACTATCAATGGCGTTTGTATAACTACCCCGTTAACCAGATGTTTGGCGTCCATGCCCAGATGCCCGCACTGTTAATAAACCAGCATCAGGTGACAGACAAGGCTGATGCAGAGGCTTACATCGCTCGACTGAAAGCAGTGACTACTTACTTTGATCAACTGATTGATGGTCTCAATGTTCGGGCTGGCAAGGGCATTCTGGCACCACGTTTTGTTTATCCCCATGTCATTCGTGACTCAAAGAATATTTTGAAGGGGGCACCCTTTGAACAAGGTGAAGCCGGGACATTGCTGGCTGACTTTACCCGTAAGGTTTCTGCTCTGGATCTTCCCAAAGAAGAAAAGCAGCAGTTGTTAGCAGAAGCTGAAAAGGCATTGGTGAATCATGTCAGGCCTGCCTACGAGAAACTGATCGTTACCCTGGAGAAGCTGGAGTCTCAATCAGACGACAAAGATGGTGTCTGGAAACTGCCAGACGGTGATGCTTATTACCTCAATGCTTTGAACAGGACGACTACAACAGAACTCAGTGCTGATGAGATCCATGAACTGGGGCTGTCAGAAGTAGCACGCATTCAGGATGAAATGAGAGTCATCATGAAGCAGGTCGGTTTTGAAGATGACCTTCAGGCGTTTTACGAGTTCATGCGCAGCGACCCACAGTTTTATAAACCAGAAACTGAAATGGGCCGTCAGCAGTACTTAAATGAAAACATCAAATTCATTGCTGACATGAACGCTTCCCTGGATCAGATGTTTCTGACCAAGCCCAAGGCCCGGTTGCAAGTTAAAAGAGTGGAGGCTTTCCGTGAAAAGTCGGCTGGCAAAGCCTTTTACCAGCGCCCGTCTCCCGATGGTTCAAGGCCTGGAATGTACTACGCCAATCTGTTCCAGATGAAAGAGATGCCTACTTATCAGATGGAGGCTCTGGCTTATCACGAAGGTATTCCCGGTCATCATATGCAGCAGGCGATCTCTCAGGAGCTGGAAGATGTGCCTATGTTCCGAAAGTTTGGCAGGTACACGGCTTACATAGAAGGCTGGGGGCTCTATGCGGAATATATTCCCAAGGAAATGGGTTTTTACCAGGACCCATACTCTGACTTTGGTCGTCTGGCCATGGAGATATGGAGAGCTTGTCGTCTGGTTGTTGATACCGGTATTCACAGCAAACGCTGGACCCGTGAGCAGGCCATTGAGTATCTGGCATTGAATACACCGAACCCACGTCGGGATATTGAAAAAGCCATTGAGCGATACATTGTCATGCCGTCTCAGGCTACGGCCTATAAAGTTGGCATGCTGAAAATCCTCAAGATGAGAGAAGACGCTAAAAAGATTTTGGGCTCAGAGTTTGATATTCGTGAATATCATGATGTGATTTTGAAGAATGGTCCTCTGCCTCTGGATGTTCTTCAGGAGCAGGTCAGTCTTTGGGTCACTGAAAAGCGGGGTTAGGTTTTAAGCGTGGGCCAGGATCTTGTGGCTTTGATGACTTCTTTAACGTCACAGTTTTCTGGTCCTCCTCCATGGCGTATCAACCGATAGGCCAGGTGGCAAGCAGACTGCTTTGGGTAACCTTTTTTGAGCAATATTCTCACCACCATCCGGCTTAACTGTTGCTGGACAAACATCCGGCTCTTGTTCTGCTTATGGTAGTGAGATTCTGTATAAACCGGCCTGAGGCTGACCCATTGGATAAAGTCGGCTTTCTTGCCGTTCAGACGAGTCATCATCCTCTGGACCATCCGGTTAGAAACTTTACTGGAATACCCTTTTTGCTCCAGCTCATTCAAAGCCCATTGAAACAGCTGCCGGTTGGATTCTGATTGATGCATTGACTGAGAGCTTTCGAGTGTAATTTCCATAATTCTGCCAGGGTCTGGGTTCTAAGGCTGGTATCGGCCAGTCAGGTCAAAATTGAGTGATCAGTCTTTTTGCCACCAGGTACTGAAACTGGTGGTGTAATCCGGTCGTTTTTCAGGCCAGGCAAACTTGTCCCAGTGAGCGACTCTCATGAAGGTCGAATGCCATTTAGGGATGCCATAAAAATGCCACAGCAGTACCCGGTCGAGAGAGCGAGTTAAGGCCTGAAGTTCTTGCTGTGAGTCCACTTCAGTCAGCTTCTGAAGAAGTTGGTCAATGACGGGGTGATCAATACCGGCAAGGTTTCGGGAGCTGTTGTCACTGGCTTTGGATGAATGGAAGTAATCCATCAGTTCCATACCCGGTGAGAGGCTTTGAGGTAATACCTGCTCAATCATGTCGAAGTCGCGGGCTCTTACTCTGCCGTAATACTGGCTGGCATCGAGAACGGTAAATTTCATGGTGATGCCCACAGATTCCAGATTTTTCTTCAGGGGTAAGAGGTAGCGTTCTGAGCTGTGGGAGTCATCGATAAACTCAAAAACAAAAGGTTGTTGAGTAGTGTTGTTAATCAGCTGATTATTTTTCAGGGACCAGCCTGCTTCATTCAGCAAGGCAAGAGCCTTTCTTCTTTGGGTCCTTATCTCTCCTTCGCCAGACGTTTCGGGAAGCGAAAAGGCCTGATGCATGATCTGATTCGGTATTGTGTACTGATAATTTGCCAGCACTTTTTGCTCAGAGAGTGTGGGTATGCCCCTGGAGCCCAAAGGTGTATTCGGAAAGTAGGAATAGGAGCGGTGATAGGCATTATGGAAGATCACCCGATTAGTCCATTCAAAATCAAACAGCTGGGTGATGGCCTGGCGAACCCTGACATCCTTGAATTGTGGACGACGGGTGTTGAAAAAGAAAAAGTTACTGCCATAAGCCATTTGGTGTGGAATCTTCCGCTTTTTAATGCGTCCATCATTTACCGCCGGGAAGTCATAGGCGTACTGCCAGTTTTTGGCGATGACTTCCAGATGAAGATCGTGGGTACCTGATTTGAACGCTTCCAGAGCGACCTGAAGATCCCGGTAAAAATACAAAGTGACGGTATCAAAATTATATTTCCCTTTGTTGACGGGAAGATCCTTGCCCCAGTAATCCTTTACCCTTGAGAAAACAATGAGTTTCCCTTGCTCTACATGGCTGACCCGGTAGGGACCGCTGTTCAAAGGAGGCATTAGAGTGGATTTATCGATGGCCTTATTCTTCCAGAAGTGAGCAGGTAATACGGGGAGTTCAGCAGCATGGAATAACTGTTGGCGAGACCCAGGCTGTTTGAAGTTGAAACGCACTTTTCTCTTGCCCAGGGCTTCAGCTGAAGCAATAGAATCCAGCTGCATTTTATATTTCGGGCTGCCCTTCTCTCTCAGTGTTTCAAAGGAAAAAACAACATCTTCTGAAGTGATTTCATGGTTGTCGTGAAATCGGGCTTCGGGTCTGAGATGGAAAATAATCCACTGGTTGTTTTCAGGGTACTCAACACTTTCTGCAATCAGCCCATAGGCTGCTCTTGGCTCATCACCGGAAGGTGCATATTGACCCGAACCTACCATAAGAGGCTCGTTCAGCTCGGTGAAGCCATAGCGCATGTAAGCGTAAGAAGGCAGACCTGAAAGCGTATTACCTTGTGGTGCATAAGGGTTAAGGGAATCAAAGGTACCATGGGCAAAAAGGCTGACTTCACCCCGCTTGGGAGCTTCGGGGTTAACATATTCAAAATGAGAAAAGTCAGCTGGGTACTTCAGGTCATTAAATCGTGATAAACCATGGGATTTATAAATCACCGGCTGGCAGAGAACGGGTCCACCCAAGAGTAAAAGACTGAGAAACAAACTGAAGAATCTCATTCTGAAACGATCTTTTTATTCATAGAACTCGCAAGCATAGACGGCCTGGCAAATCCTGAGACGGTTTTAGAAAGCAGGCGGCTGGTCGAGAACAATAATTAATCAGTCTTGCCACTGCTTTGGCTATTCGTCAGCCAGCAGCTGAGCAAAATAGAGGTTAAGTCACAATTCTGCGGGTGTATTCTCTTCATGTTGAAGAGTTGGATTGCCCGAAGACAGGGCCAGTTGGTAAACTGCTGGAATAAAACCAACAACAAGTGCAAGGGATCGGGAACCAATGAGAAGCATAGTACTGGGCGTTCTTCTGCTCTGCCTGTCGTCAGTAGGGATGGCTTACGAGAGTCCGATCAAATCAGATTCTCCCCAGGATTACCTGGTAAAAAAAGGGGACACGCTCTGGGAAATTTCCAACCGTTTCCTGAAAAGCCCCTGGCTGTGGCCTGAAATCTGGCACGCCAACCCCCAGATTCATAACCCTCACCTTATTTTTCCGGGCGACCTGGTGAGTCTGGTCTACATTGATGGCCGTCCAAGATTGACGATTGTCCGTCGTGGCGAAAGCGGCAGAACCATCAAGCTCAGCCCGAAGGTGAGAACTCTACCTGCTGAAGCGGCTATTCCAGCGATTCCTCTCAGCTCTATTGATGCCTTTCTCAAGAGCAGTCGGGTATTTGCCTCCAAGCAGGAGTTGAGTGGTGCGCCTTATGTATTCGCATCCCGTCAGGAAAGAATTATTACCGGTGCCGGTGACAAGGTTTATGCCCGTGGACGCATTGGCTCTCTGGACAAAAATCTGGACATCGTGCGTTCTGGAGAAGTTCTGACGGATCCTGACAGTGGTGAAGTGCTCGGCATTATTGGCCATGAAGTCGCCGGTGCCTCTTTGCAGAAAGTGGATAACGGCATCGCCAGCCTGAACATCAAAAGCAGCCAGCAGGAAGTGAGACCGGGCGATAAAGTGTTACCCGCTGACTCTTTCAGTCTGCAAACTACCTTTTTTCCAAGAGCACCCGATGCTCCGGTTGAAGGCAAAATTGTCTCTGTGGTTGAAGGCGTGAAGAAAGTCGGTCAGTTCAACAGTGTGATTATTAATCGCGGTATCCGCGAAGGTCTGCGTCAGGGTGACATTCTCAATGCCTACAAGAATCTGATGGTGAAGGATCAGGTCAGTGGTGAGATGGTCAAGCTTCCTCCTGAAAAGGCCGGCATGATCATGATTTATCGTCCTTTCGAAAAAGTGAGCTATGGTATTGTGCTGACTGCCTATGAAGAAATAGGTGTGGGAGACACCCTGAAAAGCCCTTGAGGTGCAATGACTCAGCAGCAACATGACTCAAATTGGCAGCAGCTACGAAAATGGCTGCTGCTTTCGTTTCAGCCCGGGTTGGGCGCGGTTCGGTTCAATGCCCTGATCCGGGAATTTGGTACTGCAGACGCTATATTATCGGCTTCCTATCAAGAGCTGAGAATGGGCCTGCCGGAAAAGCTGGCAGCAAAGATTTCCGGTAATCCGGAAACCCCTGACATTATTGATCGCCTGCAGTATTGCCAGCACTGGCTGGAATCCAGCAAGGCGCACCACATCATTACCCTGCAGTCACCTCAATATCCTCCTGCTCTCAAAGAGTTGACTGACCCTCCTCCCCTGCTTTATGTCATTGGCAATGTTGACCTGTTGAAAGAACCCCAGCTAGCAGTCGTTGGCAGTAGACGACCTACTCCTCTGGCTCGAAGGCTGGCACAGGAACTGGCGATGGAGCTATCCAGAAAAGGGTTGGTGATCACCAGTGGTATGGCTCTTGGCGTTGACGCTGCAGCCCACCAGGGGGTTATAGGCAGTTATGGCAGCACCATTGCCGTGCTGGGGACAGGAGTTGATGTCGTTTATCCCCGCAGTCATGGCGATCTTTATCAGGCTATAGCCATGCAGGGAGCGGTTGTTAGCGAGTTTCCACTCGGTACAGCACCGAATCCCGGACACTTCCCAAGAAGAAACCGCATTATCAGTGGCCTCTCATTAGGTGTGCTGGTGGTAGAGGCGGCTCTCAACAGTGGTTCACTGATTTCAGCAAGGCTGGCTGCCGAACAGGGGCGTGAAGTTTTTGCCGTACCCGGTGCTGTTGCGAATCCTCTCAGCCGAGGGTGCCATAAATTGATTCGGGAAGGCGCGGTTCTGGTGGAGTCAGCAGAAGACATTCTGGTTGAGCTGCAAAGCTATCTCAGACCTCTTTTGGAACAGTCTTCAGAGCCTGAGGCCATCAGTACGGATTTATCCGGCGTCCAGAGAGTCATCCTGGAAAGCATGAATGGAGAAGCAGTAAGTGTTGATCTGATCTGTCAGGTGTCGGGTCTTTCCTTTGATGAAGCCTCGGTGATACTCACCGAAATGGAGCTGGAAGGATTCATTGAATCGGTCCCCGGAGGTTATATCAGGACAGGATAAGGCGTTTTTCTGAACAAAAAATGAGCATTTACCGGCGGGTTCAAAGATTATTAAAGGATTTTTTAATGCTTATTCGCTCATTGGTACAACTCTTCTTATAATCTACCCGAATCATCTACCAAGAATCACACGGCTTACAGGAGTTTGAGATGGAAGTCGGCATTATCATGGGGTCGAAGTCAGACTGGCCAACAATGAAACTGGCAGCAGAAATGCTGGACCGGTTTGGTGTCAGTTACGAAACCAAAGTGGTTTCTGCCCATCGCACCCCACAGCTGTTGGCTGACTATGCCTCTGGCGCGAAAGATCGGGGCATCAAGGTCATTATTGCAGGTGCTGGAGGTGCTGCTCACTTGCCGGGTATGGCTGCAGCGTTTACCAGCCTGCCTGTTCTGGGTGTACCGGTTCAGTCCAAAGCTCTGAAAGGCATGGATTCTCTGCTCTCCATTGCCCAGATGCCCAAAGGCATCGCCGTAGGGACTCTGGCTATTGGCGAAGCGGGTGCTGCAAATGCGGGTATCCTGGCGGCCCAGATCCTCGGGACGCACAATGAGGCGGTCATGGCTAAAGTAGAAGCTTTCCGCAAAGAACAAACCGATACTGTTCTGGCAAATCCCAATCCGGCTGAGGATTAATTTGATGCATGTTTTAGTGCTGGGGGCAGGTCAGCTGGCTCGTATGATGTCGCTGGCTGGCGCACCGCTGAACATTAAAATCACTGCTTATGATGTAGGCAGTGAGTCAGTGGTTCACCCCTTAACTCAAATGTCAGGAGGTGATGACCTTGAATCGGCTATCAGGCAGGCCGATGTCATCACCGCAGAGTTTGAGCACATCCCTCTCGATATTCTGGCGATCTGTGAAAAGAGCGGTAAATTCCTCCCTTCTACAGAAGCTATCAAGGCGGGTGGCGATCGCCGTATCGAGAAAAAGCTGCTGGACGGTGCTGGCGTGAAAAATGCCAAGTACTTTGTGATCCAGAATCAGGACGACTTCAAGCAGGCTATTGAACACGTAGGTGTGCCCATGGTGCTGAAGAGTGCTCTGGGAGGCTATGACGGTAAGGGACAGTGGCGATTGAAGGATGTTGGGCAGGCTGATGCTATCTGGTCAGAAATGGCTGAGTGCATAGCTGCTTCTGATAATCAGGCCATTGTCGCTGAAGAGTTTGTACCTTTTGGTCGTGAAGTTTCGCTGGTGGGGGCACGGGGTAAAGATGGCTCCGTTGCTGTTTACCCTCTGGCAGAGAATGTCCATACCAACGGCGTTTTGAGTCTTTCTACTGCTATTGATGATAAAGGTCTGCAGGAACAGGCAAAGCAGATGTTTACAGCAGTAGCTGACAGTCTCGAGTACGTGGGTGTTCTGGCATTGGAATTCTTTGACGTCGATGGCACTTTGCTGGTGAATGAAATTGCACCAAGAGTTCACAACTCAGGGCACTGGACCCAGCAGGGTTCTGAAACCTGCCAGTTCGAGAACCATCTGCGTGCGATCTGTCATTTGCCACTTGGCAGCACTCGCCTCATCCGTGAAACCACCATGATTAATATCCTGGGGGAAGACACCATTCCAGAAGCGGTAATGGCTATGGAAGGTTGTCACATTCACTGGTACGGCAAAGAGAAAAGGCCTGGCCGGAAAATGGGCCATATCAACGTTTGCAGTGATGACCAACAAGGTTTGCAGAGCAAACTGTGTGAACTGGCGAAAGTGCTGGATAAAGGCGCCTTCCCTGCTTTGCATGAGTTCGCAGACCGGAGTTGAGATGAGCTGCACCAGCTAGCAGTGGGTGTTTAGCCCTGCTAAAATCCGCTGTTCGCTGGCTAAGTTGATGAAACTCAATGTCTAATTTTCAGGCTGTTATCGAGCAGGGTGGCGTTATTGCTTACCCTACAGAAGCGGTCTGGGGGCTCGGATGTGACCCCTGGAACCGGGAAGCGGTTTATCGTGTGCTGGACATCAAGCACCGCCCTGTTGAGAAAGGTTTGATACTAATCGCCTCTTCCCAGGAGCAGATTCAGCCTCTGTTATCGCAACTTAGTGAAGCACAGCGTGAAACCCTTTCAGCCAGCTGGCCAGGTCCTTACACCTGGTTGCTGCCTGATCCTGAGCAATGGACACCGGACTGGATTCGTGGAAAGTTCGATACGGTAGCCGTCAGGGTCAGTGCCCATCCAGTGGTTAAAATGCTTTGTGAGCAGGCAGGGCATCCACTGGTATCAACTTCTGCCAATCGTGCAGGAGAACCTCCTCTGATGAGCGAACAACAGGTTCAGGAACACATGGGTGATCAGGTGAACCTGATTGTTACCGGTGAAACCGGTCCTCAGTCTGAACCTTCTGAAATTCGTGATCTCCAAACAGGGCAAGTGATCAGAGCCGGTTGATACTGGTTCTGAGTCATTTACACTTGGCCTCTTATTTATCCAGCCAGCCCAGGGAATATTATGGTGACCGACGCCCATACTGCAAAAAGCAGCGAACCGGTAGACAGCCATGAACAGGTAGAGCGAGTCAGGCAATATCTGTTGTCATTACAGGATGCTATCTGCCAGGCCCTGGAGAAAGAAGATGGCAGCACTTCTTTCCGTGAAGAATCATGGGAGTACCACGGCGGCGGCGGTGGTCGCGCCCGGGTGATTGAAGACGGTGCTCTCTTTGAAAAAGGCGGGGTTAACTTTTCCTACGTTAAAGGCGACAGACTGCCCCCGTCTGCCACGGCGAAAAGACCAGAGCTGGAAGGCCGAAGCTTTCAGGCCATGGGCGTTTCTCTGGTTATTCATCCCAGAAACCCTCTGGTACCTACATCCCATGCCAACGTCCGTTTGCTTATCGCTGAAAAAGAAGGCGCGGACCCTGTCTGGTGGTTTGGCGGCGGTTACGATCTGACGCCTTATTATGGCTTTGAAGAAGACTGCACTCACTGGCATCAGGTAGCCAAGTCTGCCTGTGAACCCTTTGGTGAAGAGGTTTACCCACGCTACAAAAAATGGTGTGACGATTACTTCTTCCTGAAGCATCGCAATGAACCACGCGGTGTGGGTGGTCTGTTCTACGATGATCTGAACGAGTGGCCGTTTGAGCGCTGCTTTGAGTTTATGCAGGCGGTGGGCAACAGTTACATCGATGCTTATCTGCCGATTGTGCGCAAGCGCAAGGACAGCGAATACACAGAACAGCAACGTCGTTTCCAGGAATACCGCCGGGGGCGTTACGTTGAATTCAATCTGGTGTACGACCGTGGCACATTATTTGGTTTGCAGTCCGGTGGTCGCACAGAATCCATCCTGATGTCACTGCCTCCCATTGTTCGCTGGGATTACAACTGGCATCCGGAAGACGGGACAGAAGAAGCCCGTCTGTACAATGAATTTCTTAAACCCAGAGAGTGGGTGTAGGCTAGCTACTGCAGCTTGAGCCTCACCTCTTTTGCTTTTCGTGAAAGATTCTGACAACCAGTAATTCACTGGTTGTCAGGAGGTAGTACATCACGTAAGGCGTACCTACCACCTGTATTTTTCGATAGCGGCCTACTTTATTGCCCGCCATCGGATGATCTTGCAAGCGGTCTAAATTAAACTTCAAGGTATCGAGAATCCGATCGGTGACAGCCGGGCAGTGCTCATCAAGATAAGTGGCAATTTTTCGGTAGTCGTCTCTGGCAGCAACTGACAGCCTGACCTTCATAGACTAACGTTCCTCTCTTAAAAACTGCTCCAGAGAAATCGTTTCCATTGCGCCCGACTCAACTGCATCAACCGTCTCTTCGACTTGTTGGAGTTGCCACTCTTCTGCATCGATATAGTCTGTAACAACTTCTCTAATAAGTGTTGAAACGTCTTTTTGATGAATGGCTGCAAGCTTGTCGAGCCGATCCAGATCATTCTGATCAAAACGGACGTTCTTTATTTTCATAGCCATAAGATTAATCCGTATATCTAGAGAATATACAGATTAGCATTTTATCTTGTTTGTTCAAGTGACAGTCTCATCCAGTATGAAATGAACGTTTAGGTTTTAGTTCTGTCTTTACGCAGACATAAAGCTCTGATTTTTTCTCTAGGGTCATGTTAGCAATTGCTTCTGGTATAACTCGATTTAGCTCTGTTAGACTCTGCCATGACGCGGTAAACAGGAAAGGAATTCGTTGTGCCCGAAGTTGAGAATCAGAAGCCCTATTACAAAAAAGACAGGGTTGAGCAAGCGATTAACAAGTTCGCTTCCATTAAGAATCCGAAAGTTGCAGATCTTGAGGCTGTGGGCAATCTTGCCCAAGTTGAAAGTCAACTTGATCGCTACCGTTCAGCGACCAAAAATATGACTATCGATCAATTGGAGGATGAAGAGCACCAGTCGAAAAGACTTGCTGAATATCTGACAATATCAGGTGACCCCAAGCCCCACAAAAACTGCCATGCTCATGCCATTATTTCGGGATCTCACAAGGATGCAGCTCGATTAAGAGCTGTACTGGCCTGGGTAAAGATAAGAATTGATGACCCCGATAATGGTTGCTGGCTACCTGAAAACACTGCGGCTCTGTCTCTAATGCCACGAAGGCTAAGACATGCAATTCCTCATAGCAGAATTCATCGATTTAACTACTATCACTGGCTCAACAGCATCATTAATTTAAGAGCCACACGAACTGATGAACAACTCAGGTCAGTATTAAAGATGGTTGAAACTCGAATTCAAGCGGGTTCTCAACCCAGTTACGTTATGAACAAAAAAGGTGTTGGTCTACCGGTATGATTTATTCCCTTCGACCCGATGTTAAAAACTTTCTCTGGTTCAACATCGACAGTAAAGAGTCTCGCCGAGCCTTGGGTGACGATACTTTATTCCATATGGATGAAAGCCCCATCTCTTACCTGGAGTGTTGGCAAACCATGGAAATAGAGTTTTACAGTTCATCTGCTGGGAAAGTATCTGACCTACCTGATATTTCACAACGTTATGGTCGACTGTTCATCAACCAGAAAGGTCATGCTGCTCTGCTGCCTCTAATTGACTCTTGCGGTGAGTTTTTACCTGTCACATACAACAAGGAACACGGTTATATCTTCAATGTATTGACCTTGGCTGATGACGCTCTGGATCTGAATCTCTGCAAAAAAAATGAATGGGGTGAGATAGACTGGATTGCTTTTAATGAGCAGAAGTTGCAAGGCTTTCCACTATTCAGAGTTGAGTTCGATAACTATATGGGCGTGTTTTGTAATGAGCAGTTTAAGCAAGTCTGTGAAGATACAGGCTTACAAGGTTTGAGATTCAGCCATGACCTGTCTGGAGCTCCTTGACTTCTATTATTGAGAGATTTGTTTGAATACTGCTCAAGCCAGAAAACCACAGGTGTTTGCGCCCATTCTAAACCACACTCGGCACCGTTCCATACAGAGTGTGGTTTAGAAGAGAGTTCTTTGACGTTTTCCACTCCCATTTTCTTACTACATCCTCTAAAGTGCTGAGACTATTCGTTTGGCTGTATTCTCCAGGAAAAAAAGAATGGCTATACCTGTTGATCATTATGCTGTGATGGGTAATCCCATTGAACACAGCAAGTCGCCCAGAATTCACGCCATGTTTGCTGAATCCGTAGGACACAGGCTGAGTTATAACACTCAACTGGTGCCGGTCAATGACTTCGAAGAAGCGGTAAAACGCTTTTTTGATAATGGCGGCTACCTTGGTTTGAGTGTGACGGTTCCTTTTAAGGAGGAGGCCTGGCAGCTCTCTGTAAATCGAACAGCACGGGCGGAAAAAGCAGGTGCAGTGAATACTCTCTGGGTGGATGAGCAAGGTGTTCTCAATGGTGACAATACTGATGGACTCGGTCTGGTTCAGGATCTGACGGTTAACAACGGTGTTGCTATCAAAGGAGCACGAGTACTCATTCTGGGTGCTGGTGGAGCCGTACGAGGTGTTCTTGAGCCGATTCTTGCCCAGAAGCCATCCGAGCTGGTTATTGCCAACCGGACTGTCAGCAAAGCAGAAACCCTGGTCGGCCTGTTCCCTGATAAGTCGGTTAAAGCTTCTGGCTTTTCAGAGGTGGAAGGTCATTTCGATATCATTATTAATGGCACTTCCGCCAGTCTTCATGGTGATTTACCGCCAGTACCCGCTTCGGTGATCGCTCCAGAAACCTGCTGCTATGACATGATGTATTCTGCCACTCACACAGTGTTCAACCAGTGGGCTCTAGACCATGGTACTGGAAAAGTGATTGATGGACTGGGTATGCTGGTAGAGCAGGCAGCTGAGCAATTTGCCATCTGGAGAGGTGTTCGTCCTGAAACAACTCCGGTTTTGAATGCCCTGAGAAGTGAACTCTCCGGCAGTTGAGACGCCTTAAACCTGAAAACCATTCATTCTCTTTGAGGATCTACGGTTTTCAGGGGTAACTCTCCAGTGCCAAGGTGAAATGTCTGCTATTTTTTCTGGTGTTTATTCAATAATCATGAATTTCTATGGGATTACTCTCCGGTTCCGGAAAGTAGATTCAACACTATGATACAGCAGCAAAACTCACTACCTGACCTTGACCTGCAAAAAGGTGATCTCCTGTTTCAGCTCCGCAAGGGCGGTGAGCTGGAGTGGATCATCAGCCGGATCTTTGCTGGATACAGTGGTATGGCGTTGAATCATGTGGCTCTGTTCAGCGGAGATGGGGAGTTGGTTGAGGCCGTAATGCCACGGGTTCAGAAAGCGACACTGACCCAGTTTATTGATAAGTCGGTTTGTGATGGTCTGGGTCGTCCCTGTATTCTGGTAGCTCGACTGAAATCAGCCTGGCAGCCTCTGGTTGATAAAGCTCTGGCTTTTGCCGATGAGCAATTGCACATCCCCTACAACAGTCATTTTTCACCAGACAGTCATGCTCATTCTGATATAAGTAATCGAGCCTGGTATTGCAGCGCTCTGGTCCTGGAAGCTTTCCGCTCAGCCAACCAAGGGAAGCCAGTATTTCCGGAAACCCCCATGGGATTTCGAGATCTGGAAACCGGGGAAATTTTTCCCTACTGGGTAGAATTTTACCGCAAGATTGGCCAGCCGATTCCGGAAGGAGAACCGGGCTCACACCCTGCACTGCTCTCGTGTTCAGACAAGCTGGAAGTCATCAGAGTTATGGGGCAGCTTCCTGCCAGACAAGCTGCCAATGAGCAGTTTGTTTAGTTTTGACTGTTTGTGACACTCCCCCGCCTTATCAGGCGTTATAGCCAGTCTATAACAACTGGTTTACACAGAAGAGCCACAAGCCGCCATGGCGGATTAACATCTACGAGTAACTTACGTCCCAACCAGACGCTTGCAGGTACGATGTTTTCAAAAATACAAACCCAGCAATACCATGCCCTGAAGGGTAAGTTACTCGGAAGTCTCCATTAGATTTGCAGTTTGTTCAGGCTGATCTACTTTTCAAGATTCTTATTATCAATGCTCTTGAAAGGGAATCAGTGGAACAGCTTAAAGTACCTGCGTATTACTTTATTCTCTCAAGTTGTCTGACCTTATTTTTGGCTTGCTCAGGTCAGGCTGTTTTTGCTGATGAATCTCAACATTACAAACTTGAAGGACTCCAAGGCAGCCTATTGGATTTTTCCACGGAGGACAGTGCTCCTTGGGTTAGTGATTTACAAGCACTTGGTAGTAAAACACAGAAGGAAGTGTCTTTGCTCTCTGATCTTGAAAGGTTGATTGAAACCTATCCGGATCATCCAGGAGTTTTCGACAGTGTAGCTGCATTGTATTTGTTGATATTGCCTTCCTCTCGGCTGGTCAGCAGCAAAGTTTTATTTTCCCGATTAAGCAGTTTGGGGATGCCAGTTCCTGAAAGTATTCAGGTCTATCTGAAAATCCTTGATCAGGAAGAACGCTGGTTGAAGGAAACGCTTCAGGAATACCTTGAGAAGAGAATAGAAGACCTTCCTGAAGAATCGGCTTATCCATGGTTTTATGAAAAACTGTTGGTGCAAAAGGATATTTTAACTGAAGGGATACTTTCATTAGAAGAGCCTCCTTCTGAGCCACTAAAGCATTTTCTGACTGCTCTGTTGAAGATACGGCAACCCTTTTTGGGTTGGTCCGAGGTTGATCGGTATCTGTCAGAATCACAGATTGAACCCGAGCAAACACGGCTTTTAAAACTATACCGTGCATTACTGAAACAAAAGTTTGCTCCTCTGGAAAAGGCTCAAGATATCGGGTCTGGCCGTAGTTTTTTGGGAATGAAGCTTTTTGCATCAGCAGGTGAAATGCCCACAATTCAGGAAGAAGTTGACAGGTTGCTTACTCGACTAAAAACCATAGAAGATCGGCATGATGACTTGCGGATGCAATATGCGGAGCTCGAAGAGCATGAAAAGGCAGCTCTGGATCTGTGCGAAGAAAGATTCAGACTTCATGACGAGCAAAATAATCGCTGTCAGGAAATTTTAAGGGTCAATAATCAACTGATTAATGCTTGTAACGATGAGTATGATCGTAACCATGCTACAGGTATCATTGAATGCAATAAGCGGAATGATCTGACTGCAGAAAGAAACCGGATAGTAAGCTATAGAAATAGAGTAAAAGCTGAGAGAAAGAATACGCTGCTGGAGTGGTGGCGGCGTTGTATTGGATGGAATTATCCCTGCCCCAATGGACAAAACCGAATTTGTTACCCTTTTGACGTTCCAAATCACGGCTGTTGGCAATGGGCAGTCACAGAGGGTTTATGGTTATCTGAGCACGGAAAATGGAAGGATGAATACAATATCTGGCAGTCAGAGGCAGGCTATTGGAGCAGGATTTGTGACCAGCGTCGTAATGCTTTAAACGCATGGAAAGTCAGATGTTTGGGATTGGAATCATCCGCCTCACAACAGAATGCACAGTGTCGTGAGGCAAAAAGTGCCTCACAAGCATTACTGAATGACTGCCAGAGGCAGTTAAGTCTTATTTCACAACAAAAATCTGAACTAAAAACAGAAAAAGCAGAGCTGGTTGAAGAGTATGAAGAGCACCTTCAGGCAAAAAGCAACCTGAGGGATCGAATAGAGGGTTTGCAGGCAGAGCTAGAGAGTATCCAGCCGTTACTACAAGGTCATTGTCGTACTGAAGACTGCCCGAAACTGGGTTTTCCCCAAGCACCACTGGATGACTTTGCCCACACGGTAGGAGAAGTTTATCTGGCCATGGCCGGGCCAGGGGGGAAGCTGAAAACTTTAAGTTCTGGATTGCCAAAGATAATCAAAGATTTTTTAAGTTCTACCAAAGTAGGGAGGGTGACAAAAGGTAGGACAGAGTTGAGAATAAGTCATGGAGGTTTTAAAAAGGCTAATAGTGATTTCGAGTCTTTCAGACCATCAGATGTTAAAGAAATTAGAACACAATACGGTAATGGTAAGACGGGGACACTTGAAAGTGGGCATAGTGTTACTGTGAGACCTGGTAGCTCTGATGGGCGTCCAACATTAGAAATTAGAAATCCTGAGAATGGTCGAGGAATTGAGGTTAGATATGATTGATGATCAAGAGTTATTTGAACTCTCAAAAAAATTTATGGCTGATTGGTTAGATAAAGATTACATGATATTACCAATGAAGCTAAAACGAAATGGTTGGGAGTGTTTACCTATTGCAGATTTTATTAATCCAATGGAGGCAGAGTGGGTTTCAAGTGCTATTCAAAAGAATATAAAAAGAAAAATAATTAGTATAGCTTTTGAATTTGAAGGGAGGACAACGTGCTCTGTTTTTGAGACTTCAAAAGAAAAAATACTTGAATTGAATGTAAAATATAGCAATCAGTATCTATGTTTGACTTCGATTGATTTTGAATTTATATATTTCAAGGATCAACTTAATAGATTTTATATTATCTCTGGTGATCATGATTTTCTTAGAGAGTCTTATCCTTGCACATTAGAAACATTGAAAGAAATGTATTTTGATTGGCTTGACTCTGATTTAATGTCAGATGCAGAAAAAACTTTTTTAAAGAACATCTGGGACAAATACCTGATTACCTTTTCATAATAAGCCTCTACAAGGCACAAAATTTAAATTTATACAAAGCCTGAGTCTGGCTCAGTTCAAACTAAATGTTGTTAATATGATCTATACTGCAAAAGCATGAAATTTGTCGTGCGATGTGGAGTTCCGGCCATGCAATCCGAACAGTTTCAAGACGTTCTGCAGTCTATACCCGTAATGTCTCCTGAGCAGATTACCATCCTTCATAAAACGCTTTCGCCGCCACTCGATTCTTATGATAAGCAGGAGGTGTCAGGTCAATCCCGTCTGCTGGAAAGACTCAAGTATTACTTTGACCAGAATCCCGTTTGCCCCCATTGTCACTCTGAGTCAGTCAAGCGTTGGGGAGTCCATGCCGGGCACCAACGCTATCGCTGCAAGCAGTGTCAACGTACCTTCAATGCCCTGACCAAGTCCCCTCTGGCTCACCTGCGCGTCAGAGATAAACTGGATCAGTATCTTGAGTGTATGGATGGAAGCACTACGCTGCGTCCCGCAGCAGCCAAGTGCGGTGTTTCATTGAACACATCTTTTCATTTACGGCACCGTTTGATGGCGGTGGTTGAGTCCGATGCCTACGGACAGCTCTCAGGCATTCTGGAAGAAGATGAAACCTTTTTCCGCGAATCACACAAGGGGCAGCGAAAGCTTGAGGTTCCTGCCCGCAAGCGTGGCGGCATGAGTGCCAGAAAAAAACTGGCCGGAGTTCAAGATGGGTCAGCAGCTCCCGTTAAGAAAATTCCTGTGATGGTGGCCTGTGACCGGAACCACCATGTTGTCGACGCTGTTCTTAAGCACGTCTGCACTGAGGAACTGACTTCACATCTAAGCGGCAGAGTCCAGGCAGGCAGTACGATGTGTCTTGATGGTCACATGTCACACGATAGTCTGGCAGAGAAGCTGAATGTCACCGTAAAAACACTGGTGACCAATGCGGGTCAGTACGTCAAGGAAGGCATTTTTCATATCCAGACGGTGAATGCTTATCACAGTGAACTGAAACGCTGGATCAATGGTTTTTTCAAGGGAGTGGCAACGAAATACCTTTCTCGATACCTAGGCTGGAAGCGATATCTTAAGACTCGGGAAAAGACTCTGACATTCTCAGAAGAAAGCTTTTTAGATCAAATTTCTATACGCTGGGCAAAACAACATTTAGTTTGAACAGAGCCTGGCCCATTAATGCCATAATGAGTCTATAACTACATATTGAGAAAGTTTCCTCACTCCGAAAGAATTAAAAGGCTGAGCATCAATATTGACACTTCAGCCCTCGATGAACATATTGTCAGATAGCTTTTAATTTTGATGCCTGAAGGTAAAGCATCTCAAGAGCAATAGTGGCGCCAGCCAGAGCGGTGATATCGGCATGATCATAAGCCGGTGCGACTTCAACGACGTCCATTCCGACAATATCCAGACCCTTTAAGCCTCTCAGCAAGTGCAGAGCTCTGTCCGAGGTCAGTCCGCCACAAACAGGCGTTCCTGTACCCGGTGCATAGGCTGGGTCCAGGCAGTCGATATCAAAGGTCAGATAAACACGGCGATTACCCACTGTATCGTGTATTTTCCTGACAATCTCTTCCACCCGGCCACTGTTCACGTAGCTGGCATCAAGAACATTAAAAGGCGTGTTCTTGTGGTCGTAAGTGGTACGAATGCCAATCTGGGTTGAAGCGGAGGCGTCAATTAACCCTTCAACCTGAGCATGATGAAACATGGTTCCGTGGTCGAACTTGCCGCCCAGATCATAGTCGTCGGTATGAGCATCAAAGTGCACCAGTGCCAGAGGACCATGATGTTTTGCATGGGCTCTAAGCAATGGCAGGGTTACGAAGTGGTCTCCGCCAAAAGTCAGCATCTTTTTGCCTGCAGCCAGTAGCTGGTCAGCGTGTTTGAACAGGGTATCGCTCATATCCTGAGCGTTGCCGCATTCAAACACCAGGTCGCCACAGTCAGCCACAGAGAGGTGATCTTTCAGATTGAAAAACCAGGGCCAGCGTTTGCCCTCCCAGGCCAGATTCACAGAAGCTTTTCGAATGGCTTCAGGGCCAAAGCGACTGCCACTGCGACCTGTTGTAGCCAGGTCAAAAGGGATGCCGGTAATGATGACGTCAGCACTGGACTGTGCAGGATCAAAATCCAGAGGCTGTCGCAGAAAGCCAAAGGCATTGGCGTAGAGGGAATGGTCTTCCCTTTTTGTCAGCGTAGTCATGATCTTATCCTGTCAGTTCCACGGCTTGTACCGGGCGCTGCTCTTTGTGCTGGTAATGATTGAAACTCATATCATAACCACACTTGAGAGGCAGAAGGCACTCTGTCAGACAACTGAATTCGCCATTTTCCCGCAGCGGTGCGGGTGCATTAAAGCCAATCAGGTCCCAACTGCCCGGACGCAGAGCTTCCAGCAGTTTTTCCAGAATGGCGGTGTCTTCCATATTCAGGTTGGTTTCAAAACTCACATAAGAGCTCTCTTCCTGAGGTGTGATATGGAAGGTGGCGTAACGGTCACCCTTGATGGCATTCAGAGAATAACCAAAAGGCTCAAACAGCCAGTCACTCAACTCAAAGCCGGGTAGTATCTCGTCCAGCCTCAGCAACTTGCGTATACCTTCAATGGTTTGACCTTCACTGCGCAGATATTGAGCCCCTTCGCCCTTGATATGATACATCAACAGTTCGCTGGTCTGATCATCCACCTCGGGCGTATAAGGACGATCCAGATGGAAGATATAGTTGTGGTGGCTATCCAGACTGCCGAGGCGGAATGCCGTGCCCTTGAGCTCGGACTGGATGCGGTTGATATCTTCTTCAAAAGACGTTTTCTGCAGATGTGACTGATATTCGTTCTTGCGCTGGAAGCTGGCAAACAGAATATGCTCATCGGCCACGTGATCGAGGAAATACAGGAATGCATCGGCCAGGGTGGTTGTACCGCAGGTCAGCATCAGAAAACGATCTTCCCAGACAAACAGGCTGGACTCGGATAGCAGGTAAGCGTCGCAATAATCATTGCTGAGTGTGGTCAGGATTTCAGCCTGAGCCTTGGCCACAACCCCTGACCAGAAGTCTTTACCCAGCCCACGCAGGGAACCCGCTTCAGCCGCTGTAATGACTTCCACTTTTTTCTCAGAGCCTTCGAAGAACATCACAGCTCATTTCCTCCCAGGTGTTCAAGGTAGGTGTAGCCCTTCAGGCCTGCTTCCAGTTCTTCCAGCACAGTTGCGCGGCTGGATTCTGGCAGATACTCCTCCACCAGCTTTTGGTAGGTGTGCAGAAAGCTTTCCGGTTTCAGATTCACGTACCTCAAAACATCTTCAACGGTATCACCGGACTGGAAATCAAATATTTCAAGCAGTCCCAGGTCGGTAACACGGACGGATACAGTGTCGGTGTCGCCAAACAGGTTGTGCATATCACCAAGAATTTCCTGATATGCACCCACCAGGAAAATACCAATCATGTAGGGCTTGTCCGGATGCCATTCAGGCACCGGCAGTGTGGTTTCTATACCTTGCCCATCAACATATTGATCAATAGTGCCATCGGAGTCACAGGTAATATCCAGCATGACAGCACGCTTCTCGGGTGGACGATTCAATCCAGAGAGAGGCAGCACCGGGAACACCTGATCAATACCCCAGGCATCAGGCAACGACTGGAACAGAGAGAAATTCACATAGAACTTGTCCGCCAGCTTTTCACTTAGCTCATCAATCAGCGGTCTGTGAGACCGATTCTTGTGAGACAACCTCTTGGACAGCTCATAGCAGATGCGCAGGTTTATGCTTTCTGCCCAGGCTCTTTGTTCCAGATCCAGCAGTCCCATCCCGAACTGGGTGTGCACTTCAGAAAGGTCGCTTTGTGTGTCGTGGAACAGTTCAACCAGGGCTCTCTGTTCAACGCCTTTCACCAGGTCCTGCCAGGAACGCCACATGTTGTGCTGAAGTTGTGGTGCGTCTTTACTGGGAGCTTCTGGCTCTTCTGGCTCATAACTCTCAACACCGACTACATCAGTGATCAGTACCGCATGGTGAGCCGTCAGATTTCTACCGGACTCGGAAATAATTCTTGGAACAGGAATTTCCTGTTCAGCGCACAGGTCGCCCAGGGTATAAACGATATTGTTCGCATATTCCTGAAGACTGTAATTCATGGAGCAGGTGCTTTGGCTGCGAGTACCTTCGTAATCAACAGCCAGACCACCGCCCACGTCCAGGCAGTGAATAGGTGCACCCAGTCGATAAAGCTCAGCATAAACACGCGCACACTCGCTGATGCCCTTGCGGATATCGCGAATATTCGACATCTGGGAACCCAGATGGAAATGCAGCAGCTGCAGACAGTCCATATTGCCACTGTCTTTGAGCCGGTTGATGACATTCAGAACCTGGCTGGCGGACAGACCAAACTTGGATTTTTCACCACCACTGGCCTGCCATTTGCCTTTACCCTGGGAAGCGAGTCTGACTCTTAGGCCTAATCTGGGTTTGACGCCCAGTTCATCGGCTTCCTTCAGGATCATTTCCAGTTCGGTGATTTTTTCCAGAACAATATAAACCTGATGTCCTAGTTTTTCACCGATCAGGGCCAGACGAATGTATTCCCTGTCCTTGTAGCCGTTGCAGACAATGACGGAACTGGCTCTGTTGGCCATAGCCAATACAGCCAGCAGTTCTGGCTTACTGCCTGCTTCCAGTCCCAGCTGACGATCCTGTCTGGCCGCCTGACTCTCAAGGATCTCTTCAACCACGGCTCTTTGCTGATTAACCTTGATGGGGTATACCGCCAGATAATCATTGCGGTAACCGTACTCACCAATGGCCTGGTTAAAGGCATCACACAGAGTATTAACCCGGTCGTGAAGAATTTCCGGGAATCGAACCAGAACAGGCAGAGAGGCACCCTTGCGAACCAGTTGGGCGGCAATATTGTTCAGGCTGACAGCAGGCCTGCCCTTGGGCAAGTAAACTACTTCGCCATTGTCGTTGATATCGAAATAGCCCTGGCTCCAGTAGCGGGCATTGTAGGTGGAACGTGATTCTTCAACGCTCCAGCCACTTTCAATCAACGGTTCACCGGATAAAGGATTAGTCATTGACCTTCTGTATCGCCTTTTCTACGTATCTGGGCAGAGCAAAGGCTGCCTTGTGGATAGCGGGTGTGTAATAACGGGTTTCAATACCACAAGCTTCAAAACGATCAGTCACCGTTTCCAGCGAAACATTACGTGCTTGTGGGTTATCTGACCCCCAGGCAAAGGTCATGATGCCGCCAACATAGGTAGGAACGGCTGCACTGTAGAAGTAGCAGTCTTCCATATAGTGACCAAGACGGCGTGTGGTGGTCTCAACTTCATCCAGCTGCATGAAGCAGACGCCATTTTGGGCTACGAAGATACCGCCATCTTTCAGCAGACGTTTGCAGCCTGCGTAGAAGTCCGATGAGAACAGGACTTCACCGGGACCAATGGGGTCTGTGCAGTCAGAAATAATGACGTCAAAGCTGCCATCCGGAGTCTTCTCGCTGTCGCTGACAAAGTTGATGCCATCGTCGATTACGAGGTTAGCGCGAGGGTCTTCATAAGCACCGGCAGAGTGGTTGGGCAGCCATTTTTTGCACATATCGACGACGGCACCATCAATTTCCACCATGGTGACGTGTTCAACATTCTTGTGCTTCAGCACCTCACGCAGGATGCCACCGTCACCACCACCAATGATCAGAACACGCTTGGCATTGCCGTGAGTCAGAATCGGTACATGAGTCATCATCTCGTGATAGATGAACTCATCTTTTTCAGTGGTCTGGATGACACCGTCCAGTGCCATCATGCGGCCAAACATTTTGTTGTTGAAAATGACCAGATGCTGATGTTCGGTTTTCTGCTCGAACAGCATCTCGTCTACGGAAAAGCTCTGGCCGTAGCCATCATAGAGGGTCTCAAGGTATGTGTTGTCTTTCAGCATGATGCTTTTCCTTCTAAAACTGACCTTCAATAACGGGAAGGTCCACCAGCCAGTTGCCAGGACAGGATAGAGAGAGTCTGGAAATGAGAACCAGCAGCGAATGGAAACCTTTTATAAAGGGGATTCACTCTGGCCAGAGGTACGACCCTTGAGCCGATTGAGGAACAGGCATACAGAATCCGGGCACCTGGAGGGATAATCTGACAGGCTGCAACCCGGGAGGTCGCAGTAAAACAGCATAGCTTTTGTCAATGTAGTGCTCCTAAATCTGTAGTCACCGTGTGGTTATATCAGCGGATAATTACCGCCGAATCAGCACACGGTTCAGGCCTTGAGAACCATATGTTCCTCAGTATTGGGATCGTTTATAGCCCTTTGAATTTCGATAGGAAGTTCAATAGGGCAAGCTTGTTTTGAGTGCGCGAATTAAACCCTCGAAATGCCCAGATGACAACCCCTGAGGCACAATTAATCCATGTCAGGGTCAGCCTTTGGAGGGATCGCAGATTTTGAGTCTTGGGCTTTAGGAAAGTTCACCGGATAGAGGGGATTTTATCTGTCAGTAGATTTCAAGCCGCGAATGGGTAGCTATTGACTACTCTGTTCTCTCTAACAGGAAAGAGCTGAACAGAATGAAAGCGCGAGTATCAAGGTCTCTGACCCCAACTCAGTTGACAGGCATGCTGTCCGGCAATGTGATCGAGTACTTTGATTATATTGTTTACGGTTTGATGACCCCGGTGCTTTCCACGCTCTTTTTCCCCGCTGATAACCGGCTGGTTTCCCTGATACAGACTTTCGCAGTTTTTGCCACCAGTATGTTGATCAGGCCTGTCAGCGCCCTGATTATTGGTTGGATTGGTGATAGAACCAATCGGCGAACAGCCCTGTTGCTATGCAGCTTTACTACGGGATTGGGTACGTTTGGGATTGGCTGTCTGCCTGATGTTCAGACCGCAGGTATTCTGGCTCCTTTGCTGCTGGTATTGATGAGACTGCTGCAGGGTTTTGGCATGGCCGGGGAATTCTGCTCGGTTCTGGTAGTCACTGGAGAACTAAGCCCTCCTGCTCACCGGGGTATCC
>NZ_LASA01000088.1 GCF_001562015.1 Endozoicomonas arenosclerae | reverse complement strand
GCACGAGATGAGGACGGCGACGGTTTTCATGAGATTCATGTGAATACAATGGAGGGGTTCTGGTCGCTGTTGCGTTCCTGGTTGCGTCCTCATCGGGGTATATCACAAGAGAAGTTACCGCTGTATTTGGGTTTCTTCGAGTGCCTGCACAATATCAAGAAGCGCGGGAAAGCAGCTCTAACCGGTCTTCTGGGAGTGTTGTTTGGATAACTCCCCGGAATCCATTAAGAGCCAAAATAAAAAGCCGGTGATAATGGAACGATTCATTCTTATTCTTCCCTGATGTCCTGATCTTCATCTTATCCTACCTTCGGTGTCAGGGAGATGTCATAAATATAAGTCAACTGACGAATGTTGGAGAAATGTAAAAAACAGCTAACCTTGTCACAGTTTCTTGACCTTAGGTAAAAATACCTATTAAATCGGAGCCGTAATCAGATGGAACTCAAGGTATGTGATCAGAAGGGTTCAAGCTGAATCCCAAGACAGCCAGGCAGGCAGTCGAAGCAGTATAAATCCAAAAACAGAGCTGTATTCATCCATGACGAGTTTTTCCAGAATATTTCGCATTTTATGCCTGACATTACTGATGTCACCGGCAATAGTCAGAGCCGAAATCATCGCCACCATCCATGATACCCCGGTAGCTGAAAACACAGTCTCAGAGCAAGATGTACAGGAGACCCGTGAGAAAGTTCAGAAAATCAAACAACAGCTGAGCCAGTTGGAAAAATTAGAGGCCAAAAGCAAAGAGACCCCAAGCTCTGTCAGCTTTGACGAGCTGATTGGCGCCATGGACTTTATTGAATATACAGAAAAGCTGAAAAGCCTCAGGTTCAATCTGGCTTTTCGTGACTAAGTACTCTGCAGTATCCTCATTCTCCTCTTTTTTTCTTTTCTTTCAATAACATCCGTTAAAAGGCTTTGATCCCTGCCGATGGACATCTTCATGACTTGAAGAATTCAGGGGTGTGTTCTGTGGATATTCCAGGTAAAAAAACGGGCCGATTGTACCTGTCGCCCCCAAAACGGATCAGAATGCTGCAAATGCAGATAAAAAGTCCGGCCAATGGCAAAGTAAAAAAGTCCAGATCAAGGATGTTCCGGAAATAGTTATCAGAACCTCTGCTTCCGATGTCGATTCCGATTTTGATGAGCTTTCTGACTATTCTGTCTCCTCTTCCCCTTTAACCCCTGGCAATTACAGTGATACTGAGCTTTTTCCAGAAGATGATGTCTTCCAGCAACCCTCTCCATTGAATGAAACCGCTCATCTGGCAAAAAAAGTGCTGGGGCGAGGGCGATTTGCCACGGTGCATCGGGTTATTCAGGAAAAAAGTAAAGATAAACAAGAACACTTTGCCCTGAAACAGGCTCATTTGGGTGACGAGGGAGAAGTGGAGGCCAGGATTTTAAAGAAACTGGGAGATCATCCAAATATTGTCAAAAGTTATGGAATGGTAGAGGTCGATGGTGTCAGTGGGCTATTGACTGAGTTTGTTGATGGCCCTTCTCAAGATAGCGTGATGGTGGTTCTGGTTGATCTTTATGGGAGTGGCAGGCTCAGCAGTCAGGAATTTTTCAATGCTGTGGCGTATATGGAGTACGAGAAGTTTCAGGCACTTGATCACCTGCATAAGAAAGGCATTATCCATAACGACCTGAAACCCAATAACGCCATGATTGATTTAAAAACGGGCCACTTGAAACTGATTGACTTTGGTGGGGCCAAAGAAGAAGGTGAAAAAGCCAGTTATAGTCATGAAGACTACGCCTCTCCGGAGTTGTACCGGTCGGAACTGCTTAAGGAAGCCGTGGTGAAAGCCAGTTATGCGACGGATGCATTTGCTCAGGGACAACACCTCTACCGCGTTTTGAACAGTCCGGGCCAGCTCCATACCCACTCTTTTACCCATGGCGCAGAACCATGGGGTAAATATGCTCCCAATCAACGATCTGAATCGGCTTTTGAGGTGCTCAGGGCATTTCTTGATTACCAGAAGCCCAACGCTGATGGCAGTTACAAGCAGGCAATGGTTCCAGTGAGTCCTGAATTAACAGAGGATGATCTGGAAGCTGAGTCTGAACGTATGAAGTTGAAAGAAGTTAATCTCGATAGTCAGCTGACCTCCAGTGATGATATTCAAGGCATCATAAGGCTTCTGGATGGAGATTTGAGCGACAGTGACGTGCAAAAAATCAAAGGAATGTTGAAGGGTAAATTGTCCTCCAAAGACAGTGAGACCGCTAAAACACTGCTGGATGGGCCGCTCTCATTCCAGGATATCAAAGCCATCAAACGATTACTTTATAACAAATTAACAACGCCTGAGAGAGAGACGGTAGCCGGTCTGGGACACCTGATAGAATCTGCAGAAGAGATGAAGCGAAGTAAAAGCCAGATGATTGATATGATTAACAGCTTGTTGCATCCGGTTCCCGAACTGAGAATGACTCCAGAGCAGGCATTGAAGCATCCCTGGTTTACTGAGCGTACAATAGACAGGGAGCAAGCCTTAAGAACACTTCGTCAGGCCGTTGATTTTCAGAAAGGAGGTGAAGGCGATGAAAATAAGGGTTCTGTATGATGGCCTCTGTCCTCTGTGTGTCAAAGAAGTAGCTCGTTGGCGCAATGCCCGTTTCAGCAGTGAGGTTGAGTGGTTTGATATAACAGGTCAGGAGAAAGTACTGGAAGACTGGGGTATAGACCCACAAAAAGCCTTACTGGAATTACACACCATGACCGATAGCGGTCAGGTTTATACCAGTATCGACAGCTACGCTCTCCTGCTTAAAGAGTTACCCCGATGGTCATGGCTTGGACGTTTTATGAGCCTTCCCGGTCTGAAACAGTTTCTGAAATGGACCTATGACTGGATGACAAAGGTCCGCTTGAAGAAAGAAGGGCGCTGGCCTGGAAAATGTTCTTCTGATCGGTGTAAATAATCAGACCTGATCGTCTTTTCTGAATAACTTTCTGATTGAACCGGCTATCTCTCTGGCCACATTGCCCATTCCCGGTCGTTTGCCTTCCACAAAAGGAATTGGACGGCATTGTTCCATGGCCAAAAAACCTATTCGAGCTGTATATAAACCAATCCCTACACCTGTGGCAGCCTGTGTGCTGACAGTACCGATCAGTTTGCTTGAAGTCATGTCTGCCAGCTGGTCAGTGATCAGGTCAGTGCCTCCGGCCAGAGCCATCTGGGTCAGAATCATTTTCAAGAGTTTGATGCGGGCTGGCAGGGACGGGCGCAGGCCGTATACCTGACAGATTTCGTCCAGCATTTTCAGGCAGCGCCATCCGGACAGTAACATATCCAGAATAGCGACCGGACTCAGTGCCACCATCACAGCGGTTTGCTGGCTGTGTTTTGTTATTCTGGACAGAGCCTGCTGATCCAGTCGGGTCAGCAAGTGCTGATCAACATGTTTGAGCGTTTCGGCATCATCCGCATAATCAGGAAGGTTGCTCAGTGACTGATCAAGAAGATTCTGATGAGGCTTGTTCTGGTAAAGTTGTCTCAGTCTGCTGAGCCAGCCTTTGGCTTTCCCACTGGAGCGACTTTGGTAAATCCCTTCAGCGGCGGATTGCAGATGATCGACGCCTTTAAATTCTTTCTGATAACCAAAGTATTCCCAGCCTGCTTTACCCAATACCGCTATTAATCCAGCCACCAGAACACCAAAAATGGCCGCCAGTGACCAGTGGGATTGATAAAGGAAGTGGAAGAATTCCACCGTTTGCCAGGTTGCCAGAATGGCTACCAACGCCAGTACCCCTTTAGCCGCACGACTGATAAAGCGTAAAGGTTTTAGTGAAAGTGAGGGATCACTTAGTAATGGCAGGTCGCGTTCTTCGCTGAGAGCATCAGGGGTTTCCAGTTTTATTTCCTGATCCAGGGGAATGAAGTAATCATCTTTCTGTTCAGGGGCAGGCTTAGACGGGTCAATGGTGCTCATAAAAATTTATCTCCCAGCAGGTCATTCAGAACACTGTCCAGACGGATATGGGGCAAACGACTGCCGTTGTGCAGATCGAGCCCGCCGGGTGGCAGCAGTCTTCTGAGTTGCCATGATTTACTGTTCTTCCAGTAGTCACTGTCAGGGTATTTTTCCGGCAGGGGTGGGTGCATCAGAAGGCCGGGGCCGTCTTCTGTGTTGCCTTTCAGTACTTTTTGCCCCTGATGGTCGGTATAAGATGTGGAGCGGACAGAGGCAATGGCTTCGCAGCGGATATCCACTTCATTAAAGGTGGCCTGACGTTGGGACTCTCTCACCAGTGAGGCAGTGAGTGAACGAACCTGTTCATGCTGATCCGGTAAAACCTGATCAATCTTGCTAGCGGCAAACACGATTCGGTCAACGCGGGGTTGGATCAGTCGTCGGATCAGACTGTTGCTGCCGTATTCAAAGCTCTGCAATACCTGGGTAAGAGAGAGTCTCAGATTATCCAGAGCTTCTTGACCCTGATTAAGACTGCGGAGTACATCAATCAGCACCAGTTGGCGGTCAACACGTTGAAACGTGTTTTTATAGAAAGGTTTCACCCACTGGTTCAGATAGTGTTGATAGTTTTTCTCACAGATTCTGTACAGGGCGTTATCAGGCGCATTGGCTTTTTCTTCATCGCTCGGTTCCAAAAGTGTAGGCAGAGGTATGAAGGGGAATGCACTCTCAGGACTGTCAGGGGCAATATGCAGAAGCCTGCCGGGTTGAATCAGGCTCATTCCCTGCTGCTGGCAGCGTTTCAGAAAATCGAGCTGCTGCTGCCATAGAGCGTTAAGAGTAAAGTCATCAACGGGCTCAAGTGGATTCAGTGTTTGAAGCTTTTGAACAAAAGGATCTTCAAGCAGAGAAGAAGAGAGCTGCCGGTTTTGCTGGCACCAGTCGAGATAGCTCATTTCCAGAAGAGGGAGGTCCAGCAGCCACTCGCCAGGGTAATCGTGTATTTCCAGAAACAGACGGCCGACACCGGGCTTTTTTCCGGGTATGAAATGGCTGCGAGCCCGGTATTTGATTTCCAGCAGGCAACCGGACTCCTGTCGGGTGGCACTGGGCCATGTTTCGCGATCAAGTGCATTAGCACCTTCCTGATAGGGAAACAGCGGCAAATCTCTTAGAGGAGACAGCTCAACACCCAGTAAACGGTCCTGCAGTGCGGGTGGCAGAGCTGTCAAAGCGGCATCAGGGTAGTAGCGCAGCTGATGAATCAGACTGGTGATCATGGTGGTTTTACCACTGCCGCTGAATCCGGTGATCCCCAGACAGATTCTTCTGTCCAGTAAACGGTCCATACCTGAAACTAGAGAGTCAGCTGTGTTTGCAGCCAGGTCTTTGGCCTTTTTACGAGTATTTTTAAGTGACGCTTTAATTGAGTGACTTCGCACTATGATGGTCTGCCAGTACGCCTGTTGTTATAAAGATAGTGCTGTCGAGAAGGTCTTTTTTCAAGTGCCAGGTCACCAGATGGCAAGAGTTATGGGCGCTACAAGAGAGCGTGCTCAACGTTGTGACCACCCTGAAATCGTCCATTCGAACGATTAACCAAAACGCCATTCGATTCACAGTATGCCCCAATGCGCGGCGTGTAGTCGTTGAACAAGAATGATAAGAGGGTCGCTGGGGATGGAGTTCGCTTTCACCGATGAACAGGAAATGATCCGGGATTCAGCCGAAAGTTTTCTTCAGGACGTTTCCACTTCCGAAGCCGTTCGGTCCGCCATGGTGACTGAATCCGGTTTTGATTCTGCATTGTGGCAACGTATCTGTTCAGAGATGTACTGGCAGGCTTTAACCATTCCGGAAGAGTATGGTGGTCTTGGGCTTGGTTATGTTGAGCTGACCATACTGCTGGAAGAGATGGGGCGCAGGCTGCTTTGCTCACCTTTCTTCTCTACCGTTGGGCTGGGTGTTAATGCCTTGCTGGTAGCCGGTAATGAAGAGCAGAAACAACAATGGTTACCACAGATTGCAGAAGGCAGTCTGACTGCCACTCTGGCTTATACCTCCAGTAATCGTTGGGATGCTGACTCTGTGGGTGTGATCGCTACAGAAGAAGGTGAAGGCTTCGTGCTCTCGGGTACCTATAAATATGTTCCCGATGGTCATACCTCCGGTCTCTTAATTGTTGCCGCCCGAAATCCAAATACTCAGGGTCAGCAAGGGATCAGTCTGTTTGCCCTGCCTGCGGACTCCGAAGGTGTCAGTCGTAAATGGACACCGACCATGGATCAGACCCGCAAGCAGGCCGAAGTTTCACTCGATAATGTGTTTATCAGTGCTGACGCTTTGCTGGGCAAAGCCGGTGAAGGCTGGTCAGATCTTGAGAAAATCCTGCAGTTGGCCGCCGTTGCCGTGTCTGCTGAACAGTGCGGCGGTGCAAGACAGGCTCTGGACCTGACCGTTGAATACACTCAGGAGCGCGTTCAGTTTGGCCGAACCATTGCCAGCTTTCAGGCCATCAAACATCGTGCAGCGGATATGATGCTGCAAGTTGAGTGCTCTCGATCCGCAATCTATTACGCAGCCTGTGTTGCTCAGGAAGCTGTGTTTGGTGGTGTCGTTGGAGACGAACTGCCCGTTGCCTCTGCTTTGGCCAAAGCCTATTGCTCCGACGCCTTTTTCCACTGCGCCGCAGAATCCATCCAGCTTCATGGTGGTGTTGGCTTTACCTGGGAATACGACCCCCATCTTTACTTCAAGCGGGCAAAGTCTACCGAAACATTCCTGGGCAATGGCGCCTATCACCGCGAAAAGATTGCTCAGGCAATCCTCTAAGTTCTGGAGAGGTATAAACAATGAAAATCAGCTTCAGTTCTGAAGACGAACAGTTTCGCGAAGAGATAGCCTCCTGGCTGAAAGAAAATCTGACCGGTGAATTCGAGCAGCTCCGCCACCGGGGTGGACCTGGCGATGAACATATGTTCCCGGAAGAAAGAAAAGTTTGGGAGCAGCACATGGCCAAGGCAGGATGGACCTGTCCCGGCTGGCCAGAAGAATACGGTGGCCGCGGGCTGTCCATCAACCAGCAGGTGATCTTCCATGAAGAATACGCCCGTGTGGGTGGTCCGGGTCATATGGGGCACATTGGTGAAGGTCTGGCAGGACCTACCATTATTGCCTTTGGTACCGAGGAACAGAAAAAGAGATTCCTGCCCGGTATTGTTGATGGCACTGAGTACTGGTGTCAGGGCTACTCTGAGCCCAGCGCTGGTTCTGACCTGGCCAACGTAAAAACCAAAGCGGTTCTGGATGAAGCCAGTGGCAAATGGCGCATCAATGGCCAGAAAGTCTGGACCTCGCTGGCTCATGAATCGGACTGGTGTTTTGTGATCGCCAGAACCGAACCGGGCAGTCAGGGCCACAAAGGGCTCTCTTTCCTGCTGGTGTCTATGGACCAGCCCAATATCGAAGTGCGTCCTATTGAACAGCTGACGGGTACTTCCGAGTTTAACGAAGTCTTCTTTGACGATGCTGTGACCGACGCTGCCAATATTGTTGGCAAACCAGGAGATGGCTGGAAGATCGCTATGGCGCTGCTGGGCTTTGAGCGCGGTGTTTCCACCCTGGGTCAGCAGATGCACTTCCAGAATGAGCTGGATGAAGTCATCAACATTTCCAAAGAGAATGGCGCTGCTGAAGATCCGGCCATACGACAGCGCATTGCTGATGCCTGGATGGGTCTGCGGATCATGCGTTACAACTCTTTGAGAATGCTTTCCGGTCCACAGGGTGGCAGCCTTCAGAAAGAAGCCATGATCTACAAGCTTTACTGGGCTACCTGGCATTCCGATCTGGGCAAACTGGCTATGGATGTTCGGGGTGCTGACTCTGAAGTTCTGCCTGAAGGCCCTTATGAACTGGACCGTCTCCAGTCCATGTACCTGTTTACCCGCTCAGACACCATTTACGGTGGCACTAACGAAATTCAGCGTAACATCATTGCCGAGCGTGCTCTGGGAATGCCCAAGGAACCCAAAGGCCGGTAGAGAGTGTTAGTGCAGCTAAGCGCTAAACCCCATACCGTTCGCACTGAGCCTGTTGAAGTGCATTACCAGAATCCTTCGACAAGCTCAGGATGAACGGAGTATGTATGAGCATTAACGCTTGGCAGTACTAGTGGTCAGTTAACAGTTTAAGAATAAACAGTAGGTAGAGCGGAATTGTTGAAAGGTCTTGTTTGCATGCATGGTATGGAAACGAGACTGATAAAAAGCGCTGCTACCTTCCAAAAAAGAATAATGAAAGGAGTGGATCACAGATGCTGATTCCTGAGTACGTCAAAGGACACAATCTGCTGGCGGGCAAGTCAGTATTGATCACTGCAGCCGCCGGTGCAGGTATTGGTTATGCCGCGGCTATCAAGGCGGCTGAAGAAGGTTGCCGCGCTTTGATGATCAGTGATATACACGATGGTCGTCTGAAAGAAGCGGCTGAAAAGATCAAGGACGAAACCGGGCTGGAAGAAGTTTATACCCAGGTTTGCAATGTTACTGTAGAAGACGATGTACAGACACTGGTGAGTGTGGCTGAAGAACAGCTCGGCGGTGTGGATGTCCTGATCAATAACGCAGGTCTGGGTGGTTCCAAGCTGCTGGTGGAAATGGAAGACAAAGAGTGGAACCGTGTTCTGGACGTTACTCTGACCGGAACCATGCGTATGACCCGTGCCATGCTGCCAAAAATGATGGAGCGCAAGGCCGGAGCCATTGTTAACAACGCTTCTGTTCTTGGCTGGAGAGCCCAGAAAGAACAGGCTCACTACGCTGCTGCCAAAGCCGGAGTTATGGCGCTGACTCGTTGTTCTGCGGTTGAAGCGGCAGAACACGGTATTCGCATCAATGCCGTCAGCCCCAGTATTGCACTGCATGACTTCCTTAAAAAGTCTGCACCTCAGGATCTGTTGGATCAGCTGGCTTCCAGAGAAGCTTTCGGCCGTGCCGCAGAAGTCTGGGAAATCGCCAACATTATGATGTTCCTGGCCAGTGATTACAGTTCTTATCTGGCCGGTGAAGTGATTTCAGCCAGCAGTCAGAGGGCGTAACAGTCATGAGCCAAAAACAAGCGACAACCGTATTCAAATCCCCCCTGGACATGAAAGACAAGGTCGGTGAAGTACTGGGTACCAGCGACTGGCTGAAAATCGATCAGGAACGGATCAATCTGTTTGCAGAAGCTACCGGCGACCATCAGTGGATTCATGTTGATCCGGTTAAAGCCAAAGACGGACCTTTTGGTGCCTGCATTGCTCACGGTTACCTGACCTTGTCTCTGGTCAATCTATTCCTGCCTGACATTGTTGATGTCCAGGGGATAAAAATGGGTGTTAACTATGGCTGCGATAAAGTGCGCTTCCCCAATACTGTAAAAGTCGGTTCTCGTGTACGCGGGGTTGGAGAGTTGGTGCAGGTGGAAGAAGTGAAAGGCGGTATCCAGTCCACTGTTCGTGTCACAGTCGAGGTAGAAGGTGAAGACCGACCCGCCTGTGTTGTGGATACCATCTCCCGCTACTATCCAGAATAAAGACGCCAGAATAACCCAACCAGAATAACGAAAAGCGATCAAGGAGCCTGATATGAAAGAAGCCGTTATAGTATCCACCGCACGTACCGCCATTGGTAAAGCTTTTCGTGGAGCTTTCAATGATACCGAAGCACCTGCTATGGGTGGCCATGTAGTTCGTGAAGCAGTAGAAAGAGCGGGCATTGAGCCTGGCGAAGTGGACGATGTACTGATGGGAGCTGCGGCCCAGCAGGGTACTCAATCGTATAATCTTGGTCGTTTATGTGCCGTAGCCGGTGGTTTGCCAGATTCGGTTTCCGGTATGGCCATGGAGCGTCAGTGCTCTTCCGGTCTCATGACCATTGCCACTGCAGCCAAAAGCATCATGTGCGATGAGATTGATGTGGCCGTTGCCGGTGGTCTGGAGTCTATTTCTCTGGTTCAGAACAAGCACAAGAATGTTTACCGTAACCAGTCAAAGCTGGTGCTGGAGCAGGACGCTACGGCTTATATTCCTATGATTGAAACCGGTGAGATTGTAGCTGACCGCTATGGCATCTCCCGTGAAGCTCAGGATGAATACAGTTACCAGAGTCAGATGCGCACTGCCCAGGCTCAGCGTGACGGTCTGTTCGCCAAGGAAATTGTTCCCATGACCACCACGAAAGCGGTGTTCAACAGGGAAACCAAAGAGACAACCTTCGAGCAGGTGACTCTGGGTGCTGATGAGTGTAATCGTCCCAGCGCAACACTTGAAAGCCTGAGTGGTCTGCAGCCAGTCTTCAAAGACGGTCAGTGGGTGAAAGAAGGTCGTTTCATCACTGCGGGTAATGCTTCCCAGCTGTCTGACGGTGCATCTGCTTCGGTTCTGATGAGCAGTACTCTGGCCGAGCAGAAAGGGCTTGATCCTCTGGGTATCTACCGTGGTCTGGCGGTATCCGGGTGCAGTGCCGATGAAATGGGTATTGGTCCTGTGTTTGCCATTCCCAAGCTGCTGAAGCGTAATGGTTTGAAAATGGACGACATTGGTCTTTGGGAGCTGAACGAAGCGTTTGCTTCCCAGGTTCTGTACTGCCAGGACAAGCTGGGTATTCCCAATGAAAACCTGAACGTCAATGGTGGTGCTATTTCCATCGGTCACCCATTCGGTATGTCCGGTGCCCGTATGGTGGGTCACGCGCTGCTGGAAGGTAAGCGTCGCGGTGTGAAGTATGTAGTCGTCACCATGTGCATTGGTGGTGGTATGGGTGCTGCGGGATTGTTTGAAGTCGTTTAATCATCCCGTATTGTGGAGGCATTACAGCCTCCACAATTATTTTGCATATTACTTTTCTTGGCCTGCTTGCTGTTGATATTGTGTATATAGAGGCACAATTATTGGTGATGCTCCAACTCTCATGCAGCTATTTTGCACAAACTCTCTCCAGTATGGCCATACATGATATGCTACATTATGCTTTGAAAACTCAGCAATTTGCTCTTGGTCTAACTCCTCATTTGAAGCATATTCAACACTATATGAAGCTTCAATTTCCGATTTGATGAATTCTTCATCTTGTTGATCCTGCTCTGGATCAACTAGCCTTAAGCCTACCTCATATATAAATTTGTATAAAAAGACGACATTGCCATTATCATCTTCAGATTGGAATTGGTTGCATTCTCGAACATACCTATATGATTGCGTCGAATAAGCTGCTTCGAAGTTATCGTCCACTTCTGTAATATAATTATCGCAGAACTCAACGCTGCTTCTGTATAAAAATACTCCGCCAAGCGTTAGCTTGCTACCTGCTTTATTCAAAATTTCCTGTTTCATTCTGATGCAAATCTTAAATCTCTGGTTTCTTGAAAAACTTGCTTTTGGCTGTACGCCTTTCGCTTTAAGGGGCGTACATTTGTGAAACACTCCTCATCTTCCCAACCAGATTTACTCATTGGATGGCAATCTGAGTTATTCAAATTGAAATTAGGTTCTATATTCAAAACAAAGCAGATATCGGAAAGAGTCTTTAGTGTCATATTTCTTGCTCCACTCAAAATTTGAGTGACGAAAGACTTTGATTTCCCCAGTCTCTTTGCTAAGTCAGACTTAGTCATGCCTGAGCCTTCCATGGCAACTAGAAGGTCTTCCGTTACGTTCATGATTAAATCTTCTTGAGCACAGATGCGTTGATTGTGGTCAGACTTATTAACCCAATCTTCAAGATACTTCGTCATTCTTATCTCCTTGCTCAATTATTTCCCAGTTATCACAAACTCTTCTAGTATCACTATCTTTCAACTTCTGAAAATCTTTATAAATATAATGGCTAATGTAATAAGTATCAGGGTGTTTTTTTGAGAGCCAAAGGTAAGCTCTTATGGGTATTTTTTTTAGTGCCCTGAAGCGGCTACCGTCTGGTAGAGAACCTTCTCTTGGAAAACTGCTGCTAGAGAGGGGCTCTCCTTTCCCTAGCCTTTCAATTAAGCTTCGCATGCGTGCTTTATACCTTGTACGCATACTCTTATGCTTTTTCAGAGCTTCATCAAAACTCTCCTTTGCGCCTTTACAGTGAAGAATTTTGTAACGAGATCCATGATAGTCTTCCATACGAGCACGAACTATAAGTTAATATATATGTAAACCTCAATACCATTGCAACTCAAAGAGTGAAAAAAATGTAGCAGTTCACATAAAAAAATATATTTTTCTTTTTCTTTCAGTGAGTTAGGGGTGGTAAAGTACTTCTATGATATTTTATCATAAAATACGTATTTTTCTTGTATAAGTGCTGAGTAGGTTTAGAAAAGAGAATTATGAAAAAGTTTATAACTCATTGTTATCTATGGTTTTTCTTGTCCTTTCTAGATTGTTATTAATATTAGAGATTTGTTCATCACTTTGAATGACAGGTTATCATAGGTGGTGGTTTCTTTTGGCACAGGTATTTCATGCACACTAAATAGCTGGCTTCTAGATTCTTTTATTTATCAGGTTCCAATCAGTACCCACCATAGCAATCCGGTAGATGAAAATAATAATGCCCGCTATGGAAATCACCAGTCCGATCTTCATCCATTCCTCGATCGTATGATAACCGTAGCCCATTAGCAAAAGGTTTCTGGCATGGCTGTAGGTGATCAGGTTACAGCTAATGTTGGTGATAACGGCAACAGCCAGCACAGAGAGCATTGGATCAACATTCAGGCAATGAGTGCACCCACAAATAATTAGAGACAGGTTAAACACACAAGCCTGTCGAAGGATGCAGGTAATGCACTTCGACAGGCTCAGTGCGAACGGTATGGGGTGCACTAGTCAGTTATTGGTGACTAATTTTGGAACAATGGCCCCTTTATGTTGTATCACTGCCGCTGCGAGACGATTGCCTCTTTCGCATGATGCAATGAGACTCCCTCCGGCCAGATAACTTGAGAGAAATCCTCCATTAAAGGCATCTCCGGCAGAAGTGGTATCAACAACGGTTTCAACAGGGGCGGCTTTGATTGCGACAGGAGTGGTGTTGCAGGCTTCAGCCGCCAGACAGCCTCTGGCTCCTGTTTTGACAATGACCTTGTTGACGCCAGACTTGAGCAGGCGCTCAAGGGTGTCTTCAGGTGTTTTGTCGTCCCAGATGACCTGCTCATCATCGAAAGTCACTAATGCCAGGTCCGTGTTCGAATACATGTTCAGATAACAGTTTTTAACCGTATTCAGTCCATCATCCTGAGGCCATAATGCTGCTCTGAAATTACTATCAAATACAATTTCGATACCTTTCCTTTTTAGATCTGATAGCAGAGACATCAGCTTGTAACGATCCTGTTCAGGAAGGATAGCCAGACTGATCCCGCTGATGAATATAAGATCAAAGTCTTTTAATTGCTGCTGAATCAAATGGAAGTCAGGGTGTTGCAATAAATAATGTGCAGGTGACTGATCGCGCCAGTAAAGAAAGGTTCTTTCGCCCTGGTCATCCACTTGTATTAAATAGATGCCCGGTGTTCTGGTGTTGTCACGAAGTACCAGGCGGGTATCAATGCCTTCATCCTGCCAGCGAGTGAGCATGCCATTGCTGACTGGATCAGAACCCAGAGCCGTAATATAGGAAGTTTCAATTGCCGTTTCTGGCGAGTTAAGAGAACAGCTTCGGCTCAGATAAACCGCAGTATTGAGAGTGTCGCCACCAAAGCTCTGATGCATCGGGCCAAAAAGAGAACCATTGAGCTCTATCATGCATTCGCCAATGATGGCCGCTTTTATTTTTTTTATTTTTAAATGAGAATTTATTTTCATTTTAGTGCTTAAGTGGCTTACTGCGAGGGGTTCGCTCATCAATTAGAGAGTTCAGCTTTTCAGAAAGCATAGCTTCAAGATTTCGAAAAACCTATCTGCTCTACATGGCTTTTTTATGTATGAGAGATTTTATGAGTTTCATAGTTCTGCCGCCTCCTCCTCATGCTCATCAGCAGTCTCGTTAATACTTCCCATCCCTAATGTAGCTGAGTGCAGGCGATCAAAGTTGACCCTGGATGGAGGCCTGTTCCGTGAAAGTTTTTAGAGGGTCTGATGACTGGCAGTCCTTCAGAGCTGTAGGGTGCTGGCTTGGTTCGGGTTGTTGCAGGATCAGGCTTAAGAAAGTGTAAGTGACCAGATGTACTGACCATAGAGTATGTTGGAACAAGCACAATCTGCCCTGATGCAGAATAACCAACGGATGAGTCGAATATTCCGAACAAGTGATGGTTATGGACTTTTAATGGCTGCTACAGAGTGATTTGCCCAGAGAAATAAATAGTGCATGAGAGGCCAGTAGCATTGGCTTCTTCAACGGCTTTTGGGAGTTCATCGGATGAGGCTGAGATTAAACATAAACAGGTACTTAAGGCTAATGTGTCGATGTTAGTGTTGTTGTGGTTAGAAGGGTACTCTGTACCCTCTCCAATGGGGTGTGCTACTGAACTCATGAAAAATGGATAGCTAATGAGCATTGATGCGGCTGTGGAAAGCAGGCTTTCTGCTTTTGCCTGCTGTGATGGTGCGGTGGTCGTTAAGAGCCAAAAGATGGCTGGAATCAGCGGGGATGATTTTAAATTCATGCTGCATTGAATGGTCGTTCAAATGAAATAAGAGATAACTATAGTTGCCAATAGCGGACATCGCTGGAATAGGTTTGAAAATTAAAATTAATCTACTAATTGTTTTGATCCAGAGTTTCACTCGTCGCTTTTTCAAAGCAGTTGCAATAAACTGAAGTTCGACTCTGGGGCTTGGTATTCAAAGCCGCACGATCAACGGGTGGAGAATAAAAACAATGATAGACACCAAAGTTATAAAATCGGTTCTGGAAAAATACGTTGAACTGGTGGATGCAGGAGACATCGACGGCATTCTGGCGTTGTACGACGCGAATGCAGTGGTTGAAGATCCTGTGGGCAGTGATCCTCACGTGGGTATCAAGGCGATTGAAGATTTCTACCGCAACGGTCTGGGTCAGGCTGAAGCTTCTGCCAACCTGATTGGTCCGGTCAGAACCACCAGTGCCAATGAAGGCGCCATGGCCTTCCAGGTGAAAATCAAGATGGAAGGCATGAAGATGCTGATCGACACTTTGGATGTTATGGAGCTGAACGACGAAGGCAAAGTGACTTCCATGAAAGCTTACTGGAGCTATGAAGACAATGTTAAGAGCACTGAGGTGGAGCAACTGGCATGACTCTGGAAGAACGTATTCAACGTCTGGAAGATATCGAAGCTATCCGCATGCTCAAGCATCGCTATCTGAATGCCTGTGACACCAAACAGGTGAAAAGGGTTCGGGATTGCTTCGCAGAGGGTGAAATTCTCATTGATTATGGCCCGGTGGGTGTTTTCAAAGACCGTGACCAGTTTGCCGAATTGTTCAGGGTGATGGCCTGCCACAATCATGTAGTGGATCTTCATCATGGTTCTAATCCGGAAATCAAGATAGAAGGTGACACAGCTCTGGCTCGCTGGGCGCTGTTTTACTTCAATATTGATGCCCGGTCAGGGGCTACCAAGCAGCTGGGCGGTATCTATGAAGATGAGTACCAGCGTATAGAAGGCGAATGGAAAATCGTTCGCACTACCTTCAAGGCTCATTCAGTCCACAATACTGAAAAATCCGAGTGACCTGTCAGGGGTGATGGTATGCCATCACCTCTTTTCAAAACCTCTCTGTTGCAGATCCAGCCAAACCTTCTCTTCCTTTCGTCGATAAATACTCTTGGTATTGTGAATCTATCAAGACTATGACTACTGGCCCCCATGGCACCAGCGTCACCCGTTCGGACATTCGACAGCAAATGTCGGTGGTGACTCGTGCCCGGGATAAAGGGCGGGTCCATGTCTGTAGGATGAAAGGGCGGCTGGTGGTGAAGGAAGTCCCCAGACGAGCGCTGTTGACCCGTTTCTGGCTGTGGCTGAAAGGCGCAAAGGCAGATAAGGAGTTCCGGGCCTCTGTGGTCTGGGCTCTGGCAGACAGCCAGACCGACAAGGAGCTGAAAAGGCAGATTCTGGACTGTATTGCGGGTGAGGTGATGCCCTGTTTCAGTCGTAAGGAAGCCGGTGATCTGCGTAGAAAAAAAGGTGATCTTTTTCGTTTCGCCAATATTTCCGGTGTTAATCCCGCAGCGCCCTTACTTTCAAGATCCGATGCACCCAGAAAACAGGAAGGCGGAACTTTCTTCGTCAAGGATGAGAAAGAACGCCAGGCCGTCATGGAGCACTACCGGAAAAATGGTTATCCAGGTGACACAGCCTATATAGGCAAACCTTCCGACTTTGATCATGATGATCTGGTGAGACGAGTCTCTTGCCTGGAAGGGGCTGGTATTGAATCGCGACCAGGCCGTTTGTTTGGTCAGGAGCCCGTAACCCTGGTACTAGACTTTGCCAATATGTCCCCGGGCCAGATTGCTTCCCTCAATGAACTGTTTGATCGTCCTCCCCGGTATCAGGGACGACGCCTCGGCGATAATGTGGCTCTGGTCTGTCTGGTTAAGCAGGAAATGCTGGCCGGGGGCAAAGAAAATCCTGGGCCTGACAGTTGGCGGCGGCTCGATGCACTGGGCGTAAAGGGTATTCCGGAAGTGGAAAAAAAGCTTCTGGGAGATCAGGAACTGATAGACAGTCTGAGCCTCAGCGAAGACGAAGATGAATTTGTCACAGCTCCGGCAACAACAGCCGGTGCCCAGAAGTTAGACTTTTATGGTCAGGCGGGCAGCTGGCAAAGTCAGCTCTATGGTGGTTTTCAGATCTCTTCAGAAGGCCGGCTGCATTTCAGCGATGGCATATTGTCCAGGCTGGATCGCAGGGGAAGTCTTCTGGAACTGGTGAATGCGCCCAAGGATGATCCCGAGTTTATGAGGTCTCTGGCAAAAGCAGTCAGGGACGGAGGCTACTGGGCCAATGGGCAGTGGGTCACTATTCCTGTTGATATCCAGTTTCAGTTCAGCAATACCAGTCATGATGATATCAACCAGAAGTTGTCAAAGCTCACACCGGCTGAACCACAACAGGCTTTTGCCAGTCTGAATGCCGATAACTTTGACAATGTTGTCGCCAATATCTCCCTGCAGGATGGTCAGTTCAAAGAGAATGATACCCTGACGGAGTTGCTGAAAGGCGGTAAAGCCTTACTGGTGACCGGCAAATTGCTGGAATCACAGTGGGTAAGGTTGATCAATCGTCTTGAGCAGCTTAAACCTGGCCCGGCTTTAATGATTGATCCTCGTGTCAGGCAGCCAGAGGCGCTGGCCTTGAAGCCCTTTGTCAGAAAGCCGCAGTTGTCGCCTGGTGTCAAACTGGTTCAGCAGATCAGCGACGAAGAGACATCGGACAAAACTGTCTTTGAGTACGAAATAACTGCTCGTACTGCCCCTCAAACCCTGCTGAACGTTGTTTCAATGACGAGTCTGCAGGCGATGTCTTTTAATCAGAAACTGACCCCTCTGATGGAGGCTTTGCAAAAAGGCCAGCCGATACGGTTGTACGGTCTGGAAACCAATCCAGCAGTGGCACGGTTACTGGAGCCTCTGCTTTCTCCCCAGGCCAGCCTTTTTGTTGCAGGTAACTCTATTGCTTTGCCAGAAGTGAATCTGACCTGTGTTGTCGGCCGGGGGAAAAAACTGGAAGGGCTTTGGCAGCAATTGCCATTACCCAAAGCCGCCCCTACTCCAGTCGTCAATCTTGATTGGCTCAAGTCAGTGGAACTGCATGGGCAGATAGAATTGGGAACACTTCAGCAAGTCAACCAGTTGCTGGTCAGCCTGGGCTCCATCCCGCGAAGTAAAAGTAAAATTTATCCAGGAAGCCCCCAGACCCTGAGCCAGACGTTGTTGAAAAAGCTGCTGGCACAAGTCGAAATGGAAAGACATTCCGATGGTGCCGAAGAGGTTGGCCCATATCACTGGCAAAAGGCCCTTAATGATGTGGTGGCAAAAGAATATCGGGGTGATCCTCTGGCTTATGGCTTTGTGAAAAGCCAGATTGTTCGCTGCTTCCCCGACCCGGTCATGCCCGGTCGTGTCAATGTGACTGCCGTCAGCCAGTGGCTTAAAGATCAGCCCAAAATAAACAGGGAAGTTATCCAGCAACATTACTGGGAACTGGCCCGACATTTCAGCCCTCCCAGCTGTACTGTCCCTGAGAGTATGGGGCAGGTAACTGCTGATGGAGTGGAGCAACTGGTCCATCTTCTGGTGCAGTCAGTCCCTGAAGTTGAAAAGGTCAGCCTGGCCGGGCAGTTGGGTTGCACTGTGCAGATTATTGAACCGTTCCTTGCCGTTAATGATGAGCAGTATCGAAGGACTTACAATGCCCTGATGGTGGCGGGTCATGAGAGAAGGTTAAAAAAGGAGCCTGTTCACGAGCAGGCGCTGCTTTTCTCAAGGCAACTGGATCAACTGGGCAAGCCCCTGGATCGTCTGGAAGTCCTGTCCGTTTTAAGCCATTACCTGTCACCGGAATTACTGGAGCATGACTTCAGTGATCTGGCCGAGGCATTCTGTTCAGGACAAACCAGCAAGCTCAGGCAAATGCGCAGAGTGGTTAGGTTGGTGCAAAAGCTGGCAGCCAATCCGCTGTTGATGATTAAGGGGGAAGCAGGAACAGGTAAAACTTATACGGCTGATGCTGCTGCTCGACTCTATGCTCCAGGAAAAGAGCCGATCGTGATTTCTCTGAGTCCTGAACATACCCAGGAGGAGTTGTTTGGTCGTCAGGTAATGAAGGCCAATGAAGTTCGATTGAAGAAAGAACAGTTAGTCTTCAGCCCTTCACCTGATGCCACCTGGCAAACCCTCTGTCAGCTGACCAAAGTTCCCCTGAATTCCGGGGAAGTCAAAATTACTTTTGATCAGGAGACTTGTGACAGCCTGAAGAAAGTCATGGAAGAAAAGGAGTTTCATGAACTTCTGGAAGCTTTTCAGGACAGTCAGAGTGTCTTCCAGCCTGGTCCGATTCTGGAATGGGCGAGGATGAAGGATCCACCGGTGCTGATTCTGGATGAAGCCAATCTGGTGAAACAGGGAGTATTACAGCCTCTGGCAGGCCTGAAGAAAAAGCCTCCGGAGCTGTTTATTTTTGGCGAGCGGATTGAGCTGACGGATCGTCACCGGGTGATCATGACAGGTAATCCTGAGTCGTATGATGGTCGGGTGATGGATCGCAGAATCAGGGAAGAAGCGGTCACTCTGTACTATCGAAAGATTCCTTCTGCAGTCCTGGCGGAATCTGTCTTTGCTCCAGGGTTGCCAGAAGCATGGTCACCCGAACTGAAAAAACACGCCACAACGGTAGGTTTGAAGATCTATCAGGCCTATCACAAAGTATTGCCCGATCACACGTTTGGGCCCAGGGATCTCAAAGATATTCTGGCCCGAATAGAAGGTTATGTAGCTGGAGTAGATGACCTTTCACAAGCACAGGTCAATGCCATTTTGTGGCAGGCGATTTCCGACACCCTGGCTGGTGAAGTCAAACCGGATCAGGCTCGGAACGCCATGGCGCTTGATCATTGGTTCCACGCTCATTACGTTTGCGACAGCACGCCTGTGGATGCCAGAAAGGTGGCGTTTGAAGGTTTTTATCTTGCCCTGATACGATCTAATCCAAGGGATGATTTTGATTACGACGTACCTTCTGTACGACAGCTGGCGATGAAAGTCTGGCTGGATCTTGAAAAGACGGGTGGTAAGCATGCCCTGGTCATAGAAGGTGAGGCCGGGCGGGGTAAGGATGTATTACTGGATCGTCTTTTACCCGCCTGGATCGAATCCCATGGCAAGGCCCGCAGCATCAACAGAATAAACGCCAGTCCGGAGAATTGGGATGAGATCAAAAGATTAGCCAGAAAAGCTATGGAAGAAGGCTCAGTACTGGTTATCAGTGAACTGAATACTTTGCCCAGTCGCTACCTCGAAGGCTTGTTTAACGAAGTCCTGAACGGGGAGGCAGTGGAAGGATTCAAGCTGCTCGCCACGATCAATCCCGCCAGCTACAGTGGCCGTGAAGAGTTGTCCAGTGCCATGGAGAGCCGATGCACTCTGGCCAGAATTGGCCAGTTTACAGAAGCAGAGCTGAAAGGCCTGATGCATCGGCGCAGTGGCTTTACCCGGTCGTTCAGTGGCTTTACCCGGTCGTTCAGTGACTGGCTGGTGAGCAAACATTGTCACTTAAACAGGGAGCTGGAGTCGTACGGCGCTTCTGTGAAATTGCCTTTAGTCAAGCTGCTCGATGCTGCAAAGGCTTTGAAATCAGTGCCCGGTTTTCAAAGAGAAGAGGCTTTTGAGGCAGAGTATGGATTAGCCCGAATGGCTCTGAGCTATCAGAAAGCTCATCACGCAAAAGTGCAGGAAGAGAAAGGGAGTGCACAGAGACAGGAAAGGGAAAGGAAGTTATCTCGAATCATTAATCAAGACAGTTCTGATCCCGTCTGCATTACTTTGACCGACCCTGATCAAGCCGGGATATTCTCCTTTGCGAATGGGACTTTATTATTGCCCGATCAGGAGGATATGCCCGCCCTGGTAGCCTCTGCCATGAAGCTTTTACATCCGGATGAACAGGCAGAGGTCGCTGTTGAAAAGATACAGAGCAGGCTGGATGACATAGAAAAAGAAGAAAAGCTCGAAGCAGAAGCCATGACGGATCCGGTTGATGAAACGGATGAAGGACAGGCAGGCAGTGGCGGTGGGATGCTAAGCAGCATGTATAAGTTCTTCTCCGTAAAACGACTGGTGTCTATTGTCTCAATACTCCCCTTAGGCAAGGTTTTGAAAGTGCTTCTTGTTTTACCTCTTGGCAAGATGGCTTCGCTACTGGGCTACATTCCGTTTGAAAAAGCGCTCTGGCTACTGGGCAAGTTGCCTCTGGATAAGCTGGTGGGCGCACTGAAGTATCTCCCCTATGAAAGAATGATTGATATGGCATCACGACTGCCATTGGACAAACTGATTTCAGCCGCTTCTCATTTACCCCTGGATCGAATGGCTGGCTGGCTGGGTGGAGTATCTGCCTATCGATAAGCTGGTGGGAGTGGCAGAGAATATCGATCTTGATCGTTTTGCCGGTGCTTTTGAAAACATTGATCCATCCCGTTTTGAAAAGCTGGCAGAGAACCTGTCTGCGGATAAACTGAAAACCCTTACCCAGGGCTTTGATTCCAGCACTTTTGAAAGGCTGGCGGAAAAAGTCCCCAAGGAAAAACTGGACTCCCTCAAGGCCAAATTCGAGGCTGGTGATAAGAGGGATCTCCTGGAGCGTATTGCTAACCGCCTGGATACGGTGGGCAGTCTCAAGAGTGAGAATCAGTCTGATGAGTCTGAACCTGAAGAAACCGTAGTCTTCAGGGCTGTGGAGCATACTGAAACTCCCTCTGTTCAGCGAGGGGATAGCAGGCCGCCTATTGAGACTTTTCTGGCACGTGCTGGAGTAGAAGAATCAGAACTATCGGGCTTAGACTCAAGCAAGTTATTCAAAGCTCTCAAATCTGCGAATGAAACCGAAGCTGAAGCCCTGTTTGAAAGGCTTAGCTTTTCTCAACTGAATAACCTGACAATTTTTCGTTTTCCTCCAGGAGTAAAGAAAAAACTCCTGGAAGCACACCGTAACAAGGTATTGAATGAACCTGATGTCAGTAAAAGACAACAACTTGTGACTGGAGCAGGCAGTCCCGTTACTCGAATGACTTTCAGAGCGATGAAAGCCAGGACAGAAATGAAACAGTATGGTGGGCCGAACACTAAGCTGCCCAATCTGTACATGGGAGGGATTCAGAAGAGTACCCCGGTTACTGAAATTTTGTCCTGGTATGTTCAGGAAGTACCAGGCAATGTAGTAGCGGTATTACCTGATGAGGGTGTAAGAGCACTTTTTGAACTGCTTTCAGATCATCTAAGTGATTCTGACGCTGATGGTGAGGAGCTGGTCAGGTTTATGGGGTGTTTTAAGGCTCTCTCGACTGACATAGCCAAGTTGGTAAATGATTCTCCTCATGAACTCAATACCCTGTTGCTGTTGAATGGATTTAAAGATTTGTATGACCAGGGGAAACTATCTTACGAGGCCTATAGCAAGATTCTGTATATGTCGATTGCCCAGAAACCTCAGGTAGAGCCTATGCTGGCAATCCATCTCATTCCTGATCTGTTGAAGCACCCTGTACACAGCCGTTGGGCTACAGAAACTTTGGAGGCTCTATACAGCGGGGACATTTCGGTTGAAAGAACGGTCCCGACTGCTTTTCCAGGTGATCTTGTCATAGAACAGGCTTCAGTCCCGGAACTCTTTTCCATACCGTCGATTGATGCCATGTTGGGCAAAAGAACCATTCAGGATGACTGGGTGGATTATGATAGCGGCAGTCCCATAGATATTGGCAGGCTTACCCGAAGAGTGGCTCCCTATGAACTCCAGGAGGGAGGTGAAGATAGACCGCTATTGGTCATGGTGGCCCAGAAGGGAGAACTGGAAGTGATTTTATCGGAAGTGTTGGACGATTTTCCGGAACTGTTGATGCCAGGAACGAAAGGGAAATCTGTTCAGGTTCTTTACTCGATTTTTGTGCACTCATTGCTCAGCTATCAGGGTAAGATTAATCTGCAAGCGATCATTCCCCAAAAGCTGAATGCGCCTGGTTATCTTGCTTCGCGTTTAAAGTCTGGGCAGGAAGGGCATCTTCATGCCGGTCGCTATGGAGCTGATGGCGCTAAAATTGCGCTTCTGGGACGAGTCCACAGCAAAGACTTTGTCAGGGATCAAAATGGCAAAAATTACTATAAGCTCGATCCTGCAAGGGTGATGGATACCATCGATGAACCAGAGGCAACCTTTGTTGACCGGGATTTGATGAAACAATATGTGGCAGAGTTCTGTCAGCAAATTACCTCAGAGTTTATGTACGAAAGAGTGTTTGGAGTGAAAAAGTAGAATTGGGGAAGAAGGGCAGAGCCCTTCTTCTATTGAGTGTTCATGGCCGGATTTGCAGGTTGGCCGGTTTCATAAAAAGATTTCAGATTGCCCGCAATCTTTTTCACCATGCCTTTGACAATCAGTCGGAACAATAGACGGTCGATCAGTTTGCCAAAAAGCCCGCCACCCAGTTCATAGGTCATGGTGGTGGTCATTTCAGTCTGATCACCCACAGCTTTGATCTTGTATCGAAAGTTGGCTTCCTTGAAAGGAGGCGCTACCTTGTCACCTTTGTGCAGGCGCATAATGAATCCCTGCTGCTCCTGCCAGTGAATCACTGTTTCATCCAGATATTGGCCGTTCTTCTGATACACCCTGCGGCTGGCTCCAACACCCTCTGAAGGACCCTCATGCAGTTCACAGTGAGTCAGGTTGGGTACATAGTTGGGCGACAGTGTGTAGTCTTTCAATTTGTCCCAGGATTGCTCCAGAGGCAGGTTGATCATGACTTGAGTGCTGATCTCAGAGCTCATTTTCAGCCCTCCGTATTGGCCGCATCAAGAAATGCCGGACGTTCACCACCACCGTGAACAGTGACATCAGCGCCACTGACGTAAGACGACAGTGAAGAGGCCAGATAAAGGCAGGTGTCGCCTATATCAGAAGGGTTGGCCAGACGCTGCAATGGAACCGTTGAAGCCACACTGGCAATGCCGTCATCGTCGCCATAATGGAGGTGGGATTGTTCTGTCAGAATCATACCGGCAATCACGGCATTCACCCGGACTTTAGGTGCCCATTCAACAGCCAGTGAGGTGGTGAGGTTCAGCAAGCCTGCTTTGGCAGCACCATAAGCGGCGGTGCCTGGAGAAGGTCGTTTGGCGCTGACACTGCAAATGTTAACGATGGAGCCACCGCTTTCCTGCTTTTGCATGACGGTATTGGCTATCTGGCAAAGATTCAGGGGAGCAATCAGGTTCAGGCGAAGAATCGCTTCAGAAAAGCGGGGTGATACGGTGGCTGCATCGGCATGGGGAGCACCGCCGGCATTGTTGACCAGAGCATCTAAACGGCCAAATCGTTCAACCGTGGCGTCAACCAGCTGTTGAGCCTGTTCGACATCACGAACGTCACAGGAAAAGAATACCGCTTTCCTGCCGTTATGCTCAGGCATATCTTCGGGTTCGCTGCGACCACAGATGACCACGTCGGCACCCTGCTCAAGAAAACGCTCACTGATGCCCTTGCCAGCGCCTTTGCCACCCCCGGTTACCAGCACCACTTTGCCTGTGAAATCCAATGGGTTCTGCATCTTCGCCTCTTATTCTATTTATTGTGTTAAATGATATTGGCTTTTATGAGGCGATGTTAACCACTGCCTGTAAAGCTGTATTAGTTCAAGTGGACGATTTAAGGCTACTTCAACAATAGAGTGGGCTCTATGAATACTTAGGAAATGGATGTGATTTGAATTGATTTGTTGTGTTGTTTGATGTTTTAAGGTGAAAGATAATTTTAATGCTCATTCAAAAAAGCTTGACTATATTCCCCTTAATTTGCGTGGCATCACTCATTTCTGTTTCCTGTCGTAGTTAACATCAGGTTGTTGTATGTCTATGTTTAAGAGACTGGCTGTCCTGGCGATGTTTGCCATTCCGGTTGGGGGGCATGCTGTCCCGATTGGGTTCTCAAAAGACACGAATCCCGTTGAAGCTGTAAAAGACTTTATCCATGAGCAAGAGCCATCTAGGAAAGTCCTGAGTGGGCAAACCTTTTTACCTGAAAAAGTGATTATTTTTGGAGACAGTCTGTCAGAAATAGGGAATACGCAATTGTTGCTTAAAACTCTGGCGGGTGAGGAAACACCGGGAGTCATCTTCAAACCCCTGAATAAAAATGAAAAATTCCAAAAACTCTTGAGTTATCTGAATCTTTCTATTTCAGCTGTCGAGAATCTGGAAGACAAAATAGCCAGGTTCTTTATCCGCATTATTGATTTCTTTGTGGATATACCCGTTTATCCGGATCACTATTACTACAACGGTCCTGACGGCAAGGGGTTTGGACGATTCAGCAATGGTCCCAACTGGTCAGAGTGGCTGGGATACATGATTCTTGGCAATCAGGTTCAGTTACCCGAGGTTTACGTTAACCGGGCTTATGGAGGTAGCTGGGCTTCCAGGCTGGGGCAGCAGAAAATTGACTGGACCTGGAATCTCAGAAAACTCAAGGCATCCATCGTAGAGTTTGTTAATGGCAAGTTATTGCCGCCTAATATGCACTCTATTGTCAGCGCGTATATCGACTTGGAACACCCTGCATCAGAGGGTGGAGAGTTGATTGCTGTATTCTATGGTGCGAACGATTACATGAATAATGATTACCTGGCAAAACCAGGAAAGTTCCCTCCAAGAATCACTCCTGAAAGTACGGTCAATGACATTAATCATGAGCTGGTTCGGCTGGCAGATTGGGCCAGTAAAGCGCCTCAAGGAGCACCTGAGTCTTTTATCTATATAGCCAACCTTCCCAGGATGAGTATTGCGCCCAGATATCGGTCCGGTGGCAAGAAAGGACAGGGAAAATATGTCGATGCAGATGTTCTGGAACACAACCGTTTATTAAAGGCTGCTTTTGATAAGCTGGTGGCCAATCCTGCTTATCATGGAAAGGTTAATTTTCGATTCGTTGATACCTTCTCGATTTTTGAGCGGCTTTATGCGGGCAGCACGGTTTCAAATAAAGTCGATGCCTGCTATCCCAACGATATGCTTTCATCGGCTCTTCTGATGGAAAATATTCATCAGAAAAGTACGGTTAAACCCTGTGCGTCTGATAAACAGGATGACTATTTCTTCTGGGATGTGGTGCATCCGACACGTGTAGTTTATGCCAGTCTGGCCAGTGAAATCTGCAAGATTGTTAATGCAGATATCCAGGCTTCCTGTTTTACACCCAGTCCAGACGATAATGCTGCTTATCCAAGGCCTGCATTTAATCCTTAGGAATAGTCCTAAACAGCTTCCTTTTTTGAACCCTACTCAAACCCGTTCGGGCTGAGTTTGTCGAAGTCCAATGCCACGACCCTTCGACAAGCTCAGGGTGAACGGAGTCCGTATGTAAACCGGGAATTTATTTCGAGACGAGTCCTTAATTCTTAAACGCTTGTACAGCTCTCAGGTCTTTGGGTGGTAGAAGACTGTTCAGTCATCCAAAGACCTTCCCAGAGCTGTGAAGTCAGTTCTTTGAGTTGGAAAAGAAAACTTCCTGTTTTTTATGAGGTCCCCGGTCACCTTCAAGCTGGACTCGCCTGAGACCCTGTTCATTGGATAACTTTTCTACCATCTGGCGGTTGAAAAGGCTGTTATTGGTGTCCTGCAGGTAATCCGATATGGGCGTCCAACGGGCATCTTCAATTTCGTTTTTATCCTGTATTGAAATGATGTCGGTGACCGCCTTTAAACGACAAATAATATACATGTTGGATTTGCCAAATCGATACGGATGCTTTGTCGTAATACCAACGATGCTTTCAAAGTCACTCTCAATGCCGGTCTCTTCCAAAACCTCTCGCTGAATAGCCGATTCTATGGGTTCTCCCAGGTCAATATGGCCGCCAGGCAGTTTATAGCCATTCATGCCATGTTCCTTAACAAGCAGAACTTCGTGGGAGCTGTTGACGATCAAGGCTCCAGCACCAAGGGTATGAGTAGGGATGAAAGGGACAAAAACGTTGCTGACATTTTTGTAGACCAGCGTGATTTCTGTCTCAAGGCAGTTATGGAATTTAAAACCTTCCCTGGTGCAGGGTTCAATCAGGTGTGACTGATGAATAGGCAGGGTCAGCCATATCAGGTTCTTTTCTGTGTTTTGTGCAAAGGTAATAATTTCAACCAGTGAGGTATGAAATGTATTACTGCAATCACTGACAGAGCCACTCTCGATAATAATACCGTTAAATTTGTCCTGTACGAACTCCATTGAAAGACACTCACTGCTTTATTGTGAGGTTGAATCTCTATAAAAGCAGCGCCGAAGTCAATGTCTCCTGATATTCAGAAACCGATATTCATGGAGTCTTGGAAGCATTGCAGGAAGATCTCTCAGTCCTCCTGACCCTGCATGATTCTGGCAAATCTGACAGGCCATCCAGATATGTCTGGCATGTTTACGGTCAGTTCAGGATTACTCTCTATAGCGCGTTTTAGTTTCAGTACCAATCGGTTAACTTTCAGCACATCGCTGCGTTTCTGTTCATTGGCAAATAAACGATTGATCTTGTCACACATCTTTTTGATTTCTTTTTTGGCGCTGCTGCTGAGTGGCGAGCCGTTCGACAAAGTCTTTTCAAGCTGATCTTTCAGGGCCGTCAGGTCTTCTCTCAATCCATAGGGGCGACCGATCAAGCCACATAGAATGTCCTTGATCTCATAAACTTTGAAGCTAGATAGATTATGGTCAGTCAGAAAAAACCTCCGGGTTGTACTGGCTTCTGCCGCTGTGTATTGATCTCTGGTCGTGATGTTTTCTACTAAAGGGTCGGCTTCCCCCTGGGTGCTCTCGGCAATCTGTTTGGCAACAACACTCTCCAGGTGGCTGAGGGTTTTATCAGACCCCTTTATCTGATTGAGTTTGATGAGGGTGTCGAGGTCATTAAGGGTGAAGTGCAAATCTCTGAACAGGATATCCATGGCAGCTTGTTTCGAGTATTCCATGTCCCAGCTCTCAAAGTCCTGTTCCGTTGGCTCAACTGCCCTCAGAGTGCCTGCCCAGCGTGCAATTTCTCTCTGATCCTTTGGGTTTATGGTAAACAGCTCTCGGACCAGCTGTTCCTGGAAGCTGGTAGGGGCCCGGGATCGGTCATCAGGATTATTGGCTTTTCGTGTAGTCAGACGCCTTCGTAAGGATTGACTGCGTTTCCTGTTGAGACTGCCTGAACGGTGTTTTGAAGATGTTTTTCTTGAGAGCCTGCCTCTTTTCAGGGTGGCGGTAGCATCAACGGTTCGATTAAAGGCCTTGCCCGAGCTTTCATCAGTACTATGGCCTGAATGTTCGTCTTCTGTATGTGACAGAGGGCTCGTAGAGCGAGAGTGTTTTCCCAGTCCATCCACTGACATGATTCTGATCCTGTTTCGAAATGCCTGTATGGGCTGATCGTCAAAGCAGGAGAATACGTTATTGGGAGGATGATCCGATTGTATTGAAGTAGACAGTTTCAGCTAACCGGGTTTGACAACCAGAAAGCGGGTGTCTCCGGTTTTAGGCCAGAGCTGGTCAGTGTTAGTCCACACAGACGATGATTGCTGATGCAGGCATTGAAAAAATCTCTTGCTAAGAAAAACCGCGCAGTGAATCCATTTGTCTCTATTCGCTGGCCGGTTGTCATCATCAGGAGGTCAGGTCATGAGCAGGATTCCGGAAGCTGAGTTTGTCAAACTCGACGACGGCTTAACCCTTCATTATCAGGAAGCCGGCATAGGGCCCGCTGTTCTGTTCATTCATGGCAGTGGTCCGGGGGCCAGTGGTTTCAGTAACTTCAAGGGCAACTATCCGATCTTTGCCGAAGCCGGTTATCGATCAATTCTTCCGGACCTTCCCGGTTACGGTCTCAGCGACAAGCCTGAAACGGAATACACTCTGGATTTTTTTGTCGATGCCATGATGGGGCTTCTGGACAAGCTGAATGTCGATAAAGTCACGCTGGTCGGCAACTCTCTGGGCGGTGCCATTGCCATCAAAATGGCACTGGATAAGCCAGAGCTGGTGGAGAAGCTCATCTTGATGGCTCCCGGTGGCTTGATGGAAAAAGAGCAGTACTACCTGCAAATGGAAGGCATTCAGAAGATGGGAGCTGCTTTTGCTGCTGGAGAACTGAACGAGCCTGAAGGTATGAAACGCCTGTTGGGCCTGCAGCTTTATAACCCGGAACAAATCACCGATGACATTGTTCACGAGCGTGTGGCCATTGTTCTGAATCAGCCCAAATGTGTGCTGTCCACTATGCAGGTGCCTGTTTTGACAGAGCGGCTGAAAGAATTGCAGTGCCCGATTCTCGGTTTCTGGGGCATGAACGACAAGTTCTGTCCCGTCAGTGGCGCCCAGACCATGATGGAAAACTGCAGCAATATCCGTTTTAACCTTATGAGCGAGTGTGGTCACTGGGTGATGGTAGAGCATCAGGCTCTGTTCAATCGTGAATGTATCCAGTTTATCCAACAATAAAAACGGTGTAGCAAAATGTCTTTCACTAAAGAAAAAAGAGCGCAGTACGGCGATGAGCTCTACGAAGCTCTTAAAGCGGGTAAAACCATTGATCCCCTGACGGATAGGGAATCGGATATCACCATTGAAGATGCTTATCACATTTCACTGCATATGGTGGAAAGACGGGTAGCTGCCGGTGACAAAATAGTCGGTAAAAAGATTGGTGTGACCTCTAAAGCGGTTCAGGACATGCTGAACGTCCATCAGCCTGACTTTGGCTTTATCACTAATGAGATGTGGTTCGAGAATGCTGAAACCATTTCTATCTCTGCGAACAAACTGATCCAGCCAAGGGCCGAGGGTGAGATTGCCTTCAAACTGAAGAAAGATCTGGTGGGGCCCGGAGTGACAGAAAAAGACGTGCTGGAAGCTACTGAGTGCGTCATGCCCTGCTTTGAAATTGTTGATTCCCGTATTCATAACTGGCAGATCAAGATTCAGGATACGGTGTCTGACAACGCTTCCTGCGGTGTTTTTGTGTTGGGTGAAAATGAGGTGGATCCTCGGGATATTGACCTGCCCAATGCCCAGATGAAAGTCTTTAAAAACGGAACACTGATCAGTGAAGGTCTGGGTTCCGCTGTACAGGGCAACCCATTGACAGCCGTGGCCTGGCTGGCCAATACCCTGGGTGAGTTTGGCATACCTTTCAAGGCGGGAGAGATCATTCTTTCCGGATCTCTGGTGCCTCTGGAGCCTGTAGGTCCGGGAGACGTCATGACCCTTGAGATCGAAGGTATGGGCACTGCTGCAGTGACCTTCGGATCCTGAGCTAAAAAATAGACAGCCATGAGCGATGGAAAAAATTTTCAATCCCTCGGGGAGTGAAAGATTTTTCATAATAAAGAATAGGATAAAGGAAGCATGAGTAAAAAACTCAACGCGGTCATTATCGGTCCCGGTAATATCGGTACCGACCTGCTGATGAAAATGAAGCGCTCCGAGTGGATCGAGCCAGTCTGGATGGTGGGTATCGACCCGGATTCAGAAGGTCTCAAGCGTGCCCGTGAAATGGGAATCAAAACCACCGCTGAAGGTGTAGATGGTGTTATCCCCCACGTTTTGGAAGACGACATCCGTATTGCATTCGATGCTACTTCTGCCTACGTTCATGCTGAAAACAGTCGCAAGCTGAACGAGAAAGGTGTGATCATGGTGGATCTGACGCCTGCTGCAATTGGTCCTTTCTGTGTGCCGCCAGTCAACCTGAAAGAGCATACGACGGATCTGAAAATGAACGTCAACATGGTGACTTGTGGTGGTCAGGCGACCATTCCTATGGTAGCCGCTGTTTCCCGGGTTCAGCCTGTTGAATACGGTGAGATTGTAGCCACTGTTTCCTCCCGTTCAGTAGGTCCCGGTACCCGTCAGAATATCGATGAATTCACCCGTACCACTTCCGGTGCTGTTGAGAAGGTAGGTGGAGCCAAGAAAGGTAAGGCCATCATCATTATTAACCCGGCCGAACCACCGCTGATCATGCGTGACACCATTCACTGTTTGACGGAAGGTGAGCCAGATGTTGAAGCCATCACTCAATCCATCCATGACATGGTTGCAGACGTACAGAAGTATGTTCCCGGTTATAAGCTGGTAAACGGTCCTATCTTTGATGGCCGTAAAGTCTCTGTGTTTATGGAGGTTGAAGGGCTTGGAGACTTCCTGCCCAAGTATGCAGGTAACCTGGACATCATGACCGCGGCCGGTCTGAGAACGGCTGAAATGATTGCTGAAGAAGTAGCAGCAGGTAACACCAGTCTGCCAGAGCGGGGAGAATAAGACGATGGATTTACAAGGTAAAACAGTCAAGCTTCACGACATGAGTCTGCGTGATGGCATGCACGCCAAACAGCACCAGATTTCTCTGGACGAAATGGTCAGCATTGCAACTGCTCTGGATGACGCCGGTATGCCTTTGATCGAGGTGACCCATGGTGACGGTCTGGGAGGTTCTTCCCTGAACTATGGCTTCCCTGCTCATACCGATGAAGAGTATTTGAGTGCTGTTATTCCAAAGATGAAAAATGCCAAAATCTCAGCCCTGCAGTTGCCCGGAATTGGTACTCTGGATCATCTGAGAATGGCTAAAGATGTGGGTGTTTCCTGCATTCGTGTTGCTACCCACTGCACAGAAGCCGATGTGTCCGAACAGCACATTGGTATGTCTGCCAAGATGGAAATGGACACGGTAGGCTTCCTGATGATGGCTCACATGGTCAGCCCGGAAAAGATTCTGGAGCAGGCCAAACTGATGGAGCACTACGGCGCAAACTGCATCTATATGACCGATTCTGCCGGTTACATGCTGCCTGCGGAAGTCACTGAAAAAATTGGTCTGCTGCGTTCTGAGCTGAACGCTAACACTGAGATTGGTTTCCACGGTCACCATAACCTGGCTATGGGTATTGCTAATTCGCTGGCTGCTATTGAAGCAGGTGCCGCCCGTATTGACGGCTCTGTAGCGGGTCTGGGTGCTGGTGCAGGTAATACACCTCTGGAAGTGTTTGTTGCAGTTCTGGATCGCATGGGTGTTGAGAGTGGCGTTGATCTCTACAAAATCATGGACGTGGCCGAAGATCGGGTCGTGCCCATTATGGACCAGCCTATTCGTCTGGATCGAGACGCTCTGACTCTGGGTTATGCCGGTGTCTACTCATCCTTCCTGCTGTTCGCCAAGCGTGCTGAAGCCAAGTACGGCATTCAGGCTCGTGACATTCTGGTTGAGCTGGGGCGCCGTGGCACTGTCGGTGGTCAGGAAGACATGATCGAAGATCTGGCGCTGACTATGGCGAAAGAGAAAGGCCTGATTTAAGTGAAGCGTTAACAGTGGAGAGTTGACAGTTGGCAGTATTTTCTGGCTCTCTACTGTCAACTTCAAACTGTTATCTCATAACTTCAAATTGTCTTCTAAAACAATAATAAGAGTGGTGTAGATGAAAGACTTTAAAGACAAGGTAGCGGTGATCACCGGCGGTGGTGGTGGCATTGGCAGAGCCATGGCTATGCAACTGGCCAGTGAAGGCTGTAATCTGGCACTGGCGGATATCAGTGAAGAAGGTCTTCTGGAATCTGTTAAGCTACTTGAGCCGTATAATGTCAAAGTCAGTCATCACGTAGTCGATGTAACCAGTCGTGAAAGAATGGAAGCTCTGCCTGCTGAAGTGCTGGAGGTTCACGGCAAGGTCAACATTCTTGCCAATAACGCCGGTATTACCCTGCAAAAGACCTTTGAAGGTCATTCCATCGAAGACTGGGAGTTCGCCCTGGGTATTAACCTTTGGGGTGTTATCTACGGCAGTAATTTCTTTTTGCCCGCTCTGAAAGAATCCGCCAAAGCCGGTCGTGGTAATGCTCACATTATCAATATGTCGAGCCTGGCTGCGTTTATGGGGATGCCCAACACAGCTTCTTACAGTGCAACCAAAGCTGCAGTTCGAACCATCAGTGAAACCATGTGGGCTGAGTTACATGGCGATAATGTGGGTGTAACCAGTGTGCATCCGGGCGCAATCAAAACCAACATTATGAGAGCGCACCTTGAGAGTTCAACCAACGTGAAAGTAGCGACTCAAACAGCTGAGAAGGTTGAAAAGTTTGCTATGGCACCTGAAAAGTGTGTGGCAAAAATTCTGAATGCTGTGAAGAAAGACAAGCAGCGAGTCGTGATTGGTGTGGATGCCAAAATCGTGGAAATTCTGAAACGATTCCTGCCTTCAGCTATCCACAAACCCTTTGCCAAACAGTTTGCGAAGGAGCAGGGGTGATCTCCGACAGCCTCGAAGACTACCCGTTTTTAACCATCGTTATTGAACAGTAGGCCCATTCGGTGGGGAAAGATTGATCAGCTTGTAGTAATGTTCAGGCGCATGCTCTTCCCACCAGTCCTTTCGACACTGAATGAAAGCATGACTGAAAGAAACCTGTGGCTTATGGGCAAGCACTTTATACATTTGCTGGTTGTCACTGGGGATATTAGAGACGAAAACCCCTCCGTCCGGGCTGGTTTTAGAGCCAATACAGGTCGGGTTGGTGTGAAAAATGGGAAGTGTTCCGTAGTAACATTGATGGAATGTATCTGCCGTGCCGGGAAGGCGAGAGGTGTTTTTTTTTGTTGGCCAGTAGTTAATTAGCAGTTCTGCTCCTTCCTCACCCTGTTCGTTGTCGTATAGCGTTTTATTTTTGCCCGCCACGGTAACAATCATCTGGCAATGATCATTTTTTATCTTGGGGGCAAATTCAGGAAGGTGCCGGGTCCAGGTGATCAGCTCTGTTTTTGAGTAGGATATAGCCTGGTAGGTAAAGAAATTCTTCTTCTGATCATTACCATCTGAAGGCTGGACGACAATCGTTGCTGATTGTGAGGGATGGTAGTCTCCATGCTTGAACATCAGTGTCAGTTGTTCTCCTATCGGGTATTCAAATGAAAAGGTTCCATCTTCACCCGAAGTGGCCATCTTTTTTCCTGTTTCCAAAGCTATAACTTCAACTTCAGAAAGTTGGCCGTAGTCACCGTGGGCTTGGGTAAAGCCATTCACTTTGGCTGTGAGTACAAGTGGTAGCTGGGCTGTCAGGCATGTCGACGAAAACAGGGCTGAAACCAGATAGAGAATGAACGATTTTTTCATGGAGAAACCTGCTTCTGACTATGAGTTAGTTAGTTCTGGATAGAGTGACCTGACAGCAGGGGAATGTCCTCATCGTCAGGGTAATCAGCAGTACCAGATAGAAAAGTAGTCTCTCAGGAGTAATATGCAGAATGTGATTCAGGAAAATGTTTGTGCAGGTGTTTAAAGAAGGTGGGGTGAAGCAAGAAGGGTAGATTTCAATAAAAAGGAGGGTTTTGACTTTTGTTTGGACGCTTGTGAGCTTTTGTCCAGACTTAATCAGGGACCCTCCAGTTCAATTACTTTTCGTTAATTTCCAGGACTTCAGAGCCATTTATCTTTGCGTCTGAACCTTCCAGAGTTTCATATTCGTAAAAACCATCATCGTTCATTTCAGGGGAGCCCTGGGTGGTAATGGTACGACCATCTTTCATGGTGATGACGTGGGGAGAAGAGCAGCCAGCCAGCAGGATAACGCTGGAGATGATAGCCAGGTACAAGGATTTCATTGAATACTCCTGTAGTTCATTTATTGAGAGGGTGAGCATGTATGAAGTTTGAGAAACGCTTAGAGTCAGTAATGATATACAGAGACTGGGACTGAATTGCAAAGTCTTTCTCTGTTATGGATTGTTTGCAGAAGCCGGGTATTCAGGTGTGCCTATCAGATTGAGAAAGATGTGTTTAAAGAACATTTAAAATGGTCAAAAAAAACCACCCCCATGACAACAAACTATGGGGGTGGCCTATTAAGTCAGGTTAATGAAGGTCAGAGTGGTGATCACTCATACTTCAGTACACCAACACCTGCTTTCTTGTACTTCATGTCTTGGAAGAACAGGGCTTCAGGGTTATCGACTACATTCAGGAAACCGTAGATATTGTCCATCTTATCTTCGTAGCCAGCGTCGTCTTCACGCAGATTGGAGCTACGCAGTTTCAGTTCAACAGCCCAGTCAGCAGGTGCTCTCCAACCCGCCTGTGGAACGGTGCGGGAGATGCCGCCAGCCCATGGACGACGCTTGCGCCATTCGGTCAGCTCTTCCTGCATTTCCTGTTGCAGTTGAGGGCGTGTGCCCCACAGATCGACAGACTCAGAAGGATCATCAATGATGTTATACAGTTCGCTGGTGATCTCCTGCTCTTCGAAAGTGGTGCGTACAGTCTGTACCATCTTCATGCCATCCGGACGAATGACTGCAAAGTGGTGCTTATCACCCACTACGTCGTTTGATCCGTAGATCAGTGACTCTTCACGAGGTTTGGTCTTGCCTTTCTTGATCTCTTTCCACAGGTCTTCGCCAACAAACTCTTTCTTGTTCAGGGCTTCAATGCCAGTGGCGGTGGCAAAGGTTGGGAAGATGTCCATAGCTGACATGAACTGATCATTGATGCCAGGTTTAAGTTTTTTAGGATAGTTGATGATAGCTGGGACACGAATGCCGCCATCATACGCGAGGCCTTTCTTACCTTTTAGTGGGAAGTTGCTGGCACCGCCACTGCCGATCATGCCGCCGTTGTCACTGAAGAACATGATGATAGTGTCATCTTTAATGCCCTGATCTTCCAGCTCTTCTACGATCTCACCAATGGCGGTATCCATTGCAGTAACCATTGCTGCATAAGTCGCGCGCTCAGGGGTTTCCCATGGTTCGCCGTTTTCATCGGTTTCTGTAATAAGCTCAGCCGGTGCCTGCAAGGGGGAGTGTGGTGCCTTGAAAGGCACATATAGGAAGAATGGGTTCTTCTTGTTGTTGTTCTTGTCAGTTCTTTCGTTTTGCAGCCACTGAACCGCTTCATGACTCAGAACAAACGGACCGTAGTTAGGCAGTTCCGGGTTGAATTCTGGTCTGTCCGGGAAGTATTCATGAGCAGTTACGCCGTTACGCTGCAGGTCCGGAGAGCGTTGAACGGTGTGCTTGAAGTAGTCTCCGTTGGTGTTCAGGTGACCAAAGAAGTAATCGAAACCACGACCAAGAGGTGCTTGACGCTCATAAGTATGACCTAGGTGCCACTTACCGATCATAGCAGTGTCGTAACCAGCGGCCTGGAAAGATTCTGGCATGAAGTGCTCAGACAGAGGCACAGAAGTCTGCTCCCATGGGTAGATGGTAGCGTACTGGATACCCATATCGATTGTGTTGCGGCCGGTGAACATTTCTGCACGGGTCGGGGTGCACTTAGGACTGGTATAGAAACGAGTCATCTGAACGCCTTCTTCAGCCAGCTTGTCCAGGTTTGGAGTGCTGATGACTGTAGGTGCGTCTTCCGCTTGTTGGAACTTCTTGGCATGAAAACCCAGGTCATAGGAGCCGAGATCGTCCGCTACGATCACAACTACGTTGGGTTGTTTGGCCTGTGCTTCTTCAGAAACTACAGCCATGGATGCAGACAATGCTGACAGCATCATCACCGGAGCAATGGCTTTCTTAATGTTCATGATTATTCTTTTTGTTTGCTTGAAATGTTTTTGTTCTGTGTCTTGGTATTAACCTCGACGGGATTAGTAGTAAGGCAAGTGGTTTAACTTATGGAGTAAGATAAAACCCTTAAAATAATGTGGAAGTGTCGTATATATATTTTAAGTCAATTGTGTTAAATGATTGTTTGATGTGTCTGTATTAAATGAATTTGGGGATTTTTTCGAAGAGTTACTTGCGGTGGGTAGATACGTGACAGGCTCGTAAACTGTCGTTTAATTATAAAAGGTCGGGCTATACCCTGGTTATTGTTAAAAGTACGGGGTTGCGAAGAAGAAAAGTGGTGAAACAAGAGAGGGAGAGATTTTTTACTGTTAAGATTTTCGCCTTATCAGTAAAAATCCCTCAATGTCAGCGGGTCAGGTTACTCAACTGGCCAGAATCCACTCAGCTCCTCTTTCAGCAATCATAATGGTGGCTGCATTAGTATTGGCCGATGGAATCAAGGGCATGACCGATGCATCAACCACTCGCAGTTTATCAACACCGTGTACTTTCAGTTTGTTATCCACAACCGCTTCTGAATCATTGCCCATCTTGCAGGTCCCTACGGGGTGGTAAGCTGTTTTAGCTTCCCGCATCACGTAATCCAGAATCTCTTCGTCGCTGACTACTTTATTACCGGGAAAGGTTTCCTGATCAAGGAGCGGTGCCAGGGGCGACTGGGAGTAAATCTTCCTTTGCCACTTCACACAATCGATGGATTTTTGACGGTCGAGTTCGGTAGAAAGATAGTTAGCCAGTATCGTTGGGGCTTCTTTGGGGTCGCTGCTCTTGATGTGACTATAGCCTCTGCTCTCTGGTCGCATGACATTGGCAGTAGAAGTAATGGACGGTACTTTGGCAGGTAATAAGCGTCCAGTGTCTGTTACGTCGCCACCGGCAGGGGCAAAGTGCAGCTGGATATCCGGACGGGATTCATTTTGATTACTTTTTATGAAGCCAAGGATTGGTGCAACACCGTTAGCCAGGAAGCCACGTCTTTTCACCAGGTATTTGAACGCTTCCATAATCAGTCGGTGGGGTTTCAGAGCATCATTGGCGCTGCCTACACCTTTTAATTCGTGAACCACCTGCATCTGGATATGATCCTGGAGGTTTTCACCGACACCACTTAGCTCATGCAGCTGTTTGATACCGGCTTTTTCGAGAACGTCTTTTCGGCCTATGCCTGAGAGTTCCAGAATCTTTGGGCTGTTATTGGCGCCAGCGGCCAGCAGGGTTTCTTTGGCGGCTTTAATGGTGTGCTGCTTGCCTTTATGCTGGAAGGTAACACCTGTGGCTGCACCGTTTTCAATATCGATTTTTTCGACCAGGGCGTCAGTGATGACGGTCAGGTTGCTGCGTTCTTTCAGTGCATCTTTTACAAATGCTCGATATGTGCTGGCTCTTCGGCCGTTATTAATAGTGTTCTGGGTAAAGGTAATCCCTTCCTGAACAGAGCTGTTGTAGTCATTATTAAAGGGCAGTCCGGCCTGGTTGGCGGCTTGAACATACAGGTTGGTCAGTGGGTGGCGATCCCGGTAGTCGGAGTCTGAAACGGCCATTTCACCTTTGTCGCCATGGAATGCGTCACCCCCACGCTCAAACTTTTCACTCTTCTTGAAGTAGGGGAGTACGTCCTGTGCCGACCAGCCTTCATTACCGAGGTCTGCCCAATCATCAAAGTCTTCCATTTGACCGCGGACGTATACCATGCCGTTGATGGAGCTGCTGCCGCCAACTACCCGACCACGAGGCCAATCAATAACCCGGTTATGCATAAAAGGTTCCGGCTCAGTCTTGTAGCCCCAGTTTACGCTGGGCGTGGCAATAAGCTGGCTGAAGCCCATGGGCAGATGGATCAGAGGGTTGCCATCACCACCTCCGGCTTCCAGCAGCACTACCTGGTATTTGCCACAGGCTGAGAGGCGGTTGGCCAGGACGCATCCGGCTGACCCTGCTCCGATCACGATATAGTCAACGGCATTAATCATGTTGATCCCTTATTGTTTGTGAACCTGTCGCTGGCTCTTTATTGGGGATTTTCAATAGAAGTGTTTTTAGGGGTAAGTCGAATGACTTACCTTCAAACAGTTTCTAAAAAGGGATGCCTGGCATCCCTTTAATCTCAATATTGCTTGGAAGTGGTCTGGGCTATCAAGCAGGCTCAGCTTCCAGTGCTTCCTTTTTGCTTTCTTCTACGTATTCAAAGTACTGACGCTCTTTGAGTTCTTCCTTCACGTCAGCAATATCGGTGTAGAACTGGTCATACCACTTTCTCAGCTGATAGACAGGACCGTCACCATCACACAGGATCGGGTTGTCAACGCGGACTTTGGTGTCCCAGATAGCTACGTCTTCAAAGAATGCTTCCTGAGCCAGCTGAATGTAGCCCTGAGCAATTTCACGGTTCTGTTCATCGCTCAAACCTGGAACCTTTTGAACCAGTACGCCGTAACGCAGCTGGAAGCTGTCACGGTCAATGGGAACATGGCAGTTCAGCAGAATGGAATGAATAGGCATGCCATCCATTTCACCGGTCATTTCTGTAATCTGGTAAGCCGGACCGTAATAGGTGGCTACTGTCTTCAGATCAGCTTCTCCGGACAGGCGAGGACTGTTACCAATCATTGTCTGCTCGGCAACGTGAGCTTCAAAACGGTTTGAGAAGAATTTGTTGGGAGCGTCATGAACCGGACCGAAGTGGGCCTTGTCTGCAATGTTATCAATCAGCTCACGGCAGTTGGTGTTGATGGTCAGGTTGGCCACTTCCCAGTCTGCCCATTCATCGCTGAAGCAGGCTTCAACACGTGGAATGGCCTGTTCTTCGATGGGTGGGTTGCCTTCAGGATCGTTCCAGATAAACAGCAGGTTGTTCTGCTCGCAAATAGGCCAGGACTTTATCTGGGCTTTGCGAGGAATGCGTTTGGCATAAGGAATATCATCGCATTTGCCGTCAGAGTCCCAGCGCCAGTCATGGAAAGGGCAGCGAATAGAATTACCTTCGATGCAGCCTTTGCTCAGGTCAGCCCCCATATGTGGGCAGTAGCCATCCAGGATATGGATCTGCTTGTCTTCACCCTGGTAGGCCACCAGTTTGGTGCCAAAAATATCCAGAGTGTGTGCTTTCCCGTCTTTGTATTCTTCCGCCAGGCCAATACAGTGCCAACCTCTGGCGTAACGGTCTTCAATTTCTTTGGCTTCGATTCTGTGCAGCTGGCTCATCGTTATTCTTCTCCCGCTGGGCTGTCTAGGAGTCTGTTAGAACTACGGTAGACGCCTATTCTGTATGGAATTTTTATAATGCTTTTCTGGCATTGTAGATTTAGGGTAGGGGGGGGCATCGTCTAACTGGACGATTAAGATGGTCAGTGTTGATCTATGTCAATATTCTGGTAGCGGGAACCAGAAGCCAGAAAGGGCAAGGTCTCCCCCTCAAACACCTGATTGAAACACAGCTTTGGTATTGAGGGAGTGTGGGTTGCTACAGAGAATCTTTTACATATGACCTAACTGTCCGAGCAGAGAGATATTATCCCATTCAACGTGCATATCCATGATTTTCCCATTTTCAATGGTATTAAACATAAGGAAGTTGAGTGTGAATGAGTTGCCCAGAGCGGGAAGCTCACCCAGAGTGCCCTCTTGTGTTCCGGAGTAGGTGTACATACCTGCTACTGTGTTCTCTTCTGCGATCATCATTTTAGGTTTCATAACACCGTCAGGAAAACTCTGATGATCCAGTTTAATGAATTCAATAAAGGCTTCTTTGTTTTTGATTTCAACCTGCGGAGTGGCCTGGCAATGCCTTTGAAAATTTGGTGCCAGTATATTTTCCAGGGCATCGTAGTTTCTGTGATTAACATTACTTAAGAACTTTTGAATGACTTCTTTGTTACTTTTCATAATCTGCCTCTTTCTTAGTTAGCATTGTTTGGATAAAAAATAACTAAGAGCTACATCCGCTTAATAATGTAATTAGGACTACTCTGTGATTCATTGTTAATATGGTTAGGATGTTTTTTTGGGTCGTGACTTAGAGTGTTATTTACTGGGGGCATAAAGTTACTGTTTTTATCTCTTGCCATATTATCTGAAAATATTTCCTTTATCAGGTCGGGTATTGGCACTACGGAGTGATTAACGGTATCAATATAAATTGCACCTATCTTGGCAACGGCTACCAGTTTTCCTGTTGATTCTCTGGAGATCTTGAAAGCAAAGTCAAAACCATTCTTGCTGAACTCATGAACGGTGGCTTCCAAAAGAAGTTCGTCCATATAGAACACTTCTGATTTAAAGGTCAGAGCGCAGTCAGTGGTGATCATGGCAATATCGCCAATCATGCCAGGGTAGTTCTGTGGAGTCTTTGGGTGCCCTTTCGCCAGGAGGTACTGAAGTAATGCCTCGTTACAATGAGACAGAAACATGTTGTTTGCCATATGCCCGGCGCAGTTTATATCGCTGTAGGTAACAGTGAAAAGTTTTTTGTAATCGTACTCTTCGGGTGCATTAATGCTAACTCTAGCCATTTGGTAAATCCTTTTAGGTTGTTGGTGTCTCTCGTTGGTTATCCGCTTCTATTTCTAAGGGAAGGTTCTTTTCATAATTCCTCCATTGAAGTTGAGTGCTCTATTCCATATATCTGAGCAGGTTGGGAGAAGTTATTAATTTGATGTTTGTAATTATTAAGGCAAAGAGTGTGCCACTAATGTCGGTCATGCTTTATTACTTATCAAGTAATGGCTTTTAAGGGGTGGAGGTGAGGTTATTAGGCTTTTTATGACATTATGATGATTGAATGTTGATGGTTTTGTTGTTTTTTTATTTTGTTTTTTACTAATGAATAGCTTTATTTTTGTGCGTTTTTTATTTAATGCATCGTTTTGAAGCTTCTTAAGAAGAAGAGGAGAGTGTTTAAGTTTTGAATCAACCCTTTTTAAAGAGTTGATTCAAAACCTGAAGATTAACCCAGGGTGGCAACACTCTTGAGAATCAGTCTTACCAGCATGGTCTGGCGGGTAACACCGGTTTTGGAAAAGATGGAGCGCAGGTGGGCTCTGGCCGTGTTTCGGCTGATGCACAGTTGTTCGGATGTTTCGTCCAGTGTTAAGCCGTTAGCCAGCAGCATGGCGAGTTGCGCTTCTGCAGGTGTCAGGTCGAACAGTGCCTTAACAATTTCCTGAGGAGCCTGGGATTGTCTGTCAGGATCACTGACAAAAATAACCACCGATGGGCAATGCTTGCCCTCAGCCCACTGATTGGTGGGAACTGAGCGTACAACAATACCAAGGTCGCTCTTGCCGGATGGACGCTGGATTCTCAAAGCCTCAACGACAGATGGTGTATTGTTCAATTGTGCAGAAAGTGCCTGCTTGATCAGCTCGCGAAGTTTTCGGGTGTCGCGGCTGGTGCCTACCTGCAGAGAATGGCCACTCAGTTTAAGTCCATCATTTTCCTGAAGCAGGTCCTGGGCCACATGGTTGGTCTGAAGGACCTTGCCTTCTTCGTCCAGAATGATTGTGCCTACCGCTAACTGATCAACAGCGCCAGCATAAAGGTCTCGCTCGGTTTCAACACGGTTTATCTGGTGGTTGATATCAATAGCATGTTGCAGGTGTGGGACAAAAAGGCTGATGACTTCTTTATCTTTCTGGGTAAATGGATCGCTTTCGGAACTGCGGCTGATTCTGAGGCTGTATTTGGCTCCGTCGCGGGTATTAATGTCCGTTCCCAGAATGTGATGAACATTCATGGGTGCCAGGAACTGCTGAACATAGTCTGAGTTTTTTCGTTCACCTTCCGGAATAAACTCGTCCAGTGTCACCACGCTGCTGCTGGGCAGGTCAACAAAAGGATCCATGGCAAAAAAATGTTTGTTGTAAGAGGCTACGACTTCGTCACCGGTGTGGCCAGTGCTCAGGATCAGGCCGTCAGACTCGTTGGAAGGTGGGCGTATGATAAAGGTCACATAATTGGCATCCATTTTTTCCTGCAAGCTGTGCAGGAAGGATTTCCAGGGAACCTTTTGTTGTAGCCCCTCATATAATGCGCCTGTAAGGCTGCTGAACTCTTCTACGCTGATAATCTCGCTCATGGATCTGTTCTTTTTCTTCTTACCCCAAGGACTGTATTTTTACTCAGCTTTAGCCTGAACGAGTCAGGACTGGTGCTAGCTGGTTAACAGTCGCTCAGGGTTTGTTGGTATACATCAGATGCAATGGTACTGATGGGATTATCCCTGCTGCCGTTTCGGTAACCCGTAAACTCCTTTCGGTCACCACAGTTCTGGCTGCAGGATACTTCGTTACAGACCCGTCAAGCAAGCGCTTTATCGTCTTTTTGGACGATATTGTGTGAAGATTCAGGCTCGTGTTAAGCTGGTTGACTTTCTAAAATCCAATTCAGATGCTTCTCGTTATCCAGCTCAAAATAGCGGGTTCCCGTCACGGTCAGCCCCTGCTTCTTATAGAAATTTAATGCTTTTTGATTACCTTCGTAACAGCTAAGCCATATGCCTTGAGGCGCCAGCTTTATGGCTTCATCCAGTAGTGTTTTTCCAAGCCCGTTTCCCTGAAATTCCGGTAACAGATAAAGCGTAACCAGCTCACTTTTTTGTTCTTTTTCGGGGCGCTCCAAAACGGCATAACCACATAAATGTTCGCCCGACTCTACCACCAGTACCTGCTCGGTTTTGATTCTTTCGTGCATGTGCGCCTCTGAAAATTCTTCAGCAATAAAATCCAGAAAGCTGTTGCGAATGCCTTCAATGGCATAGGTGGTAATCCAGACGGTTTGCCCGATTATGGCGAGACTTCTTGAATCCTTTATTTCTGCGGGACGAATAGTAAACATCTTTAGTCCTTAATGATGGGAGGAAGCAGGGTGGCTTCCAAAAACTGTCTGAGAGATCTCTCGTCATCCAGAAACGGGTCGGGGTGGGCCATGAGTGACAGCAGAATTCGGCAAATAAACTCTACAGCCAGATCGAGTGTCATGCCCTCGCGAATATTGCCTCGTTCCAGTTCACGATTAAAAGCATTTTCTATCATGGAGCGAGCCATGGGTCTGAAGTTGGCGGGTGATAGATTGCCTCTTCCAATGGCAGAAGGCTGATCCTCAGAAAACAGCAGTTTAAACATGGTGCGATGCTTTCTGCCACGCATGTTGAACAGGGCACCATCAATCAAAACATCGGCCAGATTATCATGATATCGCAGGGCGACATTTCTTTCTTCGGTTCGCTCCTGGGCATCCCGTTTGAGTACCTGGTTAAACAAGTCTTCACGATTCTTGGCATACCGATAAAAAGTGGTGCGGCTTACGCCAGCTTCACGGGCCACTTCATCAATATTGGTTTTATCGATGCCATTGCGTTCGTAACAGCTCAGAGCGGCATCCAGAATCAGGTTAAGCGTGCGACTGGCTTTGGTGTCCCTGCTCTGGCTCTGTTGGCTAAATGGATCACTGCTCATGGTCAAACTCGTTATTGGGCTATTTTATCGCTCATGACTGCTTTTATCGCTCATGGCTGTTCTCTGGATTCTATGAAATTCTTAATGGATGTAAAAGAAACTCGGAAAAATGAAACAGATATTGAAAAGTGTAACCCTATTTGTCATAGTTCAAATCAAATTTACCATGATGTACTGTTTTGTTGTCAGGTTTGGGGTTTAAGGGCAAACGGCTGTGAGCGAGTGAGACAAGGCTCATAGCAAGAATAAAAACAAAAGTGTGGAGCCTAACCCATGTCCATTCCCTCCAGTTTGAAACAGATCTCTGCTGTGCTGTTTGGCTTGAGCCTCAGTGTTGCCAGCAGTGCTTCCACCGGTACCGATGTGAATCTCAACACCAAGGATGTCCGTGCTGGTGGTACTCCAGTAGGTGACCTTATTCGTGTACCTATTGAACGTGTCGCCATAACCGAAAATGTTTTTTATGTCTCCGGCCTGGCCAATGTGTATCTGGTGAACACTCCTGAAGGGGCTGTTGTTATTGATACCGGCTTTGCTCACCAGGCGCCTAAGCAGATGGCGCTTTTGAAAGAGGTGTTGAAAGGACCGGTCAAATACATCTTCCTGCCTCAGGGTCAGCATGACGATGTAGGGGGGATTCCTATGATCAGGGATGAAGATACCCAGATCATCATGACTCGCTCATCGGCTGAATACATGGTGCATCGTAAGAAAGCCAGTCAGTTCCTGTTGCCACGTTATGCAGAGCTTTACAGCTGGACAAAGGAGCTGATGAAAAAGTCCCAGCAGCAAGCCAGGAAAAAAGATCCTTTCCCTTACAGACCCATTACTCCGGACATCATGGTTGAAGACCATGACGGCTATAAATTCGAGCTGGGTGGCGTTAAGTTTGAAGTGATTGCTCTACCGGGTGCAGAGGGAATTAACTCAGCCGGTCTCTGGATGCCGGATGAAAAAATACTCTTCGCCGGTGGTGGTTCAGTAGGGCCTGAAATTCCCATGTGGCCAAACCTGGGAACAGTACGTTCCGACCGGAACCGTATTCTGGAAGAGTACATTGAAACCCTGAATACCATGATCAACCTGGAGCCTGAAATTCTGCTGCCAGGTCAGGATAAGCCCATTACTGATAAGAAAGAGATCATGAGTAACCTGACACTGCTCAGGGATGCTGCGACTTATGTTCATGATGAAATCTGGACAGGCTTGAGTCAGGGTAAGGATGTTTACCAGTTGATGCGTGACATTCAATTGCCTGAAGAGTACGCAGGGCTGAGCCAGCAGCATGGTCGTGTTGAGTGGACGATTCGTGAGACTGTCAATCAAGCTGGAGCCTGGTTCCAATACAAGTACACCAGTGAACTCTATCCTTATAGGCCCACTGTAGTTTATTCCGATCTTGTAGAACTGGCTGGTGGTGTGGATAACGTCATCAAGATGGCGCAAAAACGCTTGAAAGAAGGCGATCCGATCAAAGCGATTCACCTGGTTGAGGTGGCTTTGGAAGCGGAGCCCGATAACAAGAAAGTGACTGAGACCCATATTCAGGTTTTGCAAGTATTGCTGAAGAATGCTGCTGAGACGCATAAAACCTTCAGTGAAATTGCCTGGCTGCAGTCACAGATTGGCAAGGCAAAGGCCAAACTTTAATACCTCTGCAGGAAGGCTTGATGATTGGGCCTTCCTGCTTTTTTTACTGAGCACTCTACTTCTCTTGTCTCTGGAACTATCTCTTAATTTTTCGGTCAAAGAATGATCGAGGACCGACTGAGAGATAAACAGGACATGGAAAGTTTGAACCCCCTTTGGCAGCCCGTCGTTTCCAGCACTCAAACAGGCGTTGTGACCCGTAGCCCTGCATTGGCTTCTAATTCGGGAACTGTTATTTATGCTGTGCCTGCATGTTCGACAATCAGTACCGGCTACCAACACTTGAATCCAGCCTTTACAGCTTCTGCACCCAAAGCTCTTGAAGATTGGGAGATAACCGAACAGGACAAGGTCGAAAATCTGGTGACCAATGTGCTGGACGCGCCTTACTTATGGCACCGCAGAGATCGCATTTTCTTTTTGACTCAATGCCTCTATCCACGTCTCGATAAGGTGGAGGCTGAGCTATTGAGCAGCAGTGTTTGTGAAGCTCTGGAAGCATTACCTGAGCAGGAAAAGATCAGAAGAACCTGCTTACAGGCTCAGGAATTCTCAAGAGCCTGCCGAGACTATGAAAGCAGGCTCAAAAGAGATGAGCGGGTTGAGCACCTGGTGAACATGGCTGGTAGATATATTGCCAGTGAGCTTGGGGATGCACACTTTGAAATTCTGAAGGCCTTAGTGAAGGATCTTTATGGCAAGGAAGTCAATGAGCATGAGCAGGTTCGACTGATACACCTTGTGTTGGCCAGGATGTCTGCAAGCAGTTTTGAATCGAACGATGATGATCGTATAAAAAGAATGGCCATGATGTTCAGGAAAATGTTTGCCCGTCCGGTGAGTAATGATGATGTTCAAACTATAAAACTGCTTGTTGAGAGCTATTACCGAAAGTTGCCAGAGGATGATGTCAAAAGACTGGTCTCTCTGACTTTTGCCGCACTTCGATATGAAGATCGCAAATAGCAGACCAGATATTTACTAAATGCCATTTAAGTACTATCAGGCCGTTAGTCTCTTCGGACGATGATAGATTGGGTGCCAGACGAAAAAATTCAGGTATCCAATCTATTTATAGGAACACTATAAATAGATCTTTTGCTTCTCTCTGCAGAGACACCTCATGAATAATAACAATAATGAAGAATTCCCCGGCGGGGTCGCGCTGGTCATAGGCGGCAGTGGCGGAGTCGGTAGTGCTGTCTGCAAACGCCTGTCAGAGCAAGGGGCGAAGGTTGCCCTGACCTATCACAAGAACCAGGCCCGGGCACAGGAAGTGGTATCAGAGATTGAAGCTGAAGGAGGTTCTGTAGAAGCCTTTCAGTTGGATATGGCCAATCTGGATACCATTGCCACATTGTTTGAGCAGCTTTCCCGCCAGTATGGACAGGTTCACACCCTTGTCATGGCTACAGGTTATGACATTCCTCAAGATTACATCGCCAATATTAAACCTCAACTCTGGCAGGAAGTTATCCAGAGTGACGTTAACGGCTTTTATAACGTTGCCCATACAGCGATTCCCTATCTAAGAAAAAGTCACGGTTCCATTGTTCATATCAGCTCAGCAGGGTTAAGCCGATACCCGGCCCGTGACGTTTTATCGGTAGCACCCAAGGCTTCTATTGAGGCGCTGATTAAAGGCATTGCCAAAGAAGAAGGTCATCATGGCGTCAGGGCGAACAGTGTCGCTATTGGAGTTATAGAGACCGGCATTTTCCTGCGTTTGAGGGAAGAAGGTGTTTTTGATGATCAGTGGTGTGAGCTGGTGAAATCAGGATTATGTGTGCAGCGCTTTGGCAGGCCGGAAGAAGTGGCTGATGCAGTCAGCTTCCTGGCATCGTCCAGGGCGAAATACATTACCGGGCAGATGATCTCTGTCGATGGCGGCTATCACGTTTAAGGAATCAATGATGAGCAATAATAACAAGAACTGGGATCATGAATTTGACGTGGTAGTGGTGGGGTCTGGTGCAGGAGCGCTGACCACTTCTATCAAGGCTCACGACCTTGGCCTGAAAGTACTGGTCATTGAGAAGTCCGACCTTTATGGCGGTACTTCGGCCATTTCCGGTGGTGGTATCTGGATTCCCAACAATCACCAGATCAGCCAGATGGGTCAGAAAGATAATGATGAAGCCGGCGTGGAATACATCAAGAATGTCATTCAGAACCCGGTAGAAGATGGCCGAATTGAAGCCTATGTGGCCAATGCCCGCAAGATGGTCAAATACCTGGAAGACAATAGTCATGTAAAGTTTGAAGCTCAGGCCGAGTATACCGACTACTACCCGGAGCTGGATCATGGCATGCCAGGCTATCGTTCCATGGACCCTATCCCTTTTGATGCCCGTAAACTGGGTGATCAATTTGATCTTCAGCGTCCACCAGGTAAAGGCACTCTCATGATGGGTCGGATGACCATGAGTGTGAAAGAAGCCCGGCAGATGCTCACCCGAGCACCTGGCTGGATCTGGACCAACATGAAAGTCATGATTCGCTATTACACAGACATCGGTGGTCGTATTAAAGGGCCAAAAGATCGTCACCTGACTCTGGGTGGTGCTTTGATCGGTTCACTCAGAAAATCCATGATGGATCGTGATATTCCTCTGTGGCTCAGTTCTCCCATGGAAAAGCTGGTTCAAGAAGATGGCCGTGTAACAGGTATCACTATTCGCAGGAATGGCAAGGTTGAAACCATTCATGCCAGAAAAGGTGTGGTGCTGGGAGCGGGTGGCTTTGAGCAGAATCAGGCCATGCGTGAAAAGTATCATCCACAGCCATCCAACAGCAGCTGGAGTGCTACCCCGGCTGGCAATAATACCGGTGACGCTATCCGGGCAGGTCTGGAAGTAGGCGCACAAACCGCTCTGATGGATCACAGCTGGTGGGCTCCGACCACAACGCCAACCGGTGAGCCTCAGGCCAGAGCGTTGTTTGTTGAGAGAGCTTTGCCAGGTTGCATCATGGTGAACAGTAGTGGCAAACGTTTTGTGAACGAAGCCGCTCCCTACAGTGACATCGGCTATGCCATGTACGACACCCATAAAGAAGGTGTCACCGGTGTACCTTGCTGGTTTGTATTTGATGCCACCTTCCGCAACAAGTATCCCTGTGGAGCGGTTCTTCCAGGATATGCACAGCCTGATGCCGCGCTGCCTAAGCGTTTGAAGGATTATTTTGTTAAAGCCGACACTCTGGAAGCTTTGGCTGAAAAAATTGGCATTGATAAAGAAGGGCTGGTGAATACCGTTGCTGACTTCAATGTTCATGCGAAGGACGGTAAGGATCCTGAATTCAATAAAGGTGAATCTCTGTTTGATCGTTTCTATGGAGATCCGGGTTGTAAACCTAATCCTTGTGTTGCCCCGGTTGAAAAAGGACCTTTTTATGCTCTGAAAGTCAATGCCGGTGATATTGGTACCAAGGGCGGCCTGTATACAGACGTTAATGCGCGTGTATTGCATGAAAATGGTGAAGCCATCGAAGGACTTTACGCCATTGGTAACACGTCATCGTCGGTTATGGCCCATACTTACCCGGGGGCGGGTTCAACCATTGGTCCTGCTATGACCTTTGGCTATCTGGCGGCAGAACATCTGAGCCAGTACGAACCAAAAGCGACAACCGAGAACAAGCAGGAAGTTGAGAATGCCGTTGAAGCATGATCGAGTGGTTCTGGTCACAGGGGCCAGCAGGGGAGTAGGTAAGGGCATAGCTCTGGCACTGGGCAAGTCCGGCGCTACTGTTTATGTCACCGGTCGCACTACCCAGGAAGGGGATAACCCTCTTCCGGGCACTATTTATGCCACTGCAGCAGAAATTTCAGAGCTGGGTGGCAAAGGGATTGCCATTGAGTGTGATCACAGTGATGACTCTCAGGTAAGGCAGCTCTTTGATCGCATACAGCGTGAAAGTGGTCGACTGGATATTCTGGTAAACAATGCCACAGCCATTCCTTCTGAATTGACACAGCCTGGCCCATTCTGGGAAAAGAGTCTGGGCATGCTGGATATTATGGAAGTGGGAACCCGATCCAGTTATGTCGCCAGCTTTTATGCCGGGAAGATAATGGCTGCACAAAAAGAAGGGCTGATCGTTAATATTTCCTCATTCGGTGCCCGTTGCTATATGCACGGTCCTGCCTATGGGGGAGGAAAGGCGGCTTTGGACAAGTTCTCTTCTGACATGGCGGTGGACTTCAAACCCTACAATGTCACCTGTTTGTCGCTCTGGATGGGACTGGTCAAAACAGAAAGAACCCAGCAGGTATTTGATGCTGAGCCCGACAAGTATGCCGATATGGCGGCTACTGCTGAAACCCCAGAGTTTGGTGGTCGAGTCATTAATGCGCTGGCGAATGCCGATGATCTGCTGGAACGTTCCGGAAAGGTTTGGGTAGCCGCTGAACTGGCAGAAGAGTTGGGTGTAACGGATGTTGATGGCCAGCAACCACCTTCTCATAGAGCCTTTCTGGGTGGTCCTGCTGAAGCCAACCCCGCCGTTATTGAGTAGTTTGTGAGTCATGACGGGAAGTCTTACCTGCGCATAGTTTTTGGGTAAGGCTTCTCTGTTTGATCGGATCGTGATTAATACTGATTGATCACGATTGCATGCAATCTTATTCTCGTCGGATTATCTCATTCATTTGTTTTCTGTCTTTACCCAATGAACACTCAGTACTACCAAAAGGTTACTCTCTCTACTTTACGGGCCATTCTGGGTCTGTTCGGTGGCCGCTGTCTGACTGTTTATTACGATTGATCCCTTCTGTCTTTTGCAGTTCATCTGCACTTTTCCAGGCATTTAAATTTTAATTCTGCATCCAGGTTAGCTGTCCTAACAGGTTTGCAGTGCAAAACTATTTTTTATCCAATGAAAATCAATCGTTTCTGGTTGGCGGACACTTGTGCGCTGATCTCATTTACCTTTGTCACTGGCATGTTTATTGAAGTGGCCATTGCTGGCTTTACACTGCAGCAGTCGTTGATTTCGCGGCTACTTTGCCAACCTGTGAATATTCTTACAGCCCGGGGGTATGGCTACTATCGGGATAAAGTGGTGGTCTGGCTGAGCGGTTCCAGACCTCACTGGCTGAAATCTGTGCTGGCGGATATTCTGGCTTATCTGAGTTTCCAGCTGCCTCTGTATATTGTGATTTTGTTGATTGCGGGTACCAGTCTGGAAGGCATCATCAAGGCATCCATCAGTCAAACACTGGCACTGTTTGTACTTGGTGCTCCCTATGGTTTCTGGTTGAAGTATTGTCGAAAAATGTTGGCTGAACGAAGCCAGCAGGCGACACCTCAGCCTCTGTGAGTTGGATAGACTCCTGAAGCGCTTTTTGAGCAGGATAGGCACTAGTGCAGCCATCGTTAATAGTCATACATACTCCGTTCATCCTGAGCTTGTCGAAGGATGCTGGTAATGCACTTCGACAAGCTTGTATGTTTAACCTGTCTCTAATTATTTGTATAAGGTTAGAGGCGGGGGTGAGGGGCATCGACTGCTTACTGCCTTTCGGACAGACTGACTGAGAAATCCCCACCCACAAGCATGAGCGACGATTAGGAGCACTCCTACCTTACGGTAGACAATTTTTGCAAGCTAACGCCAGCTTGTGGTCACCCCCCCCGTATGAAGATTAGATCTAGGTGACCGTTATGGAAACAATACTTAACTTCATTGGTATTGATGTGTCTTCGCAATGGTTAGACATTTGTAGTCAGGATGGTTCTTTCAAACGTATTGCTAATTCACCCACAGAGATCACGGAGTGGGTTCTCTCTCTGCCCCAGTCAACAGCCCTGGCTATGGAAGCAACGGGCTGTTACCACCAGCTACTGGCCTCTATTGCGT
>NZ_LASA01000087.1 GCF_001562015.1 Endozoicomonas arenosclerae | reverse complement strand
TAGCCACCATCAAGGAGATGGTGCTGGTGCCAACAGAAGCCGCAGATACCATTACGGGTTATGCCACGGAGGATAGCCTGGAGGGATTAGGTGGTAACGATACCCTCAAGGGTATGGATGGCGCAGATAGCTTGTCAGGTGGAATAGGTGATGACCGTTTGCACGGCGGTAATGACAACGATGTTGTCAATGGCGATGTCGGTAATGACACGCTCTATGGTGACAACGGCAATGATGTCCTTAACGGAGGTGAGGGCAACGACACCCTGAGCGGCGGCCAGGGCAACGACCTCTACCGATTTGGTCGGGGCGATGGTCAGGACAGCATCAATGCCTATGATTCAAACATTAATAGTCAAGAAGTGTTATCTATTCTGCAGGAGTCATCAGAGAATCTCTGGTTTACAAAGTCAGGAAATGATTTACTGATTGATGTTGTAGGTTCTGATGATTTGGTGAGAGTTCAAAACTGGTATTCGGGGGAAAAATATCAACTTGATGAAATTCAAACAGAAGATGCCGTGTTGTACGCCAATAAGGTTGATGCTCTCGTAAACGCTATGGCAGCCTTTGATGCGCCTCCAGCTGGAGATGCTCAATTGCCAGATGATACACGAGAACAGATTAACCCTGTAATTGCAGCGAATTGGCAGACTTTGTCATAAAGCTGAGATAGTCAGCAGGTTCTTTCAGGAGCTTGCTGACTATTAGTAGGTCACTTGTCGTTTCTATATTCTCGATAGTTTGTGCATAAACATATGGGTGCATCATGAGAAATAGTTAGGTTTATAGGTTCAGTTTGCATTACCAGAAGTTTTTGCCATGTTTTATGTAACGTTACATGATACGTGGGAAAAGATATGATACGTGAAAACCAGTCGTCTAATGCCAGGCAAAGAGTTAAGCGTCATCGAGATGCATTGCGTGAAGCAGGCTTTCGGCCCGTACAAATTGGGGTGCCTGATACTCGCTTGGAAGGCTTTGCACAAGAGTGCAGGAAGCAGTCAGCCCTCCTGAAAAATGATCAGGCTGAAACCGATACTCTGGATTGGATTGAACAGCTCTCTGATGATGAGGGTTGGGAATGAAGCGCGGAGATGTCGTCACTGTTGTAATAAAAGGAGACTATGGGAAACCACGTCCCGCTCATATTCTGCAATCCGATTTATTTGATCAACACCCCTCAGTGACCGTTTTGCCCATTACCAGTGAAATGAGGGAAACCCCATAGTTTGGCTATAGCTTCGTTACACTTTGTATCAGGATAATGAAAATGGGTTGACCCAAGCATCTCAGGTGATGGTTGATAAAATCACCTCAATAAAAACAGAAAAGTGCGGAAAAGTAATAGGGCAACTCACTACAAGGCAAATGACGGAAATCACTCGTTTGGTGGCATTATGGCTGGGGATTGCCTAAGGAATTCTCTCGAAATAACTTCCCGATTTACATATGGATTCCGTTCACCCTGAGCTTGTCGAAGGGTGGTGGTATTGGGCTTCGACAGGCTCAGCCCGAACGGGTTTTGAGAGGATTTCAACAAGGAAGTTATTTCAGGACTATTCCTAAGGGGCTGCTAGCCCCCCCCCAATATTCTATTGTTTTCTATACCTGCTTCTGAGCCAGAGTTACCCGATCCTGATTAGAAAGATCCTGTCGTGTTTCGATGGATTCGTACCCACAGGATGCCAGAATATTCTGGATCTCTTCACTCTGATCGTAGCCATGTTCAAACAATAGCCAGCCACCGGGTTTCAGCTTTTCGAGAGCCTGGGTTGAGATAGTTCGAATATCATCCAGACCATCTTTACCCGCTGTTAATGCTGACCTGGGCTCAAACTGCACATCCCCCTGAGCAAGGTGTTCGTCATCTTCCCGAATATACGGCGGGTTGCTGACAATCATATCGAGTTGATTGGGGAGTGGGGAGCACCAGCTTCCTTCAACAAAAGTCACGTTGCTGATCTGATTCAGACGAGCATTATCTTTTGAAGTGGCGACGGGTTCAGGCAAGCGGTCGACACCAATAACCTTCCACTGAGGTCGTTCAGCTGCCATGGCCAAAGCTATAGCACCGCTGCCTGTACCGAGGTCCGCAACGGTTGCATCATCCGCAAGAGGCATAGCCAGTGCCAGTTCTACCAGCAGCTCAGTATCAGGTCTTGGAATCAGAACAGATGGAGAGACCTTAAGCTTTAAGCTCCAGAACTCTTTTTCTCCCGTCAGGTAGGCGACAGGCGTTCCTTTTGTTCTCTGTTCGATCAATGCCTCAAACTGTTGAGACTGTTCGTGGCTCAGTTCTTTTTCCGGCCAGGTGAACAGATAACTGTATGGCTTGTCCAGAACATGGCAAAGCAATACTTCAGCATCCAGTCGAGCCGTATCGCTTTGTTCTCTGCGGGCCTGGTGGCTGTCAGTGAGGCGTTGGGTTGCCTCACCAAGCGTTTGATCAATCCTGCTCATTAGACAGTCCGGACAACAAATCGGCCTGGTGTTGCTGAAGCAGTGGATTAATGACCGGATCCATATCGCCCTCAATAATTTCCGAGAGCTTGTAGAGGGTCAGGTTGATTCGATGATCCGTTACACGACCCTGGGGGTAGTTGTAGGTGCGAATGCGTTCGGAGCGGTCGCCACTGCCCACCAGGCTTCTGCGGGTATCGCTGATCTCTTTAGCAGCAGCCATTTCCTGCGCGTCCTGCAGCTTCGCCGAGAGCAGGGTCATAGCTTTGGCGCGGTTCTTGTGCTGAGAGCGTTCGTCCTGACATTCCACCACAATGCCGGTAGGCAGGTGAGTCAGTCGAATAGCAGAGTCGGTGGTGTTAACGTGCTGACCACCGGCACCGGAAGAGCGGTAGGTGTCTACTCGCAGGTCTTCTTTTTTGATCTCAATGGCTTCCTGTTCGTCCGGCTCTGCCATGATGGCAACGGTGCAGGCTGACGTGTGTATACGACCCTGAGATTCTGTTTCCGGTACTCGTTGAACGCGATGGGCGCCGGATTCAAATTTCAATTGTCCGAAAACATTGTTGCCCACTACACGGGAAATAATTTCCTTGTAACCACCGTGTTCGCCGTCATTGGCGCTGATGACTTCAATTTTCCAACCGCGCTTTTCTGCATAGCGGGAATACATGCGGAACAGATCACCGGCAAAGATAGCCGCTTCGTCACCGCCAGTGCCTGCCCGGATTTCCAGAAAAGTGTTGTTACTGTCTCTGGGGTCTTTGGGCAGGAGGAGTAATTGCAGCTCCTGAGCCAGGTCTGGCAGCTTTTCTTCGCAGCTCTGGATTTCTTCTGCAGCCAGATCGGCCATTTCAGGATCGTCCTGCATGGCTTTGGCGTCTTCCAGATCTTTCTGTACCTGGTCGTATTCCCGGTAGGCATTCACTACGGGTTCCAGCTCAGCGTACTCTTTGGAGAGTTTGCGAAACTGATCCTGATTGCCAATGACTTCCGGATCGCTGAGCAGGGCGCCCAGCTCTTCAAAGCGTTCGAGCAGGGTTTCAAGTTTGGCACTCAGGCTGGCCAGATTTGAGTCTTTCATGTTTGGTTAATCAATCTTTTGTCAGGCCTGGGCCTGTGGAGGTTAACTAGAGAATTCCGGTTCGCTCTGGCTGTTGTTCAGCCAGCAAGAATGGGTGAGTACAGCTAAGAGTGCGTGGGTTCCTTGGCACGGTTTTCGTAACGGCCGTGGATGCCCAGCAGTTCTTCCGCCCATTCCAGTCGACTGTTCTGGCCTTCTGAGGCTGCTTTCTTCAGTTGCACACTGGGAGTATGCATCAGCTTGTTGGTCAGTGAGCGTGCAAATTGTGTCAGGACCTGTTCTGCCGGCGTGCCATTGGCAAGGGCAAGCATGGCTTTTTCCAGCTCAATATCCCTGAGGGATTCGGTATTTTGTCGATAACTGCGAAGCACGTTTACGGCATCCAGTGAGCGCAGTTGGCTCATGAACTCAAACGCGCCGGTCTCAATCAATAGCTCGGCTTCTTTTGCTGCATCCTGCCGTTGTTGCATGTTGTCCTGAATAACATCGTGCAGGTCGTCAACGGTGTACAGGAAAATGTCGGGCAGTTCTGCTACCTCAGGCTCGATATCCCTGGGTACCGCAATATCCACCATAAACATGGGGCGGTGTTTGCGCTTTTTAATAGCTCTTTCTGCGCTGCCTTTACCCAGTACCGGAACCGGGCTGGCGGTTGAAGAAACCACAATGTCAGCCTGCGGAAGCAGGTGCGGGATATCTGAAAGCAGGGCGGGTTTGCCATCGAAGCGGTCAGCCAGTAACTTGGCCCGGCTCATGGTTCTATTGGCCACGATAATGTTTCTCAGACCCTGCTGGTGCAAGTGTCTGGCAACCAGTTCAATGGTTTCTCCGGCGCCAATCAGCAGGGCGGTGTTTTCAGATAGATCAGCAAAAATCTGCTTTGCCAGTGTTGTAGCGGCATAGGCAATGGAAACAGGTTGCCTGCCAATAGCGGTATTGGTTCGAACCTGCTTGGCTGTCGTAAAGCAGTACTGGAACAGACGAGAAAGCAGTGAACCAATGGTGCCTGCTTCCTGWGCCTGGGCGTAGGCCGACTTGAGCTGTCCCAGGATCTGAGGCTCGCCCAGAACCATGGAATCCAGGCCACAGGCCACTCTCATCATATGGCGAACAGCGGCTTTATCGTGATGGATGTAACTGTGCTGGCTCAGCAGTTTCTGATCGAGGTTGTGGTAACCCGTCAGCCATTCCAGAGCTTTGTGGTAATCGGCGTTACTGGCACAGTAAAGCTCTGTCCGGTTGCAGGTAGACAGTATGGCCACTTCGTCGGTGTGCATGAAGTGACGGGCGTCCTGAAGTGCCTCAGGCAGCTGCTCAGGTGAAAAAGCAACCTGCTCCCTGAGTGCTACAGGTGCAGTTCTGTGATTAATACCGGCGGTAAAATACCCCATAAAGTCCCGTTGCCTTTCTCACGCTCTGTCAGCCACAAGGCTGTGTCTTTTTTGCTGAACTGTCACATAGAATGCCACTTGATATGGGACTTCCTGTGCCAAGAAGGCGAAAGGATGAACCGCTGGGCATCTGCATTTTTTGCCTTAATCCACTGTTCGATAGAACGGCTGCTGGATTGGCCTGTTATTTCGGGTGTCACTGCTATTATTGACCGTACAGTATTCTACATCACTGGACGGCAGGCAGGAGCCTGCACCCTGAACTCCATCACCTGAGAAGTACTGAAAAGTCTATTTTGGACATTCAGGTAAAGGGTTCCGGTTTAAACCTGTCCGTACTTTATTTAACAAAAACAGAGTGGACACCTGTCATGTCAGGCAGAACATTACAACTTTATTGCCCGAAATACTTTGTTGAAACCTTTCTGACTGATATTCATACACCGAATGAACAGTGAGTTGCCAGTGGCTTGTTTTCTGGTCAGGTCGGTAAAGATTCTTGATCTTCACTCTGTTTTAACAGGTCTTTTGGCCGATCAATTCTCCTATGGAACGCCAACAACTGCAAACCCGGATATACCCGGAGATGCCAATATTGAAAGAAATTCATTCTACCGGGCCTTGCCGTTAAGGCTGAGAAGTAAAATGTTTTTCACGTTATCAGGGCCTATGTCATGATAAAGAAGGCAGTGGTTGAAAGTTGATCCATCCGGGACTGCGAGAGCTGGGTTTCTGTGCAGACATTATTTCCAACGGGTAAAGGCATACCATTCATGAAGAAACTTAATGGTTTCTCTTTATTTCTGGCAGCCATTCTGGTGTCAGGTTGTTCTTCAGTTCAATTATCAGGGCAGCAAAAGGTGGCTGCTGAAACAGCCCCGGCACCCGCAGAAAAAACACCGGAAGAGCCGGTTGCGTCTTTTGAACCCGATACTCTCTATGACCTTCTTGTTGCTGAACTGGGTGGGCAGCGCAAGCGCTATGATCTGGCTTTGGGGAATTATCTCAAGCAGGCCCACAAGACTCAGGATAAGGGTATAGCCCAAAGGGCTTATCAGATCAGTCAGTTGATAGGAGCTCGTCAGGCTTCTCTGGATGCGGCGGTGCTCTGGGCCAAGCTGGATGATGAAAATGCCGCTGCCTTGCAGGCCAGTGCTATTGAGCTGGTTCGTGCCGGTCAGCTGGATCGTGCTGTTGAGCAGATGAGAAAAGTTCTGGAGCTTGAGGGTGAAGCAAACTTTGATTTTCTGGCCGCCAGTGCTGCTGAATTGCCAGAAAGTGAACGTGTTCAGCTGTTAAGTACGTTCGACAATATTCTTAAAGATTACCCGGATCATCGTTCCCTGAAGCTGGGTAAAGCGATTCTTCTGTTGCAGAGTAATCAGTTGAACGAAGCAGTAAAGCTCTGTGATCAGCTGCTCGCTAAAGACTCTGGCTATGTAAAAGCCATCATCCTGAAAGGGCGCATCCTGAATAAGATGGGCAAAGGGGATGAGGCTGAAAAAATGTTGGCCGAAGCTGTCAGGAAGCACCCCGAAATTCCCCGTCTGCGTTTGATTTATGCTCGTGTTTTAGTGCATCTGGATAAGTTGGGTGAAGCCAGGGGGCAATTTCAGGAGTTGCTGAAACAGTCTCCCCATGATGTTGAGATCATTCTGTCTCTGGCGTTGATTGCGCTGGAAAATGACATGACCGAAGAGTCTGAAAAGTATTTCAAGCAATTGTTAGCCCTGGGGCAGAGAAAAAGTACCGCCAATTACTATCTGGGGCGCATTGCTGAACGAAAGAACCAGTTTAGTCAGGCCCGTAAATATTTTCTGAATGTCATGCCAGGCAAAGAGTTTATGATGTCCAGAGTTGCCCTGATCCAGATGCTTCTGAAACAGGGTAAAGTAGCAGAAGCCAGAGCGCAGCTGGATGAAGATCGCAATCGCTTCCCGGTTCATGCTGTGCAGCTTTATTTGCTGGAAACTGAGATTCTGGTGAATGCCGGAGAGCTGGATGATGCGCTCAAGCAGTTCAGCGATGCCATTCTGCGTTATCCTGACAGTGTTAATCTGTTGTACGGCCGAGCCATGGTCTATGAAAAGATGGGGCGTATAAAGGATCTGGAAACTGATTTGCGTGCCATTATCAAGGCTCAGCCAGAAAATGCGGCAGCGCTGAATGCCCTTGGTTACACGCTGGCGGATCGTACAGATCGATTTGAAGAAGCCAGGGAGCTGATTGAAAAGGCGTACGAGCTGGATAATGAAGATCCGGCGATCATGGACAGTATGGGTTGGATTCAGTACCGTCTGGGAAATTATCAGGCGGCTCTGGAATACTTGCAAAGTGCCTATGAAAAGTACCCGGATCATGAAGTGGCGGCCCATCTGGGTGAAGTGCTCTGGGCTTTGGGTCGTAAAGACGATGCCCGTGCACTCTGGGATGACGCTTTGGAAAAAAATCCGGACAGTGTTGTGCTCAGGGAAACTCGCGAGAGACTTGAAAAACAGCCTGAAAACCCTGAATCCAAAGTCTCCGTTGTGAAATAATTGCTAGCGGTAGGCCTCCAGGGTCTGCCGCCCTTAAACCAGCAGGAAAGAATAAGCTGTAATGCGCACCTCTTTTTCCAGATCATTACCCAGAACCTTTTCTAATAACCTGAAGCTCGGTCTGCTTGTCTGTTTTGTGGCTTTCCTGTCCGGCTGTGCGTCCACGCCAAAACCGGAACAGGCTCTCTCTGAGCAGGAACGACAAGCCAGGTGGCAGTTTCACCAGCAGCAGTTGGCGATGTTGGATGACTGGAATCTGAAAGGTCGGATGGGGTTAAGGGTGCCGGGGCAATCTGGCAGTCTGTCTCTTGAGTGGCAGCAGAGCACAGCCCGCTACCGAATCTATCTGGATGGCCCTCTGGGGCAATCAGTGGCCAAGATTGAAGGCACTGAAGACCATGTTGAACTGGAAGCATCCGGCCAGAAATATCAGGGCAGGAATCCCGAAGCTTTATTGTTTGAGCTGACCGGGTGGGATTTGCCGGTCAGTCTGCTGAGATACTGGGTGGTGGGTTTGCCGAGTCCTCACAGTCAATCCAATGTGCAACTGAACAGTCAGGGTTACCCAGAGCGGATCAGTCAGCAGGGGTGGCAGGTTGAATACCTTCAATATAAGGACTTCGCCGGTATAACCCTTCCTGCCCGGATCAAGGTTCGTCAGGGAGAAGTGCAGGCAACACTGGTGGCTAAAAGCTGGCAGCTGAATTGATTGTGTTGTCAAGGGGGCGTTGGACTTAAGGGTGTGTCTCGAATAGCTTCCTGATTTACACATGGATTCCGTTCACCCTGAGCTTGTCGAAGGGTGGTGGATTGGGCTTCGACAGGCTCAGCCCGAACGGGTTTTGAGAGGGGTTCAGCAAGGAATTTAATTTCAGACCCTAAGCGCTGGTTTCATTGTAAAATACTTTCTTTTGTTTTCAGGATGGTTTGTGGATGTTCTCTTCAGCTCCGGCGGCTTCAGTTCTGGTTTTGCCTGCTCCCGCCAAGCTCAATCTGTTTCTGCACATTGTTGGCCGCCGGGAAGATGGTTATCACCAGCTTCAGACCGTTTTCCAGTTTCTCGATTTTGGGGATGAGTTGACCTTTGCAGCCCATGATGAGCTGGAGCTGGTTTGTGATCTGCCAGAGCTGGTAAATGATGAAAACCTGATTTTGAAGGCGGCTCGTATGCTGCAAGAGCATGCGGGCTGTAAGAAGGGCGCCCGGATCAAACTGGTTAAGCGTCTTCCTATGGGCGGCGGTGTTGGGGGAGGCAGTTCTGATGCGGCTACGGCTCTCCATGGCCTGAATATTTTATGGGGCCTGGGGGTGACAGAAGGTGAGCTGGCTGAGCTGGGCCTGAAACTGGGGGCCGATGTTCCGGTATTTGTTCGCGGCCATGCTGCATTTGCTGAAGGAGTGGGTGAGAAGCTTACTCCCGTAACTCCTGAAGAGTATTGGTATCTGATACTCAAACCTGACTGCCACGTCAACACCACAGAAATGTTCCGTCATCAGGAATTGACAAGAGATACTCGTCCCATTAAAGTTTGCGCCGCATTGAACGGGCTGCATGGAAATGAGCTGGCCAATGACTTTCAACCATTGGTTCGCAGGCTTTATCCGGAAGTTGATAAATGTTTAATGCTGTTGGATAATTCCGGAAATTCGAGCATGGGGCAAGCTATGATGAGCGGTTCGGGTGCATGTGTATTTGTACCGTTTGCCAGTCGTGAACAGGCGGAAACGACTCTGGCAGGAATTGGCTCTGATGTTGATGGTTTTGTTGCCCGCGGTGTTAACGTATCTCCGCTTCACAACTCGATCATTCAACTGGAACAGCCATGAGCGAAGAAAATCATTTTGCATCATTCCCAAGTATGAAAGAACGATATGGCAAAATGGTTTTCACGGTAAAAAATGCGTGAAATGAATTCCATTATCCCACGATCAGTGACTGCATTTTACGTTACTGGGGTGTCGCCAAGCGGTAAGGCATCAGGTTTTGATCCTGACATGCGGGGGTTCGAATCCCTCCACCCCAGCCATTGTTATCCCTATCTTACAGATAGCTCTCTCCACTGCCTTACGAGACGTAACGCGCAGGAAAAATCATCATCCTTCGACCCGTTCGAAAATGATGCTTCCCGCCCAAGCAGCCCAAACAGCCATGAGCGCAAGAAACAATCTTTTGTCTGCTTTGAAAAAAGATTTTTCATGGAAATGCATGATGTGACTTTCATTGCCCTGCCCGTTGAGGGAAGCGATGAGGGTTTTGCTCGTTTGGCGAAGAGCTACATCCACCCACGACTACGACCAGAGCAAGGTACTTATCCGTGTCGAAAATGATGGTGTTTGCCGGCAACTCAAATCCGGAACTGGTGCACAAGGTTGTCAATCACCTGCATATCCCTTTGGGTAAGGCCTATGTTGGCCGTTTCAGTGATGGCGAGATTGCGGTAGAAATCCAGGAAAACGTTCGTGGTCGTGATGTTTTCATCATCCAGTCCACCTGCGCACCTACCAATGACAACCTGATGGAACTGCTGGTTATGGCTGACGCCATGCGTCGTTCCTCTGCTGTCCGTATCACTGCTGTGCTGCCTTACTTTGGTTACGCTCGTCAGGATCGTCGTCCCCGTTCTTCCCGTGTGCCTATCAGTGCCAAAGTGGTAGCTGACATGATTGCCGGCGTAGGTGTGGACCGTGTGCTGACCGTTGATCTGCACGCTGACCAGATTCAGGGCTTCTTCGACATCCCTGTGGATAACGTTTATGGCTCTCCGATCCTGCTGGACGATATGGAGCGTCAGGGTTACGAAAACCTGATGGTTGTTTCTCCTGATCACGGTGGTGTGGTGCGTGCACGTGCTGTTGCCAAGCGTCTGAACACGGATCTGGCTATCATCGACAAGCGTCGCCCTGAAGCGAACAAGTCTGAAGTCATGAATATCATCGGTGACGTTACAGGTCGTACTTGTGTGCTGGTTGACGACATGGTGGATACTGCCGGCACCCTGTGTGCGGCTGCAGCTGCCCTGAAAGCCAAAGGCGCAACTAAAGTTATCGCTTACTGTACTCACCCTATCTTGTCTGGCCGCGCTCTGGAAAACGTGGCCAACTCCGAGCTGGACGAGCTGGTAGTGACCAACACTATTCCTCTGAGCCCTGCTGCTCAGGCTCTGGGTCGTATCCGTCAGCTGGATATGTCGCCACTGCTGGCTGAATCTGTACGCAGAATCAGCAACGCTGAATCCATCAGCGCTATGTTCCAGTAATATCAGGGACTTAGAGCAGTAATGAACGGCCTTTCAGGTGAACTTGAGAGGCCGTTTTTTTATTCTTTTTGGTGGGTTTGCTCATAAATATTACAAAAAATATTACAAAAATAAGTTGATAGATTATTGGGTGTCGTTTAACGGGTGCTGTCTATTTTGACTGCCGTTCGTAGGTAAACGGTCTTGGCTGCCAATGTTTTATGCCCGGAATAATTCTCAGTATGATCGCTAACACCTTTGGCTTTCAGGTCATGAAAAACGAATTTCTCCTCTATACTGATCCGACCATTATCCAGGTGACGATTCATAGCTTTTCTGAATCGATTGCTAAAGGTCTGAGGCTTGATTGGTGAGCCATCAGGGTCATGGAATAGGGTTGTAGCTTCTTGATTGTTACAAGCTCTCAGAAGCAGCTCTACAGCGTCTCTCAGTCTTGGGGACCATCTTGTCAGCTCGGTAACAGAACCTTTCGTTCTCTGGAGGAGAATGCCCTCCTCTAGAAGGTCATCAGGCTTTAGAGCGAGCACTTCTCCTTCTCGAGCCCGGCAAAGGTACGCAATCTCCATGGCAGCTTGATACATCGGGCGCATGAGCTCATAGACTTTGCTGTAGACCTCATCAGTTACATAGGCTTCCTGACGACTACCTTCCTTGAAGGTCAGCTTCAGCTTACTGAATGGGCTGTCGGGAATGCCTTCAAACTCACCCACTGCCCAAGTCCAGGCAGCAGCCATAAAACCTTTGTGTTTGTTTCGAGTGGCGTTCCCGCTGACTGTAAGAAGGTACTTTTTGATCAGCGGGGGAGTTAATCTTTCCAGTGGGCATTTGCCAAATTTGTGACCACTATTTCCTTTGGCTTCGCAGATTTTTGGAAAGTACACCTTTCTCATTTCCTGAGTCTTCTGAGCTAACTGCTTAAACTCATCTGACTTTATGTACTCTCCCAGCAACCATTCAATGGTACGATCGTTTGATTCAATAACCTTTTTGTATTCAACCCAGACTTGGTAAATGGGTGTATTTTCCCCGCAGAGAACAGTTTGCTGCCCTCTCTTTGGTTTTCCATTGACGCAACCCAGGTATGGCCAATAGACGAAGCGTTTCCCCTGAAGAAACACATTGGGTGGAAGACCATTGCTTTTTTTACGACCCATATACTACCAGTCCCATTCCTCGTTCTTTTTGGATCCGAGTGCTGAATCAATTTGGTTAATAGTTGTGATAACTTCTCCTCCCTTGCCACGTGCAAAGGGGATATTGTTAGATATCAAAAAATCCAATAAGTTCTTCTGCTGCTTATGGCCGGTCCAGGCTTTTAACTGATCTTCACCAATGAGCTGGACGTTTTTTGCTTCTTCCATTAAACACCCCCTACGATTAAAGCAGCAGCGGCTGAACAACCCCTTCAGCCAAAATCAGATCCATTGCTTCGTCGGCTCTGGGCTCATCTCCTCGCCACTTGTTCGGCCATGTGTTTGCTTGTATCAGGTCTCTGATTCTGATTTCTTCCTGCTCATTGATCAGGCTGATTGATGGTCGATTCTGGAACAGAGCTTCTTTATTCACTTCGTCCTGAATAGTGAGGATTTCTTTCAGTGCTTTCTGTCTGGCTTCCAGTGTCAGAGGTCCCATTCTTTGAGGGTTGGTTTCCAGTGAGCCGTCTTTATTTCGGTCTGTTCCAGGTTTACGCAAGCGGTTGTGTGGCTCTCTCAGCTCACGGTAGATTGAACGAAGTCCTTTTAGTGGTGACAGGTATTCCCAGTGAGGCATTGAGACAACGGTATCCAGTGCTCTGTCTTCCTGGGCCAGTGGGCAGCCTACACAGCCAGTGCGAGCGCTGAGTTCTTCTGCTTCATCACCACCATAAGCGTCTGCAATGGCACCTGTGGACCAGTCTCCAAACTCTTCTTGTGGCGCCCAGTGCTTCAGCCATTCCCAGATGTGGCAGACTCGCCAGTGCAGGAGTGGGGCGAGAGTGGCAACCCTTCCTCTGATGCCTTTAGCATTGGGTAATACTTCCTGGTACCAACCCTGCCCACATTCAGCCCCGTCTTTTCCACAGCTCATGATTATTCGTTGGTCTCTAATAGCGCTCTCTCCCTGGCGTACTCCTGTAATCATTAGAATATTGCCGTCGTAGTCGCTGGTGGCCAGTGCTTCCGCCAGGGCGTCTTGCATTGGATCAATCTTTATCTGACGAGTGCACCAGCGCAGTGTGTTGTTATTGGGTGGGGGAACGCCACGGCCCAGCATGTAAACCATGAATCGTTTGTCCATGGGTGCCATGACGATATTGACCTCTATGCCTCGTTCTTCCAGTTCATCAATGATCTGATAAGCGGCAATGGATAAAGGGGGTAATTCCATACGTGTGTCGGCATAGAAAACACTCAACTTTTTGGGTGCTGGGATCATGCCGGATTCAATCATCCAGATGATGAGGGTCAGGGTTGCGCTGGAGTCCTTACCACCGCTCCAGGCGATTCCCCAGTGCTGGTGGGTATCACCGTAGGCTTGCAGTGATTGTTTGGTCATTTCAATGGCTTCGTTCATGTTCAGGCGTTTTGAAAAGCCTTCGAAAATTGAGCCCTGTTTTTTTATCTTTAAGTTTTCCATGGCGTAAAAAGCCCCCTCAACTTAATAAGCTGTTTTTTTGTTTTCTGTTTTTTATTGCCTGACAATCAGGGTGTTAAATGGTCTGATAGTTAAAACTTGTCAGCTCTAGTGCTGTGTTATGCGTTTCCAGGTAGCTTAAGTACTGTGCCCACTGGGTAGTAAGCATGAGGCGACATTTCAGGGAACCTATCAGCATTCATTTCAATAATTTCGCTCCAACGATCTTCGTTACCAAGCTGACGGAGAGCAATGCCCATAACACTTTCACCCGGTTCTGTTTTATAAACAGGTGCAGGGGAATGTTCTGCTTCAATCACAGCTTCTTTGTGAGCTTTAAGAAGTGCCTTACTTGCAACTGCTGTGTCCCTGGCTTCTTCAATATCTGTCTCAGGAAGATCGGTTACCGGAATTGCTTCGACTTCTCCGTTAGAGCTTTTGGCATGCCTTTTTGCGTATTTTTCATCAAATAAGCCAGCCCGATAAGCAAACTTTGTATAGCCACAGCTGTTAGATCTGTAGTAATAGCCTTCTTTCTTTAGTAGATATTTCATTGTTCTTTTACCTGAGAGTTAATGAATAACAACAGCAAGGCCTGGATTATGTTGCTATATCGAATCCATTGCCTTTTGCGGAATAATTACTACCTGTCAGAATGTCAGCAGCCTTCATTAACTGAATCAGGTTTTCATCTTTGCTTACCACCCACTCTGGGTTACCGATAAAGATGATTTTTCGTTCTTCGCAATAGAACCAGTCACAMCCTGCATCATCACCGCCATATGCGTTATTGCAAGCAAGGCGTCGAAGTGCTTCACCTAATTTTTTTGCATCAACTTCAACGTGTTTTCTAAGCGCCAAAGCAACACCATCAGCAATGGTGAATGTGTCTTGAATATCAATCAGTGTTTTTTTCATTTTTCTCTCCATAATTTTCCATGCATCTGCGCAGAATAGGGTATGCGTCAGCTCCAACCATCAGCAATATCAAAAATGGAGAATCCAAACATTTCACCCATTACTGAATTCTTAGCAGCTTTTCTGGCTTCTTCCGCTGTTTTGAATTTAGCTATATTGTCGCTATTGGAATCCATTAACGGGGTATAACCACCGTTCTGGGTAGCGAGCATTACGAAGTAGTCTTGATCATTCATTTTTGGTACTCCGTGCAACGAACAACTATTGTTTCTATCCCAATTGATATAATTGGCATACGGCTAAAATCCAGATCAGAGCAGTCGTCATTAACCTTTTTACAAGACCTGCACATCCCGCCTTTTGGGATACATCTTCTAAGATGTACTGACTTTCTTTTCTTGCCCATCATTCACCTGTCAGTTAGGTTGATTGCACTTGCATGAATGCCAAGCCTAAACGGGTTAACACCTTCCTTTTCCCCCGTTTGGCATCATGTAAAAAGCCGCCGTTGACTACTATGTTGTATGCTGTGTGGCCAGACCAATACCCGTCAATTTGGTTTTGTAGGGTTTTAGCGATCAATTTTCTTTTTTCCTGCACAGAGTTATTAATTTTTTCGCCAAAGTTAGTACCCCGGAACAAATCGTTTATATAGTCGTCTGATAAAGTCATGTAAGCCATAATCTCTATTCTCTCATTCACCGCCAGCTAACAATCAATTCCACGAGACGAATACTGTGCCCGTGAATTAAAAGGGTTATGCGGGCTCTTTCGAGGCTTTATCCATCAGGTAGTTCCGTACAGTTTGATATTCTTTGTTTCTGAAACTGCCATAGGCATAGATGCGATTTCTGCCTATGTTGTGTCCATTAATTGCCAGAAAATCCTTGCAACCTTGTTCTGTAAAACAGGCGGTTACGAATTGCCATGTTTCTAACAAATAAAACTTCTTCCAATCACCTGTATCTCGACAACCTTCTTCTAGTAAATTCAGGCGCTTGGACTTTGTTTCGCTTGCAACTTCATAATCACCACTTTCGGTGTTAACCCACTCTTCTTTGTCGTAGTGGTAATCGCCGTCGGTAATAACCATCACGCTTTTTTCAACAACAAAAATGGGATGGTCAGTAATTCTGTTGTCTTGCGTATTAATCAAGCTACCAATTTCTTTTAGTTCCATTATTTATCCCCAGTTTTGTCCGACTTACGACATTCTTCAAAAATCTTCTCTCCCCAGGTTTCAGTCATTAATGGAGTGTCAATGCCGTAATTATCTTTGCAGTGATGCTGGGCAGATCGGTGGAGCTGCTGTAGGTTGAGCACTGGCTTATCAATAAAGCCAGATTCAAAAGCACCTATTGCGCCATTTACAAAATCCATTACAGCATCAGCTTTTAGTTTGTTCGCTTCTTTCTGCTTTTCTTGAAGATCTTTAATTAGCTCAAGCGCTTGTTTAGCTATACTCGGTATTTCTACTTCACATGATCCTTCGCGGCCTTCTTCATCTTCACCGATTATTTCAATGAAGCCATAGTCAATATCGTCTTTATCAATGGCGGCCAGCTCCATTAGCTGATATTTGATCCAGTCGTTTTTTTCTTGCTCTGTCGCGCTATCTTCCTGTTCTTCAGTTTGATTACTGGAAACAGCGTCAAGCACTTTATTCAATGTCGCCTTGGCTTCAGGGCTGTCGCATTCAGCAATTCGTATGCAGTAGGCGCGAGAGTAATTATTGTTGATCGGATCATAGCCGTTCAGTTCTCCGACTGGCTTTTCCACTCCGCAGAGGGAGCATTTTGCTTTTTGTGTCATTTTATTGCTCCCGTATTCTTATGAATGACTTTCTCTTTTTTATTCTCAGGCTTCTTTGAAAAAGTATTCAGTCGCCTTTCTGGGTCAATCAAATAAACAACTTCTTTCTTTTTGTTTGAGAAGGTTTTCCCTTTTGGTGTGATTAAATAACCGACTCCATCCGGGCTTACTGAGAGATAGATTTTGTTTTTTTCTAATTGCTCTTCTGCAACGAGCGACAAAGGAGCCGATAGCAGAAGAAGCAATAGTGCTGCCTGCTTAATTAATGAAGTCACAGTTTTTCTCCTGTTGTAAGGCTATTCCAGCTCAACCAAAATGGCTGAATCTTCGTAGCCTTCTTCTCTAAGTTGGCGAACTACTTCTCTGAGCCCCATGAGTGGAATTGATTGCTCTTGAACTATCCAGCCAGGTTCAATTCCATTTTCAGGACGTATCGGGTCTTCACCCTCATGAACGGAGACTTTGTAGGTCTCCATCAGATAACCATTCGGGGGTAGAGCGGGGCGAATGGAATATCATCGTCGAACTCATCAAAGCCCCCCGAGCTTGGCGCACCCGGACCACGGCCTTGTTGAGGCTGCTGTGCTCTCTGTTGCTGTGCTGGTTGTTGGCCTTGCGGTCTTTGTGTTTGATCCTGCTGAGCGGGTTGTTGGCGGCCTTGTTGTTGGGGTTGCCCCTGATAACCCTGCTGTGTGCCGGGCTGATTGTTTTGCAGGCTATCCAGCATTTGCATTTGGCCACTAAAGCCATCAACGACTATTTCAGTGGTATAACGATCTTGCCCTTGCTGGTCCTGCCACTTCCGAGTTTGCAGTTTACCCTCAATGAAAACTTTGCTGCCTTTCTTCAGGTATTGCTGGGCAATCTCGGCAAGCTTTCCGAATATGACTACGCGATGCCATTCGGTCTTGGTTTGCTTCTGGCCAGTGTTTTTATCTGTCCAGCTTTCAGAGGTAGCAATACTCATATTGGCAATTGCTGCACCATTGGGAGTGAAGCGAACATCCGGATTTTCTCCCAGGTTACCGATCAGGATTACTTTGTTTACGCCTCTAGCCATGAGCTGCTTCCTCCCTTCCGCCAAATGCTTCAAATAGGTTTCCGTAAAAACGGCGCAGAGTGCCGACCATAATGCCGAAGCTGGCATCCATCTGTTCTACTTTGGTTTCTATCTCGATATCGTCGAGCTGTTCTTGAATCAGATCGGTGAACTTGAGTTTCTGGATAACAAGGTCATCCCTGATAGTGCAGGTTAGAGAGTCGTCCCATTGAACTCCGACTTTGCAGGCCTGCATGCCGCTTTCAACATGAGCTTTAATTTCTTCTGAAGTCAGCTCTTGATGAAAAGCTTTTATTTTCGCACCCTCGTCGCCAGGCTCTCTGAGTTCGCATTCACTACCCAGAGCAAAAGGTGCGGGTACCAGCTCAGAACTCAGCCATTGAGTCATAGAGGTTGAGGGCAGGTTCTTGATAGTCGGCATAGTGACTGGCAGCGAACCCAGACACTCTCTCAGGTACGAGGTTAGCTTTTCTGCCTGAGTGAACGACGATGCGTTCACTATCAGGAGTTGTGCAGTCAGATCTATATAGGCAAGCGTGTAAGTCTTTTTGGTGAATGCCTTTGGCAGCAGTTCCATGACTATATCGTCTTTGAGAGCCTTCTTTTCTTTGCTGAAAACTTCCCGGCACTCTTCGCGCTCGATTGCCTCAACTTTTGTTTCGAGAGCGTCTTTAATGACACTGGCGGGCAATATCTTTTCTTCCTGGCATGCCTTAATCAGAAAGCAGTTGCTTGATTGGTGAACCAATGCATTTGTGCCAGATCCAAGTGCAGGAACCCAGCCGTATGAGCTGAAGTCTTGGCTGCCACATGAATTGAAAAGCTTTTCCAATAGATAAGCTTCCAGCGACTCAGCAGTCACTGAAAAAGGCTGAGTAAATTGATAGACGATTAAGTTCTTGAACCACATTTGATTATCCCTATTCTTTATTGGCTGGTTGTTCAGATACTTCTAAAGGCAATCCAGGCTGCTTGGTCGTATAAACAAAGCAGCGTTCCCCATCTCTCTTAAATCTCTCGACTACCCCCCCGGAGGCATCTAAGTAAAATCGCTCTAACTTTCTTGGCATTAATTCCAACGCGCTCAGCCAATTGGGAGGCGGTGTACTCTTGAGCTATCTCCATGGCTGAAATAACTGCTATATCTGTTTGTTGCATTCGTTCTCCCTCCATTGCGCGCCAAATTCAACACCCATCTTTGAAAGCATTGCGTCCATATCTGCAATAAATTCTGCGCCTGCTTCATCAAACAGACTCATCAACTTTTCATCACGCTCGATCGTTTCAATATGTAGCTTTTTGGCTCTCATACGCGGATCAAAATTGGCAAAGTCCCAGCGATCCAGATCGGTAATCCACATACTGAATTGGCACTGCTTTATGTACTCAGGCTTAATCTTGTCTGCGCAGATGAATTCGATATAAGTCTTGCTTACCCAAGGGCATTTCAATTCAAGGCCGTAGTTGCTGCATAAGCCGTCAGGAGAGCAGCCAAAGCGCATTGAGTCGTTTTTGTAGATCAGCGGTACATCTCTTACTATTTCAAAGGTTTTAGCGCTGTATGCGTCTCTGGCGTGCTCTTCATGCTCTTTACCCCATACAAGAGCTTTCGCGTTAATCTCATCAGGGATTAAACCGGTGCAGACTTGTGCCACAAGCTCAGCTAAATAACCTTGTTTCCCTTCCGGTTTAATCTTGGGCATTTGAGAGCGTACAAACTCTTTACACTGTTCCTTGGTACCAGTGAAAGACTTACCCAGGTAAGTAACGTGGTTCTCTCCTCGCTTCTCACCTTTTTTAATTTCAACCTCGCATTCTGGGAATGCTGGCATTCTGTCTGGTTGCAGAAGAAATTCAGCTTTGGATGCAGTAACAACACCCGCTCTCATTCTGTGCCAGGCTTCTGAACCTTGCTGGACAAGGGTAGGGTCGAAACCCAATACCGGAGCGAGGGACAGCAGCTCTTGGTAGAAATCTCTCATAGCGTATTCTCCAGCTTGCGAATAAAGCTCTGAAGCTGGTCAGCGGTTAAGCCGTCGAATGAATCAACTTCTGTCTTAAGCATCTTTGAAGCCCATTCAAAGAACTGGGCTTCAGTGCGCTCTAATTTCGGAAGGAGAGTCTGAATATACTCAACAGGGTTGATAACTACTTCTTTCTCGGGCTCCTCCGAAATGGTTGTTATACCCTCACCACCGTCTGTATTCAGGTAATCAATAGCCTTTGAAAGTCGCTCAACTTTTGGCCAGTATTTGGAGCCGCGCTTAACAACAGTTTTGCGCCACATTTCAAGCTCGTCCGTTCTCCAGGGGCAAGGCTTTCCAGATTTGTAGCTCTGAGAGCGATCACGGATTGCCAGTATCTGATCAGCACTCATTTCTTCTGTCAGATAATCACCGTCAGCGGTTTTAACTGTACAGTAAGCACCAACCGGAGCGCCTCGATCGCCAAAAGGTTTGTAACGATGGGTAGGAGCCTTATCAACGCCATTGGTTTCATATTCATCCAGCTCGTAAACAATCTTTGTTTGACCCCAGGCAATAGAGCCTGACTGTTGAGCCAGATGAAGAAGACCTTTGTATGAAATATCAAGACAAACCTGCTTATCCCTTGGAACCAAATAGGCATATTGGTTTGCAGGGTTTAAGGTGATACCAATTGCTGCCACATTAATGATGGCATTCTGAGCTGAAGCAGGATTATTCTTTGCTACCGTTGCAAGGTATGTATTTTTCTGGAATGCCTGAATTGCAAACTGACATTCCTGCTTCCAGGTGATTTGCGTGTCAGCAAGAGATTCACAAAATAGAACTTCTTGCCCCTTCACAAACTCGATTGGGTTGAAGATTTCTTGAGTCATTACATACCCTCCAACCAATCCTGATTAAGCTCTGCCTGAATAGCGTCACGTACGTCTCTGGCAGCCAGCAGCTTTTCTTCAATCTGGTAATACTCCCTTGTTGCAATCTGTACTTTTTCGGATGCTTCGCTCATCTGGCGCTCAAGGGTTTCAATGTGGTGCCTTTGACTCTGCAAGCGACTGGTAAGAGTCACTTGGTCTTGTTCAAAGGTGGATGAAGAGGCGCTCATGACTGAGCACCTTCACTGATAACGAACTCAACAGCTTCACCAAGATGCGAATCAATCAAGTAAGCCAGTACTTTGCCGCACTCTTCGTCAAAGCAAGGGGCAATATGATTACTGTGCTTGGAATCTATTTGGTTTAGTTGAGCTTCAGCCCAGGTTGCTAAGAAGCGGTCATGAAGGTCTTCTTCGGCCTGTTCCTTCAGAGATTCTCCGTGATCCTTCAAGCCTTCCTGTATGGCGTGTCGGCGCTCCATAACCGACAAGTGGCAGTATCCGTTCATAATCAATTTCCCGTTGATTGTTTTCTTACTGGTTCGATATCAGGTTAATACTCAAAAGATATTGAGTCAACCTAAAAGGTATTAAAGATGTTAAAAAGGTTGTAAGAAGGTGTTTTGAGATAACAGGTAATGAGTAATACCCTATGAGGCTTAAAGGGATTCAATGAAGGAACGGACTGAAAATGGGTATGAAAAAAGAGCGCGAAGAGGCGAAGAGTAAGAGCGACTGGCTGATACTGATTTTTTTGTTTTTGGTTGTGCCATATAGCTTTATGTATGGCGGGTTATGGGTAGGTTTGTTAGTTCTTTTTTCTGGAATTGTAATTACTGGTTGGAAAAAAAGGCACGAAGGCCCACTTCCAACCTATAAATCAAATCAAAACTAGGAGCTTATAGAGCTGAAAAGTCATCCAAATATGGCTTGATATTGCTACCATTTGCTGTCTTTTCAACCATATTGAACGATATTGAGAATCTGTGATTCTGAAGAAGAGGAAGAAACGATTCTTCAGGCATTACATAGAACTTAACTTGTCCTGTCTCCGCTTGCGGAACGATAAGAAAGTCAGGAAGCTTACCCAGAGCATCTTTGGGTCTCCATGCAGAAAAGCCAGGTAAGGGCGTAAACAGCTTTAACTCTGTTACTCCTTGCCCGCTGGACACAAAGAAACTTCCGTTATCTTCATTCTGGATATTGATACCCATTTCGAACAGCAAATCTCGCAATGCAGTACGAACCATCATATCCATTTCAGATTTGGCAGATAACCAAGCTTTCTGAGCCAGGCTGTACGCTTCTGCTGCCATACCTGCTTTCAGAATTGACTCTCCTGCACTTTGAGCTGGCTGATCAAGAATACTCTTCTTTTCAGGCATACGATCCAAGTAGCCTGATTCTAAATCAAACTTCTCTTCTATTAAGCGTGCGATTTTAGGGCCAATACCTTTTACAGGGTTTGGGCCTGCAAATTGATTCGCCTGTTGTTGTGTTCGACCGAGAACATCAGCAAAGCGAGTAATCCCCATATCAGGGCGCTCTACGATCTCCCGAGTCTTCTTCCAGCGCAGTGTTCGTATATCCATTTGAACCATTATAGAGCTCGTGGAAATCCAGTGAACGCCCTAAATTCAAAAAAAAGGTTGATATATAATACCTAAAAGGTTTATAAATTGGTTGTGTTTGGGTTTAACTTGGTTTTTGGATATGGAAACAGTACAGGAATTTTGGGCAAGCCTAAGCAAAAAAGAGCGTGAAGAGTTCGTCCAAGAAGTCGGTTACAGCTATGCAGTTTTTTACAACAAATACATGGCAAGAAAGCCGGGTCGTAGGCCAATGCCGGGGAGAGAGAAGTTCAGCAGGATGGTTAAAGCGAGTAATGGAAGGTTAAGTCTTGGAGCTTTGATCATTCACTTTGTGAGAGAGCCAATTATGGCAATACAGAAAAGCGAAAGCCCCGCGAACGGGGCTATCTGAACCAGTTCAAAAGAAACGGGAATTTCAAATGAACAATAATAGTATCGGCAAGGCTGCCGAAAAAAACAACCCCCCTTCAATTTCAGAAGAGGCTTACCCATTTCGTCATATCGGCCACTGCATTCAAACCTTGCGCTTAGGGCTTGGTTGGAGCGTGAAAGAACTGGCAGACAAAGTGCCTTGTGGTAATTCCACTTTGAACGAATGGGAGCTGGGTAAAACCATTCCACAGCACTCAAACCTGATTGCACTGGCAAAAGCTTTGGATACTTCACCGGCGAATATCACTGTTGGTATGACCTTTCTGGAAGACCTCAAGCCTGTCACTGAAGAGAATCAGGAAGAGCTGAAGCTTGCAGAAAATACTCTCTCTGAAATTGCAGCAACTCATGAATACCCAGAATGGCATGCACCAGAATCTGAACAGGAAGTAGAAGAGTCTCTTGGAAGCTCTTTCACTGGCAGCAAGAATGCATCTTTCGGCACCAGTCGTGTGACTGGAAAAGGTGTTGTTGCCCTGAAGATCATTAAGAAGGCTCAGGTCATTCATCTGGATGACAACGAGATAGCTGAGCTACTTCTGTCGCTGGGTATTGACTCCTCTGAAATTCACAGTGCATTGAGGGGCTGGGCATGAGTAGCCGGAATGGAGTCTGGATACCCGCTGAAATCTGGGATGATCCAGCCTTCTCAATGAATAAAAAAGCTCTCCTGACAGAGATTAACAATCTACATGCATTGGGTGAGTGCAGGGCAAGTAATGCTCACTTCGCTGACTTTTTGGGGATCTCAAAATCTCGTGCAGAGAGCCTGATTTCAGAACTGAAAAGGGAAGGGTGGGTTACCTCAAAAATCTATCGAGAAGGTAAACAGTTTTCGAAAAGAGTGCTTTACCCAACAGCAAAAACAGCTTCACTTTTTGCTGGCTATGAAGTGCTGTTACCTACCCCTGAAAACAGGGGTACCCTCCCCCTAAATTCAGGGGCACCCTCCCCCCAAAATCAGGGGCACCCTCCCCCTAAAAACAGTGGAGGGAATATAACAAAGAATAAAACAGAGATTAAAACAGATACCCCTTACCCCTTTGAGTTGAATTTGTCCGCATGGAAGCAGTGGACTGAATACAAAAAAACTCAATTCGGGTTCAGATATAAAACTCAAGCCACAGAAAAAACAGCTTACGAGCAACTGATTCAGCTATCGAGTGGTGATCATCATCAACAGCAGCTGATTGTTAACCAGTCAATCGCACAAGGATGGAAAGGGCTTTTCGTCCTGAAAGACCAACTCGTTCAACCAAGAAGCACACAAGACCGTTTAACTGACACCAGCTGGGCTGAAGGCATGGAGGTGAGCTTATGAGCGCCATCCTCCAATTATTGCTCAAGCAGGATGAGGCCGGTGAAACATTGCTTGAAGCTCTTGCGGGAGCCCTGGCCCTGGTCGCCTTCATTCTGACCTTGCTTTGGCTGGTTGGCACCACAAACCCCAATACAAATCAAAGCAGCTTTATCACCTATGACAATCAGCAGGAGGCTGAGTAATGGACTTAACACAAGCGCAACAGGAAAGCGGATACAAGGGATTGGCTGCCAGCGTAATCATTCAGGCCGTGAAAGATTGCCGTGATTTCGTGACCCGGATGCAGAAGCCCGTTCGAGGTTCAGAGGGTGAATACATTCGTCATCCAGAAACTGTATTGAATCACCTGAGAAGGTACGAAGCCTACCGATTCCTGACCACTGAAAACAAAACCCTTATCTACTGGTGCATGTTTCTGGATCTCGACCCGAGGGTGTTTATCGAGCGAATGAAAGAGAACCTATCCAGCATCGAGAAAGTTTATGACACCAGTGATCGGATTGTTGTCAGCCGGTACTCAGAAACACAGAGGGCAGGTTGATGTCTGATCAGTCATTTGTGATTCGGAATACTCAGGATCGGGAAAGGTTGGTTGCATTTCTTTGCAGTCAGCCGCTGGACAAGCCTCTTCAAGTTGATTGGAAGAACTGGAGCCCTAAGCGAAGCCTGAACGCCAATGCACTCTACTGGACCTGGCTCACTCAGCTGGCTGAGTTTTTCAACCAGAAAGAAAAAGGCTTAGCCAGAAAGAAATCAGGTTATGAGCCAACAGTTTACGACCGGGAAGACATGCACGACATGATGCGCCATCTCTTTTTGGGTTATGAGAATCGCAAAATTCGAAACACAGAAATTACTCAGCAGTTGAAGAGTACAACAAAGCTTTCAAGAGCAGAGTTCTGCGATTACATGACTCAAATCGACAGATGGGCTTTGTCGTATGGGTGTTTTTTACCGCACCCGGAAGATAGTGAGTACGCCAGTTATCTGGAGCAAACAGCATGAGCAGGAAGCAAAAAACCAAAGAAGAAAAACAGCATCTTCAGGACGTAGCCGCTTTGGGTTGTGTTGCTTGCCGTCGTGCTGGATATGGAGAAACGCCGGCAGAAGTTCATCACATCACTACCGGTTTTGGCACCGGGCAGGCAAGGGATGACCTGAAGGTTATTCCTCTTTGTCCGGCTCATCACCGTACTGGTCCTGATGCCGTTCATGTAAGTCCTGCACTGTTTGAACGCAGATTCGGCCATGAGCTGGAGTTACTGGAACAGACCTGTAAAGACCTGGCAGCTTATCGAAGCAGCTTTGTTGGGGGAAGGTGATGAAGGTTCTGGATTTATTCAGCGGGATAGGTGGTTTCAGTTTGGGGCTCGAAAGAGCTGGCATGAAAACCATAGCGTTCTGCGAAATTGAGCCTTATTGCAGAAAGGTGTTGAAGAAGCATTGGCCAGATGTGCCAATTTTCGAGGATATCAAGGAGCTAACAGCAGATGACTTGCCCGAATACCCTGATGTTATTTGCGGAGGATTCCCCTGCCAAGACCTCTCTGGAGCCGGAAGGCAGGACGGAATTGAGGGTAGTCGTTCGGGCTTATACACCGAAATGCTCCGTCTTGTTAGCGAGTGTAGACCGAAGTACACGATTTTTGAAAACGTCACAGACCTGCTTACTGGAGGGGGGGGAAGTGGTTCGCGCAGTTTCTCTATGACTTGGCCGAGATCGGGCAGGATGCAGAATGGCACTGTATACCAGCTTCCGAATTTGGCGCGGCGCACCATAGAGATCGCGTCTGGGTTATTGCTTACCCCCACGGCACAAACAGAGAAGGCATACACCTTTCGCAACCCTTATGCCCTCATACGGAAGAATCACGCAGACGGCAACATTCAAGAGCAGTTGATGCGTGTTTACAAGCGGATGATTACGCCAGATTGCGCCCAAATTTTGATGATGTACCCGAACGGATGGGCCAGCTTAAAGCGTACGGAAATGCTGTAGTGCCAGATATTCCGGAGTATTTGGGAAAGGCCATCATGAGAAATGAGGAAAGGAGTCGGACATGAGCAATCGCTTCACCATATTAATTAGCGAGAGCACTAAAGATTTTGGCGATTACGGAATTCACCATAAATCCGAACAAAAACCAGAGCAGTTACTTGTGCACATGAAGTTTCAGAATCTGCCAATGCTGGATGAAAGCTTTCTTGATGGGATTGTCGGCGAAGTCGCCAAGAAGCTGGGAAATCGAATTCTCGAGCACAAGGTTTGTGGAAGTGAGAACGCAGAGCCGGATCGAAAAGCTGTGAGAACAGCAAAGAAAATCATCAAAAAACTGCAGGAGTGGTGATGAGGCAATGGTATCAAAACTTGCGGTGCTGGCTTTTGGGGCATGTTTGGGCGCGAACTTGGGAGGCCAGGGTGCTGCAAACCAGAAAGAAGAATCGCCATATCCGCCAGGAGTATCAAACCCAATGTATTCATTGCGGAGAGAAGAGCGGTTGGATTTGGCGTTCAAGAGTAGACAGTTGGGAAAAAGGAAAAAAGTTCCAATGGTGAATAGAAAAAAGGGAATAGGTCGAGCGCCTTTGTTAGCACTTCTGAGCTCTTCAATAGGGGGTGATTTTGTCGAACCCAGAAGGCTTGTTCAATTAAGCAATCATAGACCTTGGCTCAGGAAGAAGAAGGGGCGCTCATGAGTATTAATAGTCGCCAAAAAGGTGCAGCCGCAGAGAGGGAGTTCTGCAAAGAGCTCCTATCTCTGGCCGACATTAAACTGGTTCGAAATCTGGAGCAAACCCGCAGCGGTGGCTTTGACCTTATACCAGAAAATCAGGCTCAAGCTCAAAGCTGGCCATGGGCGATTGAAGTCAAACGCTATGCAAGTGTTACGGATTCAAAAATTCATGGCTGGCTAAAGCAGGCAGTTGAACAGGCAGAGCTGGCAGATAAAACGCCAGTACTCGCCTATCGAGCTGATAGGCAAGAATGGAAAGTCATGTTGCCTGTTGGTCAATGGAATATCACACCAGTACCGCGAGGCGTTGAGGCCTACCAGTGGGTGACGGTTGATATGGGGCTTGCTTCGGTTGTTTTGGCAGGCAGTTTAAATCTTCAGACAACTGAGTCTATGCACCGCCGGTAAGGGGTGCTGAAATTGTTTTTCTCGAAAAGTAGGGCAAATCCAACCTTGGCTCTGTCTCTTTATTGAGATCAAAAAAACAGGGTTATTAGAATGGCGACGGAACGACAGAAACAGATTGCTGAAGCTTATAACGATACTTCTCTTACCGTTTCACAAGCCGCTGCAAAAGTCGGTATTGTGGAGCGGTCATTCTTGCGGACAGTCAGCAGAATTCGCAAAGAAGGGGAGCTCGAGCTTATTGAGCGCAAGTCATTCAAAAAGAGTGCCGAAGTGCCCAGCTCTGAACCTGCATGGGATACTGAGCATGTTGCACAGCGTACCGGTGAAATACAGGATCACTTAAACAGAACTCGATCCGGGCGTTATGTCATTACTGCAGCTCAGAATGCCACCCCAATACACAAAGAGTTCTGGCTCTCACTGCAGCATTACTGCAGAGCAAACAATGCTGAGCTTTTGGTTATCCCATATCGCTACAAAAACATTACCAACATTCACACAACCAAAGAGCGGGGCCAGGAATGGTGGTCAAAGGAAGTATTGCCGTATATCTGTGATCAGCGAATTGAGATCAACAGTAACTTAATGGTGTTTGGTGATATTTCCATCCAACCAACGGCGGTTACTCCGCTGTCGGGGCTCGAGAGTATCAGCCAGGATAAATCAGCCATCTTCGGACACTCAAAAAGGCAGCTGACAACTATCCCGACACCGCAAAGCAGAATACCCAAGATTCTCTCAACATCGGGAGTCTGCACAGTCAAAAATTATGTTCCTGCCAAAGCGGGCAAGAAGGCGGAGTTTCATCATTGCTTGGGTGCAACGGTAATAGAGGTTTGCGGTGACCATGTTTTCCATATGCGCCAGCTCAATGCTTGCAGCGATGGCTCATTCATTGATCTGAACTGGGAGTACAGTGCTGCAGGAGTTAGGTCATCAGGTCAGGCACTGGCAGTTGAAATGGGAGATAGTCACGCATTCCGGGAAGAGCCGCAGGTATCAGAAGCGACTTTTGAGAGTGCTGATAGTTTGTGTGCCGTCCTGAATCCCGAGTCGGTCATTCTAAACGATGTGTTGGATTTCCATAGCCGCAACCATCACCACTCCAATGATCCCATTTATAACTATTGGAAACACCAGGCTCATACAGATTCAGTCGAAGAAGAGATTAAGCTCACCTGTAATTACATTGATCGGATCGGTTACCCGGTCATCATTAAAAGATCTAATCACGACGAAGCTATGGAGCGGTGGCTGAAAGAGACTGATCCGAAGAGAGATCCACGTAATGCCAGGCTCTACCACACGGTAATGGCTCAGATTCTGACTAGACACGATGAAAGGCTGGCAGCTAACCAAGACTATGAAAATGTCGACCCCTTTGAGCTGGTAGCCAGGCAGCACCTGAAGCATGCAGAAGTGCGTTTTCTACGTCGGGATGAGTCTTGCGTTATTGGCGACGTTGAAGTGAGCTATCACGGCGACCAAGGCCCGAATGGCGCCAGGGGGAGTAGGCGGGCATTCACACGAATTGGTGTGAAAGTGACTATCGGGCACAGTCATTCACCCGGGATCGAAGAAGGAGTTTATCAAGTGGGTGTCTCCGGGAAGCTGGACATGGGTTACAACAAGGGCCCTAGCAGCTGGCTACACACTCACTGCATCACATACGCCAACGGCAAGCGAACACTGATTAATATCATTGATGGGCAATGGAGGGCGGCAGAATGAGCATGTATCCGAGTGTAGGCGGTGCGCTAATCAATGCTTTCAACCCCTCGCTATTTGATAGCTATAAGAGTGCAGGTTGGCAAAAGCTTGCTTCTGCACTGGCTGACAAATATCCAGAGCTGGAAGTTCCTGCAGCGGAGCATCCAAACTTCGACAAAGATCGATTGTCCCGGGTTGATTGGGCTACTCAGGCTGGAATGACGGCAGGTTTACTCAGAAGCAAGCTGAAGCCAGCGGACTATCACTTGTTGAAGATGCGGTATACCCACGACGGTAACCAGGTTGTTGCCGGGAATGTTGTCTTGAAGTTAAAGCTTACTGATAACACTCGATCCGCGTTGGTCGAAGGTTGGCCGGTGGTTCGTCAGGAGCTTATCAGGCAAAAGCTGGTCAGAGCTTCGGTATTGAACAATGAAAACCGGCTGCAGTATATGGCTTTGAAAGCTCTCAGACCTGATCTGGCTGAAAAGGCACTCCAGGCTCAGGGAGATGAAAAGCAGGCTACAGTTAATAATCAGCAGCTGGAAGTTAAAAAAGCTCTGAATGAGTTGTTGCAGTCCGCTTGGAGGAAAGCCGAATACTTGCTGCATGAGTCTAATTTAATCAGAGAGGCTGCATAGGTGCGGCCTCCATATTGAAAAGGTGCTTTGTATGAAAAAAACCTTTCTTGCTTTGTTGCTGGTCACTGTTTCATTCTCTGGTTATTCGTCAGATAAAAGCTATGGCAATGTGCCAGTTGAAGAAGTGACTTCAATATACGACGGCGATACTTTCAGAGTGAATATAAAGGGCTGGCCACCAATTATTGGTGAGAGAATAGCTATCAGAGTGAATGGCCTCGACACTCCTGAGATTAGAGGCGAGTGCCAGAAAGAAAAAGAGCTGGCTAGGAAAGCGAAACAGATCACCGTTCAAGCTCTTCGCGCTGCGAAAAGTATTGAGTTGAGAAATACCCAGAGAGGCAAATACTTCAGGATCGTCGCTGATGTATATGTAGACGGGAAAGACCTCAAAGAGATGCATTTCAGGGCTGGCACTGCAAAGCCATATGATGGGGGCAAGAAAGACAGCTGGTGTAAGTAGAGTCATCAGAAAGGCTTGGGCTGCAATTTACAGCCCTGAACCTGAAGCATTATAGAAGAATGTTTCTTGTGGCTATGAGAAATGAATTAGTCTGCACTGAGGGTTCCAAGCATGAAGCCGTCAACTTTTGATAGCTGACCTCTCCACCAGACACCTCTATTACCTGGAATTGGCTGACCGTTGGTATTGAAGAACCTTGTGTTTTTTAAATGAATAAATTGAACACAGTCTGGATTTTTTTCAAACTTTTCTTTTACGTATTCTTCCGCTGGCCTAGTAAAATGAGCGCGAGTATGCTCAGCTGATTTTTGATCCGTCCATCCGCTGGTAAATTCATCTGCAAAACCATGAAAGTATTTCGAGCCGCAGATAAGCTCGCCAGAGACCAATTGGCCACCAACATTTAGTGTAATAGGGATAGTGAAATCAGCTTGTATGACAGATATCACGAGAGACTGAAGAAACCAGTCAGTTGTATCATTGTTATAGTTTTTTTCAGTGACGGTATCTTCTGATACTTCAGACATTCTTGTGTACCTCTGCGCTATTAATGCAAACGTGAAAGAAAAAAAAGCTGATTTTTAGGAGTATTTTGGGTCTAAAGTCTACTATATGCAAGATGCAGTCTCTTCCAATATGAAATGAGCCTGAAGAAGGGGCTGGTTTCTAACATGAAATGAGCCGACTTCAGCACTGTCGTTCATGATGAGGATATGAAAATCATCATGAACACCCATTTCATCAAAACCCTGGAGGATGTAAGAAGCCTCCTTTCACAAGCAGACTGTCTGGAGCCCGGCTGGGACTCCAAGGACGAATGTTACCGTTGGATTGAGCTAACCCTCAGCCACTTCAAATACCGTTCCCTGA
>NZ_LASA01000086.1 GCF_001562015.1 Endozoicomonas arenosclerae | reverse complement strand
GAGGATAAGGAGGTCTTCCGTTGCCACGCTTAGGGTAATAGGGCTCGATTACGGCCTCTAAGCGTTTCCATGGAATCAGAACCTCCATTCTTTCAAGAAAAATTTCCCTACGAGTTCTGCGTCGCTTCTGGCTGAATTCACTGTCGGAAAAAGAGAGTTGTTGGTCCATGACTACCTCTGATCAAGCTGCTGAGATTATTATCTCATGATCAGGGACTTATTCGCAGGTTCCCTAGCAATGAAGATTTTTTGGCAAAGCTGAAAGTGATAAGAGGAAACCTCTCGGGGGAATGGGAATTGCTGGAAAATGAGTATGATATAAATGGTCCCCGTTGCCAGAGCTTTAGAGTGCAGTTCAAGCCGTTTATCAACGGAAGCAGGAAAGCTTCAATTGTGATAGATCCCTGTGTTCAGGGTGAAGGGGATAGTTGCGTAAAAGTATTAACGCTGGAAGCAAATGTGATTAAAGAATCAGAGTATGTGTCCAGAAAGTCCAGTGAGCACTATTCCATAGGGCAATTTACAGTTATTTCTAACGAAGCGCTGAAAAACCAGGTGTACCTGAATACCTCTGCAACAAGAATGTGGATCAGAAATACAAAGGTACTGATCGAGTTTGAAGTGAATACCCTCACTATGAGCATACTGCCAATTCGGATGTTCAGTTTTCCTGATAATCTGGATATTCGTCGAAGTACTTTATGTGGAATGGACGATGGCACATTGTTAGAACTGGATTATTGGAAGACTGGACGTATACGCCTGTTAAATGAGATGGGCAATATAGTGTCTCAATCGCAGGAAGGGATTCTGTTTCAATGTGCCAGAATGATCGATGAAGAAGCGGGTGTTCGCCTGGTACCTGCCAACTGTGCTTTTAACCGGACCGAAGATCTGGTAGCTGGACGTGTGGAGATGAGATTACCGGGAGATGAGCTTTGGGGAACAGTCTGTGATGACCGGTTTGAAAAAGCTGAAGTTGAGGTGGTTTGTAAACAGTTAGGTATGTTGCCGGGTCAAATATTCAGTGAAGGTGTTGGTTTCAACAATGAGTGTAACGCAGGCAGCGGGGCGATAATATTTGATGAACTGGGATGCGCGGGCTCAGAAAAAAGTCTTCTGGATTGTTTCTCTCATACGACCTCAGCAGCCTGCCAGTATTCACATCGAAATCATCATGATTGTATTCATCAGGAAGATGTTGGAATCAGTTGTAAGGGACGCAGTTTCCAAAGCTCACGCCCCTATCTGAGACCTCTCAATCAGTGTGAATCCATCCGCAAGCAAAAGCAGCTAGCGGTGGCCAGTTGTGGAGGGGAAGACATAAGGTTTATTGATCTTGACCCAATGTTTCGTCAGCCTCGTCAGGCAGAGGTTGAATTAGTGAGCACTACAGAACCATTGCCTGATGAAGTAAGTGATCTTAACCCTCAGTCCTGGGGTGTGCTTGGTAATGATTCAATAGTCATTAATAATCAAACTCATGGGATGCTCTTGAGTAAAGAGCAAGGAGCATATATGAGAGGAGGCGTATTTTCTCTCGAAAACGATCCTCATTTGATGGCCGTAGCAGGTAACAACATTTATACGCTAAATGACAGGCCTCCCTTTTTTTTAAAGAGAGTGTTATTTGAAGAAAGTGAAGTTATGGAGGAAGAGATATTCTCCAAGCTGACTGATTATGATCCTCTGAGTTTTTCCGGCTCAGAAGAGGGCTTATTAGCTTTGGGTGAAGTAAGTCCCCAGAATGTGGTGAAAATTACTCTTTGGTATGGAATCTCTCCGGGACAATCATTACCTGGCTTGGCTCCGGTGACTTTGCCTACAGAAGCACCAGAGCTCTTGATGCCCCAAACAATAGCCACAGGGGCAGGGAATAATCTAATGCCATCTGTATTACTGATCTTTCTGGGTTTTGTTCCGAAGCTCCCGTTAGATGGACTTTAGCCTCCCATATAAGCTTCCCGCACCTCTCGGTTAGAAAGCAGTTCTGTGCCTGTACCCCCCAGTTTGATACGGCCGTTAGCCATCACATAACCCCGGTTTGCCAGTTTCAGAGCATGATGAACATTTTGTTCAACCAGAAAAATCGTCATCCCACCACTGGCCACTTCTTTCAAAATACTGAATATCTGTTGAACGACAATGGGCGCCAGTCCCAGGCTGGGTTCATCCAGCAGTAGCAACCGTGGGCGACTCATCAGCCCCCGGGCAATAGCCAGCATCTGCTGTTCTCCTCCAGATAATGTGGAGGCATTTTGTTGTTTCCGTTCCTCCAGTATGGGGAACAGTTCGTACATTTTTTCCAGATCTTCGTGAACATGTTTTGTGCCAATGGGGGTTGTGCCCATGATGAGATTTTCTTCAACGCTCATCTGGGCAAAGACATGACGACCTTCCGGCACCAGTGCGATGCCCAGTGATGCAATTTTATGTCCTGGCTGACTGGTCAGAGCTGTGCCATCAAAGTGGATTTCGCCACGAGTGACACCGGGATTACCAAACAGACTCATGAGTAATGTGGATTTACCTGCGCCGTTGGCCCCTACCAGAGTGACAATTTCTCCCTGATGAATATGCATGGATACCTGATTCAAAGCCTGAATGGGACCGTAGGAGGCATCCACTTCCTGAATATCAAGCAAGGGCTGGTTCATGCTCAGGCACTCCTGTTTCTTCTTCTGTCCCCAGATACGCTGATATGACAGCAGGATCGTTTTTGATCTGATCCGGACTGCCACGGGCAATCACCAGTCCATGGTCCAGTACTACAATCTGGCTTGATATCTTCATGACCATGCCCATATCGTGCTCAATCAGCAGGATAGTGAGTTTGTGTTCTGAGCGCAGGGTGTTTAGAGTTTTGGCAAGCTCTGCTGTTTCCTGTGGGTTTAGACCTGCAGCGGGTTCATCCAGACACAGTAATTCAGGGTTTGTGCAGAGTGCTCTGGCAATCTCCAGCCTTCGCTGTTTACCGTAAGGCAATTGACCTGCCAGTTGGTTGCCTTCATTAATCAGATCCAGTTGTTCCAGCCAATACCAGGCTTTATTCAAAGCGTTCTCTTCCGATTTCTGGAAAGAACGGGTATTGATAATCCCCGCCAGAAAGCTTCTGTTCAGTTGCATATGCTGGGCAACCAGCAGGTTTTCCAGAGCCGTCATTTCCTTGAACAAACGGATATTCTGAAAAGTTCGAGCCAGTCCTGCACGGTTAACCTGATGCGACCCACCAAACAACTTGTAATAAAGTCTGCGACCAAAGCGCACAGGTTGCCAAAGATCGGATGCCTTGAAGGATTCTCCCAGCACAGAGGTCACACTGGTTTTGGTTTTATGAGCATTCAGCTCAATCTTCCCGCTGGTGGCTCGGTAAAACCCCGTCAGGCAATTAAAGACCGTGGTTTTGCCTGCACCGTTAGGACCAATCAGTGCTGTGATGCTGCCTCTTGGTACCTGGAAGTCAATATTCTCCAGTGCCTTGATGCCACCAAACTGCATGTTGAGGCCTTTAATGGTGAGAATGGCGTCAGAAGAGGAGGTCATCGTACACCCTCCATGGCTTGGCGGACTGTTTGAGGTGGCTGGAACGACGACCGGGTCATTCTTACCAACCCTCTGGGTCGCCAGATCATCATCAGTACCATGAGAAGACCAAACATCAAGATCCGATATTCTGAAAAGTCCCTCAGTACTTCAGGCATCACGGTGAGCACAAAAGCGGCTATCACCACACCCTTGGTTGAGCCCAGTCCACCTAGAACGACAATGGCAAGAATCAGTGCCGACTCGAAAAACGTGAACGACGTTGGATTAACGAAACCCTGGTAAGTGGCAAAGAAGACACCGGCTATACCGCCCACAGCGGCACCGGTCATAAAGGCTGAAAGCTTTACCAGTACATGATTCAGACCCAGTGAACGACAGGCAATTTCATCTTCCCGCAAGGCTTCCCAGGCCCGTCCCACAGGCATTTTTGTCAGGCGGTGGTTTATGTAGAGCACTGCCCAGACCAGGGCAAAAAGGATCAGGTAGATAAAAATGAATTTGTAGGCTGAGTCGTAGGAGAGTCCAAAGTATTCATGAAAAGGTGTGCCCTCTTTGACCCGCCGTTTAAACTCCAGACCAAACAGAGTGGGAGCAGGAGCAGATACACCATTTGGGCCACCGGTGAACTGTGTCCAGTTGTTCAGTACCAGTCGTATGATCTCGCCAAACCCTAGAGTCACAATGGCTAGGTAATCTCCATGCATTCTTAACACGGGGAAACCCAGCAAAGCACCGGATAAAGCAGCGAGGAGGGCAGCCAGAGGCAGCATGCTCCAAAAACCAAGCCCCAGGTATTCATGACCCAATGCCAGCCCGTAGGCACCTATGGCATAAAAGGCGACAAACCCCAGATCAAGAAGACCTGCCAGACCAACTACGATGTTGAGACCCAGACCCAACAATACGTAAATCATTCCCAGGATAATGACCGTAATCCAGTATTTGCTGGCCAGAAAGGGCACCATTAATCCTGCGAGCATGAATAATGCAATGATCCAGTAACCATTCGCTGCTTTCTGGTTGAGAGGTTGCACCCGGATACTGGTGTCTTTTCTTGAGAATTTCTCAAGAAGCTTTTCGCCTTGGGAAGTCTGGAAAAACAGTGAGGCTACAAGCCGGCCGGTAAAAATGACTCCCAGAATACTCACCAGGCTTTTGAGTTGTAGCTGAAAGTCATAACCGTCCAGTTCCAGTCCGACAATGGGGCCGAAAACAGCCAGCGCCAGCAGTGTTGTTATGAAGGCATCCAGCAGGCTTTTACGGATTCTGAAAAGGAGTTCGTTGGAGGATAAGCTGTCTGGTTTGTTGCTGTACTGATAATCAATCGCCATCAGACCTTCTCCACTTCAGGCTTACCCAGCAAACCGGTTGGTCGGAAAATCATGATCAGAACAAGAAGGCTGAAAGCAAAGACATCCTTGTAATCGGTATTCACCATCCCGGAAAACAGTGATTCGGACATGCCCAGCAGAATACCGCCCAGCATGGCGCCGGGCAGTGAACCAATGCCTCCAAGCACCGCAGCCGTAAAGGCTTTAATACCGATGATAAAACCGATGTAGAAGTCAAAGGTTCCGTAGTTAAGCGTGACCAGTGTTCCCGCGAGAGCCGCCATGGCTGCACCTATCACAAAGACAGTTGAGATCACCCGGTCAGTATTGATCCCAAGAATCATGGCCATCTTGCGATCCTGCTGAGTAGCCCGGCACTCTCGGCCCAGACGAGTGCTCTGGATGATCCAGGTCAGTAGGGCCATACCCAACAGGGCAACAACAATAATCAGCAGCTGGGTGTAGGAGACCTGTATGAATCCCTCAGCCATTTCCAGTCTGAAGGAGCCTGACATAAGAGTGGGGACACCTTGGCTTCTGGCTCCCTGACTGATCTGTACGTAATTCTGAAGCACCAGCGACACACCTATGGCTGAAATCAGCGGGGCCAGACGGGTTGATTGGCGCAGTGGGCGATAAGCCAGGCGTTCAATTGTCCAGCCATAGGCACTGTTGATCAGAATGGTGAAAAACAAAGTGCCCAATAAGATGATGGGAAAGGATTCGATACCAAAGAATGTCAGCAGGGCGATCACTATGGCGGTGACATAAGCCGAGATCATATAAACATCGCCGTGGGCAAAATTGATCATGCCAATAATGCCGTAAACCATGGTGTAACCAATGGCTATGAGGCCATAAACAGAACCCAGAGCCAGGCCATTCACCAGTTGCTGCAGCAGGGTTGAAAGATCCATGAAGTTTTACTCCAGAGGCAAACAGCATTGAGCGAAAATAGCGTGTGGAAAGTGAGCGGCCGGACATTGCATCCGGCCTTCGTCATAGACTTATTCTTGATTGGCTGAGAGCTGTTTGTATTGGCCCTGTTTGTCCCACTGATACATCACATAGTCAGAGACTTTCAAATCACCTTTACCGTCAAAAGCTTTGGCGCCCAGAACCGTGGGTACTTCATTCTGTTTCAACCAGGCAGATACTTTTTCTCCATCGGTTGTTTTCAGTGCCTTGGCAGCGGAGGCGAGAGTTTGCAGTGCTGCATAGGAATACAGAGTGTAACCTTCAGGTTCATAGCCATCAGCCTGGAAACCGGCGACTACCTTTTTACCATCAGGGATTAACCTGGGGTCAGCCCCGAACGTCATCAGTGCACCGTTAACAAACTCGGCTCCACCGGCGGTTTTCAGGAAGTCATCGGAAACAATGCCATCACCAGAAATAAAGGAAGCGGTCACACCTTGCTCTCGCATCTGTCTGAGTAGAGGGCCAGCTTCTGAATGGAGTCCACCAAAGTACACAGCATCAGCACCGCTGGAGCGGATTTTGGTGACCAGTGCGTTGAAGTCTTTTTCGCCCCGGGTCAGGCCTTCGTACATCACTTCTTTAATGCCCAGTGAGTGCAGGCGATCACGAGTTGCATCCACAAGCCCCTGACCATAGGTATCCTTGTCATGGATCATGGCGATTTTTTTGGCTTTCAGTTCGCCCGTTATAAAGTCAGCAGCAACATGTCCCTGCTGGTCATCCCGGCCACAGATCCTGAAGACCCCTTCAAAACCCTGCTCAGTGAGCTTGGGGTTGGTTGAAGCGGGAGTGATCATCACCACACCGGCGTCGTCGTAAATTCTGGAAGCGGGAATACTGGAGGATGAACAGAAGTGTCCAATCACAAAATCAACACCGTCTGAATCCACCAGACGGTTAGCTACTGCTACGGCCTGCTTGGGTTCACAGGCATCATCAGCCTTGATCAGTTTTACCTGTTCACCATTAATGCCACCTGCTTTGTTCAAGTCAGCAGCGGCTTTTTCTGCGCCTTTCCATAATTGTTCACCAAAGGCGGCATAAGGGCCGGTATGGGGTCCTGCAACACCTATAAGAATGTCTGAGTGTGCGGGGAGGGAGAGCAAGCCGGAAATCGTAAACGCGGCCAATCCTTGTGCGAGTGTCTTCCTGCTCATAGGAATAGGTCCTGTCTTGCGTGTTTTTTATTTTTTTCGATTACTGCAAGTGAAGAACATCATGACACAGAGATGCCCATGCTGAAAGGCCGGAAAATTGACGCAGTCTTCAATTAAGACTGCAATACTGCTCAGCTGGCCGGTCTGACCAGAATGCTGGCGGAGAGATCAATGGACTCGGCATAAAGCGTGTCGCAATTGTGATAGGTCTCAATCACCGGAGCGCTATTTTCAGGCTCCAGACCGTGGCGCAGGACATACAGGTACAGACTCTTTAAGGTGGCGTAGTAGCCAGCCAGGCCAGAAATATTGACACGGCAGGAAAGGTAAAGACCTGCAGAAATCCGGTGGTTGGCGTCAGCCTCATCACAGAAATAGCCCGCAGAATTAGTGGTACTCTGATCAGGTGAAGCCAGATCTGTCCAGCTATATACCAGTACTCTGTCGTTGGCGGATGAGGGTCTTTTCTGTTTCCAGATTTTTTCCAGCTTGCTGAAGCTGTACATAGCGGCCTTATGGATGAAGACAGGGCGTTCCGGGTAATACTTCAGCGTTACCGGGATATCACTGGCCATGGCCTGTTCCATTGAATCAGAGAGACCTTTCTGGGGGTGTCCGGAAAATCTCATCAGGTCTTCAATGTAGGCTTCGTCATGCTGGTGAATCCTGTCTCTGATCTCAGAAGCCGAAGTATTCAAGAGTTGGCGCAAAACTTTGGCCAGGGCCTGGGAGGAGGAAAAGCCGGATTCAGTTGCGATCTCAGTAATACTCAGATCCTGTTCTGTGCAGAGATAGTAAACGGCCAGCTTCAATCGCATTCTTCGCAGATACTGTCCGGGTGTTTCGTTGAAGACCTGACTGAACATATCCCGGAAGTGATTGGGGGATATAGCACACAGGTTAGCGACTTCCTGCCAGTTTAAAGGGTGCTGAATGTTCTCAAGAATATGGCGTACGGCTTTATCAAAACGCTTATGCCAGACAGGTGACAGTTCACGGGTCAGCTGATCTTCAGGAATCAGGTTGAATACCGGAGTATCTGAATGGTTTTGATTCTTCTGTGCCTTCATAGTACTACCGCCAACGAAGTGGTTGGCGGTAGGATTCCAGTAAAGGACTGACATATCAATAGTCAGAGGTATTCCATCAGCCAGCGCAGCGGAAACCGACTATGTAGCCCTGACCTTCCGGCGCATAGGGAACACGAATGGAGACATCCAGTTCTTCCTTCTTCATCATCCAGGTCGCGCCACGCAAGGTTTTAAAGCCCGTATTTCTGTCCGCACCTTTGGGATCGCGAAGCTCGTTTTTCTTATAGTATTCGGCATCAAACCAGTCGCTGGTCCACTCAAGCAGATTACTGGTCATACCCATTACTCCATAGGGAGAAGCACCTTCCGGGTTGGCATTGACTGGCCTGCTGGTGCCCATACCACAACCCGGTTCCATTTTTCCTCGAGTGGTTTTGTCACTGATGGTGGCCAGATTGCAAGAAGGTGTTTTATTGCCCCATGGGTAGAAGCGCTTATCGGTGCCTCGGGCGGCTTTTTCCCACTCAGCCTCTGTCGGCAAACGCTTTCCACCGTCCCATTTACAGAAGGTTTCGGCCTGTTTGTAGGTAACACAGTTGACCGGGTGGTCACTGTTCCAGGGCATGCCCGCGTTGCACCCACCACCAAAATAGAGATCGGTACAGTTGCCTTTTTTCATGCACTCATTGTAACGGCGATAAGTGACTTTATATTTATCGATCTTGAACTTACTGATAAAGACTTTTTTCTCTGGAAGGGCCTCAGGCAGGCACTCATATTCCTTGTACTTACGGGTACAGCCCCGAGTGAACTCACCTGATGGAATCTCTACCACGGCCTTGTCATTAAAGGCTTTCCCTGGAGTAGAGAACCCGGTCAACATAAAGATTGAAGCGATGATTGCCAGCCACTGTTTACTTGTTTCCATGATCGCTCTCCTTATGCTGATTTGGCACAGCGCACGCCAATAGCGGGGCTGACATTATTGGGGTAATACGGGAAGCGGCTGGTGGAGCGAAGCTCCCAATAAGCTCTGGCAAAGAAATCACTGCCCCGGGTTGTTTTGTAGACGCCACTGGAGGGCCCCTGAGGGTTATTTTCAGGACTGCTGTGGTAGTAGCGGTTGCTATGCCAGTCAGCGGTCCATTCCCAGACGTTACCGGCCATGTCCATGGCGCCGTAAGGTGACGCCCCTTTTGGCTTTGAACCTACGTCCATCACATTGCCGGTACCACAGCCAAGATTGCCAGCGTATTGGCTGTCCATAACCGCTAAATCACAGGTAGGTTTCTGGTTGCCCCAGGGGTACTTTCTACCGTCTGTACCTCTTGCGGCTTTTTCCCATTCAGCTTCAGTAGGAAGCCTTTTGCCTTCGAACTCACAGAAGGCTTTGGCCTGATGCCAGGTCACACCATTAATAGGGAAGTTATCTACGCCCTTGCGACCAAAATTCATGGAGCCACCCACTGCCAAGGGGGAGCATTTTCCAGCGTCCAGGCATTTCTTGTAACGGGCGAAGGTCACTTCATACTTGTCGATTTTGTAGGCATTCAGGTAGACCTTGTGAGCTTTCTCATCTTCTGCGTAGTAGCAGATATCGTCATTGGAATTCAGGCAACCCATAGTGAACGAGCCGGAGGGCACATCCACCATTTCTCCATAATTCGTGACTTTTGCACTGGCCAGTCCAGGCAGGCCCAGTAGAGCTGCGCTGAACAAGGAGGCTGAACAGGCTTTTATCATTTTTTTAAGCGCTGTGGCCTTATTGGTTGTCTTCATCATGTATATCCCTCACAACATTACAGGCTTGTTATGGGGTAGACGATAAAGGGAAGATTTTGGCAAGGCGTGTCCGTAACACCGGAATTACGGTTCTTTTTGCCCTTTGTCCTGAAGAGAGGGGGAGTAAAAGGTCATTGTTTATCCGCTGGCTATAGTAAAGAAAGGTATTCAGTCAGGGCATCATCATGGATTTGAGAAAACTGTTGCTAGCCGTCAGCATTTTGCTGATTCCCTATTCAGGGTATGGAAAGCCAATCTATAAGTGTCAGGTAAATGGCAGCGTGGTCTTCACAGAAGAAAAGTGTGACAGCAATGCCAAGCCCATTGAGCTGAAAGGTCTGGCAGCTCCTCTTGAACCTTTTGATATGGATAAGTTGAAGGGCATGGATGAAAAGGTCCGGACCCGGATGATTGAAGAGCGTATTACCCTTCGGCAGAAGCGTATCAGAACCTATCGTAATCGTATGCAAAGTGAACTGAAATTGCTTCAGGCCAAAGCCGATAAGAGTGTCAAACAAAAAGCCAGACAGAATAAAGCATTACCCCGGAACAGTGTTCAGGATAAAGAGATCAACACCCAGCTGAAATCCATTGCTGACAGTGTTGAGCTGGACACCAAAGGAACACTTTCAGAGCAGATGAATGCCGTTGTGGCTCATTACAAGACCCTGATTGAAGCCGAACAGTTCCAGATCGAGTTGCTGTTGCAGGAGTTAAGGTTGAATCAGGTGATGCATCAGAATACTTCAATGCAGAAATAAGCTGAAAAAGAAGTTGTGCTGGAGTAAGGCTATTTGAGCGCAAGGGATATGCAGTCATGCCAAAAGTTGAAGATTCCACTTCCGTTATAAGACCGAATCCGGAGCCACAGAAAAAGGATGATTCCCGAGCTCCGGATGTCACGGCAAAAATTCCTCGCTCTGAGTCACAGCGATGGGATCAGAAAGATTTAAGCAGCCGCAAGCTGACCAAAATCCAGAGCCTTCTCTGTTTTATTAATCGCTATTTTCTCAAGCCACTCGGGATACTTCAGGGCACCTTTCATTCAATGCTGCCTGACTACAATCGCATGACTGATATCACTGAAGCCCGTATGGAAGAGTTCTGGAATCGGTTTGATGACCCTTCCAAGGCTTATGTGCTCCTGTTTCGAAACCCCCATGGCAACACGGGAGATTCTCAGCACTCAGCGGTTGTGCTTGGTTCTACCAAAGGAAAGAAAATGGGGGATAACTCCTCCTATGTTTCCTGGTCCTTTGCTGAGAAAGACATGATTGTGGGTGGCTTTCTTGCCAGACCTAAATGCAATGCCTTTCAGCAGGATTTTGAGGGGCATGGTGAGCCCATCGTCATTGAGTTGCCCAGCGTAAACGTGGCTGCCATGAAGCATAAGTGGAAACTGATCAGGAAAAACACTTCGTTCTATCAGCTGCTTGGCTTCAACTGTTCATCGGTTGTGGCCCGCTTGCTTAAAGCCGGAGTAAGAAGTCTTGATCTGGTTGGAGAGTATCAAAAGTCCAATCCGTGGGGGTTCTGGACGCCCTTTGACGTCAGCAAACTTGCAGAACAGATGCAAACACATCTGCCGGACTGAATCCTTTCTACACTTTCTGAAAATATCCGTTCGAACACTATCTAATTTATTTCTTTGTTATCGAATCAGTATTCCCCATGCTTTCATTCGTGTTTTCGTCTGTGCAGGTTTGTTTCCAATTGATCCAGATCAACTTTTCTCAAGAGGTGAATCGTTATAGTGGCGCTGAGAAAAACGTTTGCGCAAACGTTTTACTGAACTTGATTACACATCAGTCAATGCGAACCAGACTGTAACAACTTACGGTGGCCTGTATGAAAAAGACCAGACTTCTCAACCCACAGCTTTCCGGGGCTATTGCCAGCCTGGGTCATGGTCAGGGGTTGACTGTCTGTGACTGCGGGCTGCCCATTGGTGAAAGTGCTGAGCGCATCGATCTGGCCTTGACCCACGGGGTTCCGGGTTTTCTGGAAACCCTGGACGTGGTGCTTTCTGAAACGGTTGTGGAAGAAATCATCATTGCTAAAGAGTTTGCCCAGGTGAGTCCGGAGCTGTATCAGCAATTTGCTGATCGCATTCGGTTGCTTGGAGAAGAACAGGGGGCTCCTGTCAGAGTCGTCGAGGTCAGTCATGAGTCCTTTAAGGCTCAATCTGACCTCAGTAAGGCAGTGGTTCGTACGGGTGAGTGCACACCCTATGCAAATGTCATTCTGAAATCCGGCGTAGCATTTTAAACAGCCTTGAGCGTGTAATGCCGTCGGTTTCATACCTTGATCATGGCATTGTCATTGTGAACAGCATTGAGGGGGATAAGGTGAGTACCCAGTCAAAACCTGAACCTGTTTTCCAGATGAAAGATGTCGTCAAGACATTTCCCGGTGTCCGGGCTCTGGATGGCGCCTGCCTGAATATTTACCCTGGCCGGGTAATGGCACTGTTGGGAGAAAACGGTGCCGGTAAGTCGACTCTCATGAAAGTCATGACAGGTATTTACAGCCGCGATGAAGGCGAGCTGAAATACCACGGGGATGACGTGGCTTTCAGGGGCCCCAAGGATTCCCAGGAACGCGGAGTCAGCATTATTCACCAGGAACTGAATCTGATTCCTGAGCTGTCTATCGCCGAGAATATTTTTCTGGGCCGTGAACCCATGGGTCGATTCGGCAGAATTGACTGGAAAACCATGGGAGAAGAAGCCCAGAAACTTCTGGATATGCTGGATGTACAGTTTGATCCATCCACTCCAGTGGGCAAGCTCAGCATTGGTGTTCAGCAAATGGTTGAAATTGCCAAGGCTCTGTCGTTTTCATCACAGGTGATTGTGATGGACGAACCTACCGATGCTCTCACGGATAAAGAAACTGAAAGCCTGTTCAAGGTAATCCGCCAGTTACGTTCTGAAGGCAAGGGCATTGTTTATATCTCCCACCGCCTGCAGGAAATTTTCCAGATCTGTGATGACGCCACCATTATGAGAGATGGTCGCTTTATTGCTGAAACTCCGGTAGAGAAGTTAACTGAAGACGACATTATCGAGCAGATGGTGGGTCGCTCACTGGAAGAACAATACCCTCGCATTGATGTTGAGCCAGGTGCTCTGACACTTGAGGTAGAAAACTTGTCTGCTTCTGGTGTTAAAGAGGTCAGCTTCCAGTTGAAAGAAGGTGAGATCCTCGGAATCTCCGGTTTGATGGGGGCTGGGCGTACGGAACTGATGAAAGCTCTGTACGGTGCCAATGTTGCACACTCGGGTGAGATTCGGATAGCTGGTGAAGCCCGCAGAATCAAATCTCCAGCAGAAGGTCTGCAGTCCGGCATTGTTTACATCTCCGAAGATCGTAAAGGCGATGGTCTGGTACTGGAGCTTTCAGTTTCTGAAAACATGAGCCTCTGCAGTCTGGAACAGTTCCAGAGTGCTACCGGTAAAATCGACCGTAGCCGTGAAATGGATTCGGTTCAGCACTTCATTAAAGCCTTCAATATCAAAACCCCTACAGCCAGACAGCTGATCAAGAACCTCAGTGGTGGTAACCAGCAGAAGGTCGCCATTGCCAAAGGTCTGATGATCAATCCACGGGTACTGATTCTTGATGAGCCGACCCGCGGTGTTGATGTGGGGGCCAAGAAAGAAATCTACCAGTTAATCAATGAATTCAAGAACAAGGGCATGAGTATTTTGCTGGTGTCGTCTGACATGCCGGAAGTCCTGGGCATGAGTGACCGAGTGATGGTCATGCATGAAGGACGGATAACCGGAGAGTTCGATCGTCAGGAAGCCACCCAGGAAAAATTGATGCGTTGTGCTGTTGGTAAGGCAGCGTAAAGAGGAAAAATTATGACTGAGCAAACCTTACAGGCAGGTGCACTGGGCAGCGGTAGTAAATTCCGCATCAATAAAGAATTCCTGTTTGAATACAAGTCTGTTATCGCTTTGCTGATCTTCATGGTGGCGGTGTCCATGATCAGCGACAGTTTCTTCAGCACCAACAATATGCTGAACATCCTGAGACAGACCTCCATCAATGCCATCATTGCTGTGGGCATGACTTTTGTCATTCTAACCAGCGGTATCGATCTGGCAGTGGGTTCCATTCTGGCGCTAAGCGGTGCTCTGGCCGCTACATTAATCGGCATGGATTTCAACATAATGCTGGTAGTGACACTGACTCTGGCTGGTGGTGCGGCAATGGGAGCCATGAGTGGTTTGATCATTGCCAAAGGCAGGGTACAGGCATTTATAGCAACACTGGCGACCATGACCCTGCTGCGTGGAGCCACCATGGTATTCACTGACGGTAGACCCATTTCTGCCAGCAGTGGTGCAGCTTCTGAGGCATTCTCCTTTATTGGCAGTGGCTACCTGTTTGGTATTCCTTTCCCGATTTACCTGATGGCTTTCACTTTTGTGGCGGCATGGTTCGTGTTAAATCACACACGACTGGGTCGTTACGTCTATGCTCTGGGTGGTAACGAATCTGCTACCCGTCTGTCCGGTATCAACGTTGATCGTATCAAACTGGCTGTTTATTCCATTTCTGGCGGCCTCTCCGCTCTGGCAGGATTAATAGTCACCAGTCGTCTGGCTTCGGCCCAACCAACAGCGGGTACCAGTTATGAGCTGGATGCAATTGCTGCAGTAGTGCTGGGTGGAACCAGTCTGACAGGTGGCAAGGGCCGAATCACCGGTACTCTGGTCGGTGTGCTTATTATCGGTATTCTGAACAACGCCCTGAACCTGCTTAATGTTTCTTCCTACTATCAGCTGATTGCCAAGGCGCTCGTTATTCTTCTGGCTGTTCTGGTAGATACCCGTTCTACAAAACAGTCTTGAGATCAGGCCAGCCCCGGTATCCGGGAGCTGGCTATCGCCCCCTATTAAAGTCGGAAAAACCGGCTGAAACAATCGGAACCATGAGGTTGTTGTCCATGATCTTCTCCATGAAAAAAGCACTGGCTGTCGCTCTGACTGCAGGTCTGGCTCTGACAGGCTGCAGCAAGCCCGAGGAAGGAACGAGTACCTCTGACGCAGGCTCGTCTTCTGACCAGAAGTCTATGGCTCTGGTGGTGTCTACTCTGAACAACCCTTTCTTTGTCACCCTGAAAGAAGGGGCAGAGAAAAAAGCCCAGGAGCTGGGTTATGACCTGGTGATTCTGGACTCACAGAACGATTCCGCCAAAGAGATGACCAACACTGAGGATCTGACGGTTCGTGGAGTCAGTGCCATTCTGCTGAATCCAACGGATTCTGATGCTGCAGCAAACTCTGTTCGTGCGGCTAACCGTGCTGAGATTCCGGTGATTACTCTGGATCGTGGTGCTAATGGTGGTGATGTTGTTTCCCATGTCGCTTCTGACAACATCGCGGGTGGTGAAATGGCCGGTGAATTCATTGCCAAGAAGCTGGGTGGTGAAGGTCAGGTGATTCAGCTGGAAGGTGTGCCAGGTACATCCGCTGCCCGTGAGCGTGGCGAAGGCTTTATGAAAGCGATCAAGAGCACCAATCTGGAGCTGGTAGCCAGTCAGCCAGCTGATTTTGACCGTACCAAGGCACTGAATGTGACCGAGAACCTGTTGCAGGCTCACCCTGATGTTAAAGCCATTTTTGCCCAGAACGATGAAATGGCACTGGGTGCCCTGAAAGCAGTTCAGGCGGCTAAAAAAGATATCATCGTCGTAGGTTTTGACGGTACGGACGAAGGCATCAAATCTGTAGAAGACGGTGGCCTGGCTGCCACTATAGCCCAGCAGGCGTCCATGATCGGCGAAGTCGGTGTTGAGACTGCTGACAAGGCCATCAAAGGCGAAGAGGTAGAAATCTACACGCCGGTTGAATTGAAGCTGATCACGAAGCAGCCCTGATTATGTACTTATGGCTAGGCAGCGTGCCTGGCCATAGTCCTGAATATAGAGATTGACCCATGACTAAACAGATTCTTGTTCTTGGCAGTGTGAATGCAGACCATGTATTGAAAGTGGATGCGTTTCCCCGTCCCGGTGAAACGGTAACAGGCAGCCGTTACGATGTTATTGCGGGCGGCAAAGGGGCCAATCAGGCTGTTGCCAGTGCCAGACTGGGAGGCAATACACACTTTCTGGCCTGTGTGGGACAAGATGCGTTTGGTCGTGAAATTGTCGACAAATTTGCTGAAGACGGTATTGATACCTCACTGGTTGAACAGGTAGAGGGTGTGAATACCGGCGTAGCTTTGATTTTTGTGGATGGCCGTGCAGAAAATTGCATTGGTATTGCTGCAGAAGCTAATGCAGCATTAACCCCTGAGAGAGTTAAAGATAAGAAAGCTGAAATTGCCGGTGCCGACTATCTGCTGATGCAGCTGGAAACGCCAGAAGCTTCGATTCTTGAAGCGGCAAAGGTGGCACAGAGTACTGGAGTCACTGTGGTACTCAATCCGGCTCCTGCACGTCCACTGTCTGATGAATTGCTGGCCAGTATCGACATGATTACGCCTAATCAGACAGAAGCTGAGTTACTGACCGGTGTCGCGGTCAACGATTCTGACAGCGCAAGGGAAGCTGCGACGATTCTGCATGAGAAAGGTATTTCCAGAGTAGTCATTACCATGGGCAGATTGGGGGCCTTTATCTCCGATGAGGCCGGTGCCCGGATTATTCCCAGTTTTGAAGTCTCTGCCACTGATACTACAGCGGCGGGCGACACATTTAACGGTGCGCTGCTTGTGAAGCTGGCAGAAGGTGAGAGCATTGACTCTGCTGCCCGCTTTGCCAATGCTGCAGCAGGGATTTCTGTGACTCGAAGTGGAGCTCAGACTTCTATACCGGGTCGCAATGAAACAGAACTGTTTCTGGCAGAGCGTATTCCGCACTGCAACGATGCAGAACAGATAGTGATAGAGCGTTAAGAGAGCGGCAGTATGGCAACGATCAAGGATGTTGCAAAACAGGCAGGTGTTTCCATTTCAACGGTTTCCCATGTCCTGAACGGTACCCGCTTTGTCAGTGAAGATAAGGCTCTACGGGTCAGAGAAGCGGTTAAAGCACTGAATTATAAGCCCAGTGCGGTTGCCCGTAGCCTGAAGACCAATAAAACCTACACGATAGGTATGTTGACGGGTTCCAATGCCAACCCGTTTTTTGCAGAGGTCATTCATGGTGTAGAAGCGACCTGTTATGAACGCGGCTATCATCTGGTGTTGTGCAACTCTGACGATAACCTCGACAAACAGGCATCTTATTTGCAGACTCTGGAAGAAAAACGCATTGATGGTCTGTTAGTGATGTCAGCGCACAGTGATCAGGGTTTTTTTGAAATGCTGCGTGATCGCTGTCAATGGCCTTTGGTCGTTCTGGACTGTCAGGCTCCGGGTCTTGAGGCCGATGTCATTATGGAAGATCCAGAGCAGGGCGGTTATGAAGCCACCCGCCATTTGCTGGATCATGGCCATCGCTCAATTGCCTGTATCAGTGGCCCTGCAGAGTTGTCTCCCAGCTCACAACGTCTGGCGGGCTATCACAGGGCTTTGGAAGAATCCGGCATTCCAGCGGAAAACGGCTGGATTGTGGAAGGTCGACTGACAGCTGAGAGTGGTTTTGAAGCCGCAAATCGACTGCTGGATGGTCTTGAAGTCGGGCAACAGCCGCCTTCGGCTTTGTTTGTTGGTAATGATCTGATGGCTATGGGTGTGATCTGTGCCTTGCAGACACGTGGATACCGGATTCCGGATGATATATCCGTGATAGGTTATGATGATATTGAATTGGCGTCGTATACATCGCCGCCACTGACAACCATCCACCAACCCAAAGCTGAGTTAGGCAGGCTGGCTGCGGATACGCTGATCAAGCGCATAGAAAATCCGGGCCGGTCTCATGAGATAAAAACGCTGCGTTCAACTTTGGTTGAACGTCAGTCTGTTAAAACTACGATGTAAGATTGAGTTAATAGTCTTTCTATATAGATAGTGATGAATGATAGATACAGTCCGAAGAGTTCCTGACTGTTTCGGACTGGTCAAACAGCCAAGAGCAAAGAGCATTATTTCCTCCTGCCTGGGATGAAATGATGATCAGGATAAAAAGTGAGGATCGGGAGTCAAATGAATCAGTTAGAGCAACTCAAGGGTATGACAAAAGTGGTTGCAGATACCGGAGATATCGAAGCGATTCGTCGATATCAGCCCGTTGATGCCACAACCAATCCATCCCTGATTTTGAAAGCCGCTGAACTCCCGGCTTATGAATCACTCTTTAGCAGCGCTCTGGAGTATGGCAGAGGAAAGGCTTCCGATAAGAGCACCCAGGTTCAGCACGCCTGTGACTGGCTGGCGGTAGCCATTGGCAAGGAAATTCAGCAGGTTGTTCCCGGCGTTGTTTCTACCGAAGTGGATGCACGTCTGTCGTTTGATAAAGAAGCTACCATTGCCAAAGCCCATGAACTGGTTGCCCTGTATCGTGAACAGGGCGCTGATCCAGACCGTCTGTTGATCAAGATCGCTTCTACCTGGGAAGGCATCGAAGCAGCCAAAGTCCTCGAGCAGGAAGGTATCCGTTGTAACCTGACCCTGCTGTTCAGTTTTGCTCAGGCTCAGGCCTGCGCAGAAGCGGGTGTGTTCCTGATCTCTCCTTTCGTAGGTCGCATCCTCGACTGGTACAAAAAGGCAGAAGGTCGTGACTTTGAAGCAGCTGAAGATCCAGGCGTTGTTTCTGTGACCCGGATTTACAACTACTACAAGCAGCATGGCTACAACACGGTAGTGATGGGTGCCAGCTTTCGTAATACCGGTGAAATCATTGAGTTGGCCGGTTGTGACTGTCTGACCATTGGGCCGGGTCTGCTGGATGATCTGGAAAAAACAGAAGCTACGGTTGTTCAAAAATTGTCTGAAACGGTTGCAGTTTCTAGTGATGAGAAAGTGGTTCTGAACGAGCAGGCTTTCCGCTGGGCAATGAACGAAGACGCCATGGCCACTGAGAAACTGGCTGAAGGCATTCGCAACTTTGCCAAAGACCAGGTGAAGCTTGAGAAGCTGATTGAATCCAGGCTCTAATCTCTAAACATTCTCTATAAGGCAGATACCGAACATTCGGTATCTGCTTTTTTTATGTCAAAAATCCTTCTTCATTCTTTCACTCAATCATCACAAAGTTTCAGCAGGGTGTAGGTTTTCATTGCCTCAAAGACTGACATGGAAGCCTATAGAATGATAAGAAAGCTTGCCGCCGCTTTTTCCCTGGTGACTCTGGCTGCTTCAGCCAATGCCGATTCAGAAACTTATTTCTGCGCCCCTCAGAATATGGATGGCGCTTTGGAAAAAGCTTCCGAGCGTCATGTTCGCTTTGCCTCTTTTAATGCTTATCTCAATCGTAATTCTGAAGGTCAGTTGATCAACGATCTGATGAATCCGGATGATCAGTTGTCCGGAGATTCCAAAGCAGACAAACAGATTCGTGCTGTTGCAGAAATTATTCAGAGAGTCCGCCCCGATGTGTTGCTTCTGAATGAATTCGATTTTGACCAGGAAGGTGTCGCCATTGATTTGTTCCAGAAGAATTTTCTGGGTGAGAGCCAGAATGGTCAGCAAACCATTGCTTATCCCCACGTTTATTTAGCTAAATCTAACACCGGGATACCCAGTGGCATTGACCTGAATGGCAATGGCTCTATTGGAGGTCCGGGTGACGCTTATGGGTTTGGCTTTTTTCCGGGGCAGTATGGCATGGTTCTGCTTTCAAAATACCCTATTGCTGACCGGCAGGTGAGAACGTTCCAGCATTTCCTGTGGAAAGATATGCCGGGTGCTTTACTGCCAGACAATCCTGATACTGAAGAGAAAGGCGACTATTACAGTCAAGAAGCCCTGGACGTGTTTCGTCTGAGTTCAAAGAGTCATTGGGATATCCCTTTGTGGGTTAATGGTCAGCTGGTTCATGTTCTTGCTGCACATCCGACACCTCCCGTATTTGACGGTCCTGAAGATCGGAATGGCCGACGTAATCATGATGAAATCCGTTTTTGGGCTGATTATGTTGGTGGCTGGAAGAGGTCTTCTTATATCTATGATGACAAAGGCTATCAGGGCGGTCTGCCCAGAAGGAGTGCATTTGTGATTATGGGGGATTACAACGCAGATCCTTATGATGGCGACAGTACTCAACAGGCTATCTGGCAATTGCTGGGCCATCCGGCTATTGAGAGTCAGTTTGCGCCCGGAAGTCTCGGAGGTTGGCAGGACAGTCTGACCGAAGGTCAGGCCAATGATTCCCATAAAGGTAATCCGGTAATGGATACCGGAGACTTCAACCCTGCTGGTCCGGGTAATCTGCGAGTGGATTATGTTCTGGCTTCAAAACGCGGACTTAAGAGTGTTTGTGGCGGTGTCTTCTGGCCTTCTGAAAAAAATGAAACCTATTCTCTGGTTGGAGCGGGTTACCCCGTGATTTCTTCAGATCATCATCTTGTCTGGCAGGATATAAAAGTTAAACGTCGTTTTTAATCTGGATATCAGGAGCATTTTTTAATGCTCCTGAATGGCCATCTATTTATTGACGGCCGCCATGGTCAGCCGCGAGATACAAGCGAGCTGACCGTCTTCGTTTTCAATCCTTATTTCCCAGACTTGAGTGCTTCTCCCCACATGAACAGCCCTGGCGGTGCCAGTGACCAACCCTGCAGTCACTGACTTGAGATGATTAGCATTGATCTCCAGGCCAACACAGTATTGACCCTTTTCACAGCAGAGATTAGCTCCCATGCTGCCCAGTGTTTCTGCCAGAACAACGGAAGCACCCCCATGCAAAAGACCTGCTGGCTGTCTGGTTCTCTCGTCAACCGGCATGGTGCCTCGAATAAAATCGTCGCCTATTTCTACTATCTTTATACCCACATGGCTGCACATATTGCCCTCCGTTCTCTGGTTCAGGCTGTCTGGAGTAGCTGTGGTCTTCCAAATGGACATGGCAGGCACCTCTCATTGTGTATACGACACACCTTATTCCAAGGCGTGAATAAGTATTTAGCTTCAGTACGAGGAATGGCTATGAAATCCCGGGCTTCTTTTTCTTCTGTGGATCATTGCTTGCCACTCAAGGTGGCAAAGCAGGCAATCCATAGCCTTTGGCTGGTAATGACATTGTTGTCACTGATAGCAGGGCATGTCTATGCCGACCCTGCGGTAAAACCTGAAAATCCGGAGGAAGCATACAACCAGCTGGCACAAAAACTCAATTTGTCTGAAGAACAGAAACCCAAGGTTCAGGCCATTTTTAAAGAAAATCTTGAGAGTCTGAAAAAAATTCGGACTGCCGACGATAACCGTTTGGGAAAGGCCAAAGCCCTCAGAGAGAATCGGAAAGAAACCGATAAGAAGTTATCGACCGTTCTGAACGACCAGCAAATGCAAACTTACAAAGAGCTTCGTAAGGAAATGAGAGACAAACTGAAGGCTCAAAGGGATCAGCAAAAAACGTCTGAATAGTTGTTATGGGTAAATGTCAGGAGTAACTCGAACTCCTGACGTTAAAACAAGGTCAGGGTAAGGAGGGTTATCGAATACAAGCTCGATAAAGTAGGCTGTCCAGCCCTGCTCCCTGTTATCAGGGCAAAAATGGTAAACCCAGGGTGAGGTATCAACAGGTTCAATGTTTTTGGATTGATAACTGATTCCCGACTCCGTCAGTACATCTTTTCGGAAGTCCCTGGCATCAGGGTTATGACACATCCAGGCACTGGCGGACTTCGGTTTGTGACTGACTCTTATTTCAAGCCCACCTTCATCCAGATAGCGCCAGCGCATCATGGGAATATCATCCTCAGAGATCAGGGCTCCAAATGCAGAAGCCATAATTTCGTCGGTATTCACTGCACTGTCTCGTCCCAAATAATGACTGGCATTGGGGAGATACCTGAGCCACGTCAGTTCAGAAAGCTGGGGATAATAAAAGCGTGCCGAATCCGGTGGGAAAAACTCATCGGCACTGGCGTTGATAATAAAGGTGGGCAGGAATAACTGATCTCTATAAGCAAAAGGATCTATGTCATGCATTAACTGCTGCATGCCTTCGGATTCCAATCCAGAAAGGATGTCGTGATCTCCGTCGGCATAATCGCTGATGGCACTGGCAAAGGTCCCATAAACATTTAAATGATGGTGAATGCAGGCTTGTACGTTAAGGACATCAATCACCAGAGGAATCAGGGCAGTAATTCTATGATCAGCCGCAGCACTCAGCCAGGATATCCAGCCACGTTTGGAAGCGCCTGCTACTATAAAGTCGTGAATTTTAAATGATTGCTTTTGACTGAATTCACAGAGAGCGTCCATGGCACGGATAACACTTTTTACCATGGGCCATTGAACTGGCATAAAAGCATTCTGTTCGGGGTTTTCCAGAAAAACTTTCCAGGAAAAGGCTACCAGGTCATCTTCTGCCCTGGGAACACCGTCACTGAAGGTCAGGGGCTGATTGGGCACATCTTTGAGAACGGCAACCGGGGCACCGGTCAATTGACATAAGCGTGCTGCATCTACATTTCGACTGGGAGTGTTCTCAAGGCTGGGATCATGCCTTGCGCCTCCATTGATCATCAGCAGACAGGGCTTCTCGCTTTCATCATCTGGACAGTACAGCGTCAGTCGATGTTGCCATTCGGGCTGGCTGAGTCCGAAACGAAGGCCTTCCTGCCAGATCTGGGAGATCAGTTCCAGATGAATGATGGTGATGGCGGGGAACTCTTCTGAGCGACAGGTTTCAACACAGCGCCAGCTGAAGTTATCATCTTTTCTATTGAGAAAGTCCAGAAATTTCGGATTCAATATCAGGCCTCTTGGTGACAGTGTTGCTCTTAGTTTCATCGGCGGTTATTAAACGAATAACAGTCTATAGCCCATTTCGGATAGGGGCGCTTACTGAAGGGGCTTGTCTGTCAGGAGAGAGGCTTTTTCGAAAAAAAACATCAGGCTTGGCGAACTTTTATTGTCAGGGAAGGGTCGAAGAGAGCAGTAAACATTTAATAATTGGGTGCAGGTTCTGGTTAATGCCAAAAAATCGACTAAACCTTATCCAGAAGCCTGTCGGACTTAAGGCAATTTCGGCCTGAATCCCGGAAAGAGCTGACTTGCTCTACTGAAATTCATTATCGAAAGCTTAAGTTCAACAGGCTCCTGCCTGATCCTGAAGTTTCTGGAGTCTCATGTGCTGATTGTTGCCGAAACGCCCCGACTGATCCTTAGAACCTGGCAAGAAGCCGATCTGGTGCCTTATGCAGACATCATTGGAAGTGCTCAGGGTGAGGTACATTACAGTACTCATTCACCCGCTTCCAAAGCAGAAACCGACCTCTGGCGATTCCAGGTGGAGCTGGATCAAAAAGGTTGGTCTCGATGGGCCGTTGTTCTGAAAGAAAATAACAGGCTGATTGGTAGTTGTGGATTCTCTTCCTACGGCAAATGTGTAGAAATGAGCTGGCGTTTCAGTCAGGAGTACCGTGGCCGTGGGTTAGTGATTGAAGCAGCTGAAGCTGTGACTGAAGTCGGATTTTGCAGGCTAGGTTTTAAAGAAATTATTTCTTTTGCATCACCTCAGAATGGATTTGCTCTGGATGTTATTGAGTCTCTGGGGATGAGTCTGGATGGTTATGAGGGCTGGTGTAATCTCACCGTTGCACGTTTCAGCCTGACGTCTTCAGAAGCTCTCAGCACCATTGCACACGCTGGGAGCTGAAAGCTTCTCAATTCAAGCGCCTAAACTGCTTTGGCCTGAACCCAATCCTGTTGCCCGTCAGGCGTTGTCACCTTTGTAAGACGAATCGGTTTATAGGCAAATTCTGGAGGAGGTGTGGCAAATGCTTTGCCCAGTACCAAATCATTCAGTCGGGCACTCACCAGCTCATCTTTGCCAATAAATCGTAACTCGTAATCCCGGGTATACTGGCGGATGTAATCCTTGCCTGACTTTTTTAAGTGCTCAATGTGCTTCACGCCTTTTGCAAAAGAACGGTCAGAGCTGACATCGCCATCGTTACTGAGTAACTTCAGGAACCTGAAAGGGTGGGCTGCAAATCCGGAATTCAGAGCAAGGCTGGCAATGATCGGGCAAGGAATAACAGCTTTGCGGAACCACTCGGAAAAAGCCTGGTGGTTATAGATGATCGAACGGGAAGATTCCCTTATTTTCCATTCCTCCGAAGCCCGGTTCAAAACCTTTTTCAAAAGGTGTTTTTGAATCATGCCTTCCAGCATTCGCAATACGGACAGAATGGCAGAACTGATAATACTGACCAGAGTGCCTGCCATACCTGCCAGATCCCCACTGATTTTCAAACCCATCAAAGTACCTTGAACGGCCATATCTTTTACGCCACCGGCTACTGACGCCAAGGAGTGACGAGCCAGAGCATTCGAGATGATATCCGGATGACCTTTTAGCAGTTTGACATCCCGGCCGCTCCAGAGCTGTGAGATAAAGGAATAGCAGTTTGTGACGGACATTCTGAAAGCACTGTAAATGGCTGAAGAGGATTTTACGTAGTTCCAGCCAGGAATCTGAGACAGAATGCCGCCCACCATGCCTGATAAAGCGGTGGGCGTTAGAGATCGCAACATGCTGGCAACGGTGTTGCTGAATTTTCCAAAGAATGAAGCGAGCTTTTCAATCACCTTAGAGAAAAAGCCGGATACTTCCTGATCTATTTTCTGGGCAAAGTGTGCGGTGGCCGTTGTTATGCCTGAAAGAGTCTGACCTACCGAGGTATGGCCCAGAGTGTTGTTAAAAGCAAAGCGGGAGAAGGAGGATAAATCATGGATGAAATCCGTTTTACCAAAGATACCTTCCAGTGTTGCCCCTCCTACCGACAGAGGTTTGGGCATGGGGATGGTATCGGTGTTGGCCAGAAAGTAGAGAATACCCTGACGGGCGTCCGCCATTTCAGCAGTCTGGACTCCAGTGCTGTTTTTTTGGGTACTGCCAAAAAGGGCGTCCTGTACTGATCCAAAAACATCTTTAGCAGGCATACGCTTCCCTTCCATTTTTTTAGTCAGGTGGGTTTGTGAGCGCTCTCAAATCAAAATGAATAGAGTCTTGCTTTGAGCCATTACAATGCCTGATTGTTAATTCGGCTGTGGAATGAAGTGTGAGCGCCCAATCAATGTCGTTTTTATTATCATGTGCCTGAGCATACGTTCATTGATGACTAATAGTTTCAGATCGGGGCTGCTCTTTACTTTTTTGTGTGAACTGGTTCTCAAAAGATAGGTAGTTGTCCTCATAAGTAAGTGTGAATTTTCTTTCAGTACAGAGATCAAAATGATTTCCTGGCAATTTTTAAAGCGCCCCCCAGTGCGTCAGGTTTTCTTATTATTTTTCGGGATTCCAAAGGAGATTTTTCTTCAGGTAAAAGGTCATTCCAAAGAGGGTCTGCAATACTGCCTTGTATAACAAAAGGCACATGCCCCATACCGGCTTCCTCAATGTCTTTGAATCTTCTCAAAAAGTCATACTTGGCCTTTTCCCAGGCATATTCCACGCAAAAATCGGGCTTGGTGTTCGGATCGGTTCTGAAATCATTTAACAGTTTTGCCCGAGCTGCGTATTCCTTATTGTTTTGAACTTGCACCATGGAGAAAAAAGCCCGTTGCTCGACATCTGATTTATGACTTAATAATTGTTGACTCAAAAAGAAAGGAATAGCTCTGGGCAGCAGTTTGAATTCATGTTGACCGATGAAAACAGGCTTCTTGTGAAAGAGACTGATCTTGTCATCACTGAGATAAGAAATTTCGTCCATGCAGTCATCATAATCATGGGTTATTCGAGCCGCAGAAGGTTTATCTGAAGACGGTGCTGAAAAACCACTGATCTGTTTGGCTGGCAAGCCTTTGGCAATACCTCGGATGACATGACCTGTACCAATGATAATAACAACACCTTCTTCCTCGAATACGTCGTGCCAGACGGTTTCAGCATCAGAGACCAGTATTGCTTTTTGGAGTCTTGGATCCTGTCCTAATACATTCAAAAATGCCTGAACGCTTGTCAGGTCTTCAGAGCCTGACATACCCAATACAGCGGAGTAACAGAGAGCTTCCTCAGACAGATCTCCTTGGCTGACAATCTGCTCCAGGCTTTTAGTAATCAGTTCCCGCGTATTTTTCGCCACTTCTTCAGGAGCAATAACAATCTTGCCGTTGCTCTCCTTCAGTGCATCTGATTTGAATTTGGGGGGGTAGTTAAAGTTTGAGTGAGTTTCTGCACGGACACGAATAGTGCTTGCACCCCCGTCTACGCCTACGAGAATATGAGTATGACAATGGGTAACCTTGTTTCCTGGGGGGGTATAAACATACCAGGGAGAAATCTTGCCCTCTTCAATTTTGAGGGCTTCATCAATTTCTCCTGTGATGGCAGAAAACACGGGGAGAGATAAAGTGAGGGCAAAGCACCAGAGAAGAATCGGTTGAGCCAACTTCTGGAAAGAAAAACAACGGATTAGAAAGTTTTTCACAATAAACTGGTAGAACAACATCTTTGCAGCAACACTTCATTTAAAAACCCACGCAGAAGGATAGTTCAATAATTTTTTTAAACTGAAAATAATCACGGAATTGTATTTTTATGGCTTATCGCTTTGTTCATTTATCCGATCCCCAGCTTATTCCAGCGGGTCACTTGAACTATGATATTGATCCTCAGGCTCGATTGAATAGCTGCGTCGATAGATTGCTTAAAGAGGTTCCCGATGCCCAAGCCTGCTTCATTACCGGAGACTTAACCCATTGGGGTGAGAAAGAAGCCTATCAAGTCTTGAAAAAAGAACTCGACAGGCTACCTTACCCGGCTTATTGCATGATGGGCAATCATGATCACCGGCAGAATTTTCTGGATATTTTTCATCAGCATCCCCATCAAGGCGATCGTTTCATACAGTTCTCCATTCAGACGCAAATGGCTGATCTGGTATGTCTGGATACGCTGGATGACAGAAAGAGAAGCGGGATTCTTTGCGATAAGCGATTGGCTTGGATTGAGGATCTATTAAAGAGTTCAGATAAACCTGTTTGTCTCTTTATGCACCATCCTCCCTTTGAGACCGGTCTGGCCAGTATGGATCGGGATAATTTGTTAAACGCTGAAGCCTTCTGGTCGGTCATTAAGCCTTATAAAGAACGGGTCAGACATCTGTTTTTTGGGCATTTGCACCGCTGTGTATCCGGTAACTGGCGGGGCATCAGCTTTTCCTGTCCTTCCTCTCTGGTGCACCAGACGCCTTTCAATTTTGATAACCCCAAGCCGGACTATGTTTCACCGGAACCCCCGGTCTATAACCTGGTGGATATGTTTGCGGACAGGGTAGTTGTGCATGCCCATAATTTTCTGCATGATTCGCCCGCTATTCAAAGCAGAACCTGTCAACGCTATCAGAAGCCTGAATCATGAATTTTAACGACGCTGCATTATTGAAAGACTGGGAAGAACGTTTTGTCGATTTCCTGAAAGACCGGGATTCTGATGACGCATCCCATGATATTTCCCACTTTCAGCGTGTCTGGAAAACAGCCCGGCAGTTAATAGAAGAGGGCGGGTTTGAAATCAATCGGCTGGTGGTTCTGGCTGCCTGCTATTTCCATGACATTGTAGTTTTGCCCAAAAACCATCCTGAGCGTTCACGGGCTTCCACTCTTGCGGCGGAGGAGACAGAGGTCTGCCTCAAAGCTCTGCAATTTCCTGAAGAGCTGATAGCCGCAGTCTGCCATGCTGTGAAGACTCACAGTTACTCAGCCAACATTACGCCTGAAACACTGGAAGCTGAAGTGGTACAGGATGCGGACCGAATGGAAGCGCTGGGTGCTATTGGCATTGCCCGCTGTTTTTATACCGGGGGGAAATTGGGTCAAAAGCTGTTTGATCCGGAAGATCCTATGGGTGAGAACCGAGAGCTGAACGATCGTCAGTACTCTCTGGATCATTTTGAAATCAAGCTGCTGCAGATCCAAAAAACCATGAAGACTGAGCCCGGTCGAAAAATGGCGGCACGTCACAGCGAATTCTTACAGGCATTCAGAGCCCAGATATGCAGAGAGCTGGCAGGTGATTACAGCTAAAACCTGTTCAGATGTGTGAAATCTACTTATACTTCCGGCAATCTTGTCGGAGCGCCATGAGCTGAGACCGAATTGCTGTTTTTTCGGAATCCGTAGAACCTGATCAGGCTAAAACCTGCGAAGGGAACAAGAAGATCCACACAGGGAGTGAATAGAAGCTTGCTTCGAATCACTCCCGGAAGTCTTCCTTTATTGTAAGACTGGATCTGGCCAATCCGGCAAGCCATATCGAAATTGAAGGACACTGAAACGATGGCTTGCGAGAAAAACCATTCTGATTTTGACCGGCAACTGCTGATTGATGCCTGTCGCCCTTTCCCCAATTCTAAAAAAACCTATATCACAGGCAGCCGTGATGATATTCGTGTGGGTATGAGGGAAGTTCATCTCCATGATACGCCTGAACGTTTTGGCGGCGGAACCAACGATCCTGTTCGGGTATACGACACTTCTGGCAGTTACACTGAAACCGGTGTTCCCCATGATTTAACTCAGGGTTTGCCAGGTCTGCGTTCAAAATGGATTGAAGAAAGGGCTGATACTCAAACTCTGGATGGTCGCTCTTCAGAGTTTGCCCGCTCCCGTGAACATGACCTTCGTCTGGAAGATATTCGTTTCAAGGCATTACGTACGCCTAAGAAAGCGCAGGCCGGAAAGAATGTGAGCCAGTTGCACTATGCCAGGCAGGGAATCATCACTCCGGAAATGGAATACATTGCCATCAGGGAGAACATGGGAAAGCCGGAAGAGTCTCATATCACGCCCGAGTTTGTCAGAAAAGAAGTGGCTGAAGGTCGAGCCATTATTCCTGCCAACATCAATCACCCTGAGTCAGAACCCATGATCATTGGGCGTAACTTTCTGGTTAAGATCAATGCCAACATTGGTAACTCGGCCGTTACTTCTTCTATAGAGGAAGAAGTGGAAAAAATGTTGTGGTCAGTTCGCTGGGGTGGCGATACGGTCATGGACTTATCCACAGGCAAGAATATTCATGAAACCCGTGAGTGGATTATCCGAAACTCTCCAGTCCCCATTGGTACTGTTCCCATCTACCAGGCACTGGAAAAAGTGAAAGGCAAGGTCAAAGACCTCAGCTGGGAAGTCATGAAAGACACCATTATTGAGCAGGCTGAGCAGGGCGTTGATTACATGACGATCCATGCTGGCGTGCTCAGGGAACATGTGGCTAAAACCAAAAACCGGGTGACAGGCATAGTTTCACGGGGTGGTGGCATTCTGGGGCAATGGGCAGAAATGCACGATGCCGAGAACTTTCTCTATGACAATTTCAGTGAGTTGTGTGAGATCTGCCAAGCCTATGATATCAGCCTGTCACTGGGCGATGGTTTACGTCCCGGCTCTATTGCAGATGCCAACGATGAAGCGCAGTTTGGTGAGCTGAAAACTCTGGGTGAGTTGACAAAAATTGCCTGGGAATACGATGTTCAGGTGATGATTGAAGGCCCTGGCCATGTCCCCATGCATCTCATCAAGGAAAACATGGACATGCAACTGGAGCATTGCCATGAGGCACCTTTTTATACCCTTGGGCCCTTAACCACTGATGTTGCACCGGGCTATGACCACATTACATCAGGTATTGGTGCTGCCATGATTGGCTGGTATGGCTGTGCCATGCTCTGCTACGTGACACCCAAGGAACACCTGGGTTTGCCCAATCGTGATGACGTTAAAGAAGGTTTGATTACTTACAAGATTGCCGCTCATGCTGCGGATCTTGCCAAAGGTCATCCCGGTGCCCAGGTCAGAGACAATGCACTGTCCAAGGCTCGCTTTGAATTCCGTTGGCTGGATCAGTTCAATCTGGCTCTGGATCCGGACACTGCCAAAGCCTATCACGATGAAACTTTGCCTCAGGAAGGGGCAAAGGACGCAGAGTTCTGCTCAATGTGCGGGCCGGACTTCTGTCCGATGCGTATGACTCAGGATGTGCGTGAGTTGGAAGAAACCGCCTGAAAACAATCTAAGGGAGTTGGTTAAGAGACTGACTCCCACACTCCTGTCGAAGAAATGACGGGTCCACTGCTTGCTATTCTGTTGGGAAAGTTCGTTTAGCTGTCCCACTGACAAGGAGGTTATAGTGGATCCGTTCAGCCCCCAAAGTTATCGCGACACCTATTCCCAAACGTTCACTTCAAACACCGATGAAGGTAAAAACTTCTATCCTGTTTATGAAAATGGGCACCTGCAAACTGAGAAGAAAGGTTGGTATTCTTGGCCGACCCAAGACAAATATCAGGCTTTCTGTCGCTCTGTTCAGACTTATTATGAGCGTGAAAACGAACTGTTGAATAAACCACAATTGATAGGGGTCAACAGGGAAGTTCCTTTATTCCATGGTAGTGCAAAGAAAGTGAGACTGGTTGAAAGAGATGTTTTAAAGGCAAGGCCTGATAATTACCTGACAATGCGGCAGTGGTATGACGAAGCTGTCTCTCTATCCGATGCCAGTATCACTGTGCTTCACAATGCTGAAGTTGAGCTGGTTCAACTGCTAATGAGTAAGCAGGCTACGGAGCACCAAATCAATCAGGCCGTTGAAAATATTATTACCCAATTCTGTCGTTGCACGGGTAAACGTGATGGAGACTGGGAACTTCATTTAAGAGATTTTATGGAGTTGGAAAAGCAGGATGTTCGGGTTCAGCTGGCAATACATCTTGATCCAGAAGGTAAAAAGCCAGGGATAGGGGTTGATCGCAGTAAAGCGGGAGAGCCCAAAAAAAGCCGACCAGTATTTTCCGATCATTTGAAAGGCTTTGAAGATCAACTTAAGCATCTTGATAGTGCCATAGACAGATTCAAGGCAAACCCACCAAAGGAAGTAGAATATACACGACAGGATCGAATGAAAGCCCGCCATAGTGCTGCTTTTGATAAAGTCATGCAGTCTCAATGGAGGGGGGATCTTGAAGCCAGAGATATCCGCCTGGCTCAGAAAGGTGATGTTTTTGCTGACGAGTCAGTGCAAGTGATTCTTGGGGAAGCAGACGGTGATCTTGATTATCACTTGCGGTTAGCCGCTGATTTCCTGAAAGCCAGAAAGAATCCTCAGGCAGGGCCTCCTGTACCTCCTGAAATTGTGCCTATAGAGCTGGCTCCTCAGAGAACTCCTACGCCTCCTCCTGAAGGTCCTGGATTTGATTCGCCATTACCTCCTCCTATGCATCAGCCAGAGACATTGGGGGCTGTTGCCCAGGAGCAGGCCGTAACCGAAGAGATGAAAAGGGCATTCCAGACTTTCCTTCGTTCAGGGTATAACTTTGGTGAAAGTACCGTTGATGATATTCAGCTGGCCTTTAACACTGGACTTTTAAACGAAGAGTTTATGGCTGCAGCCAACAGAGGTACTAATAAAAAAGAACAGTTCGAGTTAATGAACAGAATGTTAGGTGAATTCAAAGGCAGTATGCACAGGGATGCTTTTTCCTTTGAGCATGAGGCAACATCACTTGAAAAAAGACCATCCTCTCCTGTTGTCACTGCACCACCACCTGTTCTGAAACGCCAGAACTCTGAAGAGAACCGACTGAAAGCTTTCGAAGCCTATGGCAACTCCTTCTATGGCTCTGAGCTAAAAGACGATCCATTGAATATGGATGACTTCAGGGGGGCTCAAGAGGCAGGATTACTGAATCCACAGTTCGTTCAACTGGCTCTGGGAGCGTGGAGTTTCGAGCAGGATATAGCCTTTGCTACTTTCCATACGGAAATATTGGGACTCAGGGAAAAGGCACAGCAGCCAGAACAAGCGGTCGTTGATACTAATCGACTGTCTCCAAATACGCCTCCGGAACTCAGAGAAAAGCTGATTAATGAAGCCTGTCATCTGTTTGTCGGTATTCTGGGCGATCGCCAGTACGGTTTGACCTTTGAAGATATGAAAAAAGCTTATCGGAATAAGCAGATGACCGATGAAATGGTTAATGCCTGTCTGGATAACATGAAATTTGACGATCCTCAGCTTAACGCATTGGGTCGTCAGCTTCATGAAGCAAAATTCCCTTACAAAGTCAGAACCAGGGATGATGACTTTGGTGCATTTCAATCTGCTTCAATCTCCAGCGGGGGTACTCCACCGGATCCCGATGACTTGCCTCCGCCTGTATTTGCCAATATTGAGGATTTCCAAAAGTACTTGAGAGGCCCTTCTCCTGAACCTTATAACATAGAGGACGAATGGGGGGATGATGACTGGCAAATGAGTTTGTCTTCATTGAATGTTGGGCTAATGGGACTTCGCCAGGACGATTTGCTGGTAAATCAAGAGCCCGCACCTGTCGTTCCTCCGTTAGCAACTCCACAGCAACCAGTGACAGCTACAAAGGAGCAGCTGGAAGCCTTTAACAAAGCCAGAGCATTCAATTCAGGTATTAAAGATACTGATCTGGCAGTGGCTGTTCATATTCTGACTACGGATCAACGTCTGGCTAATGGTGTGATGAAGGCTGGTGGTAGACAGCAGGAGTTTATTCGTGAATTTTCAGGCACTATTGTTGTTCAGGCGAAGAAAGGTGTCCCAACAACGGCAGGCGCACCTGTTGTTCAGCAGACTGTAACACCACTTCCTCCACCTATTCCTGCCAAGCGACCTGTTGTTGCTCCTGTGGTCGCTATGCCATTAGAGCAGGCTCCAATGCAGTCTCTGAGAATGGATCAGATGTTGATGAGCATGGGTATGGACGACAATCCTCAGGTTCAACAACAGTTCTTGGGGATGAAAGCTCAATGGGATCGTGTTCAGCCATCTCGTCAGCAGCCTGATCGTGCAGTTAGTGAGAAGTTTAACAAGCATGCGGTAAAAGCAGGCTCTTTTGAAGAAGCTGAACAAGACCTGATTGCAACACATCAGCAGCTGTTGGCTGAAATCGATATGCCTGATGACATTGCCATTCCCATAAAAGCCGATATGGAGAGGGCTCACAGGGTTTCCAAGATCAAATTAAAATATCAGTTTGGCGAAATAACCAAGGCAGTAGCTCAGCAGCAGATTAGAGAGAGCACTCAAACACAGCTTGAAGCTGCTAATGAGTTAACCGATCTTGATAGAATTACACCCTTTAAGCCCACTCTTATTTCAGCGGATGAAGAAGCTGAATTTGAACTTCTGAATAATGTCGTCACTGAGATGTACAAGAGGCAGGCTGCGGGTAATTCCAACTGTCAGGGCTTTGCCAACTCTCTTGAGCATTTTGCCAGAGGCAGAGGTTATAACCAGGTTCAGGCTGTATCTGTAGCCATAGAACTTCCATATGATAATGGTCAAACGTCACCTATAACAGGGTGGTATCAATTTGATGCTCTTGAAGAACAGCATCATCACCATCAGTTTCAGGATCAAACAGGTGCATTTTTCGAAGCTATCAAAAAGGGGCAGCAAAGGCACCCTGGAGCAAGGAAAAGAGTTTTGGGTGAAGCGTTTGATAGCGATCGTTATGTTGTTCTTAAATCAGGTACTGGTGGTGGGGCAGGCCACTATACCTTCGTCCAGAGACTAAAGTCATCAGGACGCTTCATTGTTCTGGATGCACAAAACAGACAGATGTTCCCTGTTCTGAACCCTGATGGAACACCTACCGATGAAGCGAAAGCTTTCTTTAATAATGTGTCTATTCAGGCCTACTCACCAGAAGTTCTAAGTGATGAGAAGTATGACCTTGAGATCAAGGGGGCCAACCTCTGTCTGGCCAGTGATCGAAACTATGGCCATCTGATCGGGGTATTTGAGCATCTGGATAAGGTACCTAAACAAAGCCAGAGAAGTATTGACGAGGCGGCTGACTGGTTGTCCAGAAATGTTAATGGTGCACCTGTCAGAGCTGAAATCATCAAAGGTTTGGAAAGGGCTCCGGGTCGTGAGCTTTGGCCTTCTCTGTGGGACGGTACCTATCAGTTGAAAAGACCTAGTGAGGTAGAGCCACTGAAGAGACGTTTTGATGCCTTTGATCCTAAGAAGGGAGTGAACGAGAGTCGATATCTCGTGAGAAACCTGAGTTTGCTGCCTGCTGAACAAAGACAAACTCGTCGAATGGCTTTTCAAGCATTTCAACGGCTCAGAGCAAGTAATGTACAGATCGACAATACAATGAAGGATGCGCTGGAAACCAACTTTAATGCTGCGTTTCCAACAGAACGGGAGTGGAATCAGTATTGTGGTCCTGATGTAGATATCAGAGTGCAGGGCAATATCGATAGAGCTGAACAACAAGTTCTCAATGCTCAACCGATTCGCAATCCGGAAGCTATGAAGCAACTGATGGATCATTTATGGCAGCTATCTCCACGGGCATCAGAAAGTCGGAGGCTGGCTGCTGAAGAATTAGTGCAACTCTGCCCTGAGCTGCAATTGAACCCAGTAGATGTGGAAGCAGACTTATCAAGATGTTTCTCTGAAGATGGTTGGGATTTCCTCTGGGGTGGACTGAACTTGAAGCGCAGCCAATTGATCTCTTTGCAGATGAGAATGGATTGGGCACAAGTCTCAAGACCCAGGGAAATGAAAGCACTGATGGATGAAATGTTGAAGGTTTCTGATCGTGCTTCCAATGACATAAGAATTGCGTCGGGTGAGTTGGCTCAGATACGTCCTGATTTAGGGCTTTCTGCCGCTGAAATCGAAAGAAACTTGAGAAAAGCCTTTCCTGGAGATGACTGGAAAATGCAAAACCGTGCCCTCAGGGGCAGGGCTAAAGAAGTTAAGGACGACATCAAGCTGAACCTGATGGGTCGTGGGCGTCAGGTTATGACCTGGGGGCAAAATGTTCAGGTGCCACCTGCTCAGGCCGCCACAGTTCCACCTGTAGAAGTCAAAGCGCCGGAAGAAGTACAGGCTGTACCAGAACCTGTAGCAGTGCGTGAATCCAGAAGAGTTGAGAAGTCCCAAAACATTAGAGAAGTTCTAACTCACATTAAGCCTGGTGAACCCGTTGTTGTGTGTTTTGATTTGGATGAAACGCTCATAGCTAAAGACGTTGTGGAGGGAGGGCGTCATCAGAGACGTGTGGTAAACCCTGACACGGCGAAAATTATTCAGGATATTCGAACTAAGGCTGGCCCGGGTAATGCAAAAATCATTCTGCTTACCGCCAATGACGAAGACTCTCTGAGAGAAAAACTTGAGATAACGAAGCTCGATAGAAACCTGTTTGATGATGCGATTACCATCAAAGTTCAAACAGGTCCTTTGAAGACCAAGGGTCAGGGCTTGCATCACTACCTCGACAAATCCCAGCATCCAGCTCAACACATAGTGATGGTGGATGATGTGCAAGGTATGCTTGAGTCAGTAGAGATGGCCGCTGATCAACGGAAGATCCCTTATACAACACTACACTTCTATGGTGCGAAACCAATGGTTTATCGTGTCGACTTTGCCAATACGCACGATCAGTTCCCTGAGGTTAGTTTCCAGCGCTTTATTGAACTTCAGCAGCTGGCAGAAGAGAAGGGTTGGAACTCTGATGATATGAAGTCTATATACGTCAATGAGTCAGCAACTATGCGTCACAATTTTGATCAGGATGTAGCCCAGCGTAGAATGTTAAGGCTGGATACCTCTGACAGTGAATGGAGAAACTTCAAACTACCGAAAGAGTATCGTCCCCCTGCGGGTTCACGTCCTGTCATAGGGTTTAAAAAGTAAGAAGCCTGAAAGTTATTGCTTCAGGCTCTTACTGAACTGTTTAAATAATGAGGGATAAGGTATTAATCAGGCGCTCAGTCTGAGCCTTATTCCCCAGGTTAACCCTCAAACCTACTTTGCCACTCTCATCTGCCTTGGGGCGAACCAGAATATGGTTTGTCCTAAGGTGCTTCTCAATCTCTTCAGGGTTATCCGGAAACGTCCAGATAAAGTTGGCAACACTGGGCCAGTAATCAATACCTTTCCTATTCAGAAAATCTTCAAACATGGGTTTGGAGACTTCCATAACTTCCTTGACGTACTGCTCGGTATAACCCGGGTTATCCAAAGCGGCCTCAATGGCAGCAATGGCAAGCTGATTGACATCGTAGGGACCCCGAACATTTAACAGTGCTCGTATATTTGCTTCATGACTGATGACATAGCCGAAGCGAACGGAAGGCAGTCCCCAGGTTTTTGAGAAGGTTCTTGTGATCAACAGGTTGGGGTATTGATCGACAACATCGGCCACAGTTTCTCTTGTGTATTCAAAGTAACACTCATCCACCAGGATCGCTGCATCCGGCGCTGCTTTGGCAATTTCCAGAATGTCGGCCCGATTTACAACTGTGCCACTTGGATTGTTTGGATTGGAAATGACAATCAGCCTTGTTCGATCGGAAACCGCATCCAGAACAGCCTGTTTGGGAAAGCCTTCTTCTTTTGTGTAAGAGGGTTCAATGATCTTCAGGTTTTCTACTTTGGCCACCTGGTGATACATGGCAAATGAAGGGCCCGGAATAATAGCTTCTTCCCCTTCTCGGCAGGCAGACCGGATAATCAGATCAATCCCCTGATCAGAACCATTGGTGATCATGACCTGTTCTGGCGCTACAGAACAATAATCAGCCAGTCGTGTGGCAATGTTGCCATAAGATGGGTAGCACTGAAGACGATCGTCCTGAATAAAGTCGATCATGGCCTGCTTTACTGCAGGGCAGACAGGCAGTGTGCGCTCATTGAAATCCAGCAGCAGATGCTCATGAGGATCCCGGCCTTCCAGAGGTGGTTTGTAGGCACCCATTTGCGCAATGTGGGATTTAAAAATACTCATGACAAACTGTCCTGCTTGCTTTTCTAATGATGGTTAGCAGGAGAAGTATATGCAGAGCTTGCAGCGCAAGCCAAGAGGAATCGGATGTGAATCAGCAGGCAGGGTGCTTGCCTTTGCCTGCTGAGAAATTATTTGAGAACGTCAGATCAGCCCAAAAGGTCGACCATTACCGAATTTGAATACACCAGGCTGTTGTCAGAGTCACGGTTGGCTACCAGATGAAATAGGCCTCTCTGGTCAGCTGGTCGCAGATAAACTCTGAATTGGCAGTCTCTTATGGGCCCACAATCATCGGATGTCTCCAGCTCCATTGTGTCCATATCTACAGGAATAAACAGTTCGCCACTCTGAGTCTCCTGTAGCTGCTCCTCTGCCTGTTCCAATAACAATCGATAACTTTCATTGACCCGGAAATGGATGTGTTCGATGGGGAGTGGCTTGGTTTCTGAGGTTGATTTTAACCAGCCTTCAATGGTGAGTGTGTTCATAACGTGCTACCTCCATGTACTGCATGAACTAAGTATAGATAGCTGTTTTTCAAAGTGGAGAAGACGGTATTCCTTTACCGTTATCACTTAGAGTTCATCACCTCTCGGAGATAGGGCTGGTTTCTTGAAATAGCTGAAAATAAACAGCTGACTTCTGGTGATCCAGGCATTGTAAGGAGCACTCTTGAATACCGGATAAATGCCTGTCAGGCCGGTAATATACCAGGTGCCACTGGCATTCAGGCCGACAGGGCTCATGGCTATGAGTGGTACTTCTTCATCGTATTCTATACCGCTTCTCTTGGCATCCTCTGCGGCTTTGGGATCCAAACTCTGGAGTTCTTCAACGGTCAAGCTCCCGAGGCAGGCTGCCTGACTGCCAGGACCAAAGGAGACAAAGCGGCCAGGCATACAGTGTTTCACTAATGCAGCATAAAGACTGTCTGAATCACTTTCGCCAGTGCTAGTGCTGTCATAGATGCGTTGGGTTTCGAGACCTTCATCGATCTGATCTTTGGAATGTCTGGGTAAGCTCAGGCCGAAAGGCAGCATGACTTTTCTAACAAAGTTGGAAACATCCTGGCCATGGAAGTTATCCGCGCCGATAACGGCATCACCCCAGCCAAAAGGGATGTTGACGTGTTTTCTGGCTCTTAATGGCGTGCTGAATGTTGTTCTGTGCAGCTGTGCAAGATAATTATTAAAGGTGAAAGTAACAGGCGTCTTTTGCAGATGGTTAATCAGTAACTCACCTCTGTCTTTTACTTTTGGAGTGACCTGGACCAGATTGCCTTTCAACAGTCTGGGTTTGTTGGTTGCTGCAGGGGCTTCTTCAAAACTGTCTTCATCTGCTACAGCCATGTAATAGTTCTGTTCATCGCTCACCAGAAGTGTGGTTCTCATCAGGTCGACTGGCTGCCTGAACGCCTGGCGAACTTTTACACGGTCACTGGTAGCCATATATAGAGATTTTTCAGCCATGCTCTGATAGCTCGCAGTTTCTTTTGCATCCAGCAGGGCTACATGACTGGAACGAACAAATTTTATTCCACACTCCGGTCTCCAGATCAGCAACCAGCTGTCGGTCTCAGGGCTGTACTCTGGCACATCTTCCATTTGTCCCAGGACATAAACAGGCGAGTTGGCCGGAATGATCATGCTGGATGTTTTCTGATCTGAAGCGGTATTGGCTTTGCCTGCAAGATCGTTGGTGATGGCTTCGTCAGAGGGGACGAATTGGGCATGAGCATCAGAGACGGTAATGGCCTTGCCAGATTCTTCAAAGCGACCGAACAATTCATGTTTCAGTATCAAAAGTGTGTATTGATCAATATCCTTTTGGCTAACGGCACGTCCCGAAGCATAATAGCGGCTGGTCTTTGCCGCAGATGCAACCACTTCGTAGGCTCTGACTTGGAGAAGATCTACAGTGGCAGAAGGTTTTTTTAACTGTTCTCTCAGAAAGGATTTCAGTGAGTTTCTGGTTACCGTAGAAGCTTCTTTTCTATATTGGGCAATGGCTGCATTTACTGAACCTTCGTACCAGGGTGCCAGTGTTTTCCGGACCAGATTCTGATGCTTGATTTCACCTAATACCATGCTTTCATCAGTATCCGGAGCTGTGTATTCGAATACTTTTTGATAGTTCTGAAGCCCTTCGTAAAAGGTTGCCTGTTTGTCAGCCGGGGGATAAGCGGAGGCGGAGGAAGCCGCCATAATGAGTAGGGCAGTAATAGAGAGTTTTCTGAGCATCACATCATTACCGGGTTTTGCATGAATTTGTCCTGATATGACTCTATAAAATAGTCGGGGTTCCCAAGTTGAGACTAATTAAAGAGAGTCTGTCTGAATGATTTGAGCAGCAGGAATGAAGCGCATATGATTTGCTCTTAATCGGTGTAGGCTCGTTGATGGATAGTTGATGGATAAATTACTGGGCTTGTTAGCGGATGGGCAGTTCCATTCTGGCGAAGAACTGGGTGAGCACCTGGGGATCAGTCGGGCGGCTGTCTGGAAAAAGCTGAAAGCTGTTGAGGAGCTTGGACTGGCTTTGGACTCTGTCCGGGGCAAAGGTTATCGCCTGGGCAGTGGCATAGAGCTTCTTGATAGTGAAAAGATCAAGTCTTGTCTGGATTCAGATGTTCAGACAAGAGCGGAAATCCATACCTGTTTTACCACTGAATCCACCAATGACCTTGTCCGTGACCTGGGAACAGTTCCCGCTGGAATAACGCGCTTTTGTCTGGCTGAGCATCAAACCAGAGGCCGAGGTAGGCGGGGAAGAGCCTGGAACAGTCCATTTGGTTCAACGGTGAGCTTATCCGCCCTCTGGCAGAATGGTGAAGGGACGGCTTCCCTGGAAGGGTTGAGTCTGGCGGTGGGTCTGGCTGTAGTAAAAGCTTTGGAAACCTTGGGAGCCAGAGATCTGAAGCTAAAATGGCCAAACGATGTGCTCTGGCAGGGAAAAAAACTGTGTGGCGTACTGCTGGAAGTTCATGGTGACCCTACCGGAGAGTGTGAGGTGGTGATAGGTATTGGCATTAATGTTCGACTTAGTGATGAGCAACTGACTTCAATTGGTCAGCCTGCTGTTGATCTGTTTAGAGTGTGTGACAAGGCTGTCAGTCGAAACGCTGTAGCCGGACATTTGATCAATACGCTGACTCACTTACTGGAAGGCTTTGGGCAAGGTGGCTTTACCCTGTTCAAAAATCAATGGTGTGAGTACGATGCTTTTCGAGGTCAGGAGGTGACTCTGGTGGCATCAACACGCTCTGTGACTGGCCGTTGTCTGGGGGTAGATGATCATGGTGGCTTGTTGCTTGAGACCGAGTCAGGTGTTCACGTCTTTAATGGTGGAGAGGTTTCACTGCGACAATCATGAATGAGCTCATGGATAGTCAGTTACAGTTGGACGCCGGGAATACCCGGTTAAAATGGCGCCTTGTGAAAGAAGGCGTACCTGGACGATCCGGTTTTATTAATAACGATGCTGACTGGCAAATCATTCTGCCACTGCTCCTTGAGGAGCTAGGGACTATCAACTCCATTGCTATCTCAACTGTATCCGGGAATACACGTCTGGATCAGCTGTTAAGGATTTTGTCTGAAGCAACCGGTGTAGAGCCTTTTATTGCCAAAACTCGTAAAAGTTTCGCAGGCCTTACCATCATATATAAAGAAGTAGAAAGATTGGGGGTTGATCGGTGGCTGGCGATGTTGGCAGCCAATGCTCATGATGATCAAAATACCAAGGTGGTGGTCAGTTGTGGTACGGCGATCACTATTGATGTGATTGATGGGATGGGAAATCATCAGGGCGGCTTTATCGTCCCCGGTATTCGGTTGATGAAAAAGGCTTTGGCTGTGAATACGGCTAACCTGGATCACATTGAACATCCTGCAGAAGCCACAGAGTTAGGCACAGTAACGTCAGAATGCATCAATCATGGTGTATTGGCCATGGCGATTTCACTAGTGAATGAAACCTGTTCAAAATGGCCTGGCGCCCTGCTTTTTTTAACCGGCGGTGATGCTCCTCTTATTCATACCTATATAAAGGAAGGAATAGAGAAAAGAGTGATTCAGGATATGGTGCTGGATGGACTCTCCTTAGCTGCTGGTGGACAATAGCAAGAATGAGTTTTAAAACAGCTATGGGATAAGGCTTCAGGCTTTCATAGTTGGGGATTTTCAGAACCACTTACCGAAAGTGTCATAAGTCATTTGATCCTGTTTTCGGTGGTGGTTTGTCTAATAACAAATAGGAATGGCAGGCACTCAGATCTTTCGAGTGGTCTCTCATAATCTCCATGGAGTTATACCCTGTCTGCCCGTTGCGGCTTTCTTAATTCGGTTTTAAGTATGCGCTGGATCTTTTTAGTACTTCTGTTTGCCAATGCCGGCTATTTTGTCTGGGGCTATTACCATCAGTCACATAAACCGTATCGCACGGTCAGTGTTGATACAGAAGTGCCTGTTCAGGCCGGTAAAAGACTGATGCTGCTTTCGGAAGCAGATATTGAGCCGGCAGAATCGAAACTTTCCAGAAAAGAAACAAGAGAAAAGTCTGAAGCACAGTGTCTGGTGGTTGGACCTTTCGAGTCTTCTTATCAAGCCGATCAGCTTCAGCAAAAACTGTTTTCGTTGGGGGTAGCCAGCAGAGAACGTTCTGATAGTGAAACTGTCCTGGCTGATTACTGGGTACACATTCCTCCCAGAAGTAATCGTCAGTCAGCCATACGTTTATTAAGAGAGTTGCAAGGGCAGGGTATAGATAGCTTTGTGATTACACAGGGGGAGTTGGCAAATGGCATATCGCTGGGCTTATTCAGTAAAGAGTCCTCTGCTAATGAAGTCAGTCGTCGTGTACAGGAAGCCGGTTATGAGCCTTCTATTAAAAAGCTGCCCCGAGAACCTGAAACGTTCTGGCTGGAAATGACCGACTCTGAAGCGGCCAAGCTCAGTGAAGGTTTCTGGGAGAAACAGGCCGGCGAATACAATGATCTGAAAATGCTGGAAAAAAACTGCAAAAGCGTTGCATCCGACCGTTCGATTCACTAATATACGCCTGCGCTTCGGGGGCAGCCAAACAGAGCAAGCTTCCTGCTTAGCCGGCAGGAATAACAAGCTTGACTTTGAAATGCTTCTGAATAAAATAGCGCAGCACTTGGTGGGGTTCCCGAGCGGCCAAAGGGATCAGACTGTAAATCTGACGCGAAAGCTTCGCTGGTTCGAATCCAGCCCCCACCACCAGATTTCTAAGTCTTCTTTCTTGTAAGTTGGCTTGAGAAGTGGGCATACTGCATGATGTAGGTCCTGCTTAGCGGGTATAGTTCAATGGTAGAACCTCAGCCTTCCAAGCTGATGATGCGGGTTCGATCCCCGCTACCCGCTCCAATATATTCTGATTAAGTGCTCTTGTAGCTCAGTTGGTAGAGCGCACCCTTGGTAAGGGTGAGGTCGGCAGTTCAAATCTGCTCAAGAGCTCCAGATAGCAAGGGGAAGCAAGTCTTCCCCTGTTTTTTGCCTCTAAAAAGAGGTTTAAAAAAGAATAAGACTTTTCAGCTTGATCGGGGTCGATTATAATTGATCGGTCCTTGTATCGGGAAGAGTGTCACAAGACTGCTCAAAGATACAGGCCAGTAGTTCAATTGGTAGAGCACCGGTCTCCAAAACCGGGGGTTGGGGGTTCGATTCCCTCCTGGCCTGCCATTTCTAGATTTGTGCCAGCTTAGTTTCTGGCAAAGCTTTTCCGAATAGAGATAGTCAACTGATGAGTGGAAAACCTGAAGTAGCACCTAAAGGACGCCTGGATGGCCTTATGTGGGCTCTAGTGGCGGTTCTGCTGGCTGCTGGTGTTGGTGGGAATGTTTACTTTGGCGAGTATTCTGTTCTCTATAGAGCACTGGCTTTGGTTGCACTGGCTGTAGTGGCTGGATTTGTGGCGCTTCAGACTGTAAAGGGTGATGCCTTCTGGACTTTGGTAAAAGAAGCCAAGGTTGAGATTCGTAAGGTGGTCTGGCCAACTCGTCAGGAGACAATTCAAACTACGCTGATTGTTGTGGCGGTGGTTGTGGTTATGGGGCTCATTTTGTGGGCGCTTGATTCTCTGCTAGGCTGGATCATCAGTAGCCTGATTGGATAGGGATAAATAATGGCGAAACGTTGGTATGTGGTTCATGCCTACTCCGGCTATGAAAAGCAGGTGATGCGTTCGCTGATCGAGCGCGTAAAGCTTCATGGTATGGAAGATCTCTTTGGTGAGATTTTGGTGCCCACAGAAGAAGTGGTCGAGATTCGAAACGGCCAGAAGCGCAAAAGTGAGCGTAAGTTCTTCCCTGGATACGTGTTAGTCCAGATGGAAATGAACGAAGATAGCTGGCATCTTATTAAAGATACTCCTCGAGTAATGGGCTTTATTGGCGGGACGGCAGATAAACCCGCGCCGATTACTGAAAAGGAAGCGGATGCTATATTGCAGCGTGTTCAGGAAGGTGTTGAGAAACCTCGTCCTAAGACATTGTTTGAACCTGGTGAAATGGTTCGAGTCATTGATGGTCCATTTGCAGACTTCAATGGTGTGGTAGAAGAAGTGAACTATGAGAAGAGTCGCCTGCATGTTGCGGTGATGATCTTTGGTCGTTCTACCCCTGTCGAGCTGGAATTTATTCAGGTCGAAAAAGTCTGAGTTTGAAGGCTTTAAGTATTCAAGACCCTGTACTGTGTATGCAGTACAGGGTTTTTATCTGAAGGGCGTAAGCCTAAAACGGGTAGCTGAGATGCCTGTTTCTTGATGTTAGTCAAGAGGCAGAGATTAAAGCGGTGACCCATTGTTGAGGTTGATATGGCTAAGAAAGTCGAAGCTTACATCAAACTGCAGGTTCCTGCAGGTAAAGCTAATCCTTCACCACCTGTTGGTCCTGCTCTGGGTCAGCACGGCGTGAACATCATGGAGTTTTGTAAGGCGTTTAACGCTAAGACTCAAGAGCTGGATGCTGGTATGCCAATCCCGGTAATTATTACCGTATACGGCGACCGTAGCTTCACTTTTGAGACTAAAACTCCGCCTGCATCTGTTCTGCTGAAGAAAGTTCTGAAGCTGAAGAAAGGTTCCGGTCGTCCAAACACTGAAAAAGTGGGTGCTGCTACTCGTGAGCAGCTGCTGGAAGTGGCCAAGATTAAAGAGCCTGATCTGACTGCAGCAGACGAAGATGCGGCAATCCGCACTATCGCTGGTTCTGCTCGTTCCATGGGTGTCAACGTGGAGGGTGTAGAATAATGGCTAAAATGACCAAGCGCGCCAAAATGATCGCTGAGAAGGTTGTAGCTGAAAAGGCTTATTCCTTTGAAGAAGCTGCTAGCGTCCTGAAAGAAGTATCCAGCGTTAAGTTCAAGGAATCCGTTGAGATTGCTGTGAATCTGGGCGTGGATCCTCGTAAATCCGATCAGGTTGTTCGTGGTTCTACCGTGCTGCCTGCTGGTACTGGTAAAGACGTTCGTGTTGCTGTGTTTACGCAGGGCGCAAACGCTGAAGCCGCTAAAGAAGCTGGTGCTGACATCATTGGTATGGATGACCTGGCTGCACAGGTTAAAGCTGGCGAAATGAACTTTGACGTAGTAATCGCTTCTCCTGATGCGATGCGCGTTGTAGGTCAGCTGGGCCAGATCCTGGGTCCACGCGGCCTGATGCCTAACCCTAAAGTGGGTACTGTTACTCCAAACGTTGCTGAAGCAGTTAAAAATGCTAAAGCCGGTCAGGTACGTTTCCGTACTGACAAGAACGGTATCATCCACGCAGGTATCGGCAAGATCGATTTTGAAGCGGGCTCTCTGCAAGAGAACGCTGAAGCACTGCTGGCTGAACTGAAGAAGCTGAAGCCTTCTTCCAGCAAGGGTGTTTACATGAAGAAGGTTACCCTGTCCTCGACTATGGGCCCAGGTCTGACCATCGACATGAGCTCTCTGAATATCTAATATTCACAGCTTTTGCTGAACAGCCTTGAGCAATGCAGTTCAGGGCTGGCATAGAGATAGGGAATGCTGCAGGCCGGATGTCTGCAGGTATCCGAAAGACTTTGGGGTCTTCGGTTTTCCGGAGGCCGTCAAAGATCGTAGGTGTTGAGATCTGTGCCTGTTAAATCAGGGTTGGGCCAGGAGGCCTGACAAAAAGATTGATACTTAATTTCCTGCGTAGACGGTGAGCAATACAAAAGACTGATTCAGTTTTTTGCTATTTGACCCTTCACCGTATTGTAAGTGCTCAGCTACTCATTAGTTGAATAGCTGAGTGTTCACTTCATAAATTGGAGTAAAGCCAATGGCGTTAGGACTCGAAGACAAGAAGGCGATTGTCGCCGAAGTCAGCGAGGCTGCACAAAGCGCTCTGTCGGCTGTAATCGCGGACTACCGTGGTCTCACGGTTGACCAGATGACTCAACTGCGTAAGCAGGCTCGTGACGGTGGCGTATACCTGAAGGTTGTACGTAACACCCTGGCCAAGCGCGCTGTTGAAGGCACTGAATTTGAGTGCCTGCAAGACTCTCTGGTTGGTCCAACTGTGCTGGCCTTCTCTCAGGAAGACCCAGGCGCGGCAGCGCGTCTGATGAAGGACTTCGCTAAAGAGAACGATGCTCTGGAAGTTAAGGCTCTGTCCATCTCTGGACAGGTTCTGGGTGCAGAACAGATTGATGTTCTGGCCAAGATGCCTACTCTGGATCAGGCTCGCGCGATGCTGATGAGTGTAATGATTGCACCTGTAACCAAGCTTGCAAGAACTCTGAACGAGTTCCCATCAAGCATTACACGTGTAGTGGCAGCTGTTGCCGACGAGAAGAAGAAAGCCGCATAAGCCTTTTGGCAGGTGAAGCCCTTAGCGGGCATATAATCCTGCACAGGCTGGTTTTTCTCTCTTATTTAATGAATTCCGGGTTATATACCCAACAAAGATTTTTGGAGACATACAATGGCTCTGTCTAAAGAAGATATCCTGAATGCAATCGCTGAAATGTCCGTAATGGACGTTGTTGAGCTGGTTGAAGCTATGGAAGAGAAGTTCGGCGTTTCTGCTGCTGCTGCAGTTGCTGCTGCTCCTGCTGCTGCTGGCGACGCTGGCGCTGCTGCTGCTGAACAGACTGAATTCGACGTAATTCTGACTGCTGCTGGCGACAAGAAAGTAAACGTAATCAAGGTTGTTCGCGGCGCGACTGGCCTGGGTCTGAAAGAAGCTAAAGGCGTTGTAGACGGCGCTCCTGCTCCTCTGAAAGAAGGCGTGAGCAAGGACGAAGCTGAAGAGCTGAAGAAGCAGCTGGAAGAAGCTGGCGCTTCCGTAGAAATCAAGTAATTCTACGACAGCGTTGAAATATCCAGAGCCTATTGCATAATAGACTCAGGTGGCTGGTGCCTGTATGGCACCGGCCTTTTTCCGTTGTATGAGCTATATCGTTCCATGCTGGATGGCAGTGATCGATGGCTGCTCAATAAATTGATGGAGTCAAAACCGGTTAGGGCACACGCCGTATGTCCTGCAACCGCGTCGAAGTAAACCTCCTTCAATCTGAGAAAGTTGCAGTGTCATTGGCAGGTAGTGGATGAAAGTCTGACTTTTATTCTGGACGCTAAAGCTCATGCAACGGTAACGGTTGAAATCACCGTTTTTTAATTGGGTATCAAAAGGGGGCCACCCGCCCTCAATAAACCTAGATGGCCAGACCAGACGGTCTGAAGCCAGAACCAGGTGACCAAGCTGGGGAACGCTGATGGCATACTCGTATACAGAGAAAAAACGCATCCGCAAAGACTTCGGCAAATTGCCGCATGTCATGAATGTGCCCTATCTTCTGGCGATTCAGCTTGATTCTTATCACAAGCTGCTGCAGTCCGGAAAAGAGCCGGCCGCACGTGAGGACATTGGTCTTCATGCTGCATTCAAATCCGTATTTCCAATCGTAAGTTATTCTGGAAATGCGGCGCTGGAATACGTGAGCTATAGGCTCGGTACTCCTGCGTTTGATGTCAAGGAATGTCAACTTCGTGGTGTCACTTACGCAGTTCCTCTGCGTGTAAAAGTGCGCCTGATTATTTATGACAAAGACTCTGCCAACAAGGCAATCAAGGATATCAAGGAACAGGAAGTTTACATGGGCGAAATTCCGCTCATGACTGAGAACGGTACCTTTGTAATAAATGGTACTGAACGTGTAATTGTATCTCAGCTGCACCGTTCTCCTGGTGTGTTCTTTGACCACGACCGTGGTAAGACTCACTCTTCAGGCAAACTGCTGTACTCTGCCCGTGTAATTCCTTACCGTGGCTCATGGCTGGACTTCGAGTTTGATCCGAAGGACATGCTTTACGTACGTATCGACCGTCGTCGTAAGCTGCCTGCTACGATCCTTCTGCGTGCCCTGGGCATGAGCAATGAAGAGATCCTGAACTACTTCTTCGATACTGTAGACTTCAGCATTGGTGCTGAAACTGTCAGTACTGAGTTTGCCGCTGAGCGCCTGCGTGGTGAAGCTGCAAGCTTTGACATTAAAGACGGTGAAGGCAATGTTCTGGTTGAACAGGGTCGTCGTGTTACTGCACGTCACATCCGTCAGCTACAGAAAGCCAGTATTGAACAGCTGGACGCTCCGGTTGAGTATATTTACGGCAAGGTTCTGGGCAAGACAGTTGTTCATTCTGCAACCGGTGAAATCATTGTTGAATGCAACACTGAAATCACACCTGAAGTTTACGAAAAGCTGCTGGCAGCCGGTATCAAACAGGTTGAAACCCTGTACACTAATGAACTGGATTGCGGTTCATACATCTCTGATACCCTGCGCACAGACACTACAACAAACCGCCTGGAAGCACTGGTAGAAATCTACCGTATGATGCGTCCTGGTGAGCCACCTACACAAGAAGCAGCAGAAACCCTGTTCGGTAACCTGTTCTTCTCTCCAGAGCGCTATGACCTCTCTGCGGTAGGTCGTATGAAGTTCAACCGTCGTCTGGGTCGTGAAGCTGACACCGGTTCAGGTGTTCTGGACAATGCCGATATCGTTGACGTTCTGAAAACGCTGGTAGACATCCGTAACGGTACAGGTATCTGTGACGATATCGACCACCTCGGTAACCGTCGTGTTCGTTCCGTGGGTGAAATGGCTGAAAACCAGTTCCGTGTAGGTCTGGTTCGAGTTGAACGTGCCGTTAAGGAGCGTCTGAGCCTGGCAGAATCTGAAGGCCTGATGCCTCAGGATCTGATCAACGCCAAGCCAGTAGCTGCTGCTATCAAGGAATTCTTCGGTTCCAGCCAGCTGTCCCAGTTTATGGACCAGAACAACCCGCTGTCCGAGGTAACTCACAAGCGTCGTGTATCCGCGCTCGGCCCTGGTGGTTTGACCCGTGAGCGTGCAGGTTTTGAGGTTCGAGATGTACACCCAACCCACTACGGTCGTGTATGTCCTATCGAAACGCCTGAAGGTCCAAACATCGGTCTGATCAACTCCCTGGCGACCTATGCTCGTACCAACGACTACGGTTTCCTGGAATCCCCATACCGCAAGGTTGTTGACGGCAAGGTTACTGACGAGATCGACTACCTGTCCGCCATCGAAGAAGGTGAGTACGTTATCGCTCAGGCTTCTGCAAAGATGGACGACAGCAAAATCCTGACAGAAGAGCTGGTTAACGTTCGTCACCGTAACGAATTTACCCTGATGGGTCCTGAAAAAGTCCAGTACATGGACGTTTCTACCAAGCAGGTGGTTTCCGTTGCGGCGTCCTTGATTCCATTCCTCGAGCACGACGATGCTAACCGTGCCTTGATGGGATCGAACATGCAACGTCAGGCAGTTCCAACTCTGCGCGCCGACAAGCCTCTGGTAGGTACCGGCATGGAGCGCAACGTAGCGTCCGACTCCGGCGTATGTGTTGTTGCCCAGCGTGGTGGTGTCATCGATACTGTTGATGCGGCGAAGATCGTTGTTCGTGTCAACAATGATGAACTGCAGCCTGGTGAAGCCGGTGTAGACATCTATAACCTCACCAAGTACACCCGTTCTAACCAGAACACCTGTATTAACCAGCGCTCACTGGTTCGTGCCGGTGAAACCATCGCCCGCGGCGACATCATGGCTGACGGTCCATCCGTAGACATGGGTGAGCTGGCTCTGGGTCAGAACATGCGCGTAGCGTTCATGCCCTGGAACGGTTACAACTTCGAGGACTCCATCCTCATCTCCGAGCGTGTTGTACAGGAAGACCGCTTCACCACGATTCACATCCAGGAACTGACCTGTGTGGCTCGTGACACCAAGCTGGGACCAGAAGAAATTACTTCTGATATTCCAAACGTAGGTGAATCTGCACTGAACAAACTGGACGAAGCCGGTATTGTTTATGTGGGTGCTGAAGTAGGCGCTGGCGACATTCTGGTCGGTAAGGTAACACCTAAAGGTGAGACTCAGCTGACTCCGGAAGAAAAACTGCTGCGTGCGATCTTCGGTGAGAAGGCTTCTGACGTTAAAGATACTTCTCTGCGTGTACCTACCTCTGTAAAAGGTACCGTTATCGACGTACAGGTATTCACCCGTGATGGTGTTGAGAAAGACGTCCGTGCCCAGGCCATCGAAAAGGCGGCTCTGGACGAGTACCGTAAAGACTTGAACGAAGAGTTCCGTATTGTTGAAGAAGATACCTTCGACCGTCTGCGTGAAGCTCTGCGTGGTCAGCCTGTTGACCGTGGTCCTGGTCTGAGCAAGGGCAACACCATCACTGACGAGTTCCTGAATGGTCTGGAGCACGAGCAGTGGTTCCGTCTGTCCATGTCTGACGAAGCTCTGAATGAGCAGCTGGATCTGGCTAGAGAACAGCTGAAAGAGCGTCGTGCACAGCTCGACGAGCGCTTCGAAGACAAGAAGAAAAAGCTGCAGACTGGCGACGACATGGCGCCTGGCGTTCTGAAAATCGTCAAGGTTTACCTGGCTATCAAGCGTCGTATCCAGCCTGGTGACAAGATGGCGGGTCGTCACGGTAACAAGGGTGTTATCTCCATCATCATGCCTGTCGAAGACATGCCATACGATGAAGAAGGTAACCCGGTTGATATCGTACTTAACCCTCTGGGTGTACCGTCTCGAATGAACGTTGGTCAGGTTCTTGAAACTCACCTGGGTGCTGCGGCACGCGGTCTGGGTCACAAGATCAACCGGATGATCGAGTCCCAGAAGAAAGTCGCTGAAATTCGTGAGTTCCTGGATCAGGTCTATAACGGTGTTGGCGGCGGTCGTGTTGAGGAGCTGGACACGTTCTCTGATGAAGAAATCATGGATCTGGCCAAGAACCTGAGCGGCGGTGTCCCCATGGCCACCTCTGTATTTGACGGCGCCAAAGAGTCTGAAGTGAAGGAACTGCTGCGTCTGGCTGATATCAGCGACACAGGTCAGGTAAAACTGAGCGATGGTCGTACGGGTGATGCCTTTGACCGTCCGGTAACCGTTGGCTACATGTACATGCTGAAGCTCAACCACCTGGTTGATGACAAGATGCACGCACGTTCAACTGGTTCCTACTCTCTGGTTACCCAGCAGCCGCTGGGTGGTAAAGCCCAGTTCGGTGGTCAGCGTTTCGGTGAGATGGAGGTATGGGCACTGGAAGCATACGGTGCTGCCTACACCCTGCAGGAAATGCTGACTGTTAAGTCTGATGATGTCGCCGGCCGTACCAAGATGTACAAGAACATCGTCGATGGTGATCATCGAATGGAAGCCGGGATGCCCGAGTCCTTCAACGTATTGTTGAAAGAGATTCGTTCTCTGGGTATCGACATTGAGCTGGACACCGAATAACGAATACGTGAAATCGGGTGGTCGGGCATAGCCCGGCTACCGGATTGATCGAGGAGATGCGATCTTGAAAGACTTGCTGAATCTACTCAAGACCCAGGGTCAAACTGAAGAGTTTGACTCGATTCGTATCGGTCTGGCTTCCCCAGAGATGGTACGTTCCTGGTCTTACGGTGAAGTTAAAAAGCCGGAAACAATCAACTACCGTACGTTCAAGCCTGAGCGTGACGGCCTTTTCTGCGCCAAGATTTTTGGCCCGGTTAAGGATTACGAGTGCCTGTGCGGTAAGTACAAGCGTCTGAAGCACCGTGGTGTAATCTGTGAAAAGTGTGGCGTAGAAGTAGCACTGGCTAAAGTACGTCGTGACCGTATGGGTCACATCGAACTGGCCAGCCCTGTTGCCCACATCTGGTTCCTGAAATCCCTGCCGTCCCGTATCGGTCTGTTACTTGACATGACCCTGCGTGACATTGAGCGGGTACTGTACTTTGAGTCTTACGTAGTGATCGATCCGGGTATGACTACCCTGGAGAAGAATCAGCTGCTCAACGACGAGCAGTACTACGAAGCTCTGGAAGAGTTTGGTGACGACTTTGACGCCCGCATGGGTGCTGAAGCCATCAAGGCTCTGCTGGCAGACATTGAGCTGGGCGAAGAAGTTGAAATGCTGCGTGAAGAGATTCCGCAAACCAACTCTGAAACCAAGCTGAAGAAACTGAGCAAGCGTCTGAAGCTGCTGGAAGCTTTCCACAAGTCAGGTAACAATCCTGAGTGGATGATTCTGACCGTTCTGCCGGTTCTGCCACCCGATCTGCGTCCTCTGGTACCTCTGGATGGCGGTCGTTTTGCGACTTCCGACCTGAACGATCTGTACCGTCGCGTGATCAACCGTAACAACCGTCTGAAGCGTCTGCTCGACCTGAACGCTCCAGACATCATTGTCCGCAATGAAAAGCGTATGCTGCAGGAATCTGTAGACGCGCTGCTGGATAATGGTCGTCGCGGCCGTGCCATCACCGGTTCCAACAAGCGTCCTCTGAAATCCCTGGCCGACATGATCAAGGGTAAGCAGGGTCGTTTCCGTCAGAACCTGCTTGGTAAGCGTGTTGACTACTCTGGTCGTTCTGTAATCACCGTAGGTCCTACCCTGCGTCTGCATCAGTGCGGTCTGCCCAAGAAAATGGCTCTGGAACTGTTCAAGCCATTCATCTTCGGTAAGCTGGAAGCCAAAGGTCTGGCGACCACCATCAAAGCTGCCAAGAAGATGGTAGAACGTGAAACCCCTGAGGTTTGGGACGTTCTGGCTGACGTAATCCGTGAACACCCGGTTATGCTGAACCGTGCACCCACCCTGCACCGTCTTGGTATCCAGGCGTTCGAACCGGTTCTGATCGAAGGTAAAGCGATTCAACTGCACCCACTGGTGTGTGCGGCTTATAACGCTGACTTCGACGGTGACCAGATGGCGGTACACGTACCTCTGACTCTGGAAGCCCAGCTGGAAGCCCGTGCCCTGATGATGTCTACCAACAACATCCTGGCGCCTGCATCCGGTGAACCTATCATCGTACCTTCCCAGGACGTTGTACTGGGTCTGTACTACATCACCCGTGACCGTATTAACGCCAAGGGTGAAGGCATGGCCTTCGTTGACGTCAACGAAGCCCTGCGTGCGTACCGTACTGGCCATGCTGACCTGCATGCCCGCATCAAGGTACGTGTTGCTGAAAGATACAAAGACGACGACGGCGTAGAGCACAGCAATGCTTTCCTGGCTGATACCACCATTGGTCGTATCCTGCTGTGGGAAATTGTGCCTGAAGGCCTGCCTTTCGAACTGGTCAACCAGACCATGAAGAAGAAGGCGATCTCTCGTCTGCTGAATACCTGCTACCGCAACGTTGGTCTGAAAGAAACTGTTATCTTTGCTGACCAGATGCTGTACATGGGCTTCCACTACGCGACCATCTCCGGTTCTTCCATCGGTGTTAACGACTTCGTTATCCCGGGTGACAAGAGCCGTATCATCGATGATGCTAACGAAGAAGTTCGTGAAATTGAAAACCAGTTTGCTTCCGGTCTGGTAACCCAGGGTGAGAAGTACAACAAGGTGATCGATATCTGGTCTCGTGCCAACGAATTGCTGGCCAAGCGCATGATGGACAACCTGAAGTCCGACACCGTGATTAACCGTCAGGGTGAAGAGGAAGAACAGGAATCCTTCAACAGCGTTTACATGATGGCTGACTCCGGTGCTCGTGGTAGTGCCGCACAGATTCGTCAGCTTGCTGGTATGCGTGGTCTGATGGCCAAGCCAGATGGCTCCATCATCGAGACACCTATCACCGCGAACTTCCGTGAAGGTCTGAACGTACTGCAGTACTTCATCTCTACTCACGGTGCTCGTAAGGGTCTTGCGGATACCGCTCTGAAGACAGCTAACTCCGGTTACCTGACTCGTCGTCTGGTAGACGTGGCTCAGGATCTGGTTGTTACTGAAGACGACTGTGGCACAGTACGTGGTCTGCCAATGACTCCGCACATCGAAGGCGGTGAAGTTGTTGAGCCTCTGGGTGAGCGTATTCTGGGCCGTGTTGTTGCTGAAGACGTACTGAAGCCTGGTGCGGATAACGAGATTGCAGTACCAGCCGGTACCCTGATCGATGAAGCCTGGGTTAAGCGACTGGAGCTGATGAACGTTGATGAAGTCAATGTTCGTTCTCCAATCACTTGTGATACCCGCTACGGTATCTGCTCCAGCTGCTACGGTCGTGATCTCGGTCGCGGACACCTGGTTAACAAGGGTGAAGCTGTTGGCGTTATCGCTGCACAGTCCATCGGTGAGCCCGGCACACAGCTGACCATGCGTACCTTCCACATCGGTGGTGCTGCCTCCCGTGCTTCCGCACAGGACAACATCTCTGTGAAGAGTAAGGGTACAGCACGTCTGCTGAACCTGAAGCATGTTGAGCGTAAAGACGGCAATCTGGTTGCTGTAAGTCGTTCCGGCCAGCTGGCCATTGCTGATGAGTTTGGTCGTGAGCGTGAGCGTTACAAGCTGCCATACGGTGCTGTTCTGTCTGTTAAGGACAACACTGGCGTTGAACCTGGTCAGGTTGTAGCCAAGTGGGATCCACACACGCACCCAATCGTGACCGAACTGTCCGGTACCGTTAAGTTCCTGGGCATGGAAGAAGGCATTACCGTCAAGACTCAGACTGATGAGCTGACCGGTCTGTCCAACATCGAAGTGCTGGATCCGAAGGATCGTCCTTCTGCTGGTAAGGACATTCGTCCTGCTATCCAGCTGCTGGATGCCAACGGTAAAGAACTGAAGCTGCCTAACACCGACGTAACGGCGCAGTACTTCCTGCCTGCGAACGCTCTGGTTAACCTGGCGGACGGAACCACTGTAGAAATCGGTGACGTTGTTGCCCGTATTCCACAGCAGTCTGGCGGTAACAAGGACATCACCGGTGGTCTGCCACGAGTGGCCGACCTGTTTGAAGCCCGTAAGCCGAAAGAGCACTCTATCCTTGCGGAAATCACCGGTACTATCGGCTTCGGTAAAGAGACCAAAGGCAAGAAGCGTCTGGTTATCACTCCGAACGATGGCAGCGATCCGTATGAAGAGCTGATTCCGAAGTGGCGTCACCTGAACGTGTTCGAAGGTGAACAGGTTACCAAGGGTGAAGTAATCTCCGACGGTCCTACCAACCCGCACGACATTCTGCGTCTGCTGGGTGTCGGTGAGCTGGCCCGTTACATCGTTAACGAAATCCAGGACGTATACCGTCTGCAGGGCGTTAAGATTAACGACAAGCACATCGAAACCATCCTGCGTCAGATGCTGCGTAAGGTAGAAGTCAGCGACACCGGTGACTCTTCACTGATCCGTGGTGATCAGATGGAACTGACCTCAGTTCTGGAAGAGAACGAGAAGCTGGGTTCCCAGGACAAGATCCCTGCCAAGTACGAGCGTGTACTGCTGGGTATCACCAAAGCGTCTCTGGCTACCGAGTCCTTCATCTCTGCGGCTTCCTTCCAGGAAACCACAAGAGTACTGACCGAAGCGGCGGTGACCGGCAAGCGCGATTACCTGCGTGGTCTGAAAGAGAACGTAGTGGTGGGTCGTCTGATCCCGGCTGGTACAGGTCTCACTTACCACGAAGAGCGTCGTAAGGGTCGTGAAGAGCCAGAGTTCGAAGTACCGAGCAAGGTATCTGCTTCTGAAGTTGAAGCGGCTCTGTCTGAAGCTCTTAACTTCGGCGAAGTCTGATAGCTTAAGCTATCCGATGCTAGAGAAAGGCTGCCTTGTGCAGCCTTTCTTGTATCTGGAGATATCAAACTTGTACATTCCATTGGATTGCCCACGAGTATGGCTTCCCTGAAAAACACTCCATCAGTCTGACTGGGACAGTTGTGTAATTGCTTGATGGCAGGTTACTCCGAGAAGTGGATGCGAGTGCAATCCGTGCCTTACAACGGTTTCAGACAGTAGTGACTGAAACCGTAAATTATGGGATAAATGCATTGCACTGTTTGAGTGCGAAAGCGCTGTCATTTATGGGCTGGAAGGGGCTGAAATAGTGCAGCACAGGATAGAGTGCTGTGAGAAATGGCTGACGGATAAGAATTAGTGATTACATCTACTGGCGCATGATGTAGGCTACGATGTCATTGCTGGACACTCGCACGGAGTCGCTGTGGCTGAAAATAATTTTAAAAAGTTTATTGGTCGAAAAGGCAAAGTTTATAACGCTCGCTGGGAGGAGGCATTTGATCGCATCCTCACGCCTTTTGAAGAATTTATCCATCGTCAGACTACCAGCGGCATTTTGCTGATGATCTGCGCTGTAATCGCACTCGTGGTTGCAAACAGTAATCTTTACCCTGCCTACGAACATATTCTAAAGACTTACGCAGGCATCTCTTTCGGTGATGGCGGCCTGAAGATGTCTATCCATCATTGGGTTAATGATGGTCTGATGGCTTTTTTCTTTTTCCACGTAGGTCTCGAACTCAAGCGTGAATTTCTTGTAGGGGAATTGTCGGATCTCAAACATGCCGTTCTGCCTATCATGGCAGCCATTGGTGGCATGGTGGTACCCGCTCTTATCTACGCCAGCATCAACCCAACCGGCGTTGCTGCTGATGGTTGGGGTATTCCGATGGCAACGGATATTGCCTTTGCTGTCGGCACATGCGCACTTCTCGGTGGCCGTGTTCCTAACAGCCTGATTACCTTCCTGGTGGCTTTGGCGATTGTGGATGACCTTGGCGCCATTGCAATCATTGCTCTTTTCTATACCAATGAAATCAATCAGGTTGCCTTGATATGGGCTGCTGGCTTTACTGCATTGTTATCGGTTCTGAATGCTTCCGGTATTCGTAACCCACTGCCGTATTTGCTTGTGGGGGCTGGTCTCTGGTTCCAGTTATACGAAGCAGGTATTCATGCAACACTGGCGGGCGTTATTACTGCCTTTGCCGTACCAGCCAAACCTAAATACGATCCTGTAGCATTCAGTGACCAGATAAAAAATCTGATTCGACGATTTGATAGCAGTTATCGGCCCGGTGAGAATGTTTTGCGCAATGAAAAAATGCGTGCTTATGTTCGGGCTCTGGGAGATGGTTCCCGGTTGGCAGAAGCTCCACTGCAACGAATTGAAACAGGTCTGCACCTGCCTGTTACCTACATAGTGATCCCTATTTTTGCTCTGGCGAACGCAGGCATTCCCTTCAACGTTTTTTCTGGAGATACAGAAATCTTCAATAACATCACTCTGGGTGTCACCCTGGGTCTGGTGCTCGGAAAACTGATTGGTATTGCCGGAGCCACATGGGTGGGTTGGAAGCTGGGTTGGGGTGAGCTGCCTCATAATTGCAACTTCCTGCATATTGTCGGTGTTGCGTTCCTGGGCGGTATTGGTTTCACCATGTCGATCTTTATATCTGAACTGGCATTTGCTGGCAGTCCAAATGATCTGGTGCTGGCGAAAGCAGGGGTTCTGGTAGCCTCGCTGATAGCCGGTATAGCAGGCTTTATCTGTCTGGCTAAGGCCTCGCCCAAACCTGTGGAAGAGAGCACTGCTGAGCAGGCATAAAGACAATTTGTTCTTTTCTGTATATCTAAACCCGGAGCTTGCTTCGGGTTTATTCTTAAGGTTCTGGTTAAGGCTGCTCCAGCTCTGGAACTATCTTTCCCGTTACCCTATCGAGCAAAGCTAATCGCTTTTCATGATTCACAATGCAGTTAAGACTTATTTTAGTTTGAGTAATTTATATTCATGATCAATCTCTATGACTTTTCCTTCTTCTATAGCTGCGTAAATATCGTCTTCAATACAGTTTGAACACATTTTTTGAGATTCAAAATATTGCTTTATTCTTTGAATATCAAAAAAAATCGGATTTGAAGCACTTCTGTTAATATCTATCTCTTGATGATTTGATTGATTCACAAACAAGAGCCCTGCGCCATGTTTAATGAATGACCATTCATATCCACCATAATTTATATGACCTTTTTTGGGAAAGTCCAATAGGAATCTGTAATCCTGACAATCAGGAAACTGACGTCTAAATTCAGACATGAGTCCAGACTGAAGGCAAATAAATTTTCTTATCATATCAATGGTCTTCATAAAGTTTGGCCTCCGCTGCTTCCTTTAGCAGTCCATCTGCTTGTTCTTTGCTTACTTTATGAATTTTTATAGGTACTTCATCTAGTTTCTCTCGAATTGCAGCCTGCCAACGATGATGCCCATCCAGAATAATCTTTTGACCGCCATCAACTTCTGCAACATCGATAGGTATCTGGTTATACCCTTCTGCCTTCCTATATTTTTTTCTAATACTGTTCACTTTTGATTCTGACATCTCAGCAGGAGTTTGTCTTCCAATCAAATTTTTTGGATTAATATTAGAAGTCACACTCTTAATAGGCTTCCCGCCCGGCATAACCGCCGCAACCTTCAGCAACCCATTAAATTCATCCTTAAGGTTCTGGTCAAGGTTGCTCCAGCTTTGGCTGATGACCCTTCCAGTGGCTCTGTCTAGCAAATCAACCTGCTCAGCGACAAGTTTCCCCTGCACTTCTCTTGAAGTGATCATGATGGCTGACAGGGTTGGGTGGTGATCCGTCACAAACCCTACAATATCATCATGAACCTGCTCTATCCGATCCACAAATCGGGATACTGGATCTTCTCCACGCCCTATGGTGCCCAGCGCCTTGCGGAACTTAAAGTCTTCCCAACTGCTTCCAGCCTGGCTACAACCTCCAACCGGGCAATGATCCTGTAACGGCCGGATAGTGGTTGCCCCCTGAACGGTTACAGAGCTTCCGGGAAGTCGGTTTTGCATGATTTCACGGTGAGCCTGCACCAGATCATCAGGCAGGGGAGCCTGGGCAGGTCTCCATGGTTTATGAAGTTGGGGATGAAAAGTGCCGGTTTTATCCGGGGTGCAGACAGGCTGTATGCCCTGTTGTTGCAATGCCTGTTGCAAACGCTTGGCTATATCGGGGTAATGATGACACGCCAAGTCAAACGCTGTCAGCCCCTCAGGTGATTGAAAAGCGGGGTCTTCACCCTCTACCAGCAACGTCTCGACACTCTCCAGATTACCTAATCGACTGGCCAGATGCAGGCGACTGTAGCCGTCAGCATCAAGGGTGTTGGCAGGCACTGGAAAGCGTTTTGACAGGTTTTCCACCAGCCATTCTGTTCGCCAGTCAGCTTCTGTCTTTCGTTCCTCGCTGACATTCTCTGGTAGAACCGCTTGAAGCGTCCATACGGCCACCCGGTTGTTCATCAGGTTTTCTATGATGGGTTCTATCGCTTCCCAGCTGATAGAGGATGAAACGGGTTGAACAGCTGACAGTGTTCCGCAACGAATCACAGAGCCATTGTGGTCAATAGCGGTACTGCAGTCGGGCTGGATAGCCAAGGCATCAAAGAGTTCACTGGCCAGAATGTCGCTATTGTCCGGGAGAGTTTCATGGATGTAGCAGGGAGCATTCTGGTCAAAGAGAATGAGTCGATCTTTCTCGACGGTCAGAGCCAGAGCATGCTTTCCTGACGACAGCAGATAATGGGCTGGAGCTGGCTGGTTCCGAAGTGTTCTGAGCAGCTCCACAGTGCTGGCGCGAGTGGTGACCACAGGCCAAGCTTGGGTCATGGTGAGTCTTGGCAGAGCTTTATCGCTTTCAGTGACTTTAGCCGAACACCCCTGCTGACGTTGCTGCTCACGATAGAGCCACTGAACCCAGACTTTGGTTTCTACCCGCTCGGCGGATTCTGCATCGATTTCTGAAAAACGCTTCAGTGTTTCAGGGTTGTCTGGCGAGGCGTATGCCGTTCGATAGGCATCATAACGTTGCTGCGCTGCCTGAAGTTCTTCTTGAAGGCTGTTGTAATACTGACCCTGATAACGCCAGCCTTGTTTTGAATTCCGGCTGCAAGTCTCTAATCGCAGCTTGAGCCGCGAGCGAGAATCCGGCTGATCAAGAACCGCCTGAAGCCAGGCACAGGCCAAGCCCAGACAGAGGCCTTCGTTTGAATGGGTTAGGGAAAGAAAGTGGGTGTTTTCTTTAAAATAGTCAAAGGCTTGCTGTGCATTATCACCCGATCGATATAAGCACCCCCTATCGTTAGAATCATCAACACTCTCATCAGAAGCTTCGACAAAAAATGGGACAGTAAAAACAGAAATAGCAAACACTGAAAGCCAGCAGAATGACATGAATACTTGTTTACTAAGCCTAAATTTATTCACCGCCTACTCTCATGCCCTTGCTTTTTGATACTTAATCAACGCAATCAGATTAGTTTATAAAACACGATAAGCAAGCTGCTGCTGGCGATGTATTCGCTGGCGTCATAGAGTCATAACCTTTCTCCTAAAAGGTCTCTTTGAGCTTTTGAACGAACTGAAAAAGCGTTACTATCCCATCGTCTAATAAAACCATGAATTCGCTAAACCAAGCAAAATAGCCTTAAGTCCCGCTTAACAATCTGAAAAAACATGAGGAAGTGAACTGAAAGGAGCGCCCTCTGTGCTGTTCAGGCAAAATACCTGTGCTAAGGAACCTGCGAATAAGTCCCTGATCATGAGATAATAATCTCAGCAGCTTGATCAGAGGTAGTCATGGACCAACAACTCTCTTTTTCCGACAGTGAATTCAGCCAGAAGCGACGCAGAACTCGTAGGGAAATTTTTCTTGAAAGAATGGAGGTTCTGATTCCATGGAAACGCTTAGAGGCCGTAATCGAGCCCTATTACCCTAAGCGTGGCAACGGAAGACCTCCTTATCCTCTACCCTCTATGCTGCGAATTCACTGTCTCCAGCAATGGTATAACCTCAGTGATGAAGGTATGGAAGACGGATTGTATGAAATAGCTTCCATGAGATTGTTTGCCCGATTAACTCTGGACAAACCTATACCCGATCGCACAACGATCATGAACTTTCGCCATCTTTTGGAAAAACATCATCTGGGTCGAGCTATTTTTCAGGAGATCAATGGCTGGTTAACCGATGCGGGTATTATTCTCAAGGAAGGTACTTTGGTTGATGCCACTATTATTGAAGCGCCGACGTCTACCAAGAATAATGCCCGTCAAAGAGATCCGGATATGCATCAAACCAAGAAAGGCAACCAATGGCACTTTGGCATGAAAGCCCATATAGGTGTTGATGCAAGAACAGGTTTTACACACAGCTTGACGACCACTCCAGCTAACGAACATGACCTGAATCAGGCAGGACAGCTGCTGCACGGTGATGAGCAATTTATCTTTGCAGATGCTGGCTATCGCGGGGCCGAGAATCGGAAAGAATTGGAGTCCTGTGAAGCTGAGTGGTTCATAGCTGAAAAGCCCAGCATCGTGAAAGAGCTGAAGAAGCATCCCCGAAAAAATAAGGTGCCCATCAAACTGGAATTTACCAAGGCCAGTCTGAGAGCAGCAGTCGAACACCCCTTCAGAATCATTAAGTGTCAATTTGGATTTATAAAAGCCAGGTATCGAGGTTTGAAGAAGAATGACAATAAACTGTCTACTTTATTTGCCCTGGCGAATATTGTTCGACTGGATCAAATGATCCGAGCACAGGGTTAGTCCGCCCTGAAGCCACGAAAGTGGCTGAATATTATACAAATAAGGGGTTTTGACCTCTGATTTCAGTCCTATTTCGAACTCGATTCAAGAAGGGAGGCAAATTAGAGGTTATTCGCAGGTTCCCTAATTGATTTCCTGCTTTTGCTGCTTTCAGCATCCTATGCGTAAGCCATACATAAATAGCCGTCAATGATGCTAAAACGATGTTTGTTATTACTGAAATGTTATCCATGTATCTCCTTCAACTAACAGCTTACTTATACGACTCAGTTTCGCATAGCAAACTATCTGTGAGTAACAAAACTTTCAGCAGTCCTTATGACTCCCAGGTCTCTGCTGTCAAATACTTCAGATTGATCATTAGTTAGGCAGTAGCATTTCATAATTCGTATATTTGTCGCTCAACATTCGTCCGATTATTTTTTGAACATGTTCTGATTCAAAATCAAAAAGTTAGAACGATTAGTTAGAACATGCTTCTACGAGCCAATTTCCGTAGCTTTGTACAAAAAAACACAAATTAAGATATAACCAGACACGCTACCGCCCATAGACTTGGGCTGAAGTGAAGTTCCCACGAGCTGATGTCCCTGAGCTCATTAACATCCTGTTTTTGAAATGGATCAAACATTTCTATTGAGCGACATAGTACCTGTATCTCGCCGGAAAAGGTAGCTGTCAGTGTTCTGCTAAAAATTGACCAGAAGTACTGCTGGATCTGGCTTTGCGGCTGGTCATAGGTGCATGAATCACCTCATTGTATGCTTGGCTGGGTGTCATTTTAGTGACTGACTCAGATACCTGAATACTGGATCAGGTTGATAATCAAGAGTAACAGCGCTATCAACTGCCAGGTCAGGACAGGGTTTCTTTCAATCAATGGCTGAAAACTGCGACTCTGGAATGAACTGTTGGGTTGCTTCAGGTCCTGCAAAAATTCAGACAGGGCCGGGTAGCGTTTTGCCGGGTCTGCAGCCACTGCTTTTGCCAGTGCCGAGTCAATCCAAGATGGGATCGAGGAGTCAGACTGATTGGCAGGTCTGTACTTCATATGTTGATAATGCCGCACCCTGATGCTGCTGCCTGAATGTTCCGGGTAGGGCAATTCTCCTGTCAGCAACTCATAAGCCATCACGCCAATGGCAAACTGGTCTGCTCGCTCATCAATGTTGCCATCCAGGAAGTATTCGGGGGCTGTGTAATTTTTGGTGCCTTGAGGCAGTTCCGTTTGAGAACCCTGCTGACTTTCTCTATCCCCCGCCACTCTGGCAGAACCAAAATCAATCAGTTTCAGGCGACCTTCCTGGTCAAACATCAGGTTTTCCGGTTTCAGGTCCTGATGCAGAATCTGCAGCCGGTGTAATCCACGAATAGCGGTAATGATCTGTTGGACGATGCCCCTGACTTCGGTCAATGAAGGTTTAGGGTTGTCCTGCATCCAACTGCGCAGGGTTTGCCCGCGAATGTATTCACAGGTGTGGTACAGAAACTGTCTGCCTGGTTTTGGAGCAAACACTTTCATCACAGAAGGGTGCTGGACTCTTCTTCCTATCCACTCTTCCCGCATAAACCCTTCAAGATAATCAGGGTCATCCTCAAAATTGATGGAAGGTGTCTTGATGACTACATGATTCGGGGAGTCACCTTCTGACTGTGTATCTTCTGCAAGATACAACTGACTGCGCTTGCTGGCATGAAGCGCTTCAAGAATACGGTAGCCGTCCAGTATCTGGCCGGGGTAAAGGTCTGGTGGTAGCCTGAGTTCCGCTAGTCTTTGCAGGTTTTCTGCTTGATCGCCTGCGGGCACTTCGTCCACTCTGCATACGACACAGGTCAGATTGTCATTACTGCCCTGTTTCAGGGCTTTTTCAACCAGGCTTTGGGCTACTTCGTCCAGAGAGTCTGATTGGGAGAAACTCTCGATCAGATCATCCTGGGATAGAAAGTCGTGTATGCCATCGGTTGTCAGCAACAGGATGTCACCGGTATCCAGCGCTTCTGAGCGGTAATCCACTTCAACATCCGGGGACATTCCCAGAGCTTTACCCAGATAATATCGTCCACCCATGATGGCGGTGTGATCACGAGTCAGACATTCCAGTTCACCGTTTCTCAGTCGCCAGGCTCTGGAGTCACCGGTATGCACAAGATGTACGGTTGCCGACTTCAGAATCATGGCGGTAAAGGTGGTGCACCAGCTGCCCTGATCCCTTGGATCGGTATGACCCTGCTGGTAAAGCCAGCGGTTCAGGGCGCTGAGAATCTTGGCGGCAGAGTGTCGGGCTGTCCAGGAATCAGGGGTGCTGTAATAGTCGGAAGTAAAGCTGGAAATACTGGTATGACTGGCCCGGCGGGCTTCTGTGCAGGCGCTGACACCATCAGCCAGGGCCAGTACTGCACCTTTATGAGTCATTACGCTGGATTGAGCAGGTACTTCCGCTACCCAGGCGTCCTGGTTTTCTTCCTTGATACCGGCACTGCTGGCTCCGGCTGTGGTGATTCTTAACTGCTTCATAGTCTTTTTTTCTTTTTTACAGGCAGATAACACATGCTCAATAGCGGAGGTAGCCAAGTTTTCAGGAGGCGCTGACGTACTTATAGAAGGGGACGATTCTGACTATGGTGGTAGATACCGGTGATTCTGATGTCTTTTCCTGCCGTATAGAACACAACATATTGCGGGTTTTTAATGGTCAACTTATAAAGACCGCCCACGAGTTCCTTACCCATTTTTGGATTCAACACCAGGTGTTCTATAGCTTCAAAAATACGATCTATAACAGCATCAGGGTCTTGGTATTCTCTTAACCGCATTAGCTCATAATGTTTCTCAAGCTGAGCTTCTGCTTTCTTCGACCACTTGATCAATTCTTAGTCCTCTTGGCCTGAAAACGCTTTTTCACATCTTCGTGGCTGACCAGCTCCATCTCTCCTGAGTCAATTTTCTGCAAGGTGTCCAGAGAGTCCTGAACCTGCCATTCATGGGCATCCAGCATGGCATCAACAGCAGCGCGAATGAGATATGACGCATCACGGTCCTCAATAGCGGCAAGTTTGTCCAGCCTGTCCAGAGATTTTTCTTCAAAACGAACTGGCTTCATAATCATGGGCATAATGAATTCCTCTGATTAATGTTATATATACAATGTAATACATTGACTTTATTATCACCAGAAAGTTCATGAATCTTGATTGGGCGAGTTGCTGGAGTGGTGTGCCTTGAGTACTTTGCTTTGTTTCAGTGGCTCTCAGGGAGCCACTGAATCGAAAGTTTTATTTAAGTCACATCAATCATGGTCACACTGCCATCAGGCATCACTTCAGCAATCTGACCTTTAGGTTCTTCCATCAGGAACAGGGTGAAGAAGCCCAGTACCGCAGTGCCCGCAATCACCATGAAGAATGTGGAGTAGTCCACCATGGACAGAACGGTCAGGTAGAAGACTGCACCTACATTACCGTAAGCTCCAGTCATACCGGCAATCTGGCCTGTCAGGCGACGCTTGATCAGTGGTACCGCAGCAAACACTGCACCTTCACCAGCCTGTACAAAGAAAGAGCATGCCATCGCTGCAACCACAGCCAGAATCAGAGGCCAGCTGGAATCAATGATGCTCATTACGTAGTAACCAACCGCCAGACCTGCAGTCAGTACCAGCAGGGTGATCTTACGGCCAAACTTGTCACTCAGTAATCCACCGCCCGGACGGGACATCAGGTTCATGAAGGCGTAAGCAGATGCCACCAGACCGGCCATTACAGGGTCCAGTTCAAAAGTATCTGCGAAGAACAGGGGCAGCATGGAAACTACGGCCAGCTCAGAACCGAAGGTAGCGAAGTAAAGCACGTTAAGAACCGCTACCTGTTTGAACTGATACTGGTGAATCGCTGGTACAGGTTCAGAGAAAATGTGCTTGTTAACCTGCCACACTTTCCAGGAATCAAACAGGTAGATAGCCGCCAGTACCACGTAGATCGCATTGGAAATTTCGCCACTCAGCATGGCAACACCATTGGGAGATAGCTTCCAGGTCAGCAGAGCCAGCGCCGCATACATCGGGATCTTCATGATCAACAGCAGGGCAAAGTCGCCTTTGCTGGTCACTTCCATAGCGCCAACATTTTTTGGACGGAAGTAGGTAGAGCCTTTAGGTGTGTCAGTGACGTTCATGTAGAAGACAACACTGAACAGCAGGGAGATCACACCGGTCATGCCGATGGCATAACGCCAGCCGTCTTCACCGCCAAAGAGCAGGGCAATAGTCGGCAGAGACATGGCCGCAGCTGCCGAACCAAAGTTACCCCAGCCACCGTAGATACCTTCAGCAGTACCCAGCTGACGAGCCGGGAACCATTCCGATACCAGACGGATACCGACTACAAAGCCTGCACCAATCGTACCCAGCATAAAGCGGGCAATTGCCGCCTGGGTGAAGTCATCAGCCATGGCGTACATAAAGCAGGGAATACTGCAGACGGCCAACAGACCGGAATAGATTTTTCTGGGGCCATAAACATCGGTCAGCATGCCGATAATGACACGGGCTGGAATGGTCAGCGCTACGTTAAGAATCAGCAGCGTTTTTAATTCTTCACGGGTCAGTCCAAGAGATTTTGAAATGGCCAGAGCCAGGGGAGCATGGTTAAACCAGACCACAAAGCTGATAAAGAAGGCAATCCAGCTAAGGTGTAGAATTTTTGTTTTCCCGGTAAAGGAAAACAAATTGAATGAATCGGGATTGCTCATACAAACTCCTTGCTTGTGCTAATTCTTCTTTGAGCTGTTTTTTTCTTCCGAGCTACCCATAGGCAAACATCAGGCCAACATGGCGAATGCACTGATTTGATCTGCATATTTATTCTGTTTCTATACCGAAAAGCCTGATTTTTGGAGGTGTAGCCCAGACCTTTCCTGAGAAATAGTCTCGATTTATGCAATTACTCACCAAAAAGGTGCTTGTCGTCTATGGATTGTTTCTTTTGTGCATCATTTTTGTGCGCTCGCCTTAATTGGCTTAATAAAAGCCCCTGAATTAATAGGGGTTTGAAAGTGGGCACGACAGTTGCATAAGGAGCGGCAGGTAAAAAAAGAAAAAATCTTGAGTGGAGAGGATCGCTGTATAGAGGAAGCAGTTGCAGCGGCTTAAGCTCCACACTGAAGGGGATGTCCGAGATGAGCAGGAAAGAAACACTGGTAGTGGTCGGAAACGGCATGGTAGGTCACCGCTTTCTGGAAAAACTGGTGGATGCCGGTGGCCTTGAGCGTTACGACGTGGTGGTGTTTGGTGAGGAAGTTCGCCCTGCTTACGACCGGGTTCATCTCAGTGAGTTCTTCAGCGGTCGCAGCGCGGACGATCTGTCCATGGTCAGCGAAGGCTTTTATGACCAGGAAGGCATCAACCTGGTTCTGGATGAAGCCATCGTCAATATAGACAGAGAGTCCTGCAAAGTTGAAACCGCCAGCGGTTCCATCCAGGCCTATGACCAGCTGGTACTGGCTACGGGCTCTTATCCTTTTGTTCCACCGGTTCCGGGTCATGAGCGGGAGAACTGTTTTGTCTATCGCACCATTGAAGATCTGGAAGCCATTAAAGAAGCTGCACGCAACAGTAAAGTAGGTGCGGTTGTGGGTGGTGGTCTGCTGGGGTTGGAAGCCGCCAAGGCACTGAAAGATCTGGGGCTGGAAACCCATGTTGTAGAGTTTGCCCCACGCCTGATGGCTGTTCAGGTCGATGACGGTGGCGGTGCCATGCTGAGACGCAAAATTGAAGGTCTTGGTGTCAGTATTCACACCTCGAAAAATACCAAGCAGATTGTTGATGGCGAAGGTGCTGTTCACCAAATGCAGTTTGCCGACGGTGAAGTCCTCAATACCGATATTGTCCTGTTTTCTGCAGGTATCCGTCCCCGTGATGAGCTGGCCAAGAGTTCTGGCCTGGAAATGGGCGAACGTGGCGGTATTGTCATTGATAACGACTGTCGTACATCCGATAAAAACATCTATGCCATTGGTGAGTGTGCCCTTTGGGATGGCAAAATCTTTGGACTGGTGGCTCCGGGTTATCAAATGGGGCAGGTGGTCGTTGATCAGTTAACAGGCCAGGGTGGCAACCAGTTTACCGGTGCCGATATGAGCACCAAGCTGAAGCTGATGGGTGTTGATGTGGCCAGTATTGGTGATGCTCACGGAAACACTGAAGGCTGCCTGAGCTATCAGCTGATTGATGAAGAGAAAGAAGTCTACAAAAAGCTGGTGGTTTCCAAGAACAAGAAAAAAGTATTGGGTGCCGTGCTGGTTGGGGAGGCTGAAGAGTATGGCAGCCTCCTGCAGATGATGTTGAACGACATGCGCCCGCCAGAAAATCCTGCCGAACTGATTCTGCCTCAGACCGATGGTTCTTCAGCCACCGGGCTGGGTGTTGCTGCATTACCTGAAACCGCTCAAATCTGTTCCTGCTATGACGTCAGCAAGGGTGATCTGGTCAATGCGGTGGCCGGTGGTTGCATGGATATGGGCGCTTTGAAAGCCGAAACCAGCGCCGGTACCGGTTGCGGCGGTTGTACGGCTCTGGTCAAGCAAGTGCTGGATCATGAGCTGACCGAGCTGGGTGTAGAAGTTAAGAAAGATATCTGTGAACACTTCCCTCACTCCAGACAGGAGCTATATCACCTGGTTCGTGTAGGTGAACTCAAGTCGTTTAATGAAGTGTTGGAAAAACACGGTAAAGGCCGTGGCTGTGATATCTGTAAGCCGACCATCGGTTCCGTTCTGGCTTCTTGCTGGAACGAGTACGTTCTGAAAGATCAACACGCTCAGGTTCAGGACACCAACGACTATTTCCTTGGCAATATGCAGAAAGATGGCACTTATTCCATCGTTCCAAGAGTGCCGGGCGGTGAAATTACTCCAGAAAAACTAATCACTATTGGTGAGGTAGGCCGGGACTATAACCTGTATACCAAGATTACCGGTGGTCAGCGTATCGACCTCTTTGGTGCCCGGGTGGAGCAGTTGCCCGAGATTTGGAAGCGTCTTGTGGATGCAGGTTTTGAAACCGGCCATGCCTACGGTAAATCACTTCGTACCGTAAAATCCTGTGTCGGTAGCACCTGGTGTCGTTATGGGGTACTGGACAGTGTCAGCATGGCCATAGCCGTTGAGCATCGTTATCGCGGTGTTCGTTCACCGCACAAGGTGAAGATGGCTGTTTCCGGTTGTACCCGTGAGTGTGCAGAAGCCCAGAGTAAAGATGTGGGCGTCATCGCTACAGAAAAAGGCTGGAACCTTTATCTGTGTGGTAATGGCGGGATGAAACCACGCCATGCAGACCTGTTTGCTACTGAGCTGGACGACGAAACGCTGGTGAAATACATCGACCGTTTCATGATGTTTTACATCCGTACTGCTGATCGTCTGCAGCGGACGTCTGTCTGGATGGAGAATCTGGAAGGCGGGCTGGATTACCTGCGTGAAGTGATTATCGAAGACAGCCTGGGCATCTGTCAGGAGCTGGAAGATGAGATGACCTACCTGGTAGGCACTTATCAGTGCGAATGGAAAACCACCATTGAAGACCCTGAAAAGCTCAAGCGATTCAATCACTTTATCAACAGTGACGAAAGCGACAGCAATGTGGTGTTTGTGACCGAGCGTGAGCAGATTCGCCCGGCCACCAACGACGAAAAAATTGCCCTGAAACAACTGTGAACGAACCATAGCTTATTAAGAGAATAGGAGACTTTAATCATGGCTCAGATGCCTATAGCTAATATTCAATGGACCACCGTTTGCAGTGAAAGTGATCTTATTCCTAACCTGGGCGTTTGTGCCCTGGTGGACGGAGTTCAGGTTGCCCTGTTCAAAGTAGACGACCGTATTTATGCATTGGACAATCACGATCCTTTCAGTGAGGCCAATGTTATTTCCAGAGGGCTGGTGGGTGATCTGGAAGGCCGACTGGTCGTGGCATCGCCCATTTACAAACAGCATTTTGAATTGAGTACCGGGCAGTGCCTGGAAGATGAAACGGTAGCATTGAATGCCTATCCGGTTGAAGTGGTTGATCAGAAAGTCCAGGTGTCACTGGCTTCGGTCACTGTAGAGGCAGCCTGATATGACAGCGGCATTGCAGGCCGATCCCGTCAGCAGGCAGGCGTCCAGAAAAAAGCTGCTGGTGGTCGGAAATGGTATGGGCTCGGTTCGCTTTCTGGAAAAGCTGATCGAGCAGAAGCGTCAGCCGTTTCAGGTAACGGTGCTTTCGGAAGAGCCGTGTCCGGGTTACAACCGTATTCAATTATCCAAACTGTTGGCGGGCAGTGTTGATCTGCCGGGTATTCAGTTGCAGCCAGAATCCTGGTATCAGGAGCAGAACATCAGTCTGCTGTCGGGCAGTGAATACCGGGTGAGTGGCCTGAATCTTGATTTGAAAAAGGTTGAGACCGACAGTGGCCAGAGTTTTGAATACGATCATCTGGTGTTAGCGACCGGATCGCTGCCTAACCGGATTCCGGTCAGCGGTGCGGATCTTGAAGGGGTCATGGCCTTCAGGAATCTTGAAGATGTAGAGCTGATGCTGGAGGCTTCATCCAATCCCGATGCTCAGGCAGTGGTGATTGGCGGTGGTCTTCTGGGGCTGGAATGTGCCAGCGGTCTGGCTCGTCGTGGCATGAAAGTGACCGTTGTGGACACCATGCCGATTCCCATGGCCCGTCAGCTGGATGAAAAAGCCGGTAAGTTGTTGCAGGGAGAGCTGGAGAGCAGAGGTATTGAGTTCCGATGCAATGCCATGCTGGATTTCTATACCGGCGAAAACGGAAAAGTGACCGGTGTGCAACTGAAGGACGGTGAGTGTTTGCCAGCTTCTCTGGTGGTGGTGACAGCGGGGGTTCGTCCCAACATCGAGTTGATTCAGGAGACGAATCTTGAATCTGACAGGGGAATTCTGGTCAACGACCGGATGCAGACTTCAGACCCGTCCGTTACGGCTATTGGGGAATGTGTTCAGTTGAACTCAGATCTTTTTGGTCTTGTAGCGCCCGTCTATGGTCATGCAGAAGTAGCGGTTCACCGATTGCTCGGCACTTCCGGTGAAAGGTTCGAACCGGTCCCTATTCCCACCAGTTTGAAAGTGGACGGTGTTGATCTGTTTTCCAGCGGTCGTTTTGTGCCTGAAGAAGGTGATGAAGAGATCGTCATCGACGCTGCAGGTACGGGTATCTATCGAAAGCTGGTGATTCGAGAAGGTCGTTTGATGGGGGCTCTGTTATATGGGGACGCATCGGATGGCCTCTGGTATCAGGAGCTGATGGAATCAGGGCAGGATATCTCGGATACCCGAGACCGACTGATCTTCGGAAAGAGATACCTGGAAGGCTGAGCCTTAGGAAAGTACGGGCATAGCTCGAATAAATCGCTCGGATGAATAGGAAGTAAGCCCATGGCTGGCATCAGCAATAATAAGAATGATATCAACATGAACGAGCATCATCAGGTTATCAATACCACCTGTGCCTATTGCGGTGTTGGCTGTGGTATCAAGGCCACGGTCAGGGATAAAGAACTGCACCTGGTCGATATAGAAGGCCGGTCTGACCACCCTGCCAACCTCGGTCGGTTGTGTTCCAAGGGCAGTGCTCTTGGCGAGACGGTTTCTTTAGAGAGCCGACTGTTAACCCCCTTCATTGATGAACAGCGAGTCAGCTGGGATAAAGCGCTGGATGAAGTAGCAGACCGACTGAAAGCCACCCTTGAAGAACATGGCCCTGAAGCTGTGGCATTGTACGGCTCTGGTCAGCTTTTGACCGAAGATTACTATGTGGCCAATAAACTGATGAAAGGGTTTATTGGTTCAAGCAACATGGACACCAATTCCAGACTCTGCATGGCTTCAACGGTTGCAGGGCAGAAGAGGGCGTTTGGTACTGACACCGTTCCAGGCAGCTATGAGGATCTGGAACTGGCCGATATGATCGTGCTGGTCGGAGCCAATACCGCCTGGTGTCACCCTGTGCTTTTCCAAAGGATCAGGGCCGCTAAAGAACAGCGCCCCGAGATGAAAGTCGTTGTCATTGATCCAAGAAAAACGGACACCTGCGACATAGCTGATCTGCATTTGCCGTTGAAGTCAGGTACCGATACCGCCTTGTTTAATAAATTGTTCAGCTATCTGAATAAGCAGGACAAGCTTGATCAGGATTACATTGAGCAAAACACTCAAGGCTTTAATTCGGCCTATAAAGCGGCGAAGAAAGTAGGCAGCTTTTCGGAAGTCGCAAAAGTTTGTGGCCTTAACAAGAGTGATGTTAAGCAATTCTGCCAATGGTTTGCCGAGACTGAGAAAGTAGTAACAGCCTGGTCTCAGGGCGTGAACCAGTCTGTTGCCGGTACGGATAAAGTCAATGCCATCATTAACTGTCATCTGATTACTGGCCGAATTGGCAAGCCCGGTGCAGGACCGCTCTCTTTGACGGGGCAACCCAATGCCATGGGGGGCAGGGAAGTGGGTGGTCTGGCCAATCAGCTGGCGGCCCATATGGAATTTGCCAATCCGGAAGACGTTGATCGTGTAGCACGTTTCTGGAATGCACCATCAATTGCTGGAAAACCGGGAAAAACAGCCGTTGAGCTGTTTAATGACATGGACGAAGGCAAGATTAAATTTGTCTGGATTATGGGCACCAATCCAGTGGTGAGTATGCCCGATGCCAACACTGTGATCAGTGCTTTGAAAAAATGCCCAACCGTTGTCGTTTCTGACTGTATCGAGCATACAGATACTTCCGAGTTTGCTCATATCAAGCTGCCTGCAGCGGGCTGGAGTGAAAAGGACGGAACGGTTACTAACTCGGAAAGACGTATTTCGAGGCAGCGAGCCTTGTTTGATCTTTCAGGTGAAGCCCGACCGGACTGGTGGATTCTTTCTAAAGTGGCTGAAAGGCTGGGCTTTGGAGAAGCTTTCAGTTATCAAAAGTCGGCGGATATTTTCCGTGAGCATGCGGCTTTGTCGGCCTTTGAAAACAATGCTGAGGGTCGCGTTCGCGACTTTAATATTGGTGCACTGGCGTCTGTCTCGGATCTGGAGTACGAAGCCATGGACCCTGTTCAGTGGCCTTTGGTGGCTGGAGAAACACCAGCAGAACCTCATACCAGATTGTTTGCCAATGGCGGTTTCTTCACAGAAACAGGTAAGGCAACGGTTGTTACCACCGAGTTTAAAACATCCTATCACCAGCCTAATTCTGATTACCCATTGCTACTGAACACGGGCAGGGTTCGTGATCATTGGCACACTATGACTCGCACAGGATTGTCTTCCAGATTGAGTCAGCATATTGATGAGCCTTTTCTGGAAATGCATCCGGATGATGCTGCAGAAAAAGGTTTGCTGGATAAAGACCTGTGTCAGGTCTCAACGGCATTTGGCTCGGCACTGATTCGGGTTTTGATCACACCGAATGTGGGTAAAGGTAATCTTTTTGTACCGATGCACTGGACTCGTCAAAACAGCAAGACCGGTCATATTGGTGTATTGGTCAAGCCTGCCGTTGATCCCTGGTCAAAGCAGCCCGGCTGTAAGCATACACCGGCCACTATAAAAGCGGTTTCTGTCAAACAACAGGCTGTTTTGCTCAGCCGACAGAAACAGAGTTTTGATCATTTTGACTACGCCACGGAAGTAAAATTCCAGCAGGGATTCCGTTATGAGCTGGCAGGAGAGTCCATTGATGCCAGTGAACTCGAGTGCATCAGTTCAGACCGGGAAAGAATTGACTATACCGATCCCATGACGGGTAGCACTCGAAGCGCCTGGTTTGCACTGGGTCAGCTACAGGCAATATTGATAGTGGGTGAATCACTCCAAGGCAGTGATCGTGTATGGTTGCAGGATGCGTTCGCAAAAGAAGATATCCCCTTTGCCGATCGCTGGCGCTTGCTGGCCGGAATGCCGCCACAGGGTGAAGACAGCGGAAAAGTGGTTTGTGCCTGTTTTGGTGTGGGTGAGAAAACCATTTGCCGGGCTATCGAAGAACAGGGTTTCAGTGAGCCTGCAGAGGTGGGTCAGGCTCTGAAAGCGGGTACAAACTGTGGTTCTTGTATTCCTGAAATTCGTAAGTTGATCAGCCAGGTGGATGAGCTGGCAGTGAATGCTGTTAGCTAAGGGCTTGTCGAAGGGGCGTGGCACTGGACTTCGACAGGCTCAGTCCAAACGGGGTTGAGAGCTGTGCCTGCCTTTCCTTCATTAAAAAGCCATCAATGAGGTTGAGCTTTCTTAACGCTGAACCAGGTGGTGGCCATTCGATAGATGATGAACATTCCCCAATAAAAGTTCAGGGTGTTGAAGATGCCGCCTGAAGTAATCACTACCGGATTGATAATATCGCTGTTCTCGTACTCAGCCTCTCCCCGGTAGACAGTCAACGCAAACTTTGCCCACTCGTAAGGGAAGATGCCCCATCGGAAGATAAAGAATGACGCAGCGAACATGACTCTTATAGCCGGGTGATACCTCAGGAAGTTCAGGTAGATAGTAGAGAACTCAACAATCAGTCCATCAGCGACCAGATGTATCCGACCCAGGGCGCAGAAGGTAGAGCAGGTGACAAATATCGTTGTGCCATGTATCAGGAAGGCTGTACTGCCAACAGCAATGGAGTCAATGATCTCCCACGCAGCGTATCCGAATGTAATCAGGGGCAGGACAATTTCCCAGATATTGGCAGGTTCTCGCTGCAGGATAATGCGTTCAACATAGGATGTATTGCGATTGAAATAAAGATAGCTGGAGCCTGTGCCAGTAATTACAGAGTGCAGAAAAGAGGGGATGGTATCCGCTCCACTGTATTGTTTAAGCGTGAAGAATACGCTGCCTGAGCCTCCAACGATCCAGGCCATCATATCCTGTGGAATGTATGAACTTTCGTCTTGGGTTACCAGTGATGTGTTTGAAGAGAAGGAGGCAAGAAAGCTGGGTTTGTTGGCTCGCTCAGCTGCCCGGCAGGCAAGTTCTCTGCGGATAATTTCTTCAGGCGATTCGTTTTGATATGAGTCGCTTTTCGGATCGGATACTTTTACCTGATCCATAGGAATCCGGACTTCATAAAGCATGTCTCCAGTGTCGTGTTCACTTTTTACAATGCCACGCAGAGACATACTTCGGGCAGGAAAAGTCAGTGCCTTCAAAGTGGTTTGCGGCTCTGTTAATCCGGAATCATCCGCAAAAGAGCCGTACACTTTGAACCATTGCTCTGAGCCACTGTTCGAGGATTGTTGCAGCAAGTCCAGTTCTGACTTTGGGACAATAATCTGTAACCTGCCTTTTCCCTTACCTGATTCTTTTGGAACGGTTTTAACCGTAGCGCCGTTCAGTAAGAGCGGGGTAACTGCAGTATTTAATTCCGTGGTTTCCGACTGGCAGTAGCGTTTGAACGTGATGGTGTATCCCGATGGGATAGCTCTTGGGAGCTGAATTTGTGAGGTGTTTACCGGGTGGGAGATGAGATCAGAAGCTGCATACAGAGATTGAATGAAAATAGAGGGCAAAAGGAATAAACACAGACTTCTCACAAGTTAGCTCCCTGGCCAGGTAATCCTCAAAGATTACGAAGGGTGAATTTGTGAGGAGTTAGTATAGTGACCGTTTGCCAGGGAATAATTTTATTGGAATGGCTCAGGACTTGTCCGAAATTAACTTCCTTGTTGAACCCTCTCAAAACCCGTTCGGGCTGAGCCTGTCGAAGTCCAATACCACGACCCTTCGACAAGCTCAGGGTGAACGGCATCTGTGTAAATTGGGAAATTGTTCCGAGACGGATCTTTAAAGAATACCTGAGCCAAGCTCACTTTCTTTGAGTACCGGATACTGGTCGGCATCGGGTAACTGGTAGTGCCACCATTCACTCTGGATGGGGTTGAAGCCGGCAACATTCATAACACCGGACAGCATCAGTCGATTCTTCTGTGCCTGATCAGAAACCTGGTCATTGCCATGGTGAGCCAGAGGTCGAAAATCATCAAAGTCGGTTCCCATTTCTAACTCATTGCCGTATTGGTCGACCAGGGTCAGGTCAATGGCAATTCCACGGCAATGGGGGCGAACACCGGTTTGCGGGTGAGAAACATATTCGGGGTCGGGAGCCGCATCATAAAGCGCCTGCTGGGCTTCCTGCGGGCGGAAGGCATCCCAGATTTTTAATTTCAATCCCAGCGGCTGCAGCACCTCAATCGCTCTTTGCAGTCGTTGAGCAGCTTCTTCATGCATCAGGCACAGAGGCTTTTGATAGACCGGTTTCCCTGTGAAGTTATTCTCTGTGGCGTAGGCGATGTCGAGAATAACATCATGTCTTTGAGCTGTGATTTCTACCAGTGAGTGATGGTTGTTCATAAACTCTATTCGACCGTCAGGCTTATCGGTGCAGGGTAACAGTAATTATCGACGACAGGCAGATTTTCTTTTTGTTATCAGGCCTTATTCTGTTCTTCTGATGTTTTTCCGGGTTTCATCAGGTTGACGGCAATGGCTGTTACCAGCGCTCCGGCAACTGTGGCCAGCACATACCAGAGACGGCCTTCTACCACGGGCAGCACGATCCAGCCTCCCCAGGGGGCATGATTGATCACTCCGGCCATAAAGCCAATTACATTACCGGTAATGCCGCCCAGAACAATAGCGGGAATGACTCTGACCGGATCGGCAACGGCAAAGGGAATGGCGCCTTCTGAAATACCTATGAGCCCCATAGCCAGAGCAGCCTTACCAGCCTGACGTTCTTCAGCGGAATATTTTTTTGGCGAGAGCAGTGTAGCCAGCCACATGCCTAATGGTGGGGTGCAGATCGCCACACCAACGCCACCCATAAGATAGGGATGGTCCTTAACCTGGGTTTGGGCGAACAGTGTGGCAACCTTGTTGATAGGGCCGCCCATATCGAATGCTGTCATGCCACCCAAAATGGCTCCCAGGGATACCTTGGAGAGTCCCTGCATACTGTGCAGCCACTCATTGAGATGGTTCATCATACTGGCGATGGGTTGACCAATGACCCAGATTACCAGAGCAGAGGTGAGAAAAGTGCCAACCAGAGGGTAAATGAAGATGGATCCCACGGGTTTCATGGTGGCTGAGAGCGGGATCTTTTTGAGCATATTGACGATGTAGCCGGCCAGGAATCCTACAATCATCGCCCCCAGAAATCCGGCTCCACATTGTGCTGCCAGCCAGGCGCCAATCATGCCCGGTGCCAGCCCGGGACGACTGGCTATGGACCAGGCAATGTAGCCACCCAGAACCGGGATGAACAGGGTAAACCCCGCCACTCCCATGTCCCACATGTCTTTCAGAAAGCCATGCTCGGGTGGTTCACCCTTGCCATGAAGCATGACCGACAGTGACAGCAGCACACCCCCTGCTACGACAAAGGGAATCATATAGCTGGTGCCTGTCAGGAGGTGAGACCTGAGCTGAATCAACTCTGCTTTAAAGCTGTTCATTCATTTTCCCAGTGATCAGTAGTTGATGCCCTGTGGCTTGCCCGGGTGTCTTGAGGTCTGTTCCTGGTGAACGGGATAATACGTGCCGGGTATGGCGTGCTTATTATCCTTGATCATCTTGTTACGGCGATGCTCATCGTTTCGGGCATTGTCTATTTCTGCAGCCGTTTTTTCTTCGTGTTCCTGGCACCATTGCTCAGTACAGGACGAGCTGGTTTTCTCTTGTGTGCTGGTATCACTGGCACAGGCCGTGAGCAAAAAGGCCACGCTTAACAAAAAGTGGCGGCCAGCTAAGAGAAATCTGAACCGGTAAAATCTCATGATTACCTATGGCGCTTTACATGTGAGTGCTGAATTCTAGCAGCTCAGACGGAGTGTCAAGTATGAATGCAGGTTTTGCTTTCTCAAGGGTGTCCCGGCTGTGCCACCCCCAGGCTGCAGCTACCGGTATGGCACCGGCTTCCCTGGCTTCGTGCAGGTCTCCGGAGGTATCGCTGATGAAGTAGCAGGGCTGTTCCGGATGCTGTTTCATAACACTGCGGATTTTTTCTATTTTGCTGAAACTGTGCTCCATACCCAGAACTGCCCGGAAGCAGTCAATATTCTGGTTTTTCAGGAAATACTCAGCTGCCTCAGTGAAGTTGGAGGTGACAAGGTAGAGCGGATAGTTTTCGGCAAGGTGGTCTAACCCCTTGTTGACCTCAGGAATGGGAGGACACTGACTCATGAACTGTAAATGAGCCAGACGGGCATTGCTCAAGAAATTTGGCTGCATCCAGTTACCGGGAACTAACTTGCTCAACTCTTCAAAGAAATTGCCTTCAAAAAGTGCCAGAAGCTGCTCTTTTGTGGCCAGCTGTTCCGCGCCCAGTTCAGCCAGAACCTCTGACCAGAATTTAAAAAAGGGCTTCCAGGAGTCGGCAATGACTCCATCCATATCAAAGAGAATTGGGCAGGACATAACAGCTCCATGATTCACTTAGAGAGCAATAGCTATTTGTTTTGCTCACTTTGCCTGGATCGAAGGCGAGTATTGAGCATCTCCACGGCAAGGGAAAAGGCCATGGCAAAATAGATGTAGCCTTTCGGGATATGAAAGTCCAGTCCCTCACCCATCAGCGATACACCGACCAGAATCAGAAAGGACAGGGCCAGCATTTTAAAGGTGGGGTGGTTGCTGACAAACTCCCCTATAGGGGCTGCAGCAAACATCATAATGCCGACAGAAATGACAATGGCGGTCACCATGACCCAGAGGTGTTCTGCCAGTCCCACAGCGGTGATGACAGAATCCAGAGAGAAAACAATATCGATCAGAGCAATCTGAATCAGGGTAATGACATACCCCCTGGGCTTCAGATGAGGCCCTTCTTCCTCTCCGGGTTCAATGGAATCGTGGATTTCGTGAGTGGATTTAGCCAGCAGGAACAGGCCTCCCCCCAAAAGAATCAGGTCCCGGCCTGAGATTGCATGATCCAGCAGGTGGAACAGGGGGACGGTGAGACTCATGATCCATGTGATGGAAAGCAGCAGGGCGATACGTGTGAACATGGCCAGCAACAGGCCCAGTCTGCGCGCACTGTTGCGCTGATGCTCGGGCAGTTTGTCCACCACAATCGTGATGAAAATAATGTTGTCGATGCCCAGTATGATCTCAAGAATGGTGAGTGTTGCCAGGGCAATCCAGGGCTCAGGGGTTAGAAATAACTCAATCATGATGTCCGTCTGGTATCCCGAGTCTTCTCTTTCACTGCCAGGAGCCTGTCAGATGTCAGGCTCCTAGTACTATCGGTAGTTTCTAGGTGAGCTGAAAGTAAAGATAGTTTGGCTCACAGAATTTAATAGGCAGCTATGATTCAGTCAGATTGTTTTGTGGAGCTGGCAGAGCATGCTGATTGATTACCCTCTTAAGACGGGCACGGGTGGTATGCATCGTCTTGATGTGCTGAACAGGTTGTACAATCCCACCAGTTTGTCGGTTATCAGCCGTTTTATCCAAAGCCCTGAACAGGAAAATGCTCCTTTTAGCGTATTGGTGGCCGGTTGTGGCATTGGCTGGATGTCAAAAGAGATGGCTTGCCGATGGAGCCATTGTCAGGTTCTGGGTATAGACCGAAGTCATAAGCAGATCGATATTGCCCAGTCACTGCCTGTTTGTGAAAACCTGGACTTTCGTTGTGTATCGGTCCATCACCTGGCCCGGGAAAATCACCAGTTCCATCTGATCTATCTTCGTTGGGTCGTTGTCTATCAGGAGAATCTGGTTACCTTTCTGGAGGATCTGGCCGCCTGTCTGGCTCCAGGCGGTGTCATCATTATTGAGGATAATGAGCCTGCTTCCCCTGGTGTTGCTATTCAAGGGAGTGCCCAGCATTCAGAGGTTCAGGCCGTGGCGTTATGGGAATCGGTCTGCAGAGGTGTCATTCGTATCATTGGGCAGCCCGAAGGTTTGAAAGATCGATTGATGGGATACTTTCAGACCCATGGTTTCAATTCTGAGCTGGAAACTGTCAATCAGCAGGTGCTGAAAACAGCAGAAGAGAAACTGTTGTTATTTCTGGGGATCAGGGAGAGCTCCGAGAGCATTCTGAAGTCAGGGTTTTCCCTGCCGCTGTTGCATAGGTTGCTCAATGGTCTCTATGACTTGCAGCAGTGTGAGTCACCTATTCATTTCGTGAGAAATTATATTCTTTGCTTTCGTCGCTAGTTGCTCGCTTTCCAACCAAAAATAGCAGAGCGAGAAGCTCGACACTTTACGAAGTTTCCGGGCTAGAGGAACCATTGATAACCTGATAAGTAAAATTGAATTTACTTTTTAAGGGGCACTATCTATATCTTTTGTACTTCTTATTTACAAGTCCAGAGCCTTCTGGCATCGGCAAAGGGATATAACGTGAGTGTTGAAAATCTGGAGTCAGAGGGTGAACTGATTGTCATTGGTACCGGTATTCTCGGGTATGCCCACATGACGGTAGAAGCGCTTTCAGCACTGGAGTGGGCTGAAGATATCTTCTATCTGGTGTCGGACAGCCTGACTGAGCGCTGGTTGCTGGAAACCTATCCCCACGCAAGAACACTCTACCACCACTATAAAGAGGGAGAGGCTCGACTTCATTCGTATCAGACTATGTGCGAGGAAGTGCTGGCCAGTGTCAGGAAGAAAAAAAATACAGTTCTGGCCAGTTACGGCCATCCCGGAAATCATGCCTATCCGACCAGGCTAGCTATTCATAAGGCTCGCTCGGAAGGTTTTTCGGCAAGAATGTTACCTGCCGTTGCGGCAGATTCCTGTTTAATGGCAGATCTACTGGTTGATCCTGGAGATAATGGCTGGCAATCCGTTGAGGCGACGGATCTACTGCTCGAGTCAGTCGACTTTTCTGTTTTCAGGCCGCTGGTGATCTGGCAGCCTGCCGTGATTGGTGATCTGACCTATTCCCATGACAGAGTGAATCAGGAAGCTTTTGATCTCTTGAAAAAAAGGCTGGTTAAGCTTTACGGTCCCGATCATAAAGTCTGTATCTATGAAGCTTCTACCTATGCTGTGATGAAACCCAGAATGGACTGGCTGTTGTTATCCGAACTTTTGCCCGATCTGTTCACCTGTATTTCTACTTTGTTTATTCCCGAACTGCAATGTCACGCTGAACAGGGCTCACTGTCTGAAGAGCTCTGTTCTGTCATCAGGGGGAAAGAAGTATTGGAGTTATAACTCAATCATGCTTTCAGTAAACTGGCATGGTCGTCAATGGACTTCAGTTTTTCTGTCCCGCTGCTTCCCAGGAGGTTCTATGTCTGTTTATAAAATCTGTATGTCGACTGCCGCCGATATCGGACAGCGGATCCGTTTCGAGAACTGTGTCCCGTTTGCGGACAGGGAGTTTAACCTGACCATGGATGAATGCCATGATTCCATGTGCCTGCTGGAGTCAGGTTCCAACTATGTTCAGGAACAAGTGATGGAAGGGTTTAAGACGCTAGAGTCGGGATGTCAGGAGGACAAGCTGTTAGCTAATGTCTTCAAGGGCAAACAAACGGCCAGTGTCTGCCAGGCAGTGATGAAATGGAAGGCTCATAAACTGCTGAAGAACCAATAGATCCTGAGCTCTGCAGAAGTCAGGCCGTGTGTCTGGCTTCTGCAGATGCTAAACAGTAACTGTAACCCATCAAAAAAACCGCGATATTTAAGATTAGACAGGCTCTGATAGTTAGCAATTGCGGACACGTTTTCCTTCATTGAAGGCGTTAAGTTAGCTCTGTTTATTTAATTAAATGGAGTTGATGACATTGGTTCGTTCTTTCGGTTTGATGAGTCTATTGAGGCAATACCGCAAGCCCATTGCCATTACCTGGGGGCTGGTTCTTATTGAGAACATCTTGTTGGCTCTGATTCCCTTGATGACAGGTCGAGCCATCGATGATCTTCTTGCGGGAGGCGTCAATACACTGTTTGTTCTGGCAGGTGTTCTGGTTGTACTGACCTTATTGATGGTCATGCGTCGTATTTATGATACCCGTGCCTACGGAAAGATGCGTGTGGGTATGGGGCTGGATGTTCGAGACAGTCATATAGAGCAGCTTGTCTCCATCATCAATGCCAGGCTGAATATGGCCAGGGAGCTGGTGGACTTTCTGGAAGAACAGATTCCGGAACTGATCACGGCCTGTGTCCAGATTGTTATAGCCCTTATCGTTCTTGCGAGCTTTCACCAATGGCTGGCACTTTCTGTGTTCAGTATGAGTGTGGCTGTTTTTCTGATTTATACCCTGTTTCACGGAAAAATCTACCGTCTGAACAGTCTGCTTAATGGTCAGTCTGAAAAACAGGTGAGTCTGCTTCAGTCCGGCAGAAAAACCAGCTTACTCAGGCATCTTCGGCTATTAAATAAGCACGAAATATCTTTGTCTGATACAGATGCTGTCGTCTATGGCCTGATATTTCTGGTGGCTGTAGCCGCAATCATTTTTAACCTCTGGATCGCTACTCAGGTCATGGATGTCACGGCTGGCAGTATTTTTTCAATAGTCAGTTACTCCTGGGAATTCGTACAGGCGGTATTTATGTTGCCACTGGCTCTGCAGAGCCTCACTCGTTTGAAGGAGATCTCTGATCGCCTGAATTCGAACCAAAAAGAAGATGACCTGTCAGTTGGGGTGATGTATGACAACGTCTGAAAGTAACGTTAAAAGTAAAAAGCTGTTTCCTGTTTTATCACTCATATTTCTGGTGATAATTACTGGCTGGTTGTTCCTTGGAAGTAATGAGCCATCAGACTATGAAGAAGATTCCTTAGCATTGCTCCCTGTTTCTGTCGTCCAGATAACACCAGGCAAGCAAACGCTGACTGTAAAGACCCAAGGCATTACTGAGCCCTATTGGCCAACAGCAGTGACCGCTGCAGTTTCTGGTCGTATGGAAAACTTACCGGAAGGTCTTGAGCCGGGTGTTCTGCTTGAACAGGGTCAGTTGCTTGCTCAGTTGCTTCCGGTTACCTATCAGGCTGAGTTGGACGCAGCGGCCAGCAGGGAAGCTACAGCAAGACTGGAGCTGGCCAGAGAAAAGCACGAACAGACGGTGGCCAGAAAAACCAGTGGTCAACTGAAAACACCTTATGCGCGCCGTGATCTTCAGGTTGCGGCTGCGGAATTGTCCCTGAAGGCTGCAGGCAGTGCTTTGGAAAACGCCAGACAACAGTTGGCTGATACTCGTATTTCTGCGCCGTTTTCTGCCGTGATTCTTGAGAAAAAAGCGACACCGGGTCAGTGGGTCCAGGCGGGAGAAGTTTTGTTTCAGCTTGCTTCCAGCCAGTCAGTGGATATTCGGGTAGAGCTTTCCACAAAACTCTGGAGTCGTTTGGGGGACTTAAAGCCTGGACGTCAGGCGCAGGTTTTCACTGACAGCGGGGTGAGCTGGCAGGCCGCTGTTCGTTATCTCAGTCCAGTCAGGGATCAGAGAACCCGTCAGAGAAGTCTTGTGCTGTCTGTTTCACAGCCCTACAGCGGAGAGAAGCAGCTATTGCCTGACCAGCAGGTGACGGTGAGTTTTCAGGGTCAGGAAATGGAGTCCGTGCTTGATATACCAGCTTCGGCTCTAACAGAAGATGGTTATATCTGGATGCTGAATGGCAGCAATGAACTTGAGCGAAAACAGGTTCAGCAATTGTATGAAGATGAGAGTCGGGCCTGGGTGCGTTTACCTGAAAATGCAGACTCTGATGAGTCCGTAAAACTCATCATTTATCCTCTAAGTTCAATGCTTGAGGGGCAGCGGGTACAACCTGAGTGGATGGAAGGCAGTGAGGTACAGCAATGAAATGGTTGACCCGCTGGTTTCTGGATAATCCGGTTGCCGCCAACCTCCTGATGATTGTGATTCTGGCTGGTGGTCTTTTATCTCTGGGTACGCTGAGGGTAGAAAGCTTTCCCCAGATGGACGCCACCGAGCTTCAGGTTTCAGTGGTTTATCCGGGAGGAACAGCAAAACAGATTGATGAAAGCATTACCCAGAGAATTGAAGATGCGGTCAGTTCTGTGCCGGGTATCAGTCGTATATCCAGCACCTCACAAAGAGGCATTGCCACAGTTACTATCCGGAAGAGTACCGGAGTCAGCCTTGATCGTCTGATGGAAGACGTCAGAAATCAGGTGAACAGTATTGTCGGTTTTCCTGAAAAGGCTGAGCAACCCCAAGTATACAGGAATGAGTTTACTAACCTGGCAGCGTTCGTTCTGATCGCGGGTGAGGTGTCAGATGATGTGCTCCAGCAGTCAGCGAACCGGGTTGAGCAGGCGTTGAAAAAACATCCGGCGATTTCCCAAGTGACGAATCTGGGGAAGAGGGCGCCTGAACTGGTCATTGAGCCCATCCCTGAACAATTGCAGCGCTTTGGCATCAGTAGTGAACAACTGGCTACTCTGGTCAGTGACTGGTCTCTGGAATACCGAAGTGGACAGCTGGATACGGCACAGGGAATGCTGCTGCTGAGAGGTGATGGGTATGCGGACAATCTGACAGAACTTCGAAACCTTCCAGTGATCAACAGTGAGAACACGTCCATTCGGCTTGCCCAGGTGGCCAATATTCGCAGGGACTATGAAGAGACTGATGAGATTACCCGATTTCAGGGAGAGCCTGCCGTCGCGCTAATGGTTTCAACCAGCAAAAAGGATAACCTTTTCAACCTGTCAAAAGCGGTGGCTGAAGTGCTTGAGAGCTTAAGGCCTGTGATGCCTGCTGCCGTTCAGCTGGATGTAATGGCTGATATGACACCTTATATAAAAGACCAGGTGAATCTTCTCAGCACCAACGCCTGGCAGGGGCTGTTAATTGTTTTAATTATTCTCGGGATTTTTCTGGAGCTGAGGCTGGCCTTCTGGGTGGCGGTTGGCATTCCGGTTTCATTAGCGGGTGCATTGTCCCTGATGGGATTGCCAGGGCTCGACTACAGCATCAATGATATAACCCTGTTCGGAATGATCCTGGTGCTGGGTATTCTGGTGGATGACGCTGTGGTCGTGGGGGAAAGTATTCATGAAGCCCGTGGACGGATAGCCGATCCAAAAGCAGCAGCACAGGAAGGTGTGGAGAAAGTAGCAGTAGCCACAACCTATGGTGTGCTTACGACCATCGCCGCCTTTTCCCCGATGTTGTGGATTGAAAACGAACTGGCTCGAATGCTGGCAGGTTTTTCGGTGGTAGTAATACTGGCGCTGCTTTTCTCCCTGATTGAAAGTAAGTTCATACTTCCCTCCCACCTCAGTTTTAGCAAGGGGGCAGAAAAAAAGAACTTCCTGAAATCTGTGCTGGAGCGAATCAGAAGTAAGTGCTTGCAGAGTCTTGATAATTTCACCCGAAAAGCTTATTTACCTGTTGTTAAAGGGGCCTTGAAGTACAAGGTTTCGACCCTTGTTTTGTTTGTTTCAATTGTGATGCTCGCCTATGGCCTGGTGATTAAGGGCTCAATCCGAAGTGTGTTTTTTCCGGAAATCCCCGGTCGATATCTGACGGCTAATGTCACGATGGATCAGGATGCTCCTCTGGCTCTGACACAAAAAAATGCTGAAAAACTGGACGATGCTCTTGAGCAGGCGAATGAGGATATTCAGAAAAGCTATGGTTTGGAAAGTAGACCCATTACTCGTCATTTGTTGTCTATTGAAGGCCCTTCCGGCATTGAAGTAACCGCAGAACTGTCCAGTGAAGCGCTGAAAAAAGTCCCGGGCAATACATTGTTAAATGACTGGAAGGAACGGACAGGTTTGCTGGAAGGCAGCTATGCCGTTAATTTTTCCTCAGCAGAATCCCTTGCAGGTGGAACCTCAATAGCGGTTACAGCTCCGGACAGGAAGCTGGCAATACAGGTTGCTCAAGAGTTAAAAGACAGTCTGAAAAGCCTGCCAGGGGTTCATGATGCTTATGATAATGGCAAGGGAGGTCAGCGCTTACTTCAGTTGCAGCTCAATGAACGGGGTCGTCAGCTGGGCCTGACTAAAAGACAGTTGGCTGTTTTGGCCGGTGGCGCTTTTGGCGGATTGGAAGTTTATCGGCTGTTGGAGCAGGGTGAAGAAACCAAAGTACTGATTCGTTTTGCCAAGTCACAGAGAAGAACTCTGGATCAATTAAAAGAAACTCGGGTTCATTTGGGCGACAGTCATTATGTCAGCCTGGGCGAAGTGGCCGATATTTCCATGACACGTGAGCCCGAAGCGATCTATAGAAGAAACAGGGAAGAGGTCGTGCTCGTCTATTGGCGACAGGATCGAGCGGTCAATTCGCCAGAAGAGACCTGGGAAGTATTGAGTACTTCAATTGTACCCGTACTGGAGAAGAGATACCCCGGAGTGGGGATTCGAGCGGTGGGTGAATTCGAAGAAATGACAGAAGTCCAGAGTGGCTTCCGTAAAGCGATGCTCCTGACGTTGCTCATGATCTATGTGTTGCTGGCTGTTCCATTGAAGTCCTACTGGCAGCCATTGATTATCATGGCGGTTATTCCCTTTGGATTTGCCGGAGCCATTTTTGGTCATGGGTTGATGGGCCTGCCCGTCAGTTTGCTGTCCCTGTTTGGCATGATGGCAATGACCGGGGTGGTGATCAACGATTCACTGGTTCTGATGACCCGCTTTAACCAGCTATATAAAGAAGGAATGGAGGTGGGTAAGGCACTGGTTGAAGCTGCACGAAGTCGTTTGCGAGCTATCTTTCTGACAACAGTGACTACTGTCTTTGGTTTACTGCCTCTGTTGAGTGAAACGTCTGAGCAGGCCATGTACCTCAAACCTGCAGCCGTTTCACTGGTTTTTGGTGAGTTGTTTGCGACACCCATTACACTGATTCTGATTCCTGTATTATTAGCGTTCGGGCGCTACAAACGGAGCCCGGCTCCGGAGGAATTGGAAAGCAGTCATGGAAACATTAGACAACCTGGTACCTGAAGAAATTCTGATGTCATCTCTTGCGCCCTTGTGGCGCAAGCGGTTAGAAAAAGCTGTGACCTTTTTATATGAATCCCTTGCCAGTGTTCCTTCCCCTTCCCTGGAAGAGATCTCTGAGCACTGTGCTGTCTCTCCTTATCATTTGCATCGGATGTTCCACCTTGTTTTTCATGAAACACCGGGTCAATACCTTCGTCGTTTACGCTTGCAGACAGCTTTTGAACTGCTGACGGAATGGCCCACTCTCTCAGTCACTGATATTGCTCATAAGTGTGGCTTTTCATCATCCCAGGCTTTGGCAAAGTCATTGCGCAGGGAGGTAGGGGTTACGGCGAAGGAGATAAGGGGAGGTATCTGGCATGAAGATCCTGAGTATCTTGAAAATTTGATACTGAAACTGGGGCATCCCATTAAAGGAGAGGCAGGTTGTCTGGAGCAGGAAGCGGCTAAAAATATACGTTTCAGGCTGGAAGAAAGGCCCTCCACCGCGCTTCAGGTGAGTGAAATTGCCTATCCATGGACAGACTCCGTGGAAAAATTCAATGAAATGACAGGGTCGAAAAAAGATCAGCCCTTATGGATAGTGACTCAGGTTTCTCAGTTGAATGAAAGCTATTCTGATCAGGTCGCCAGGGCGGGTTTTATCAGTGAGCATGAAGAGCAAACCAACTATGTAACGGTATCAGGGTGCTATTTGGTTTGTGATCTCAAGTTGGGCAGCGAAGCCGCCTATGTCGCGAGCTGGGATAGGATGTACGACTATATTCTGGAAACTGGTCTGGATATTGATGAAAACGATGATGCCCTGGAAATTATTCATAACCCGGATGCACTTTTTCACGATCTGGAGGCGGCGAGAATGACACTGATGGTGCCTGTTTCAGGTTGAAAAGGTTGGATAGAAAGAGTCAGGACGGGGAGAGTTGAAAAGCTGGAAGCCGGTGACTGCTCCGACTTCCAGCAAAAGCGGTATTAACGATCAGAAACCGGGATGAAGTCTCTGGAGGTTTCACCTGTGTACAGCTGACGTGGACGACCGATGCGGTATTCACCACTGATCATTTCGTGCCAGTGAGCAATCCAGCCTGGAGTACGGCCGGTTGCGAAGATTACAGTGAACATTTCTGTTGGAATGCCCAGAGCTTTCAGAATGATGCCGGAGTAGAAGTCTACGTTCGGGTACAGTTTCTTCTGTACGAAGTATTCGTCTTCCAGAGCAATCTTTTCCAGACGCTTGGCAATTTTGAACAGTGGATCGTCTTCCAGGCCCAGCTCTTTCAGAACTTCGTCACAGGTCTGCTTCATTACTTTGGCGCGTGGGTCAAAGTTTTTGTAGACACGGTGACCAAAGCCCATCAGACGGAACGGATCGTTCTTGTCCTTGGCGCGGTCGATGAACTCATCGATGTTTTTCTCATCACCGATTTCGTTCAGCATAACCAGTACAGCTTCATTGGCACCGCCGTGAGCCGGTCCCCACAGTGCTGCGATACCTGCTGCGATACAGGCGAATGGGTTAGCGCCACTGGAGCCAGCCAGACGTACTGTAGATGTAGAAGCATTTTGCTCATGGTCAGCGTGCAGCAGGAAGATGCGGTCCATGGCACGGGCCAGCACAGGGTTCACTTCATACTCTTCACATGGAGTAGCAAACATCATGTGCAGGAAGTTGCCGCCATAGCCCAGATCGTTACGTGGGTAAACGAATGGTTGACCTATGGAGTACTTGTAAGTCATGGCTGCCAGAGTTGGCATTTTGGAAATCAGGCGATAAGCACAGATTTCACGGTGACGTTCGTTGGTGATGTCCAGTGAGTCATGGTAGAAGGCAGAGAGAGCACCTACTACGCCGCACATCACGGCCATTGGGTGAGCATCGCGACGGAAACCGGAAAAAAGATCGACCATTTGTTCATGAATCATGGTGTGACGCATGATGGTGTCTTCGAAGTGCTTCTTTTCTTCCTTATTAGGAAGTTCGCCGTAAATCAGCAGATAGCAGGTTTCCAGGTAGTCAGAGTGCTCAGCAAGCTGCTCGATCGGGTAACCACGATGCAGGAGAACGCCTTTCTCACCATCTATGTAGGTGATTTTGGATTCGCAGGAAGCAGTGGATACAAAACCAGGGTCGTATGTGAACAGACCGTTGGCGGTCAGGCTTCGAACATCAACAACATCGGGGCCGATAGAGCCCTTGTGTACAGGGAGTTCCAGCTGTTTGCCGTCAATCGAGAGGGTTGCTTTCTTTTCAGCCATCATAGGCTCCTGTCTTGCCGTTTATTCTGTCGTTATCGTCGTCTCGGGCCCATTCAGCCATGAGTGGAAATGCCTTTCACTCCGAACCATGAAAGCCTGTAAAGTTTCGATAATGGCATTTTCATGGTAAATCATGGCGCTGGCAGAATAAGCTTTTTATGGTTGGGCCCCTTTCACGGTTCGACCACTATAGGGCCAGAAATTTGTTTGTCAAACGTGTGTACCGATGAAAACAGCCTTGAGCTAAACTCAATCGTCAAGTGTTTTCCCTTACAGGCTTTACTCTTAACCTTGACTGATAACTTTTGATGAATTGTGCGCAATAAATTCAAGAGCCTATAGTAAATTTGCTTAGTGGGTTAATCAATTGTAATTAAAAACCGAACTGTATATACTTCGCCCCCGAAGTCGTGGAGGGCTTCATGAGGGGGGTGAGAAAAGAACGTTAACAACAATTAACGCGGTTTCTTAACCTGCAATCAGGGTTGTCTGTTCAGGCGAACCTGGTTTGAGAGGGCATGATCCCGAGTAGGTCATAACCTCTGGATAATGTTGCTGATTCAGCTGTGCACGCCTCGGGCGTTGGGACAAAAAACGTGAATAGCAAAAGACCTGTCAATCTAGACATAACCACTATAAAACTACCTCTGCCAGCCTATACCTCGATCCTGCACAGGATTTCGGGCATTTTGCTGTTTGTCGGGGTGGGTTTCCTGCTGTATGCACTGGACCTGTCACTGTCTTCAGAGCAGTCCTTTGCGGAACTGAAAGCACTCATGTCGGGTGGCCTCGTCAAATTTATTGTCTGGGTTCTGCTTTCTGGTCTGATCTACCACTTCGTTGCGGGCGTTAAGCACCTGTTGATGGATGTGGGTATTGGTGAAGGTAAGGAGTCCGGTAAGACCGGTGCCATTATCACCATTATTGTATCAGCTGTACTGATTGTGCTCGCGGGGGTGTGGGTATGGTAACCAATATTACCAACTTGTCCCGAAGTGGACTCTACGACTGGATGCTGCAGAGGCTGTCTGCGATTATTCTGGCCGTTTATACAGTGTTCATGGTCGGCTATGTGCTGATCAATCCGGGACTGGATTTTCAGCAGTGGAGCGGTCTGTTTGATCAGACCTGGGTGAAGGTGTTTACCCTGCTCGCCATCCTGTCCATTGCTGCCCATGCCTGGGTAGGTATGTGGACTATTGCTACTGACTACCTGAATGCCCGTGCATTCGGAAGCAAGTCTGTTCTGATTCGTTTCCCCTTCCAGCTGATCTGTTTTGTAGCAGTCTTCAGTTACATCGTCTGGGGCATTCAAATTCTCTGGGGGAATTGATCTATGGCGGCTCTTCGCACACTGACTTACGACGCTATCGTAATCGGCGGCGGTGGTGCAGGCATGCGCGCTGCTCTGCAACTGACACAGGCGGGCATCAAGACTGCTTGTGTGACCAAAGTGTTTCCTACACGTTCACACACTGTATCAGCCCAGGGCGGTATCACTTGCGCCATTGCAAGTTCTGATCCGAATGATGACTGGCGCTGGCACATGTTCGATACCGTAAAAGGGTCGGACTACATCGGTGACCAGGACGCGATTGAATACATGTGCTCTGTAGGTCCCCAGGCTGTATTTGAGCTCGAGCACATGGGTCTGCCTTTCTCTCGTACAGAAGAAGGTCGTATCTACCAGCGTCCATTCGGTGGTCAGTCCAAAGAATTCGGTAAGGGTGGCCAGGCTGCCCGTACCTGTGCTGCAGCCGACCGTACCGGTCACGCACTGCTGCACACTCTTTATCAAGCCAACCTTAAAGGCGGTACTACATTCCTGAATGAATGGTACGCCGTCGATCTGGTGAAAAATCAGAACGGTCAGGTGGCTGGTGTTATCGCGATTTGCATGGAAACGGGCGAAACCGTTTATATCAAATCCAAAGCTACTGTAATGGCTACTGGCGGTGCTGGGCGTATCTACGCTTCCACAACCAACGCCCTGATCAACACCGGTGACGGTATTGGTATGGCGCTGCGTGCCGGTTTCCCAATGCAGGACATGGAAATGTGGCAGTTCCACCCAACCGGTATTCACGGTGCGGGTGTTCTGGTTACTGAAGGCTGTCGTGGTGAAGGTGGTTACCTGATCAACAGTGAAGGTGAGCGCTTCATGGAGCGTTATGCGCCTAACGCTAAAGACCTGGCCGGTCGTGACGTAGTTGCCCGTTCCATGATTCTGGAAATTCTGGAAGGCCGTGGCTGTGGACCTGACAAGGACCACGTACTGCTGAAGCTGGATCACCTGGGTGAAGAAACCCTGAACCTTCGTCTGCCGGGTATCTGTGAACTGTCCAAGACCTTCGCACACGCCGATCCGGTTAAGGTACCCGTACCGGTAGTTCCAACCTGTCACTATATGATGGGTGGTATCCCGACCAATGTCGGTGGTCAGGCCCTGTTCCCGGACTCCGAAGGTAACGATAAAGTCGTTGAAGGTCTTTACGCCTGTGGTGAAGCTGCTTGTGTATCCGTACACGGCGCTAACCGTCTGGGTGGTAACTCTCTGCTGGATCTGGTGGTATTTGGCCGTGCAGCGGGTATCCAGATCGAGAAAAACCTGAGAGAAGGTTTTGACGGTGTTGATGCTTCTGACAGTGATATTGAAGCCGCCATGTCCCGTCTGGATCGACTGAACCAGTCCAGTACCGGTGAGAAAGTTGCGGATGTCCGCAAGGATCTCCAGAACACCATGCAGCTGTACTTCGGTGTATTCCGTGAAGGCGACAGCATGCAGGAAGGTCTCAAGAAGCTGGATGAGCTGGGTGAGCGACTGAATAACACTCACCTGGAAGACAAGAGTCAGGCATTCAATACCGCGCGTATTGAAGCACTTGAGCTTGAAAACCTTTACGAAGTTGCTTACGCCACTGCGGTTTCTGCCGAAGAGCGTAAGGAATCCCGTGGTGCTCACGCCCGTAATGACTTTACCGAGCGTGACGATGAGAACTGGCTGGCTCACTCCTTGTACTTCCCAGTGGATAAGCGAGTTGGCAAGCGTCAGGTTAACTTTGCACCCAAGACCATGGAAGCTTTCCCACCGAAAGCAAGAACCTATTAAGGAGGAGGCAGGAAAATGTTGGTAAGTGTCTATCGATACAACCCGGAGACTGACTCCAAACCTTACATGCAAGACATTGAGGTTGAAATTCCGGAAGGCAAAGACCTGATGGTGCTTGATGTATTGAACCTGATCAAGGAAAAGGACGAAACACTGGTGTATCGTCGTTCCTGCCGTGAAGGTGTTTGCGGTTCTGATGGCGTGAGCATCAACGGCACTAATGGTCTGGCGTGTGTGACTTCTTTGTCAGAAGCCATGGGCAGCAAGAAGAAGCTGGTTCTTCGACCTCTGCCAGGTCTGCCGGTTATTCGTGATCTGATCGTGGACATGAGTCTTTTCTATAAGCAGTACGAAAAGATCAAGCCGTTCCTGATCAACGAAGAGCCTGCTCCTGCCATTGAGCGTCTGCAGAGCCCTGAAGATCGTGAGAAACTGGACGGTTTGTACGAGTGTATTCTCTGTGCATGCTGTTCTACTGCCTGCCCATCTTTCTGGTGGAACCCTGACAAGTTTGTCGGTCCATCCGGTCTGCTGCAGGCTTATCGCTTCCTGGCTGACAGCCGTGATACTGCGACTGAAGAGCGTCTGGCTGATCTGGATGATCCGTTCAGTGTCTTCCGCTGCAGAGGTATCATGAACTGTGTCAGCGTATGTCCAAAAGGTCTGAATCCAACCAAGGCCATTGGTCATATTAAACAGATGCTGTTCAGCAGTGCTTCCTGATTGAGCACTTAAAATAGCAAGGAGCTTCTTCAACGTGTGTTGAGGGAGCTCCTGAAAGTGAAAAGTGTTGGCGGAAACTCTTGTGAAATCAGGCCAGGGGTGGTCCGTTAACATGAAATATGTGGTTGCTGTTTGAGCGTACGTTATATTTCAATCGCTCAATACTGTTTTAAACAGCACTGCAATGAGGTTTAAAGGTTGACACCAGACTACTGGGGAAGCCGGAGAGCCATAAGCAGAATTTCTGACTGCAGTCGCACTGTCGCACTGTCGCACAATAGATTGTCATATGAGCAATGTGGGACTGTAGTTTACTCTAGAGCCTGACTGGCCGTTGACCCAATGAATTGCAGGGCTGGGCAGACAGGTTTTACCAGCGAGGCGGCCGGTCAATCACCGGTCTATCTGTGGGATCGAAACTCGGGGGAGGCGAAAGCCCCGGAATTTCGTGCTTTGTCTGTTCTGAACAACAGGCAGCAAACCACAGTGTGACTCTCATGATTAGACAGCCCTTCATTCACGGGGTAGTGATGATGCAAGAAGGTGTGATGCAGCAAATGTGGGATACCTCACATATTTCCGGGGGAAATGCTGCATACGTCGAAGAACTGTACGAACAATTCCTTCGCGACCCGAATTCGGTCTCTGAGGAGTGGCGTGATTATTTTGAAAAACTTCCACAGGTCAATGGTGGCGGTCCGGACGTACCGCACTCGACCATTCAGGAAAATTTTGTCCTCATGGCGCGTCAGCGTCAGACGACCCGCCCAATTGAAGCCGGTACAGTTTCCAGTGATCATGAACGCAAGCAGATTCAGGTATTGCGTCTGGTCAGTGCCTTCCGAATCCGGGGGCATCAACAGGCTACTATCGACCCACTGGGTTGCATGCAGCGCGAACAATTTCCCGATCTCAGTCTCGAATATCATGGTCTCAGCAATGCAGACCTGGATACCGAGTTCCAGGCCAGCACCATCTTTATTGGTAAAGAACGTGCCACCCTCCGCGAAATCATTGATTCTCTGACGGCGACTTACTGTGGCTCCATCGGTGTTGAGTACATGCACATCGTCAACACAGAAGAGCGTCGCTGGTTCCAGAGCCGTATGGAGAGTGTTCGCGGAAAACCTGAAGTGGGTTCTGAGGCTCGCCAGCATCTGCTGGAGCGTCTGACCGCTGCAGAAGGTCTTGAGAAGTATCTGGGTACAAAATACCCGGGCACCAAGCGTTTTGGTCTGGAAGGTGGTGAATCCTTGATTCCCATGCTGGACGAAATTATTCAGAGATCCGGTTCATACGGTGCCAAGGAAATTGTCATTGGTATGGCACACCGTGGTCGTCTGAACGTTCTGGTTAATATTCTTGGTAAAAATCCGTCTGAGCTGTTCGATGAGTTCGAAGGCAAAAAGATGGCCGACACCGGTTCCGGTGACGTGAAATACCACCAGGGCTTCTCATCCAATGTTATGACTCCGGGTGGCGAAGTACACCTGGCGCTGGCATTCAACCCGTCCCATCTGGAAATCGTAACACCCGTAGTGGAAGGTTCTGTGCGGGCACGTCAGGATCGTCGTAACGATGAAGTTCGCGGTCAGGTGATTCCCATTGCACTTCACGGTGATGCGGCTTTTGCCGGTCAGGGTGTAGTGATGGAAACTCTGCAGATGTCCCAGACCCGTGCCTATAAAACGGGTGGAACGCTGCACATTATCATCAATAACCAGGTAGGCTTCACAACCAGCAAGCAGGAAGATGCCCGCTCTACCGAATACTGTACTGATGTGGCCAAAATTGTTGGTGCGCCCATCCTGCACGTAAACGGTGATGATCCTGAAGCGGTTCATTTCGCAACCAAGCTGGCGCTGGATTACCGAATGGAATTCAAGCGTGACGTTGTGATTGACATGGTTTGCTACCGTCGTCGTGGCCACAACGAGGCGGATGAGCCTTCTGGTACCCAGCCTCTGATGTACCAGATCATCAAGACTCACAAGACAACTCGTGATCTGTACGCTGACAAGCTGATTGAAGTGGGCATTATGGATGCCGAGCAGGACAAGACTCTGGTCGACAGCTACAGGAATACACTGGACAACGGTGGTCATGTAGTAAAAGCGCTGGTCAAAGAGCCTAATAAAGAGCTGTTTGTGGACTGGGCTCCTTACCTGGGTCATGAGTGGACAGCCCGTCATGACACCCGTGTAGCTATGGCTACTCTGCAAGGTCTAGGTCAAAAACTTTGCAAGGTTCCTGAAGGTTTTGTAGTGCAGCGTCAGGTCAGCAAGATTATTGATGACCGTCTGAAAATGGCTGCTGGTGCTCAATCCATCAACTGGGGTGCAGCTGAAACACTGGCTTACGGCACCCTGATTATGGAAGGCCATCCGGTTCGTATTACCGGTCAGGACGTGGGTCGAGGTACTTTCTCCCACCGTCATGCGGCTTTGCACAATCAGAAAGACGGCTCAACTTACGTGCCACTGGCCAATATTTCAGAAAATCAGCCTGACTTCCAGATCTGGGACTCCCTGCTGTCTGAAGAAGCGGTGCTGGCATTTGAGTACGGCTATGCGACCACCACGCCAAGTGCGCTGGTTGTCTGGGAAGCCCAGTTTGGTGACTTCGCCAATGGCTGTCAGGTGGTTATTGACCAATTTATCACCAGTGGTGAGCACAAGTGGGGTCGTCTGTGTGGTCTGACCATGCTGTTGCCTCATGGTTATGAAGGTCAGGGACCTGAGCACTCTTCTGCACGTCTGGAGCGTTACCTGCAGCTGTGTGCTGAGCACAATGTTCAGGTGTGTGTGCCTACCACTCCGGCTCAGGTGTTCCACATGCTGCGCCGTCAGGTACTGCGCCCTCTGCGTAAACCTCTGATTGCCTTTACACCGAAGAGTCTGCTGAGACACAAGCTGGCAGTTTCTACTTTGGAAGAACTGGCAGAAGGCAGCTTCCAGACCATCATTCCTGAGATTGATGAGCACGATCCGGCAGAAGTTACCCGCCTGATTATGTGCAGCGGCAAGGTTTACTACGATCTGCTCGAGTACAAGCGTACTAATGAGTTGAAGAATGCAGCCATCATTCGTATTGAGCAGCTGTATCCTTTCCCTCAGGATGACCTGGACGAGCTGATTGCCCGCTACCCGAATCTGAAAGATGTTGTCTGGTGTCAGGAAGAGCCCATGAATCAGGGCGCCTGGTACTGCAGCCAGCATCATATGCGTCGTGCGGTTGATAATCACGCAAACAACCTGCATCTGGTCTATGCCGGACGGGATGCTTCTGCGGCGCCAGCCTGTGGTTACATGTCCAAGCATGTAGAAGAACAACAGAAGCTGGTAGAAGACGCTTTTAACGTATAATTGACGTCGCCCCGGTGGCTCCGGGGCGACCGGTCGAAACCCGAAAGGATCCATAATGGCCACTGAAATAAAAGCACCAACATTTCCGGAATCTGTCGCTGACGGTGTGGTTGCCACATGGCACAAGAAGCCCGGAGAAGCCTGCTCTCGTGATGAGCTGCTGGTTGATATTGAAACCGACAAGGTAGTTCTGGAAGTAGTCGCTCCAGCGGATGGTGTGCTTAAAGAGATTCTCAAGAACGTAGACGATACCGTTCTGAGTGAAGAAGTTATTGCTATTTTTGAAGCCGGTGCTGCGGCAACGGCTTCTGCTTCAGCTACTGAATCCGCTCCTGCTGCTGCAGAGTCTGCTGCTGGTCAGGAAGAGCCAATTCTCAGTCCTGCAGCCCGCAAGATTGCCAGTGAAAAAGGCATTGATCCTGCTGCTATCTCCGGTACTGGCAAGGGCGGTCGCGTCACCAAGGAAGACGTGGTTCGTCACGCTGAACAAGCGCCAGCACCTGCAGCCACTCCGGCACCTGCAGCCCAGACTTCCTCTGCACCGAAGGTAGAAGCCACTACCCCGGTATTTGCGGGTGAGCGTACGGAAAAACGTGTACCAATGACACGTCTGCGTGCTAGAGTTGCGCAGCGTCTGGTTGAAGCACAGCAAACCGCCGCCATGCTGACCACATTCAATGAAGTCAACATGAAGCCGGTGATGGAACTGAGAGCCCGTTACAAGGATCAGTTCGAGAAGCGTCATGGTGTCCGTCTTGGCTTTATGTCCTTCTTTGTAAAAGCCTGTGCTGAAGCCCTGCGTCGTTATCCTGCAGTGAATGCCTCTATTGATGGTAATGATATTGTTTACCACGGCTATCAGGATATCGGTGTAGCTGTCTCCAGTGACCGTGGTTTGGTGGTACCCATTCTGCGTAACGCTGAAAACATGAGTCTGGCAGACGTTGAAGCAAAAATCCGTGAATACGGAAAGAAAGCCCAGGGTGGCAAGCTGGATATTGAGGACATGACCGGTGGAACCTTCACGATTTCCAACGGCGGTGTATTTGGTTCGCTCTTGTCTACACCGATTCTGAATCCACCTCAATCCGCCATTCTGGGTATGCACAAAATTCAGGAGCGCCCCATGGCCGTAAATGGCCAGGTGGAGATTCTGCCCATGATGAACCTGGCTCTGTCCTATGACCACAGGTTGCTGGATGGCAAGGAAGCAGTCACCTTCCTCGTTACCATCAAGGAACTGTTGGAAGATCCAGCCAGAATCCTGTTGGAATTGTAAGCTTTCATGGGTTTTGCGGCGGCTGCTAAAGCCGCCATTCTCATTTTCTTGGAATAGAAGATATGGCAAATCAGTTTGACGTTGTAGTCATCGGCGCGGGTCCTGCAGGTTACGTTTGTGCTATTCGCGCAGCGCAGCTGGGCCTCAAGACTGCTTGTATCGAAAAGTGGACTGATGACAAAGGCAAAACAGCCCTGGGTGGTACCTGCCTGAACGTAGGTTGCATCCCGTCCAAGGCGCTGCTGGACAGCTCTCACAAGTTTGTTGAAGCACAGAAAGACTTCAAACTGCACGGCATCAATCACTCCGGTGTTGAGATGGACGTGCCGCAAATGATCGCCCGTAAGAACAAGATTGTTAAGACACTGACTACTGGTGTTGGCGGTCTGTTCAAGGCGAACGGCGTTACCCTGCTGGAAGGTGCCGGTAAAGTACTGGTTAACAAGCAGGTTGAGCTGACCAAGGCGGATGGCACTGTTGAAGTGTACGAAGCTGCAAATGTTGTTGTTGCTACTGGTTCTCGTCCGGTAGAAATTCCACCTACACCGACCGATGGTGATCTGATCGTAGATTCCACCGGAGCCCTGGAATTCCAGGAAACACCTAAACGTCTGGGTGTTATCGGTGCCGGTGTTATCGGTTTGGAACTGGGTAGCGTATGGGGCCGTCTGGGTTCTGAAGTTGTGGTTCTGGAAGCCATGGATCGTTTCCTGGCAGCTGCTGATGAGCAGATTTCCAAAGAATCCATGAAGATCTTCAAGAAGCAGGGTCTGGATATTCGTCTGGGTGCCCGAGTTACCGGCTCCGAGATCAAGGGTAAAGAAGTACACGTTACTTACGCTGAGTCTGACGGCAGTGAAAAAGTAGTTGTCTTTGACAAGCTGATTGTTGCTGTAGGTCGTCGTCCTTACACAGAAAATCTGCTGGCTGCAGATTGTGGTGTCAACATGGATGAGCGTGGCTTTATCTTTGTTGATGATCACTGTGCAACTGACGTACCAGGCGTTTATGCCATCGGTGACGTGGTTCGTGGTCCTATGCTGGCGCACAAGGGCAGTGAAGAAGGCATCATGGTTGCCGAAATCATTGCCGGACAGAAAGGTCATATGAACTACGACCTGATTCCTTCTGTTATCTACACCCATCCGGAAATTGCATGGGTAGGTAAAACCGAGCAGGAACTGAAGGCTGAAGGTATTGATTACAAAGCGGGTACCTTCCCATTTGCTGCCAGTGGCCGTGCTCTGGCTGCCAATGAAACAGAAGGTATGGTCAAGGTGATCTCCGATAAGGCTACCGACCGTATCCTGGGTGTTCACGTTGTTGGTCCAAGCGCTGCAGAACTGGTTCAGCAGGGTGTGATCGCTATGGAATTTGCTGCCAGCACTGAAGATCTGGCTTTGACCATCTTCTCTCACCCAACTCTGAGTGAAGCTCTGCACGAAGCGGTTCTGGCTGTTGACGGCCACGCGATTCATATTGCTAATCGCAAGCGTCGCTAACTGAAAATCCTGAGGCTGGTCGGTTGTCTGACCAGCCTTTAGAAGATTCGTTTACTGATGTGTGGAAGGCGCAGTTCTATCAGTAAGCCTTCTCAGTGAGCAACTGATACGAAGAAGTATCAGAGGGGCTTGATCCCCAAAGTTTAATTTCGACACCTGAGGGGTTGGGGTCGAAATATAAAAAACCTTTTATCCACGGACGTGGATAGGAATTTGATTAAAAAACAACAATGGTAGTGTCAGTATGAATCTCCATGAATATCAGGGCAAGCAGCTGTTTGCTGAATATGGCCTGCCGGTATCCAAGGGTATTGCCTGCGATACACCGGAAGAAGCAGCTGCAGCCGCAGATGAAATTGGCGGTAACCAGTGGGTTGTCAAAGCACAGGTTCATGCAGGTGGCCGTGGTAAGGCTGGTGGCGTAAAGCTGGTCAGCTCTAAAGAAGAGATCCGTGAGTTTGCTGAAAAGTGGCTGGGCAAGAACCTGGTGACTTACCAGACTGACGAAAACGGTCAGCCAGTCAGCAAGATCCTGGTTGAAAGCTGCACCGACATCGCTCAGGAATTGTACCTGGGTGCGGTAGTAGACCGTTCAACCCGCCGCATCGTTTTCATGGCCTCCACCGAAGGTGGCGTGGAAATTGAAAAAGTGGCAGAAGAAACGCCTGAAAAAATTCTGAAAGCTACCGTTGATCCACTGGTAGGCGCTCAGCCATACCAGGGTCGTGAACTGGCTTTCAAACTGGGTCTGAACGCTACTCAGGTTAAGCAGTTCACCAAGATCTTCCTGGGTCTGGCTAAACTGTTCCAAGACCTGGATCTGGCTCTGCTGGAAATCAATCCGCTGGTTATCACTGAAGCCGGTGATCTGCACTGTCTGGATGCCAAGCTGAACATCGACAGCAACGCTCTGTACCGTCAGCCTCGTCTGAAGACCATGCACGATCCTTCTCAGGAAGACGCTCGTGAAGCTCACGCTGCTCAGTGGGAACTGAACTACGTAGCTCTGGATGGCAACATTGGCTGCATGGTAAACGGTGCAGGCCTGGCCATGGGAACCATGGACATCGTTAAGCTGTCCGGCGGCGCTCCAGCTAACTTCCTGGACGTAGGTGGCGGTGCTACCAAAGAACGTGTCAGCGAAGCTTTCAAGATCATCCTGTCTGACGACAGTGTTAAAGCGGTTCTGGTTAACATTTTCGGCGGTATCGTTCGTTGCGACCTGATTGCTGATGGCATCATCGGTGCAGTGAAAGAAGTAGGTGTTGAAGTGCCTGTAGTTGTTCGTCTCGAAGGCAACAACGCTGAGCTGGGTGCTCAGAAGCTGGCTGAAAGTGGGCTGGACATCATCGCTGCAAGCAGTCTCTCCGACGCTGCAGACCAAGTAGTAAAAGCAGCGGAGGGCAAATAAGAATGAGCGTCCTGATCAATAAAGATACCAAGGTTATCTGCCAGGGTTTCACCGGTTCCCAGGGTACTTTCCACTCCGAACAGGCGATTGCTTACGGCACTCGCATGGTCGGTGGTGTAACTCCGGGTAAAGGTGGCCAGGAACATCTGGGTCTGCCAGTATTCAACACCGTAGCTGAAGCCGTTGCTGAAACCGGTGCTGAAGCTTCCGTAATCTACGTACCTGCTGCTTTCTGTAAGGATTCTATCCTGGAAGCTGCCAATGCTGGCATCAAGCTGATTGTTTGCATCACTGAAGGCATTCCTACACTGGACATGCTGGACTGCAAAGTTCGTTGCGACGAGCTGGGTGTTACCCTGATCGGTCCTAACTGCCCAGGTGTTATCACTCCGGGTGAGTGCAAGATCGGTATCATGCCTGGTCACATTCACAAGCCAGGTAAAGTCGGCATCGTATCCCGTTCCGGTACCCTGACTTATGAAGCGGTTAAGCAGACTACTGACTTCGGTTTTGGTCAGTCTACCTGTGTAGGTATCGGTGGTGACCCGATTCCTGGTTCCAACTTCATCGACATCCTGAAACTGTTCGAAGAAGATCCACAGACTGAAGCCATCGTAATGATTGGTGAAATTGGTGGTACTGCAGAAGAAGAAGCGGCTGCTTTCATCAAAGAAAACGTAACCAAGCCTGTTGTTTCCTACATTGCCGGTGTCACTGCACCTCCAGGCAAGCGTATGGGTCACGCTGGTGCGATCATCTCTGGTGGTAAAGGTACTGCTGACGAGAAGTTTGCTGCACTGGAAGAAGCGGGCGTTAAAACCGTTCGTTCCCTGGCTGAAATCGGTAAAGCTCTGAAAGAGAAAACCGGTTGGTAAGCCTTGTTCAGGTGATTACCTGAACAGTATCAGTTTTGACTGATGGAACGGCCCATCTCTTAGGAGGTGGGCCGTTTTGCTTTTTAGAGCACTGTACTGAATCCGTTATACCAGTGCAGCCAAGAGTTAATGTATATACATACTCAGTTCATCCTGAGCTTATCGAAGGGTGGTGGTATTGGGTTTCGAAAGGCTCAGTGCGAACGGTATGGTGTTAGAGCTTGGGGTTTGTCTCAAAATATCTTCCCGATTTACACACGGATTCCGTTCGCCCTGAGCTTGTCGAAGGGTGGTGGTATTGGGCTTCGAAAGGCTCAGCCCGAAGGGTTTTGAGAGGGTTTCAACAAGGACGTTAATCTCAGACCACTCTTTAGATGTAACAGTCTCGTGTCGTTTTTCTCATGTGCTCTGGGGGATGTCACTTCATGTCTCTTATAGAGAGCCCTTTTTTCCTTCTTTTAAGCGCCTTTATTAGCTCCAGACAATACTGCTATCCTCTCTTATCAGTCTGATGAAGCACATTATTCATAGGCATTTCCGGTGAGCAGCCGCTTCGAGAATGGCGATCTTATGAGTAAACCATCTGAAGTCGGACTTACGGAATGTCGCTATAGGCTGTAGCCTTTGAATGGCACATAGTTCCACATTTATCTCCACCCTCAGGGAATCCTCCAGTGGATACACCGAATCTGAATCCAGACAAATACCGTTTTGTGCGGGCTCTCAGGCCCTTTTCTTTCTCCGTAGCGCTTATCACCTGTGGTCTGGGTATAGCAGTGGCATTTGCTAATGGCACAGGTGATTTGCTTAGGGCTATCGCTGTTATGGTTGCAGGGATTTTATTGCAGGCGGCCAGTAACCTGGCAAACGATCATGCCGACCTGCATTTTTGGAATGGACGAACCGGTTTGTTGGCAGAGCAGGTGATTCAGCAAATACGTCGTAACTTCCTCATTGCCGGTCTGCTGACTCTGGCCGCTATCGTAATCGGCTTGTGGCTGGTTTGGGTAACGGGCTGGCCACTGTTTATGCTGGGATTGTTTGGAGTGATTGCCGGCTATTTTTACACGGGTGAACCGATCGTGTACAAACACAGAGGGTTGGGTGTCCCGGCTGTTTTTCTTTTGACGGGTGTGCTAATGGTGAGTGGAGCTTACTATGCAGTATCCGGTGTCTGGGATAATAATCTGCTTTGGATTTCACTACCGGTGAGTCTTCTGGCTGCAGCACTTCTGGTTTCTAATGAAATCCGGGATTATCTGGATGATCAGTCTTCAAGTATACGTACACTGACAGTGAGAATGGGTTTTGATATGAGCAGGGCGTTGTATGTTGCTTTGCTCCTTTCTGTTTACCCTGTCAGCTATTACTTGTATGTGAATGAGTTTCTGCAGCAGCCTGCTTATCTGCTCTTCTCGTTGCTGGTGCTTTGGCAACCTCTTAAGTTATTGAAGTGCTCACCGGGTGATTTTCAATTAATGAAGTTACCACCCATGACAGGCCGGTTTTTTTTGGTGTTTGGCGTTTGCTTTATATTAAGTGTGTTTTAATGGGCGATAGAAATAACCTTTGTGGAAAAGGTTTTTAAACAATGAGGGTAAAGTAAGAGTTAATTAAAACTAGCTCTATTTATAGACGACTTGTTTCTTTTTATTGTCAGGGTTTTGAAAATTAAAAGTCAGTACTTTGCAAGTTTTTCCAAAACCCACATTCCAACTTTAGAAATAAAAAAGCCAGGTTAATCAACCTGGCTTTTTTGGTAACCATCCATGAATCAGTCGTTGGTCTGCCAAATCTTCTTATCCTTTTTGCGTAAATCAAATGCTTCGGGTTCGAACAGGGTGGATGGATCCTCTGGCAGCATGTCAGGTGCCTTCTTGTTATGCTGAATCACTTTCAGTTTGCTGTAACGATCTTTGGTCGCTTTAGCCAGTGTTTCAGAGTTTCTCATGATGGTAGGTCGGATAAACAGCATGAGGTTTCGCTTCTGGTTTTTATCCTGTTCGTAACGGAAAAGGTTTCCAATGATCGGGATATCGCCCAGCAGAGGCACTTTCTTCTTGGTCTGACTCTTGATGTTTTCAATCAAACCACCGATGACAATGGTCTGGCCGTCATCCACCAGAACTGTGGTTTTCAGGGTTCTGTTGTTAAAGATCAGATCATCATTTTTTAGCAGGGACTCTGATGTGCCAACGTCGAGAGAGGAAACCTCCTGCTCCAGCTCCAGTCGAATACCATTGCCTTCGCTGAGGTGGGGGGTGATCTTCAGCTTGATGCCCACATCCTTACGGTCTGTAGTGGTAAACGGGTTGTTGCTGCCACCACCGGCTGAAGTCTGATAAGAACCGGTCTTGATCGGAATGTTCTGACCCACCAGGAATTCAGCTTCCTGATTATCCAGGGTCAGCATGCTGGGCGTTGAGAGGATGTCGTTGTTGGATTTGGCGCTCAGAGCGGATACCAGCACACCAAAGTTGTCGCCTCTTAGTGCCAGTGAGCCCAGCGTGATGGCTGAGTTCTCCAGAATATGTCCGGTGACACTGCTTTTGGTTCCTGAAACCGTGGTAGTAGACTTACCGTCTGCCCCGGTTGTAGTGGATTCTCCACGAATGGTCTTCTTACCGTCTATGCCCCACTGAACACCCAGTGCGTCATCGATACCGCCAGAAACTTCCACGATGACAGCCTCCAGCAGTACCTGGGATCTTGGGATATCCAGCTGGCGAACAATATGCTCCATCTCGGCCAGAGTATCCGGGTCGGCAATCATGATCAGGGCATTCTGGGTCTCATCAGCTTTTACAAAGACGTTTGGTGCAGACTTGGCACTTTTGCTCTTTCCGCTAGGCTGCCCTTTGGTTTGAACCTTGGGTGATGAAGGTTGCTGTGGAACAGGCTGTTGGGCTGAAGCGGACGACTTGGCTTTCTTTTCCTGACTGTCCTGTATGGTGCTGGACGCTTCGGCCAGTATGTCGGCAATGTTTTTTGCGTCACCATAGCTAAGGAAGATAACCTTGGTGTTTGACTTGCGGATACCTTCCTTGTCCAGAGTTTCGACGAGCTTTCTTACCCTTTGACGTTTACTGGCGTTGCCTTTGATGACCAGGCGGTTGCTGCGCTCATCAGCAATGACCTGAAGCCCACTGGGCAGTTGGCCCTTACCTGTTACCAAAGTGTCCTGAATGATCTTGGAAACATCACCCACCCAGGCATGCTTCAGCTGAAGCACTTCATAATCGTTGTTGCCCGTTTCATCCAGCTCCCTCACCAGTTTGGTAATACGGTCTACGTTGTCAGCCAGGTCGCTGACAATCACGGCATTGCTGGATGCTGAAGCTGCTGCGTGACCGTATTGGGCTATCAGGGGACGGATAATGGGAATCAGCTCGATAGCGGACACACTGTGAAGCTCTATGACACGAGTGGTCATGACTGCGTCTCTGGGCTTCTGGGTGTCTGAAGGTGAGCTGGTTTTGGCCGTTGTGCTTGGCACGATATTGATGATGCTGCCTTTGGGAATTACGGCGTAGCCGTTGGCAGAGAGAACCTCCAGAAAGACGTCGTAAACTTCATCACTGCTCAGGGGCTTTGAAGAAATGACGGTCACCGTGTTACCGCCCTTGATTCTGGGGTCAATAACAAAGGTTTCACCGGTAATCTTGGCAATCTGGCCTATGAATTCCCGGATATCAGCATTCTGGTGATTCAGCGTCCACTTCTTGTCCTTGGCTGTTTCAGCCTTCAGGGCCTCGGCGGGGGCTTTTGCAGTGGGTGAGCTGGCAGGTACCGGTGCTGCAGAAACGCTGCTCTGAAGGCTCAGGGTAAGCAATGCAGCAAGCAGAGGTCTGAAGGCCATGGATACAAATGGACTGTCTTTAGTATTCATCACTTAACCATATGAAGAGGTTTTAATTCTTGTATCAAATCCCTTGATTAGCCTGCTGGAGCTTATCTCTTAACTCCTGCATGCGCTGTTCAAGTGATTTTCCATCCGGCTCCTGAGTGTAGCCGGGGCGTTCTGTTTTCTTATCCATAGCGTCTGTGGGGCTTTTGAATTCCTGTAAAGCCCTGTCATCTTTGCCGGCATCCGGGAAATAAAGGGTTTCAAGCTGGCCGTTGCGACTCAAAACCACATGATCCCTGTGCACTTCCCTGAGTATTGCGCCACCGGGAAGAGTGTCACCAATGCCATAAAGCTTGTCCTGATTGCTGCCTTGGATAATAGCACTTGAATTTTTGTTCTTCTGATCACGTTCACCAAGGGCTCCTCTTAGAACAAGATTCAATCTTGTTTTAGGAATATCGGCGGTCTCTTTAACGACTTCAGGTTGGTGATTAGCCCCAAAGAGTAATTCAAAGTCTTTTGGGGTGAGCACTTTCTCCTGAGTCTGGGTCTGGGACACCTGTTCAGAATTATCAAGAGGATCCTCTTTTATCCAGGATTGATAAAAGGAAAAAGACTGAATACCCAATGAAATAATCATGGTGCTTGTCAGCAATATGGTCAGTGCAGTGCGGTTTTTTCGATGGCCCCATTTTAAATAGGTGGCCATGACCTCTGAATTCATAGTGTTCTCTATTTAATGTTCACTTGATTAAGGAAGACACGCTGGGTCATGGACTATTCTTAATCTAAATAAAGCATAAGAGTGCTACTTTTAAAAGCTAGTGCTCTAACCAATAAAGAGTTTTCAAGTAATGGTTTGTACTCAGTGATTTCAATTTGATCAAAGAGTCGAGATGGTGTTTGAGTCATTTTTAAAATTCAGTTGTAAAATTCGGATATTGGATCAAACTTCCTGTGATGTGCCTGAAGAATAATTCAATTTCCAGGGCTCAGAGCAAAAAATACCTTGATTGATTATTTGTCGTCTCCAATCAACCTAATTAGAAGTTCTGGAATTATTAATTATCCAAGGAGTTAGCCTTGACTGACACAGCTGCCCTTCCAGAAGATCCGGATTCTCAAGATCAGGGACTGATGCTGCAGCGTCTGCCTTTTACCTTTGCCAAACGGCATGGTGTAGTGCTGGTCTGGGAGCAGGAGCAGCCAGTGCTCTATTTTCGTTCAGTCCCTTCTGCAGACATATTCTCTGAAGTTACCCGAATTACCTGTCAGTCGCCCATTTACCGAAAGGTGGGCACCGACAAGCTTTCTGAAATGCTTTCCGAGTGTTATCACAATGACAGCTCAGAAGCACTCCAGAACGCGGCCGGAATCAGTGATGATCTGGATCTCAGCAGTCTGGCAGAAGCCGTGCCTGTCACAGAGGATCTGCTTGAACAGAGTGACGATGCCCCTGTAATCCGGCTCATCAATGCCCTGTTAACCGAAGCGATTAAGGAAGGGGCTTCAGACGTTCATATCGAAACCTTTGAAAGTCATCTGGTGGTCAGGGTCAGGGTCGATGGCGTGCTTAGAGAGATTCTGAGTTTGCAAAGAACTCTGGCGGCATTGCTGGTTTCCAGAATCAAGGTTATGGCCCGGCTCGATATTGCAGAAAAACGTATTCCCCAGGATGGTCGAATTTCACTAAAAGTGGCTGGTAAGGAAGTGGATGTACGGGTATCAACACTGCCATCAAGTAATGGTGAACGTGTTGTACTGCGTCTGCTCGATAAGGCTGCAGGTCGTCTTGAGCTCAAGCATCTTGGTATGGCCAGTCAGGATCTTGAGAGAGTCTCAAGCCTATTGGCCAAACCCTATGGCATTATTCTGGTAACAGGTCCAACCGGCTCCGGTAAAACCACTTCACTGTATGCCTGTTTGACGTCATTGAATGATAAGTGCCGAAACATCCTCACCGTAGAAGATCCCATCGAATACAACCTTGAAGGTATTGGTCAGACCCAGGTGAACACCAAGGTGGATATGACTTTTGCCCGTGGTCTCAGGGCTATTCTTCGTCAGGATCCCGATGTCGTCATGGTCGGTGAGATCCGTGATACCGAAACCGCAGAAATTGCTGTTCAGGCCAGTTTGACGGGTCACCTTGTTCTTTCCACTCTGCACACCAATACCGCCATAGGCGCATTAACCCGATTGCAGGATATGGGGATTGAGCCCTTTCTTCTTTCGTCCAGCCTCTTGGGTGTCATTGCACAACGGTTGGTGAGGATGCTCTGTGATCAATGCAAACAACCCTACCAGCCAGATGAGGCTGAATGCCGCGAACTGGGCGTAGAGATGGCTTCTGCACCTAACCTTTTCCATGCAAAAGGTTGTAAAGAGTGTAACCACAGTGGTTACCGGGGGCGAACCGGTATTTATGAAGTCGTTATGGTTGATGAACAGGTTCGTAGAATGATCCATGCCGGCGAGGGAGAGCAGGCGATTACTGATTATGTCAGGCAGCGCTCACCTGGTATTCGCGATGATGGCGCCAAAAAGGTACTGGCTGGTCTGACCACATTGGAAGAAGTGCTCAGGGTGACCCAGAAAGATTAATCCGTATCGGAGGCGGATAACCGCACGACATGGCTGCATATGAATACATCGCCCTCGACCAGCAGGGCAAACAGCATAAGGGAACTCTGGAAGCAGACAGTAACCGGCATGTCCGGCAGATGCTGCGTGACAGGGAATGGACGCCGCTCTCAGTCAGTCCGGTATCTCAGCAGAAGAGAAATACCGCCTCTGGAGTGTCGACATTATTCCAGAGAGGGGTCTCAGCCGTGGAATTGGCCACGCTGACTCGTCAGTTAGCTACCTTGATTCAGGCCGCAATGCCCGTTGAGGAAGCTTTGTATGGTGTGGCCTCTCAACAGGAAAAACGTCGACTGAAGAATATGTTGCTGGCGATCCGCTCAAGGGTTCTGGAAGGTTACACACTGGCCCAGAGTCTTGAAGACTTTCCCCATATCTTTCCCCAGATGTTCAGAGCCACTGTGGCGGCTGGTGAGCATGCCGGTTATCTCGACAAGGTGCTTAACAGGCTGGCTGATTACACCGAAGCCAGAATGAAATCCACTCAGAGAATTCAGCAGGCGCTGCTCTATCCCATCATTTTGCTGGTGGCGGCCCTGGGCATCGTCAGTTTTCTTCTGGGCTATGTAGTACCGGATGTGGTGAAAGTGTTTGTTGATACGGGGCAGGAGCTGCCGGGTATTACCGTTGCCCTGATTGCGGCCAGTGAAGGCTTCCAGGCCTATTGGCCCTTCATATTCAGCATCATTTTCTTTGGGGTCGTAGCTTTCAAGCAGGCATTGAAAAAGCCTCCCATTCGTATGTCATGGGATCGTTTCTTTTTGCGTTTGCCCATTTTGGGACGATTCAGCAAAACCCTCAGCGCCGCACGTTTTGCCAGCACGCTCAGCATTTTGACCCGAAGTGGTGTGTCTCTCGTAGAAGCTCTGGTCATCGCGTCTCAGGTCATAGATAACCGGGCGATCTGTGAAGCGGTAAAAAGCGTTGCCAGAAGAGTCAGTGAAGGTTCCAGTCTCAACCGTGCGCTGGCAGAAACCGGATACTTTCCCCCCTTGATGCTTCATATGATCGGGAGCGGTGAATCCACCGGTGAACTGGACGAGATGCTGGACAGAACGGCACAGAATCAGCAGATGGAGCTCGATGGTCGAATTTCACTACTGCTTGGCCTGTTTGAGCCCTTGATGCTTGTGGTTATGGGAGGGGTTGTCATGGTGATTGTTCTGGCCATTCTGTTACCGATTTTGAATATGAACCAGTTATTGAACTGACAACGAACAGGGCCTGCTCCTTGGCAATGTTCATACAGGTAGAAACAGGACGTACAGGACGGGGTCTGCGGCTACTGGCCCAGATTTCTCTGGAAGTGGCGGCAGTGGGTCCACTTCTTAGGTACGGAATCCATTGAAGAGGTCGTGAAAATGATGACAAGACAGGTACAAAGAGGCTTTACCCTCATTGAGATCATGGTGGTTGTAGTGATTCTTGGGATTCTGGCAGCCATGGTAGCTCCTAAGATTCTCAGCCGTCCGGATCAGGCCAAGGTGACAGTAGCGCGTTCTGATATTGAAACGATCTCCCAGGCGCTGGAACTGTTCAGATTGGATAATGGGTTTTATCCGTCAACCGATCAGGGGTTGGACGCGCTGGTCAAGAAGCCAACTATTACTCCGGAACCCAGAAACTGGAATCCCGAGGGTTATCTGAAAAAGGCACCGGTTGATCCCTGGGGAAATGCCTACATCTATCTTCAGCCAGGTAATCATGGCAAATACGATCTCTATTCCCAGGGAGCCGATGGGCGTGAAGGCGGCGAGGGCCTTGATGCTGATATCACCAACTGGGAAGAGTCGTGAGTTCAACCCGGATAGCAGATTTAACCTTCCAAAGCTACAGGGATTCAATGAAGTATCCGGTGCCTGAAGGACGCAGCCGAGCGAAAAGGAGCCGGGGGTTCACCCTGGTTGAACTGCTGGTTGTCATTCTGATTATCGGGATCTTGCTGGGTATTACTCTGTTGAGTCCCATCACTGGCACTGTTCAGAAGACGGTTCAGGAGCAGGCGGCCAGGTTACAGGTTCTTTTCTCTCAGGTGAGGGACAAGGCGTTACTGGATAACGCGGAATATGGCTTTTCTATAGACAAGAGCGGTCGCTATCACTGGTGGGTGTTGCCTCTTGAAAGCAAGGAGTGGGTAGCCATCACTGAGACCCCTTTCCAGCCATATAAAATGCCAGACAGTTTGAATGTTTATCTGAACACGGCGGAAGGAGATCTTCCTTACCTGGAGCCCAGAGAAGAAGGCCCCAGTGTGGTGTTTTATTCAGACTACCAGGTGACCCCTTTTTCTCTGTATGTGGTGCCTGATGAAAATAAAAAGCAGAAGGTGGTGCTGACAACCGATGGTCTGTCCGATGTCGAAGTCGTCCGTTAGAGCCCGGGGGTTCACCCTGATCGAAGTGATGGTGGCGCTGGTGGTGTTTGCTGTGGCCGCTTCCATGCTGATGCTGGCGGATGGCAACAGCATCCGGCAAACCCGTTATATGCAGGAGAAAGTTCTGGCGGCTCAAGTGGCGGACCAATACCTAAGCCGCATGCAGGCAGAGAAGAACTGGCCTGATAAGGGCATAAAAGGCAAGGTCGAAAACTATGCCGGTTATTACTGGTATGTAAGGCAAACCGTTCGGGACACCAGTGAGCGAGATTTCAGGAAGATTGTGGTGGATGTTTTTGTCGGGAATCAGAAACCGGGGGATGATGACATTTCGATGTTTTCTTTGGACTCCTATCTGAGGAAGCCCAAGAAATGAAGGGAAGTAAAGGGTTCACGCTGCTTGAGCTGATGATTGCGATTCTGCTGTTTGCCATGATCAGTACTGCCGCTTACAAGCTGTTTGATTCTGTCAGCAGGGCACAGCAGGTGACGGATGGGATTCTGGATAACCTGGATGAGATTCAGCGTGCACAACTGATCCTTGAAAAGGATCTTTTCCAGATGGCAGCCAGACCGATAAGGGATGAGTTTGGTGACAGTCAGCCTGCGGTCAAGTCACCCAGTCGGGATGGCTTTGCCCTGGAGTTTACTCGCACGGGTTGGCGAAATCCCCTGCAGGAACTGAGAAGTAATTTGCAGCGGGTGGCTTATGATTTGGAAGAAGGCGAGCTGATTCGTTATTACTGGTTGATGCTGGATCGTGCTCCGGATCCTGTACAGATCAGGCAGGTGGTTCTTCGTAATGTCCAGGGGCTGAAAGTACGCTTCATGGATGAGAAGAAGCGCTGGAGCAGCAGTTGGCCTCCCGCAAAACAATCTCAGGGCCCACAGCCACAGCCTGCAGGGGCCGCGGCAGCCAAAAAAACGGAAGATCCGGTGATGCCTCATGCGATCGAGCTGACAGTGCAGCATGTGAATTTTGGATCTCTGGTAACAGTGCTGCCGGCCATTGACTTTAAGCCTTCGGATGCCCAGAAAAAGCCGGAGCAGGAACAACAAAAAGGGTCGAAGAAAGGCACACAAAAAGCGCCCACGCCTAAATCGGATGATGACGGTGAAGAGGGTGATGATGTGGACGAAGAGTTCGAAGAGGGTGAATCATGAAATCAGTTAACAGGCAGAGCGGCATTGCCCTGATCTATGTGCTGCTGATTTTCGCCATGATCACTTTAATGGCTTCACAGATGGTTACCAGCCTCTGGCTCCATACTGAGAAGAATGCCCGCTACCTGGAGCGGATTCAGGCCAGGCACTACGCTATGGGAGCAGAACAATATGTGGCTCTTCTTCTTGAACAGGATGCTGAGGACGACAAGAAGAAAAAGAAAGTCATGGATCATGAGAGTGAACGCTGGAACGTTCAGGAAGTGGGGTACGCAGTGGATCAGGGCGAAATTGAGCTGCTGATTGTAGATGAAACCAGCCGGTTTAATTTGAACTGGCTGGCTGCAGAAGCCCTGGATGGTCAGAAATTTGATGCCATGTTCCAAAAAATGCTGCAAAACCTTGGGCTCGATGTACAGATAACCTCTGCCATCAAGGATTGGATAGATGCGGATCAGGAGCCCACCGAAACGGGGGGCGAAGATAATAATTATCTGGTCATGGAGCCTCCGAGAAGGACGGCAGATGCTCCCATTGCATCACTGTCAGAGCTGAGGCTGATACAGGGCATTGGTAGCTATGAATTTGATTTGCTCGCACCTCTGGTGACGGCTTTACCGAATAGCAGCAAGATAAATGTGAACACCGCACTGCCGGAAGTAATGCGTGCCCTGTCTGATAAACTCACAGAAGGGGATGTAGCGACTATTATTGATGCTCGGAGTGCAGAAGGGTTTGCCAAGCTGGAAGATCTCGCCAAATTACCAGCGCTTAAAGATAAAACGGCGGCCATCAAAGAAGTGCCCCTGGATGTTGCCAGCAATTATTTCACCGCATATATCAAGGCAACGTACCGTGATACGACATTCTATTTAAGAACCCTTTTGTATCGAAATGCAGAAGGACAGGTTCAAATCGCCGGTCGTGAGATTGGACCCAACGATTATTGGGTAACAGCCAAGAAGGAATCCTGAGGTCTAATAATGAAAAACATCCTGTTGATTCGGATACCTCCACCGGTTTCCCGGATAGCGTCTGATTCCAGAGTTCAGTGGGGGGCTTTTGCTGGTAATGGGCAGCTCTCGGGAGATTTTCATGTCTCAGAGCTGGGCCAGATAAAAAATGACTGGGTCCGGTTTGTTATCCAGCAGTCAGACAATAAAGAGCTGGACGAAACCATTCTGGAAGACGAAATGCCTGATCAGGTGGTTGTGTTGTTGCCAGGCACACTGGTGATACACAAGCAGTTGCCGATCAACGGTGGCCAGCGCAAGCACCTGTCTTCTGCTTTGCCTTTTATGATTGAAGAAGAGCTGGCTGAAGATATTGAGTCAATGCATCTGGCCAGCTATCTGCATCGTAAAAGTGATCAGGTTTCTGTTTCTGCTATCCCTCATGAACAGATGCAGTCATTATTAGCCAGTCTTGATGAGCAAGGTATTTCCGCCCAACAAGTCATGTCAGAGCTGCAGTTTATTCAAGCAGTACCACAAGAACTTAACCTGTTGCTTGAAAATGAATCCGTAATCCTTTCCGAACCGGCTAAATCCAGTGTTTGTCTTGATTATGATGCCTTGAAGTTTGTGTTGGATCACTGGGGTGAAAAAGCCACTGATGACCTGATGCAAACCGATGCAGAACTGCCCGCAGAAGAATCCACTTCCCTGGTGAATGCCAGAATGAAGTTTGCTGATGGTCTTGCTCCTTTATCTACGGAGCAGAGGGATCAGGTCAAGCATTGGTTGGGTGAGAGTGGCTGGCTGGTGGAGGAAGAGCCGCTGACAGAAAGTGTCTTCGAGTATCTGGCCGGGCTTTATTTCGCTTCGAGACGATCTGCCGATCTGGTTGATTTGAGGCATGGGCCTTATCAGTGTCCAAAAAGAGCCAGCAGAAAGCTTCGTCGTTGGAAACCACTGGCACTGGTAGCTTCTGTCTGGTTATTGCTTGAGCTTGGTCTCAAAGTGGGAGAGGGTGTTTTTTATCATCAGAAAGCACAGGATTATTGGAAAGATACTGCTGCGCTGTATCTGGAAGTATTCCCCCAGGATCAGCAGGTGTTGGAAGCTCAATCCAGTGCAGCAGGTAGCATTAACCTCAAAAGCCGTATGGAAAGTCGTCTGAAGAGTGCCGGACAGAAAGCAGGTGGAGAGCCTTTCCTGCCACTGTTACAGCAGGTTTCCGCTGTATCCTCATCATTACCTGAATTGAAGCTGAAGCCTGTCAGTATGGATTTCAATGAAGCGTCGGGCAAGCTGGTTCTGGAGCTAAACGCTGACAATCTTGAAGGGGTTGATAAATTGCTGGCAGCCGTTAAATCTTCCGGGTTGAGCGCGCGTCTGGACAGTGCCAACCAGGCAAAAACGGGTGTTAATGCCCGTATGACAATAGGCAGGTGAGGCTGATGAAACTGACAAATCTACTGGAAAGAAGCCCACTCTGGCTGCAGGTTCAGGCGAAATATGAGTTGATGCCTGAGAAAGACCGCAGGGCTCTACACCTGTTGACTGCTCTTTTGCTGGTGGCCGCTGTTTACCTTTTGGTATGGGAACCGGTGACAGCCTGGAGTGAAAGTCAGAAAGAAGAGTTTGCCTACCAGCAATCCGTCCATGAATGGATGGAAGAAAACATTGGTCCAGCAAAAATGGCTCAGAAAAAACAGAAAACTGCAGCCGGAAAAAAGGATCTTTCATCCGTCGTATCAGGCAGTGCAAGACAGGCTGATCTGACATTGAGCCGTGTTCAGCCCGATCGCAAAGGGTTGGGCGTTTGGATTGAAGATGCTGCGTACCAGAAATTACTGGCCTGGATGGTCGCGCTGGATACCCGTTACGAAGTCACCATTCAGCAGGTGAAGATAGACCGTGGCAAGGATGAGGGCCGGGTAAAGGTTTATATGCATCTGGCAAATTGAGTGCTTATCAATTCAGTTGTCTAAAAATGGATTTATCTTTAATGGCGCTTCATTGAGGCATTTTGGCTCTATGTCTATCCATTGAATTTCTATCAGGAACAATAAGTGCAAGGGAGTTGCTAATGAACCTGGGTCCAGACAGCCCCCTCCACAGATGGTAAGAAATACAGTGGTCAGACTGTGGATGACAGTCAAAAAGACGTTGGGACAAAAAAGGTTCTGACCGCTGATGGCAGAACTCTTAAGGAAACTGGGCCTGTTGAAAGGGTCCTGGACAGGAAAGAGCATGATAAACCCCTCGCCGACCTTAAGGGTTACAAGGTTTCTAGACCTCAAAACCTCTCGGAGAGAGAACATCAACTGAAGTGTTCCATCCAAGATCAATACCAGTCAACAACGACAACCGTTGCATCCAGAGCTCAATTGGACTCAGAAAGATGCGATTATTTGCAAAAAGCAGGTATTCCTCATTTTGAGGCTGTTGTGGTGGGTGAAGGCCCTGCAGGTTTGATGGCGGCATTGGAGTTGGCTAAAAAAGGTCATAAGACGTGTATTCTGGAAGCACGATGTGATGAAGGGTGGGATATTCGTTCAAGTGTGATGCGTATTTCGCAACCGGTGACCCAATACTTGCTTCAGTCACTGAATGAGCTGGAGCACGAGTTGGGTAAGGCTCATGTTTTTTCGCACACAAAAAAGTCTAATCTGGAGCATCATAAGTCGCTTGGCAAGCTTCAGGAGTTATTACTTGCTGCTCCAGACGGTTGTGAAGTTCAAACGGATGTCATACAGCGAATTCTGGAGCAGTACGCGATTCATAAATACCCTGAAGATGTTGTCATCCATAAAAGTGCCAGAACGAAGGCGATAGATCCCTGGCTGCAAGTGATTCATACAGAAAGTGAGGGGGGGAGTTTTCAGGTGGCCTTCGATAATGTTGTTCATGCTGATGGTGTTCATGGTCAGTCTCGAACACTTATTGCAGATCAACTGGGGGTTAAGACGGAATATCAGGAACAGTCGGTAGAACATGATGGTAAGTGCCATTGTGCATACGTTCAGTCGAAAGACTTTAAACAACTTACTCATAAAGGTATCAATCACTTTACTAAGAAATATTATGATCAGGATCTGTTGGCTCAGCTAAATGATCTCGAATGGTGGAGTGGGTTTGTGCCAAGAACAACGCTTCAAAAGCCCCATAAGGATTCAGATAAAGTCTGGATTGCAGGCCAGTTTCCAAAGTATCTGGATCCTGACATGCAATTGGAGTGGGTGCGCCTTGTCTGTCGTATAGCGTTTTCCAGGAAGGTCTCTGGCGTTGGAGTTGCTACTGAGCTTAAAGACCTGAAATTTATTGAACAGGAAGGGAGGACAGAAAGGAGCTTGAAAAAATCCAGCTTGAGCAAGGCAGTATTCGATCTCCGTAAGAAAAAGCTCGTTAATCCTAAAGTTGATATTGTCTTTGGCCAAAGTATCTCAGTGGGAGATGCTGCAGAGTCCCCCAATTTTTTTATCGCAGAAGGCATCAAAAGTGCTTTTTCTGATGCTCAAAAACTGGATCTACCTATTCCTCCCAGAGATTTCTCCAATGTGAAGAGTAGCGATGGCGGTGCATCTTCTGATGCTGGCTTTGACTCGGGTTATTCTTCTGAGGGAAAAAGCTGACACTGATATCGATTTAAACCTTTTGCTCAGCTTTTGGTTTTTCCAATTACCTTGTCATCTGGGGAACGATGACCAGAGATCCACAAATTTACGTTATAGAGTACTAAAGTTCTAATTTTGTCGTGTTTTTCCCCTTGACACTTTGACCTGATCTACATAATATTTGCCCCACTTCAGCGCAACGCACCGCGCAGAGAAGTCGGGTGATTAGCTCAGCTGGGAGAGCATCTGCCTTACAAGCAGAGGGTCGGCGGTTCGATCCCGTCATCACCCACCATTTTCTCGAAAGAGAATGCGTGACCGCATGATATGCAACTAAGCATCATGTGAAAAATGCAGCGGACCGGTAGTTCAGTTGGTTAGAATGCCGGCCTGTCACGCCGGAGGTCGCGGGTTCGAGTCCCGTCCGGTCCGCCATATATCAAAAACCCTGTAGGCTGTCGTCTACAGGGTTTTTCTCGTTTTGCCCTACGTATATAGGGTTTTCGCCTTTTTCCTCGGTACTGTAAAACCGACCTGTTCCCCGTTTTCCTTTCTGTCTCTTTTGGTTTCTCTCTCTTCTCGGGTTTTCTGGAGGAACTGAGGTCCCATTTCCTCCACTTTGGTTTTTCTTTTTAAAACAGTACGTTGGTTCGTTTTTTTGGCTGGCAGAGGTTGTGTTGTTCAAACATCATCAAAGCAGATATTGGTCGAATGGTACAAACTCTTGAACTGGAACAGAGCATATAGGTAGAAATAATGGCAATTAAGCTATTGTCGTCGTTAATAATTGGCTTATACTTATTGTCGATAGCTCGAAGTCATGTAAAATGAGCACCACGTTATAAGTGTGTTTGATTCTTTATGTATAGATTTGATGTTCCGAGCGTAGTAGCTCGTCATGTTCTTCATAAGTAATAACAAAACTTCTAGCTTTACTGTCTTTGTTGCTGTGAATCAGATTACTGAGGAACGCGACAGGCAACTTTGTTTAAGAAAATTCAGGATATGATTATGTCTACTACTACCGGTACTGTTAAGTGGTTCAACGAAGAGAAAGGTTTTGGTTTCATCGCTCAGGAAAACGGTCCTGACGTGTTTGCCCATTTCCGTCAGATCGTTGGCGACGGTTTCAAGACTCTGGCTGAAGGCCAGCGCGTTGAGTTCACCGTAACTCAAGGCCAGAAAGGTCCTCAAGCTGAAGACATCCGTCCTCTGTAAGGACTGAGCTGCAATAATGTAGCTTACTTGCTTCATGTAATGTGAAGCCGAAAAGGCAATACCTCAGGGTGTTGCCTTTTTTGTGTTTAAGGGAAATAAAGCTAGGAAGGGTTTTTGGTCACTACTAACATCTGGCAACAGTTCAAATCATTGATTTCTGAAGGCAGTAAAAATGGTTGCCTCAATTATCTGCAAAAAATGCAATGGCACCAGTCAGACCAAGCTTCAAGATGGTTCTATCGTGATAGTCAAAGGTGAGTCTTAGGGGCTGGGTGATTAAGCGTTCTTGCTAACCCTTTTCAGGGTTTTGTCAGCCTATTAGCCTTTGACCATGCCACGAGCTTTGGGAGGCGAGTCATACAGACTGTAGTCAGTCACTTCCTCCTGCCAAAGATAGGCTTTATCTCGTTTGGCTTGCTCAATGGTTTTTCCAAAAATATCCAGATGAATCTGCTCCATCAACGTCTCTAACTCATCGTTGGTCACCAGACCCATAAAAACACCGGCGTGCATAAAGCCTTCGCAGCGATGTTTTACTGAACTCGGTAGTCTTTGAGAACGCTTTGAGGCACTGAACAGTTCTCTTAACCTTCTTTCAATTTCTGTAATAAATTGCTTCTTATCCATAAAGTAGTACTGTCGATATCCTTCAAATCCCGTTTTCAGTGCTGCTAGAGCAATATGTCCTTACGATTATACACTCGTGCTGATTTTAAAATCCTACACTAGACAGCCTCTGATGGTTATGAGATTTTCCAGCGTTTATCAAAATGCTGTGTACTGTACTATGCATTCATAAATACGACATAAACCGGATTCATCTATCCTTTCATCGTTCAACGTCTTGTTTCGAGATAGGGCTTATATTTCTTTCTTTCAGATTGAAGTGTGGAGAGGTTTATGGATTACCGTCGTACATTTACCCTGCCACGGCTTTGGTGGATTCTTTTTGTTCTGGTTTTTGCTTCCTTTGTCGTTTTGCTCTTAGTGGGAGGGCGACTTTATCAGGTGGCGCCACCGGTTCCTGAGAAAGTAGTAACCAGCACAGGTCAGGTCTTATTTACCCGGCAGGACATTCAGGAAGGTATGGATGTCTGGAGAAGTCTGGGTGGTATGCAGCTCGGTTCTGTCTGGGGGCATGGAGCATACCTTGCACCGGACTGGACGGCGGATTTTCTGCATCGTGAAGCGGAGGCCATAATTGAGCGTCGTTCGGGGAGAAAAATCAGTGCTTTGACTGAACCTCAGTTGGCTCGATATTCGGCGATTCTGGGGTCTGAGCTGAAGGTCAACACTTATAACCCTGAAACTGGCGTTATTGTTCTTTCAGATGAAAGAGAGCGCGCTATTCGTTCGGTTCAGAAACACTACCTGGGTCTGTTTGGTGCAAATAACTCAATGGACTTCCACAAGTTAAGAATTGCCTACGCTATTCAGGAAAAGCCCCTGGGTCTCAACCCCGACCAGGCGATTCTGAAACTTTCATCCTTCTGGTGGTGGACTGCCTGGGCTTCTGTCACCCAAAGACCCGATGACAAGGTCAGCTACACCAATAACTGGCCCCATGAACCACTGGTTAACAATACGCCCAGCGCCTTCTCATTCTTGTGGACATTTATTTCAGTTGTCATTCTTATTGCTGCTATTGGTGTTCTGTGTTGGTTCTTTAACAGACAGAGGGCTACCTGGGAGGACGACCTGGTTCCCGAATCAGGCTACGCAGCCACTGATCCATTAGAATCCATTCAACCCACCGCTTCCATGAGAGCCACAACCGGCTATTTCTGGATTGTCATTCTGTTGATTGGTTTTCAGATCGTCCTGGGAGCAGTAACTGCACACTATGCAGTGGAAGGGCAGGACTTTTATGGTATTCCTCTGTCAGAACTTTTTCCCTATTCACTGACCAGAACCTGGCATGTGCAGTTAGCTGTATTATGGATTGCTACAGCCTGGTTAGGTGCAGGGCTGTATGCGGCTCCTTTGATTGCTGGCAGAGAACCGAAATTTCAGGCGTTGGGTGTATGGCTGTTACTGCTGGCGCTAGTGGTTGCCGTGGTGGGCTCTCTTTTTGGCGAATGGGCTGCGATTCAGGGGTTGATTAATGACCCGGTGATCAACTTCTGGTTTGGTCATCAGGGGTATGAATTTCTGGATCTTGGACGTTTCTGGCAATGGTTGATCTTTCTGGGTCTTTTGATCTGGCTGGGCTTAATGGCCAGGGGTATTTTACCAGCAATTTGTCGTAAGGAAGACGACGGGCATCTTCTCCTTCTATTGCTCCTGTCCTCTGCTGCAGTGGGTTTGTTGTATGGAACGGGATTGCTTTATGACCGCCATACCCATCTGACACTGGCCGAATATTGGCGCTGGTGGGTGGTGCATTTATGGGTTGAGGGAGTCTTTGAAGTCTTTGCCGCTGCCTGGGTTAGCTGGATCTTCGTGAAGATTGGTTTGATTCGAGCGAGAACAGCAGCAATTTATGTGATTTTTTCTACAGCTGTCTTTCTGGGAGGGGGAGTGCTTGGAACCTTCCATCATCTCTACTTTTCGGGTACGCCTGAGTCTGTTCTGGCATTGGGGGCGGTGTTTTCAGCGCTGGAAGTAGTTCCTCTGGCATTGATTGCCTTTGATGCCCACGATCACTGGCAACTTAAACAGGCTTCTCCATGGGTGGCAAAGTACAGGCTGCCTTTAATGTTTTTTTTGGCTGTTGCCTTCTGGAATCTGGTGGGCGCAGGGGTTCTGGGCTTTCTTATCAATCCACCGTTGGCTCTTTATTATCTTCAAGGGCTTCAAACTACACCCACTCATGGCCATGCAGCATTGTTTGGTGTTTATGGCATGCTTGGTATTGGCATGATGCTCTTTTGTCTTCGAGGTTTAAGGCATCAGGGGTGGTCTGACACATTACTTTTATGGGTATTCTGGTTATTGAATGGTGGTCTGGCCTTGATGGTGTTTGGCTCTCTGCTGCCTCAGGGATTGATACAAGGCTATGTGTCGTTTAGGGAACCTGCGAATAACCTCTAATTTACTTCCCTTCTTGAATCGAGTTCGAAGTAGGACTGAAATCAGAGGTCTCAACCCCTTATTTGTATGATATTTAGCCACTTTCGTGACTTCAGGGCGGACTAACCCTGTGCCCGGATCATTTGATCCAGTCGAACAATATTCGCCAGGGCAAATAAAGTAGACAGTTTATTGTCATTCTTCTTCAAACCTCGATACCTGGCTTTTATAAATCCAAATTG
>NZ_LASA01000085.1 GCF_001562015.1 Endozoicomonas arenosclerae | reverse complement strand
CTTCCAAGCCACCTCGTTCATAACGATCAATCCAATCGTAAACGCATGACCTGTGAGTAGAATACTTTTCGGATAGCTGATTGACAGTGGCACCCTCCAGCCATAGGTGTATAGCCTCTAAACGAATAGATTCTCGAACATCATGGGAAATTTTACGGCCGTCGACTTTGCTCATGTACACCTCAAATATGAGGTGTCAGTTATACAGAAACTCTTGTCGGGAAGTTTTGGCCCAAATCAATACGTGAGTGGAAAGCTGGATAAGAAATTAAAACCTGAAGCAGAACTGCAATTTTCCTGAAACCCGATGAGCCAGTGTAACTACTGGCTCATTTTAACCAAAAGTTTGTTCGCGGCTGCAAAGAAAAATCAGTGACCAACCAGCTCTTGATAACTCCCCGCCAAAATACCATGCTCCTCTCTCAGACAGGGAACACCGCCGACTACCGGATAAACCAGTGGAGAATCTTTACTGAAAAGAACATTACCTTTCTCTTGAAGTGATGTTTTATATTTTGGACAAACCCAGCTCTGATTTTTTTTCTGCTCAGTCACACCCTTTTTGATCACTGTTACTGCTGAAGGATTCAAAGGATTAGCAGTAGCCTTCATCAAACGATGATCAAGCACTTCGTAGCCCAGCCCCTCAGAAAAACCTACCAGATTTTGACAATAACCATGCTGCTTCATTCTCTCTCGAGCTTCATCAGAAGCCAGCTCATACCCCGGCTCTATCAGAACAAGGTACAACCGGGCCACTCGAAAAAGCTCTTTAAGTAAAGGCTCTTCCTGGCCACCATTGGGCTCAATAGAATGAGAGGTATAAACAACGTCAATAGAGTTGTCTTGAAGCGGAATTTGGAACAAGTCGCCCGTACACAAGTGCACTTGGCTCTGATTATTTTTCTGCAGCCATTTTCTAGCGAAGGCTACCCTTGACCAACAAAGATCAAAACCAAAATAATCGGGTTGATTACCAAGCCCCTTTATCACTCCAGAAAGGGTAGTAGCTTCACCCACACCGGCTTCCATAACTGTTTCAGGGCTGCATAATGATTGAAAAATCTCAACAATCTCTGAAGTATATTCCTGTTTATGCTGCTGCATAACCGTCTGACTCATTGAAGAGGAATAACTGCCCGACTGAAGATCATAGGCTTGTTCAATAATTGCAGAATTGTTCTGAGCAAGTCCATTCGTCTCCCTTAAATAGGCCGAGATGTTTTTGCCCTGATCATACATTCTCTTCAATTCATCTGGATTAGCCATGAAGCGCCCTGTTTCTGGATTCAATTTCCTTAGAGGGGACAACGACTTCCCCACCTTAGGATGGGGAAATTATTGTCTCACTCAAGGCTGTTTCGGCCAGAATGACCTTGAATCCAGAGTACGCGAAAAGAAACCTTAAAACCCGTTCGGGCTGTGCCTGTCGAAGCACAACCCCCCCCCTTCGACGAGCTCAGGGTGAACGGTATCCGAGTGTAAATCGGGAAGTTATTTCGAGACAAATCCTAGTACAGCATCACAAAGAAAGTGTTAACCAGTAGTAAACTCAGAAAAGGCCTGTTCAGGCTCACTTGAAACACAGACATCCGTTACCCGCGCCATCGGTGGACCTTTATGAAGCCAGGCTTCAAGCTTATCCAAAGCCTCGCCTTCACCACACATTAATACTTCCACCCTTCCGTCTGGCAGGTTTTTCGCCCAACCGGTAACCCCTAGCTTTCTGGCTTCCTGTTGAGTAGAGCCACGATACCAGACGCCCTGCACCCTCCCCTCTACCAGTGCGCGTCTGCATTGATTAGCCATTTGCATCCACCTTATTTTTCAGAGCCTGGACTTTCTTTTCCAGACTGACCCGAGTCTGAGGTCCATACAATACTTCTACCAGCTTTCCCTGAGGATTAACAATCATTGTCGCTGGTAATACCTGAGGGGTTTTGGTTTCCAAAAGAGCCATCGGACTTTCGGTCACTACGGGGAATTTAATACCCATTTTTTGGGATTTATTAACCAGATCTTCGCCCTGACTGTTATCGAAATCAAAACCAAGCACTCTGATTGTTCCGCTATTGGCTAACTCGTTAAGTTCAGGAATCTCTTCCCGACAAGGGTCACACCACTGTGCCCAGATGTTGATAACCGTCCATTGACCTTTATCACCTTTGAGGAAAATCCCCTTACCTTCTGAGTCTGTCAAATCAGGCTTGGAGCAGGCAGACAGAAACAGCGAGACCAGAACCAGAGTGAAAAGTCGGGAAAAAAGAAGTCGCATAGCCATCAGATCCAATTTCAAGATTGCTCTGATTCTAGCCGTAATGGGCCATAAAGTCGCTGGAGACAACTCCTCCGTAGAGTTCTCAACGATCTGAGGTTCAATGATAAAAAAACCATTAACTAAAAACACATAGATTTACTTGCAACACCCAAAACTATTTTGATACATTTTTGTCTCAATAAAGATTTCAAACCATCTTTTAGATGAGGAAAAGAGGTGATTGCATGGAGTTTTCAGTAATCGAATGGGCAGAGTACTCTGAATACCTTGTCAGTATTTTCATCCTGATAGCATCGGCAATTCTGCTGACCTACGAGCTGGCATGGAAACTGGCCAAGCGCTGTTTTGAAACCCGCGAACTAACAGACATTCTGTCCAGTGTCGTCTCGTATTTTGCTTACTTTGGTGCCGGCGTTCTCTATTTCGGCCTGATTCTGACAGCCTTTTATGCTGCCTCCGAGTATGCACTGTTTCAGTTTGAGCCCAGCTTACTGTCATTTGCTGTCTGCTTCCTGTTGGCCGACTTTGCCTACTATTGGCATCACAGAGCTGCTCACAGAGTTAATTTCCTTTGGGCTACTCACTCTGTTCACCACAGCTCACCCTATATGAACATTGCTGTAGCTTATCGCTTTGGCCCCCTGGACGGACTGGTGTCAGCAGCTTTCCACCTTCCATTGGTTCTGTTGGGTTTTCACCCTGCCATCGTACTGGTTTGCGAGAACCTTCATCAGTTCTACCAAACACTTTTGCATACAGAACGTTGCCCCAAACTGGGTCCACTGGAGAAAGTCTTCAACACCCCTTCACACCACCGGGTTCACCACGGATCTGACTGGAAATATCTGGATAAAAACTACGGTAGCGTTCTTATTATCTGGGATAAGATGTTTGGTTCTTTCAAGGAGGAAGATACTCGCCCGAACTACGGCTTGACGATTCCTGTGAACACCTCAAATCCGGTTGCAGTGTTCTTTCACGGTTACTATCGAATGGCAAAAGACCTGACTCAGGCCAAGAACTTTTCCGATGTTTACGGGATCATCTTTCGTAGCCCTACCTGGCGTTATTATCGCTTTCAGAAGCCTCTGGAAGAACAACAACCCAAAGCCCAAAAGGTTGAGAAACCTATCGAAGAAGCTGCATAATCAAACTACTTCATATTTAAAGGACTTATCAAAATGCGCATGTTTTTAATGGCCCTGGGCTTTGTCGCTTTAGCCGGGTTGGCTGGAATAGGCTTTATGTATTCAATGCCCAATAGCAGCCCAGAGCATACTGCTGATGCAGCACCAGCTCTTGAGGGAGATGGACAACTCAAACTGATCATCACCAATATCAGAAACGATAAGGGCATTATCTATGGCGCTATTTTTGATGATAAAGACATTTTTGAAAGCGCTGATTATGAACAGGCTGCCCTTCAGTTCGAAGTCAAACCTGAAGCCATAGGTGTTGAGCAGTCATTCAACCTCCCGGAAGGAGACTATGCAGTATTTGTTTTCCATGATGAAAACAAAAATATGGACCTGGATTCAAAAGGCATGATTCCAACAGAAGGGTATGCTTACTCTCAAAATGCAGGACGGAATGACTTACCCAGTTTTGAAGATGCGAAATTCAAACTGGCCGACAGCAGCAGTGTAGAAAAAATTAAAATGATTTATTACCAGTAAGATTCTATCGATCAAGGAGTTGTCCTCACAACTCCTTTATCAATTCCAGCCTCGAATCCGGTAACTCTTCCACTAACGAAGCGCCATAAGCCATGGAAGGCGTTTGAGCTCCAGCAATGACATTACCCGCCAGGATTTTTTCCACAATGGCCAGCGAGGCATTCACAGTAAATCGATAACCTTCAGCCACATCCAGCCAGGCCTCAACAGCTTCTCCCTGCTGGTTACTGACTTTACCCCAAACTCGCATTCCGCCTTGCTCCCTTACTTCCTGATTCGGACCTTCAATAGAACCGGCTTTTTTCTTCAGCCATTGCTGCAGAGGTTGATAATTCAATACTTTCATCACAGGACTGAGAATCCGACTGATGAAAGCTGCGGGTTTTGGTGTCGCGGTATAGACTTCAATATTATCAATCCCGGTTGAGTACCAGGCTGTACACACATCCCCCCAGGGAACCGTCATTGACCAAAGTTCACGGTCAGAAAACCGGATCATCTTTCGCTTATAAGCTGCCGGGACTTCTTTAATCTCTCCGTCCTTTCGTATACGACCACCGTCTGCCAGCATTTCGATCATGGTTTTTACTGTGCCGGGACTGGTTCCCCCTTCACCGCAAAAGGCAAGCTCCAGATTGTCAGCCTCAGGCATTTGTTGAGCCAGAGAAGCTGCAAGACAATCAGTAGGCACAATATCAAAACCAACGCCGGGCATTAACATACATCCCGCTGCTTTAGCCTCCCTGTCGCGATCATGAATACTCTGCAGTACAGGAATCTCACCGGTAATATCAAGATAATGAGTAGACGTCTTAAGACAGGCATCCACCATAGGTTTGGACGTAGCCGAGAAAGGACCCGCACAATGAAGCACCACAACAATATCTGAAAGAGCGCTTTCAGCCGCCTCTGCATCATCAAGGGAAAAACATCTTGAAGGTAGCCCCAGACTTTCTGCCAAAGGTTCCACTTTATTGGGTGTTCTACCGCCCAGAATCGGATTCATCCCCAATGCCTTGGCCTGACGAGCAATCAGCTCACCGGTAAAACCATTGGCCCCATAGATCATCCAGTGATGTTTTGACACAGTAACCCCTGATCTTATTCTTATTGTTGTGACAGATAGAGTTTTCGCCTTTCAATTAAGTCAAATATCTTACTTGCTCAACGCAGTTATTCCAGTATTCAAGCAAATTTATTCATTTCCCACGGTAAAAATCAGGCATCAGTCACATACAGATTATTTGAGCGACAAAAAAACCGGCCTGTTAAAAGCCGGTTTTTTTTCAGTGGAGCAGAGGCTGAAACTATCAGGCAGTGGCAGCCTTTCCTTCAACCTGCTCGGATTCCTGCTCTTCCAGAGAGCGGCTGTAAACCTTCAGGAATGGCAGATAAGCAACGGTAGAGAAAGCGACCAGTAGCAGACTCAGGATCAGAGCACTGAAACTGAAGTTTGTGCTTAGGAAGGCAGCCAGAGGACCCGGCGTGGTCCAAGGTACCAGAGCTACAACACGTCCTACGAGATCCATGGAAGTCGCCATGTAAGCCACTGTTACGTTAATCAGCGGGATACAGATGAACGGAATACCCAGAATCGGGTTCATGATAACCGGCGCACCGAAGATAACTGGCTCATTGATATTGAACAGACCAGGAACAACAGATAGACGACCAATAGAACGCAGGTGTGCACTCTTACTGATGGACATGGCAATAGCCAGACCCAGAGTTGCACCCGCACCACCCAGGTATACAAAGCTATCAAGGAAACCACCCGCAAAGATGGCTGGCAGAGCTTGACCCGCTTCCAGAGCAGCCTGGTTAGCCTGGAGATTCGTCAGCATGATTGCTGTAATCACACCCACAACAATATTGGTACCGTGGAGACCACAGAACCACAGAACATGAACCAGCAGAACGATCAGCAGCAGACCGGGCAAAGTATCTGCAGCACCAACCAGAGGTACGAACAGCTTCATCATCAGTTCTGGAATCAGCATTCCGCCTTCACCCAGAGAGGCGACAAAAATGTTCAGAGGCTGCAACACCAGAATGATGGCAATAACAGGCGTCAGGGACTCAAAAGAACGGGCAATGGCTGGCGGCACCTGTTCAGGCAGCTTAATGGTCAGCTTGCGGGTGTGCATGAAACGGAAAATTTCAATGGCCAGGTAAGACACCAGGATAGCGGTGAACATACCCTTGCTGTCCAGGTAGCTGGCATTGATCGCTGGCGGCCATCCGGTAACTGGAGCGGCAACAAGCAAAAAGGCAAACAGTGACAGGAAGCCGCTGGTGATTTCAGGCAAGCCATACTGCTTACCTAAACTGGAGCCGATGCCGAAAGAGATAAACAGGCAAGACATACCCAGTGTTGCATAGAAAGGCTGCAGCCAATCGCCTTTATATTCTGCCATCAGGTCTGTATACCACTGGGAGAACATAAAATTAGCGGGGTCGGTCAGAGGCAGATTAAGCAGTAACAGCAGGATAGAACCCACAATGAAGAATGGCATGGCGTAAACCATACCGTCACGTAAAGCAATCAGATACTTGAGATTGGCCAGCTTGCCGGCCAGAGGCATTAATGCCTGCTCCATCCTGTTTGCTAAGTTCTGCATAACACCACCGTGCGGATATTTTACTTCTGAATTCTGAGTGCCATTGTGAGTTGAGCATATTCGCTCATTCAGCCGGAAAATCAGATGAGTGATTTCCGTCACCTGCATGAAGGAATAGAACAGAAAGCCTCATCCGTTAGTTATGAACAACAGATAAAGAACGCTGCTATCACAACACGGGCTCACAATGACCGACCTTTATTAACATGCCGCGGAAGAATACCAATGCTGAAGATCAAATGTAACCGGTTTCAGTAACCGGTTACATTTATTAAATCATCTTTTGACTGAGGTCATGATTTTCAAGGTTGGGTAAAGAGACGATCCAGATTGCAATCCAGTGCAGCCCGCTGTTTTTCATTCAGCTGGCGCAATCGAGCAATTAACTGGGCAAACCATTCTGGTCTTTTGTTGGTTTCTATTTCATCCAGCGCCTGATCAGAAGGATAAGACCAGGGCAGCTGCTGACACAGTGCACTCAGTTCAAGATATCGGAGATCCCTGGCCAGAATCATCTCTCCCAGATCATTTTTGCTGACCAGCCCCTGCTCTAACAGATAACTGGTGTAGAGCTCCCAGTCTTCCAGTGAAAGATTCCAGCCACACTGATGCAATTGCTTCAGTTTAAGGCTTAACCCCTGTTGGAATTGTTCATTAAAGCCATTTAACACCACAAGCACTCCAAGCAGCGGTGGTAAGCTCTCATTCCTGCTTTGATTGGATAAGGCAAAACTTCTGACCAGTACTGCACCAAACAGCACAAGTATCCAGCTGAGGTAAATCCAGAGCAGAAACAGCGGCACAGCAGCAAAGGCACCGTAGATCAAATGATACGACGGAGAAAGTGTAATAAAGAGTGCAAAACCGGCTTTGGCCATCTCAAGCAAAAAAGCTACAACCAAAGCACCAGAAAGCGCATGACGAAAAGGCACTCGTCGGTTAGGCACTGCAAGATACAACAAGGTAAAAACAATACTGCTTAACAGCATGGGTGTTAATCTCAGTAGCCACTGATCGACTCCGAGATAGGCTGTTGTGTCCGCAATCAATTTCAATGACGCCAGATAAGACGTCAACACAAAGCCCACTCCAATCAGAAAAGGCCCCATACTGAGAATCGCCCAGTAAAGCAGAAAGCCGGTAACACCACGACGTACTCTGTCTACCTGCCAGATCTGGTTAATAGCCCTGTCGATGGTTCTTAGCATCATGAATGCTGTGACTACCAGAAAAGCCACACCCACACCGGTTAGCTTTCGGGCCTGCTGGGAAAAACTGGATAGATAAGACTGAACCTGCTCTCCAGCTGTTGGCACAAAATGGCTGAAAATAAAGCTCTGGACGTTCTCCCCTACCCCTTGAAAAGAAGGTATGGCGGAAAGCATGCTGTAGGTAACCGTCATCATGGGCACCACCGCAAACAGTGTGGTGTAAGTCAGAGCGGCTGCATTATCGAGACAACGATGTTTGAAGAAGGTATCAGAGACGGATAGCAGGAAAGTCCGGCACCATTGAGCCAGCTGAACCTGCGAAGTACTGGACAGACGAGAACCCGACATAACTAATCCCTGAAATTCTATGAGCCTGACTGCAGTCTTGTACGAAGAATATCACTCCATCTCCCTTTGGAAACGAAACGACTTCAAGATAAAAGACCTGCCAGGCTCGAACCTTTCAGGAAAGGGTATCAGTTCTTATGCCCGGGTGGAAAGCCATCCAGTATGCCTTTGACAGCAGCATTCACTTTTTCTGTTCTGTCTTCAGGTGATGCGCTGCGAATGACTCGGGATGTTGAACGACCACGCCACTCCAATTCATGGTTTTTAGGACCAATAAAATCAATGATCAAGGAGCCTTCCTGGTAGTCGCGAACCCGGGTTTCCGTAGTAGCGCCCATGCCCCAGGCTCCCCAACCATAGCCCATGGAAGTGGTAATCTGATCGAGCTCTCTTCGGGTACGGGTTGTCGTCAGATAATTCACCAGGAAGTCAGGGTTATCTCCTGCTGATACTTCACGATATCCCCTGGCCTGAAGATCAGCGTTAATGGCTGTCCGTATCCTCATATCCATCAAACCATCAATGTGGTAGCCCTCAATCTTGTTATTCTCACCGGGCTTGTTGAGCCATGCGTAGGTCTTCCACTCCTTCATGGATTGAGTGGCAGCAGGGGTATTGTTGTAGTCCCAGTCGAGCCTCTGGCTGGAACAGCCAGCTGCAACAACTGCAATCATCACAATCAGCAACTGTTTAAGCTTGTACATGATCATACCTGCCTGTTAGGTAGGAAGTTTGTTGTAAGAACCATTGCAAACCAGCGAGTCATGAGCATAACCTCATACTCAGTTATGATCGGTAACGCCTGTGCGACAAACTGATTCGTCATCGGAACCGAACAAGCTTAGACCTTCTGGTAGCATCTGTAGAGGATTATATGGTCGATTAGTACGAAAGTGATTGCATTTACAGAAAATTTGCCTGTCCTTAAGTCAATCCAGACTGATCCCCCATATCAATTGCACCTGAATCCATTCAACGATAACCTTCCCGACACTGAAATCGTCATAGATGACAACAACAGGCTACTGAAAAATACAGCCCAGAGAATTTGAAATCATTTTTCACGGAATAATAGCGAGAACAGAATCATGAGCGTTAAGATTTACCACAACCCCCGCTGCTCAAAGTCCAGGCAGACACTGGCCCTGATTGAAGAAAAAGGCATTCAACCGGAAATCATCCTCTATCTGGAAACCCCACCCGCCCAAGAAGAACTGACCGAAATACTGAAGCAACTGGGTAAAAAACCTGAAGAACTCATGCGCAAGGGTGAGCAGGAGTATAAAGATCATATTAAAGGTCAGGACCTGTCCGAGCAGCAGCAAATTGAAACGATGGTGACCTACCCAAAAATGATTGAAAGACCGATTGTCGTCAGTAACAGTCAGGCCCGGGTTGGTCGTCCACCGGAATCTGTTCTGGAGATTCTCTAACCGTGCAGGACTTGACTCAAAAAGCGAATATCACCTATCGATTGAGCCTGATACTCTATTTTTGCCTGCTGGCATCACAGGCAGCGAAAGTACTTTGGCTCCATCCACCTCAAAGCTCGGTATGGATGATCGCTTCTTTCACTCTTATTCCTTTGCTGCTACCTGTCTATGGCTTGATTAAACGGCAACCCAGAGCATCAGCCTGGTTATGCTTCATTCTCTGCTTTTACTTTATCAGTGGCGTTCTGGATGCCTGGTTTATTAAGGACTCCATCCACGGCTGGCTGATTACCGTATTCAGCAGTCTGCTGTTTCTGTCTGCAATGATGTTCACCCGCTGGCAGGGGCAACTGAATAACAACAAGTACTCGCAATAGTCTGCCACTTACCCCAAAAAAAAGCTCCTGCATTTACAGGAGCTTTTTTTATCGGGATCAACTGAATATCATCAGTAGGCCAACTTGATTTCAACAGCTGACTCAGCCTTCTCAACAACGGCTGGAGAAGCACTTAGAATGCGTTTATTTTTTACGCCTTCTCTTTTTAAATATTCTTCCACGGCCATCAGACGATCAGCAGCCAGCTTGCTCATTTTTTCCTGATTGGCAGGCCAGTTTCGTAACAACCACTGCTCCGCTTCCTTCACCCTTTTGTCCTGACTGTCACTGCCTATTTCAGGAAGCTTGCGATTGTGCGCCCGCAAGTACATTTGCTCGATCAACTGCCCACGAATATCAGCAGGAATTTCCTTAATCTCACCCGGTTTACTACGGCTGATGGCCGAATAGAGCTCAACAAGATCAGCCTCAAGTTCTGCTTTTGACATCGTCGGCCAATCTTTATCCCGAGTTGCCACAGCCTCTATAGAAAGGTTTAGTTCAGGCCTTATTTGCAGAACACGACTCCAGCCTTTCAACTGGATCTGATCATCTTTACTCAGAATCGCTTTACCAGCAGGCAATTTCATATTATTGGACAATGATTCACTTAAACCGGCCCGTTGCGAGAGATAACTCATGGGCTGATCAAGGACATTTTTCCAAGTTACCAGAGTCGCCTCTTTTGCAGCTGTCAGTGGTGACTGCCCACCTCGAGCCGAGACATTAATGGAGAAAGAACCCTTAACATTCGTCATTAACGCTTTAACCTGGTTAATATTCAACTCTGGCTTGATGGGTTTGGCCTTCAGTCGGGAAAAAACAACCTTCCCTTTCGCGCCCCCCCCTGCAGAAGAAGCAAGGTTCAGATTCACCCTGCTGCCCGCCAGGTCATAACCGGCAATCGATCGTGCAGAAGCGGGAAGCATAGATAAATCGACATCTCTGGCGGACATATTCAGAGTCGAAGAGACCGGATTCTTCAAGTCCATCTGCCCTTCCATAAATACCGGCACACGCTCCTGCCACTGGCCATTCAACTGGTAGGCAAATTGCCCCGGATTCAACACTTCTAGCTCAACTCGACTCTCTGAGAAAAGCGCCCTGTCTTTTGAACGAGCAGACTGTATTGTTCCGTTAAACTCAATATTCTTGACAGCAACAGGCAGTGGCGAGTCAACCGTTTTGGCCACTTGCTCCAGCAAGCGACCATCAACAATCAGTTGCCCGTCTCTGAAGGACAAGTCTTCAACAGAGCCTTCACGGTTTTTAAATTGAAAACCATCTGCCAATAATTCATTCCAGCGAATATCAAGACCGGAGCTCTCATTCTGATAAAGGCCTTCCATGACTTTTGCTGTCCCCGTTAGCTCCATACCGGTTTCAGTAGACCACTCAACCGATAGGTCCGAAGATAATGTACCGCCCAGTGAACATTCCGAGCAATGGATAAAGCCCTGCTTGGTAACCTCAGACAAGGGCATTTTATCAATGGACAGCTGGCCTGACAGAGATAACTCATTCAGATCAATGACGCCACCCAGAGTCCAGTTGATGCTCTCTGATTCATTGACCATTTCAACATCAATCTGATCCAGTCGCTGGGTTGCCAGTTCCATTTTGTTGAAATCAATGTTCACAACACTGCTGGAGCCTGCCTGCTCCGTATTCACCACCTTCATCGAACCTTCTTCAAAAACAAAACGACCGGTTTCTCTTAGAAACTGATACAGATTGGGCATAGGTGGCTTCTGACCAATAATGGCCAGATCAATGAAGATACGAGGCTTTCTGAAATCAATCCGGTTCAACTCGATTTTGTCCTTCCACAGGGAAGTCCATGCGACATTCAGACCGATTGATTCTGACTTGAGCGTGATTCCAGGAGAGATTCGAAGCTCTGGGTTGGTGAGCAGAAACTCTCCCGTTGCAAAAGAATATTCTTTGGCAACGGGAAGCACTTCCACTCCTGTCTGGTTTTCTATTTGTTGAAGCAGCTGGTCGGTATACCTGCCAGGTACCAGTAATACCACTGAAATCAGCGACAGCAGGATTACCAGAACAATTACAACAAAGAGCACAAACCGGATGGCCGACTGCTGGGTTTGCATACTACTTCTCTTGATTACCAGTTCATGACCTGTTTAACGAAGGGTATGGTCAACTTCCTTTTTGCTCTCAGAGAAGCACTGTCCAGCTTCTGCAGCATCTTGAACAGATGCCCCATATCCCGATTACTGCGATATATAATATACCGGGCGACATCTTCATTCATATCAAGCCCACGCAAATGAGCCCGTAGCTGCAATGCAGACACCTTGTCCTTGTCACTGAGTGGCTGCACCTGAAAGACCAGCCCCCAACTTAATCTTGAGACCAGATCCGGCAAAGTGATTGAGAGTCGTTTGGGTGGGCAGTCTGCTGCGACCAGCAAACGCGTTTGTGAATCCCGCAACCGGTTAAAGAGATCAAAAAGACCTTCTTCCCACTCAGGAATCCCCGCGACGGCATCAACATCATCAATACAGACCAGCTGCAATCGCTCCATGCCTTCAAGGAGTTTGGAAGGGTAATGCACCAGCTCTTTCATGGGCAGGTATATACTGCGTCCCTTTCTGCTGTCTACCTGATGACAGGCAGCCTGAAGAAGATGACTGCAACCAACACCGGGAGCGCCATAAAGATAAATAAACTGCTCTGAATCAACACCACTGATCTGTTGATCCATATCCAGCATATTCACCAGCGCAGCATTATCCCCGCTGAAAAAATTTTCAAAGGTAGCATCGTCCCTAATCTGGACACTGAGCGGTAATTGCACAGGCTGGCTCATATACGACATCAAACAGCCTTGAGCGGCAAACGCCGCCCAACCTTAACCATGGAAATAGATTCAGAACCCGTGGCTTTGGCATTTTTATCAAAAACAGCAAGCTCACTTGGGTTAATAAACTCTGCAGGTGACAGACACAGGGAACACATCTCGCTACACCCTTTTATCAATGGCATGGCAAAATGATTTTCTGTTCGCTGCGGGCATAGATCACCTTACTCCCCCGGCTCACCAGCATGGTATAAGTGGCTCGCCTTATAATTTCGATGCAGATGACGCAAGAGTACCATAATAATGGCCGCTAATGGCAGTGCAATTAGCATCCCGACGAAACCAAGAATCTGACCACCTGCCATCAAGGCAAAGATTACAGCCACCGGATGGAGACCAATACGATCACCCACCAAATAAGGGGTCAATACCCACCCCTCGAGCGCCTGCCCCACAGCAAAGACTCCCGCCACCATAAGCAACGGCAGATAACTGTCAAATTGAAAAAGAGCAACAATAATGGCGGTAGCAAAACCCACCACAAAGCCCATGTAAGGAATAATACTGACCAGACCTGCCAGCAGGCCTATCAGCAGGGCAAACTGCAAGCCTATCGCCCAGAGCCCCAGACCATAGATCAATCCCAGAGCCAGCATGACCATGAGCTGACCTTTAAGGAAAGCGCCCAGAACTTCATCACACTCACTGGCCAGCTCGACCACTATGGGCTCCAGATTGACCGGCAGCATCAGACGGATGTGTTCCATCATATGATCCCAGTCACGCAACAAATAGAAAGTGACCACCGGAACCAGGAACAGATTGACCAGAAAGCCAATGATAGCCAGGCCGGAAGTTGTCACAGAGCGCCCCAGCTCTGCCAGAAGACCTCCCGTCTTCTGCCATTCCCCAGCCATCGTCTTCACCAGCTGGCTGACATCAAACCACTCGGGATCCAGATCCGTGTATTCCACCAGCTTTGGAATAGCATTGATGCGAATCCACTCTTCCCAGACAGGCAGCAGCTGCATCAGGGTTTTGACCTGCTGAAACAACGCCGGAACCAAAATCAATAACAGCACAAACAGGAAAGTGAATATCACCAGAAAGACCAGCGTCACCGACAATGTTCTTGAGAGTTTCTGCTTTTCCAGCCGATCCACCAGCGGATCACCCAGATAGGCCAGTACCGCACTGATGGCAAAGGGCGTCATGACGGCCCCGACAAAATTTATCAGCACGACACCCGCAAACACGATGCCTGCCAGCATCCACTGTTGCTGTCTGGTCATTTTATTCCTTGTTTTTAACTTACCTTGAAAGCTCTTTCTTTATGTACAATGAAAGAGCTTTCTATTAGCTGAGCTTAAAACCTGGCCAGATACTTAATGACCCAGCCAACGATATTTCAAAGTCTGGCTCAACTCATCTTCACCCGTAGCTCGCAGATTACGCCCCAGGGCAATAGCATCGGATAATTGATTCAGCGTACCATCGATTGCCAGCTCAAGCTTAATCTTGTTACCGCTGACTTTGACTACCGTAACATCCCTGACCGCCGTCAGCCCCTTCAGATAGTTGACCACACCAGCATAATCACGGGTACTGGCCACGCCATCCACTTCAAGAACCGGGTTAACACTGCTGCCACCTGAGCGAACAGCATAGTGTCTGGAAAGCGTGTTACCTACCAGATCCGCTACGGCTAACGCCAAACCTTCTGCGGAAAGATCAGTAACCGTTGCATCAAAGCGCTGATTTCTGAATAAAAGTACAATGCGGCCATTATAACGACCACGATCTTCACTCAAACGCCCTGCCAGCACCGCTTCAGACCCATAACGGGCAGAAGCCTGCCCAAGCTTGTCCGAGAACAACCCCCAGACATCCACCTCGGAAATGTTGGTGCTGTCTTCAAAATCCATCAACGGGAAGGTCAGGGGTAGAGAACGGGAAACCATGACACGCTTAAGATCGCTGACCAAAGGCGATTCAGTCAGCTCTCTAAGAATCTGTCGACGGCCCTGCTTTTCAATCGCCAACCAGACAATAGTATCAGGCCTGTTGGAATCCCAAATACCCAGACCATTCTCTCTAAGCAGTCGATTCACCGCTGCCTCATCAAAACGCACCTGAAGCAGTAGCTGCTGACCACTTTCTGAATCACGGCGCTCATAACTGAAACTCTGAACCAGCCCGGCAGCTTTTTTAAGTGAGGTTTTAATGCCTGAGTTATTCAGGGTGCTGCGCTGGCCGGTAACTTTAACTAATACCTCGGACAGCGCACGGCTCATGGCCTTCCCTCTTTCCTCAGTTCCCTGATTACTGACCGGCACACCAACACGGTAGAGTTCAGGCATCTGTGCTGCTGAGAGCTGAAAGGAAACCAAGGCCAGCATCAATGTGAAAAGCAGCCTCGACAAAGGGAACAATCGTTCCAGCTTGCACGTTTTATACATAATGTCCGGAATCAAAAACAGGCACTCTCACCATGAACAGTCCGATCTATAGGCTGAAATCCCCCTTGGATCAAGGTCAATAGCCCTTATGGAAAGCTGTATTTTCATAGTATTCGAGTACAAACCACCCAGACGAAACGCCCGGAGCCCAGTATCACATCATTCTGCCATAACTTTCTGGTTTTGTAGAAAATCTTTATAAGACTGTGGAATCTGTTTGGGGCTGTTAACGTTTAATCATCTATTCATGAGCCCTCATCCTTCTTTATGAATGTTTCGGGTTAAGTTAGAATGCGCGCTCTGATCAATCCACAATAGATTCCACGGTGCGGATACATCTTCGATGAGCAAAAGCGACCGCGATACAACTTCCCCTGCTTCTTCTCTGAGCTATAAAGACGCTGGTGTCGACATCCAGGCAGGCAACGCCCTGGTTGATCGTATCAAACATGTAGCCAAAGCCACTTCTCGCCCTGAAGTGATGGGTGGTCTGGGAGGCTTCGGCGCCCTGTGCCAGATCCCATCCGGTTACAAAGAGCCAGTTCTGGTTTCCGGAACCGACGGTGTAGGCACCAAGCTGAAACTGGCTATGGACCTGGGCAAGCACGACACTATCGGTATTGATCTGGTAGCGATGTGCGTTAATGACCTGCTGGTCTGTGGGGCCGAGCCTCTTTTCTTCCTCGATTACTACGCTACCGGCAAGTTGAATGTCGACGTAGCTGAGCAGGTAGTCACCGGTATAGGCGCAGGCTGTGAACAGGCTGGTTGCGCACTTATTGGTGGTGAAACCGCTGAAATGCCCGGTATGTATCAGGGCGAAGACTATGACCTGGCAGGCTTCTGCACAGGGGTTGTCGAAAAATCTGACATTATTGACGGCACCAAAGTAGCTGCCGGCAATGTTCTGATTGGCCTGAAGTCCAGCGGACCTCATTCCAACGGCTACTCTCTGATTCGCAAAGTGCTTGAAGTCAGCCAGGCAGACCTGAACAGTGAAGTCGATGGCAAGCCTCTGGCAGAAGCCCTGATGGCACCGACACGCATCTATGTTAAGTCTCTGCTGCAACTGCAGAAAGAAATGCCGATCCACGCCATGGCGCACATCACAGGTGGTGGTCTGACAGAAAACCTGCCAAGGGTTATCCCCGAAGACTGTGTGGCGGTGATCAATACAGAAAGCTGGAATATTCCTGAAGTATTCCGCTTCCTGCAGGAAGGCGGCAATATTGCCCAGTCAGAAATGTACCTGACCTTCAACTGCGGTGTAGGCATGGTTATCTGCGTGCCGGAAGATCAGGCCGACCAAGCCGTTACCCGACTGAATGAACTGGGTGAAGAAGCCTTCGTTATAGGTCACATGGAATCCGGTTCCGGCGACAAGGTCGTTTACCGATAAAAGCCGTCTACCGTTAAAGACGAAGAAAGGTCCGGGCAGTTGTTAGTTGACTGCCCCGGACCTTTTTATCTCGAATTTGAATCTTGAGAACGGAAATGACTGATAACAATCGGGTCGTAGTATTGCTATCGGGCAGTGGTACTACTTTACAGGCCATTCTCGACCAGCAGAGTCAATACAGTTATGAGGTTGTGGGTGTTCTCAGTAATCGCCCGGATGCCTTTGGCCTGGAAAGAGCCGGGAAGGCGGGTGTTGAATCCCTGAGCCTTGACCACAAGCTCTACCCGAGCCGGGAACTGTTTGACCTTGAACTGATGAAGCATATCGATGCATACAAGCCGGATCTGGTTGTACTGGCGGGTTACATGCGCATTCTCAGCAGTGCTTTTGTTGAGCACTATCAGGGCAAGCTGATCAACATTCACCCTTCCCTGCTGCCTAAGCATAAAGGTCTCAACACCTATCAGTCTGCCCTGGACGCCGGCGATAGTGAGCACGGAACCTCTGTGCATTTCGTCACCGAGGAACTGGACAGTGGCTCTGTGGTGATGCAGGCAGCTCTGGAAATCACACCTTCAGATACTGCACAAACCCTTGAGCAGCGCGTCAAGGTGATGGAGCATCATCTTTATCCTAAAGCTATAGACTGGATAGTTTCCGGCCGAATAGCCCTACAAGACGATGTCATTTCACTTGACAAAAAGCCCCTTGGCCCTCAAGGATATCGTATACCTGAAACAAGTATCGTCACTGAAAAATAAACCTGTGGGACTGACTTCAGGTTGTACTTTTCAACGGGCGATCACCTGAGATTACCTCTCTTTCACCGTCAGTGGATGAACCAGAGAGGTAATCCCCAGAAAAGGAATTGCCATGACCCTCTTCAAATCTGTCTCAGCTATTCTTGCCTCTGGCCTTCTACTCCTGAGCACTCCATCCTTTGCACAAGAAAAGAAACCCGAAGCTTCAGCACTGAAGCCTTTTACTGCTGAATATAAGGCTGAAGTGTCAGGCATCAGTGGCTCAGGCACCCGCAGTCTGAAAAAAGAAGGTGATGAATGGGTTCTGGACTTCGGAGCCAGTGCTTCGGTCATCATCGCTTCCATCAGTCTTGATGAGACCAGCAGGGTAACCCTGAATGACGGACAGGTTCGTCCTTTAAAATATCGCTACGAGCGTAAAGGCATTGGAGGCAAACCTCCCAAGGAGGCCACCTTTGACTGGAAAACCATGGAAGCGGCCTGGCAACAGGATGATGAACGCTCAAACATCAAATTCAAAACCGGAGCCCAAGACCCCCTTTCGTATCAACTGCAATTAAGGCTCGACCTGAAAAATGGCAAGAAAGAGCTGGCCTACCCCGTGGTTGACGATGATGAAGTCTATGAAAGACGCTTTGTGATCGAAGCAGACGAAATACTTGATACACCTGCAGGAAAACTCAACGCAACCCGCGTCAAAGTGGTCCGTGAAGACAATGACCGCGAAACCTGGATCTGGTTCGCCAAGGACTGGGACTATGTTCTGGTGCAATTACTGCAAAAGGAAAAAGGTTCAGACTACCTGATTCAATTCAAGGGTGGTGAACTGGATGGCAAAGCGATCACGGCACAGCCAGAGCAGAAAGGCAAATAGCTGGCAGTTCAATGCGCTGCCAAGAAGCTAACAATCTGATCACTAGATTCAATTGAACCAACTTAGGATTTACCTTGAAATAACTTCCCGATTTACATACGGGCTCCGTTCACCCAGAGCTTGTCGAAGGGTAGTGGCATTGGGCTTCGACAGGCTCAGCCCGAACGGGTTTTGAGAGTTATTTCAAGACTATTCCTTAAGTTCTTCAGCCTTTCTTTAGACAACGCATAAATAGACCTTTTTAATATGCAATCAGTCTAACCCGCTGTCTGTCACTAAAGGTTTCCGTTAAAATGACGTTTCTTGATTCAACATTCCTTCACCTGAATGTCAGGAGCTTTCTGTGAGACTTCTCCACACCATGCTTCGAGTGGGCGACCTTGATCGCTCCATTGCTTTTTATACTGATGTACTGGGTATGAAACTGCTACGCAAGCACGATAATGAGCAATACGAATACACTCTGGCTTTCGTCGGCTATGCCGATGAAACAGAACAGGCAGTGATTGAACTGACCTACAACTGGGGGACCAAAGAGTACGATCTTGGTACGGGCTTTGGTCATATAGCCATTGGTTTTGATGATATCTATGCCACTTGTGAAGCCATCCGTGCCAACAGTGGCAACATCACTCGCGAACCGGGTCCGGTAAAAGGCGGGACAACAGAAATTGCATTTGTTGAAGACCCGGACGGCTACAAGATCGAGATGATTCAAAACAAGAGTGCATCCCAGGGACTCCAGGGCTAAGAACACCATAACAGGGACGTGAAAAAGCATGTTGGACAATCCTAACAGCCATTTCGATGCCTGCATCAGAAAGACTTTCAGGATTGTCGGCTGCTGCCTGCTGACCTTTCTGCTTTCCAGCTGCTCCAGTAATGCCGGAGTCAATTACGCTACCGATGTAATAGTTCGTGAATTAGGTGGTCCGGTTGCAGACGTCTACTCCACAGTGCAAACCGCACAAAGCATTCAAAAAGATGTGATTGCCTTTGAAGCTCTGGTAAGAATTCTAACAACAGAGGCCCGGGTTAACTGGGGTGATGAAAAAAGCGCCAGTAACAAGGAATACGTCAAGTACACCAACAACTACCGAACTCGTGTATTCGTTAACTTTGAACAGGGCAAGGTGCATGTAGAAACTCTGGATCGGCAAGATCTCAGACATGCCATCATTGTTACTTTGTTGACGCCCTATAATCCTGACGAAGTTGACCTGTTCAGTGACAAGGCTGTCCCTCTGGGAGAAGAACCTATGCTTTATGGTCAGGTTCATGATCATCAGGGCCAACCCATTCGCTGGGAATGGCGAGCCAGCCAGTTTGCAGACTACCTGATCGATCACCAGCTGATCACACGTTCCAGTGCAAAAGGAACCGTTTATTCTGTCGATCTGAACCTGGTCGGTGATCATATGATCAAGCGACAGTATCAATACGCTGCAATTGTTCGACAGATGTCCCAGAGGTATCAGATCAAAGAAAGTCTGATCTATGCCATCATGCGTACCGAAAGCAGCTTTAACCCTTATGCAGTGAGTCATGCCAACGCTTATGGCCTGATGCAGATCATTCCTTCAACAGCCGGCCGGGACGTATTCAAACTGGTCAAGCGCCGCACTGGGCAGCCCAGCAGAAATTATCTCTTCAACCCTTTTAACAATATTGATGCCGGAACTGCGTATCTGCATATTCTTGAAACCCGTTACCTCAAGAATGTAAGGGATCCTCTTGTCAGACATTACGCCATTATCTCTGCCTACAACGGTGGCACTGGTAACGTTTTGAAAACCTTCCATGCCAACCGCACCCGAGCCATGGAAATACTGAATCAGATGGAACCGGAAGAAGCTTTTTGGGCACTGACGCGAAAGCACCCCAGACAGGAATCAAGAAACTACCTGAAAAAGGTCACCAAGGCCCAAAAGGACTTCTATAAGGGTGATGTCTGAAGCGTTTGTCTGACTTATAAATACTGTTGATAGAGATCAATGACACGAGTTCATTAAATGGCATTATCTCAATTATAAAAAAGAACAACAGGGATACGAGTCAATGAGTAACAGCAGTCCTTATGAACTTCTGGGCGGCGAAGAGAAAATTCAGGCTCTGGCCAAAGCTTTCTATCAGGCGATGGATGAAACGACAGAAGCAGTAGAAATTCGCCAGATGCATGCCAGGAATCTTGAAGAAGTCGAACAGAGACTGTTTGAATACCTTTCAGGCTGGCTGGGTGGACCAAGCCTCTATCTCGAAAAGCACGGCACCGTTTGCCTGACCTCGCCTCATAAACCTTATACGATTACTTCCGATCACAGGGATCAATGGTTGCTCTGTATGGACAAGGCTCTTGAAGCCATAGACGCCTCAGAACAGGTAAAAAGTATGTTAAAAGAACCCATGTTCAGATTGGCTGACTTCATCAAAAATGCCTGAATACAACCAGGAGGGATTTATCCCTCCTGGTCTTTATGCCAATCATAAATACCGTCTGAAAACAGAATTCACACGGTTGTAAAGTCTGCTGCAAACACGATGCTTTTCTTATGGATACCGGCTTTACTCAACTGCTTTATCACCTTTTTCAAATGCTTTCCGAGAGTGTCATTACTGCCCAGCAGCAGTTTGTAATCTTCCGGCAACTGCACGCTCTGACCGGATTTATCTTTTAAATCCCGGGTCAGTACAACCAGGTATCGGGTTTTCTGCGCAAAAGAACCCACGGGTTCGATTTTCAGTTCGCCTAACTGTCCCAAAGAGGCCTTGAAATCCTTACCCCACTGTTGAGGGACGAGCCCCTCAGGCGTTTCTCGGTAGATCAGAATACCTTGTTCTAAAGAAGTCTCATCAACAACCGGCTCATTCACTACCTCACCAGCGTGAGAAACAAACTGGATGATTATCGGCATTCTAGCCCCCCACCCTTTTTGGGTGCCATAGAAATGCCAGAATGAATCAGGACTGTTTAACTCACTGAAAGATGACCAGTCAGCCTCACCCGGCACACTGAGTGTCCCGTCATGATCAAAGCCATAGAGATCATTAGGGTAAGGTATGTTTCCATTCGCAGGGTCAAACTGAAGCGTTACGGCTGGATCAGCTGCTGGACTGCCTGAGGACTCAACGGGGGTCTCGCTGCATCCTGCCATTCCAAGCAAAGCCAGAGATACCGGAGCAACCCGGAAAAGAAAGCGGAGGTTCATCGTTTTTATGATTCCATATTGTGCTTATTCGTCTGAAATACTGAAAGACGAGTGATCTCTCGCCAGCAACAAGGGGTCAGTATCCAGATAGACCGATGATAGGTCAGAGAACGATCAGCTCAACAATTAAATCATTCGACTTAAACAAAAGACGAGATACCTTGATCAAGATCAAAAAAAACGCCCCACCCCATCAAGCCGACAAATAGAAAGAGTAAGACAACCTTATACTTGCACGACAACCATTGGGTTTCGTTACGAGAAAAGGGCGCAGAACGCCCTTCTTTATGAGTCGTTGCTTTCCTGATCAATATTCAGGATGTTCAGGAAAATCATCCTCTGTCAGCAACAAATCATCTCCATTGGTAGTTCCCTTATTCTTCACACTCATGGACGTACCATTTGAGTTCAGAAAATCGATCATACCGTCCACCATACTGTTATGGACGCTTAAATCATTGGGCAAAAGGTCTGCATCAAACAAGGCCAGGGGAATGGGGATAAAGCTGGACATATGAGTACCATAACCATAACGACCAGCCACTCTCAGAGGGCTTGTACCGTCCCCAACTTCACCACCGGTCAAAATATCAAGCTCCAGTGTACGGATAAGAGGATCTGTACCTGCCAGCGGCATCTCTTCAGGCTGGTTAGGGATAACAAAGTCTCCCGGGTTCCATTCTTTACCTTCACCCGTGACGGCCAGAAGAATAGCCAGCAGACTGAGACTGTTGGAGCCATCACCCACCGCTTCATTCAGAAGAACAGGTTCATCCTTATATTCAGCAAGCACTTTTGCATAGTTCACAGGATCGTTAGGATCCGTTATGGCCTGATAAGCAATCTCAGCCGGAGTTTCATAAGCTTTCCATACCTGCTCTTCAAACTCGGCAAAATCAGCTGGAGCTTCTTCTGTAGAAAAGCCCATGGATCTGCTGGCTTCAAGAATATTCTGCGCCATTTTACGAACACCAGAGTCTGTCACCTGATCAGGCTGATTGATCGCTGCAGTGGCCAATGAATTTCTATACTCATCCACCTGATTCAGAGCTTCCACCTTTTCCTCAAAGCTGAGCTGAGTCCTGGGATTGTAGAAACCCAGTTGCTCAGCCATAAAGAGTCGGAAAGATGCAGCGTCCAGAATATCTTCTTTAAATTCAGGTTGTAGAGCAGCAGACTGCATCAGGATAGAGGCAACACCTCCACCCGGCACATTCAGCGTTGTAGTTCTGATATCCAGTGCTTCAACAAGAGCTGTGTCTGACTTGTGACGCTCCTGAGCATCGCGGATCAAAGTAGAGATCATTGTGCTGTGAATGCCACCCAGAGAGCCACCCGACAAATGCACAAGATGATTATTGACAGGAATTTCCTGACCATCTTCCAGCTTGATACCGTTAGTGACAGCCATTCTGACACCCATATAGTCTAACGACAGTTGCCACATAAATCCGGTAGTTGTCAGCAGATTCTCAGGACTGGCGTAATCAGTCTTTCGAAGCCCCGCACTCAGATCATTTGCGCCATCACCATCAATATCGGCAGACCGCTCACCGTGCATCGGATGGTCGATACCAATCACCACATAACCATCGGATACCAGTTGATTAGCAGTGAGAGCCGTATCTTCTTTACTACCCCCATAACCATGACTGGTCATCACTACCGGGTAACCACCAGCGGGTGGATCACTCTTCGGAACATGAACGACAATGCCTAACTTATTGTCATCCGGCTCTTTGAAGACATGAATGTTCTCAGCATTCTCAGGGTTCAGAGGAATACCTGAAGGCAGCCCACCCTCATCGGTCTGCCAGTAGCTGTATGCACCCGGGCAGAACTTTTGTGGAGCCACCCTGTAAGCATTCATATCAGAAGGTTCCATACCCTCTACATATGGGTTGGCTGTACAGTTTTCACTGGTAGGCTCATCCATATAAGCAGGCAGATTAATTGTTCCTGTATAGGTAACATAATCGCCTTCGTCTATAGCGGGTTCAGGAACCTGTACACCCTGGCTTTCCAAATTTTCTGTGAGCTGCTTCATCAGGGTATTTTCTGAAACAATGGTTTCCAGATTGGCTGGCGGTACAGCTGCCCTCTCCAGGACAATATTGGTATCTGACGAATATTCAGACAGATACTTATCAACCACAGGTCTTAAGATGCTGATATTGCTACCAGTGGTAAAGTCAGCAGCATAAAGCAGACTGCTTTCGGATATACCAGCACCCACCAGACTGTCTACGACACCCTGCAGATGAAGACCCATCTCATCATTACTGGTCAACAACTGTTTAAATGCAGAAGAGGTTTGCAGGGCCTGACCGTGAGCATCTTTCACGTCATTCGTGAGCGCAACAAAATATCGACTGGCCTCGTCCAGTGGTTTCAGAGGCTCAATATTGACCGTAGCGGCTTTGGCCAGAATAGCGCGGAAATCACTGTTCCACTCCAAAGGCTCGAGAATACCATCCACTTCTTTGAACATTTTGACGGCGTTCTGCAAAGTGGCACCATCGATGGTGGGTGAACCACCCATTTCATCAGGCGCTTTGGTAAAGCTCAGGACCAAAGGAACCGATGTTCCCCAGCCTTTCTGGGTGCCATAGTAGTTCCAATAAGTATTGGGGCTATCGCCTTCTGTGTTGGCCCAATCGGTTTCGCCCGGAACACTCAGGGTACCATCACCATCAAAACCCACGATATCGTTGGGATAAGGAATGACACCATTGGCGGGATCAAATTGAAGGGTTTGCGACTGCAAGGTGACTTCTTCAACATTCTCGTCACATCCAGCCAGCAGAATAAGGGGTAGAGTCAATGAAACCGCTTTGGCCAAGCGTGTGTACTGCATCATTTTAATTCCTTGTATGCTTTTTCAATCACCTGGTCAGTGACTTTGAGCCTGCTCAGCAATAAATGATCCATTTCTGTCGTATAGAAATATGTTCTTCTGAATCGAGAACATTCTCAGGGAAAAAACAGCGGATCAAATAAGGACGGCCACACTTTAATAAGACCACATTAATTGACAAGCAACTTAGCCAATACACACATTAAAAAAATACTATTTATTGATTTATATCAGCTTATACACCTTGGCAGTTACCTGCCGTTACTTTTAATGTTCATTCATTAACACAACGCGGAATAAATAATAAGTTAATTAATTAACTGGATTTTTTTAGAGCAGTAATTCCCCGTAACTTCTTTGAGAAATAAAAAAAGCCACTGCCTGTAAAGGCAGTGGCTTTAAACATGTAAATCACAGTTTCAGGTGATATTAAATTTATCTCAGTTTGTACTGCGGCTGTTCTGAAAACTCTTCTTTCAGCAGTAACAAATCATCACCGTTTGTGAATCCACGATTTTTCACATTCACATAAGAACCCTTCGAGTTCATGAATGAAGTAGACGCACCAATAATACTGTTGTGAACTTGCATATCATTGGGAAGCAGATCCGGATCAATCAATGCCAGTGGAATAGGAATAAAGCTGGACATATGTGTGCCATAGCCATATCGGGAAGCTCCACGGACAGTGGCCACATCTTTTTCACCATTTTCACCACCAACAAGCAGATCCAATCCCAGCGTTCTGATCAGAGGATCAGTACCACCCAGAGGCATCTCATCAGCCTGATTTACAATAACAAAGTCGCCCGGATTATATTCATTACCTTCTGTGGCCAGAGCAATGCCAAGACCCAAGATGTTCAGATCATTAGAACCATCACCCACTGCCTCATTCAGCAAAATAGGCTCATCAGGATATTGAGCAAGTACCTTTGCATAGCTCACTGGATCAGAAGGATCAGTAATGGCCTGATAAGCAACCTCGGCAGGGATTTTGTAAGCTTCCCAGATCTGCTCTTCAAACTCAGCGAAGTCAGCAGGTGCTGACTTACCCATCGCAGCACTGGTGGCCAGCAGCTTATCCGCCAATTGACGTACATTTTCATCGCTGATCAGTTCAGGTTGAGTAAGATCAACACCAGCCAGACCTTCACGATATTCATCCGTCTTATCCAGCGCAGTCACTTTCTCATCCTTGGACAACTGAGTCACTGGGTTATAAAGGCCCAGTTTTTCAGCCATAAACAGTCGGAAAGGCGCGGATTCCAGAATATCTGCCTTCATCTCAGGCTGCAGTACTGGCGACTGCATCAGAATAGCGGCTACACCCGCTCCAGGGACATTCAGTGTTGTCGTCTTCAGATCAAGCTCATCTTTATAACCTGGGATGTTTTCCTGAGCATCCCTGATCATTCCAGAGATAATCGTGCTGTGAATACCCCCCAGTGAACCGCCCTGCATATGGACATTGTTAGTATCCAGAAGAAGCTTACCCTGCAGATCCGTCACACCATTGGCAATAGCCATCCTAATACCAATGTAATCGAGCGAAACCTGCCACATAAAGCCACGGGTCGTCAGCAAGTTTTCCGGACTGGCATAATCTGTTCTTCGAACGGTGGCACTTAAATCCTTTTCACCGTCTCCGTCGATGTCCACAGCCCTGTCACCGTGCATAGGATGATCGATGGCTACAAGAGCATAACCTTCAGATGTGAATTGCTCAGCAGCCAGCTCAGTGTCACTTTTTGAACCACCGAAACCATGAGTGCTCATTATTACAGGGAAACCACCTTCAGGTACTTCACCGTCAGGGAGGAAGACCAGAGCACTGATTGAGTTCTGATCTGCCGTTTTGAATACATGGATATTTCCAGCATTTTCAGCATTGATCGGAGTCCCATCATCTGCCTGAAAATAACTAAAGGCGCCTGGACAGAATTCCTGGGGAGCAACACGGTACTCATTAAAATTGATCCCGTCAGGTACAGAACCATCCTCATTCTGCATACTGGCTACATATTGATTGTAATCACAGTTCCCAGCATTCATATCAGGTGTATCCATATACGCTGGAAGGTTTATACTGGCTGAAAACACATGATACCCAGCTTCAGTGTTATCAGGCAGAGGAAGCTCTACACCTTCATTCTTCAGCGTTTCAGAGAATTGATTAACCAATACATTGTTGTTTACCACGTCTGCTGTATCTGTAGACGTTATTTCCTGGTGTATGGTTAATATTGTCTCATCAGATGTTTCTAAATACTTAGCTACAACAGGACGTATAACACTGACATTGGAACCGGTAGTAAAATCTGCAGCATAAATAATACTGCTATCAGACAACCCAGCTCCACCTAACTGATCAATCACACCCTGAAGATGCTGTCCCATTTCATCATTACTACTCAGAAGCTGTCTGTAGGCTGATGAAGTCTGTAACGTTTGACCATGTGCATCTTTTACATCACTGGTCAAAGCAACAAAATATCGGGTCGCTTCATCAAAAGGCTTCAATGGCTCAATATTAATAGTGCCCGCTTTAGCCAGAATTGCGCGGTAGTCTTCGTTCCACACCAGGCTTTCCAGCGTACCGTCGGCATTCTCCCTGAACATTTTGATACCAGACTGGAAAGTATCTGCATCGATAGTCGGAGAACCACCCGCCTCATCCGGTGCTTTGGTGAATTCCAGAATCATCGGAACCGATGTGCCCCAGCCTTGCTGAGTACCGTAGTAGTTCCAGTACACATTCGGGCTGTCACCATCAGTATTGGCCCAATCGGTTTCACCGGGTACATGGAGAGTACCGTCTTCATCAAAACCCACAATGTCATTGGGGTAAGGAATCATACCGTTAGCGGGATCGAATTTAAGGGCTTGGGATTGCAGAGTGACTTCTTCAACATCATCGTTGAGAACATCGTCACACCCTGCCAATAAAGCAAGCGGTAGAGTCAGAGAAACGGCTCTGGCCAAGCGAGAATACTGCATCGTTTTAATTCCTTGCAATGCCTATAAATCGTCATTTCTGAGATGACGTATAAAGCCTTTACAGCAATGAGTAATCACAACAGACATAAATAAACGACCACAGATGTATAGATCATGTGTTCAGATATCAAGGGAATGTCAGTGGATTAATAAGGGACGGGGACACTATTAAGAACAGTGATTTATTTGACAATCGCAAAAGATTCGACGAGTTTTCAAAAAAGTTTTTTATTGACTTAAATCATTAAAATCCGCCCATTCTGTTTTTTTTTGTTATCCAGAATTACATAGCATTAACAATTTTTTTATTAACACCTTAACAAGGCTGACTCGATTAATGAGGCCACATTAAAACAGAAAAATTTAAATCACTCAATACTGTTTTTATTCCTTTAACAAAAACGGCCTGCACTATTGAAAGTGCAGGCCGTTAATTTTAAAACATGATCGTTAACTTAATTAACTAATTTCACGACCTTTATTGGCTGCAATTCTCAGTCTCAATGCATTCAATTTGATAAAGCCTTCGGCATCGGCCTGATCATAGGCACCGGCATCATCTTCAAATGTGGCAATATTCTCATCAAACAGAGAATCATCAGACTGACGACCAACAACAGTGACATTGCCTTTATAGAGCTTCAGACGAACCACGCCATTCACATACTCCTGACTGTCATCAATCATCTTCTGAAGCATTTCACGCTCAGGAGACCACCAGTAGCCGTTGTAAATCAGTTTGGCGTAACGCGGCATCAATTCATCTTTCAGATGTGCTACTTCACGATCCAGAGTAATGGACTCAATCGCCCTGTGTCCCTTCAGCATGATGGTTCCGCCTGGTGTTTCATAACAACCACGGGATTTCATGCCAACATAACGATTCTCAACGATGTCCAGACGACCAATGCCGTTTTCTCCACCCACCTTGTTCAGGTAAGTCAGAACCGTAGCCGGTGTCATTTCTTGACCATCAATGGCGACGATATCACCCTTCTTATATGTCAGCTCCATATACAAAGGTTGATCCGGGGCGTTTTCAGGAGAAACACTCCAACGCCACATCTCTTCCTCTGCTTCCGCCCACGGATCTTCCAGAATGCCGCCTTCATAAGAGATGTGCAGCAGGTTGGCATCCATAGAATAAGGAGACTTGCCCTTCTTCTTCTCAACTTCAATACCATGCTCGTCGCAATAAGCCAGCAGCTTCTCACGTGAGTTCAAATCCCATTCACGCCAGGGAGCAATCACCTCTACACCGGGCTTCAGGGCATAGGCACCCAACTCAAAACGAACCTGGTCATTACCTTTACCGGTCGCACCATGGGAAATGGCATCTGCACCGGTTTCGTTGGCAATTTCGATCAATCTTTTGGAAATCAGGGGACGAGCAATTGAAGTACCCAGCAGGTACTCACCTTCATAAATGGTGTTAGCTCTGAACATGGGATACACAAAATCGCGTACGAACTCTTCGCGCAGATCTTCGATGTAGATTTCTTTTATTCCCAGGGCCTCAGCTTTGGCTCTTGCCGGCTCAACTTCTTCTCCCTGACCCAGGTCAGCTGTAAAAGTAACAACTTCACACTGGTAGGTGTCTTCCAGCCACTTGGCAATCACCGAAGTATCCAGTCCGCCAGAATAGGCCAGTACAACTTTTTTAATCTCTTTCACCGAGCACTCCCAATTCCCGATACGGTAAAACCTGATTTCTGAAGGAGTATTGATGATTCAAAGCAAAAAATCAATATTTATTCACGAAATCAACATATAAATTCAGTTATTTTTCTATATTAAGCTGCCCGCCTTCCTTGAACCCATATGCGTTTAGGACGCACTGGTTGCCAGGCAGCCAATGGCGGAAGACATTATTCTTGAATAACGCCCTGTTTTCTAGAATTCATCACAGTTTTTTGGGCAAACGCACCCGAAACTGCGCTTTGGGAAAGTAATTGCATAAAGAATGTTCAAAGTATCCATAAATCCTTCACTCAACCGGCCTGACCAAAGGACTGGCAAGGCCATGCCCCGGGGAAATATCACTACCAAGCCAGCGAGATTTTAGATACGATGCCCTTCCAGTGAAGAGAGCGCATTAACCTCTCTACTGACTCCACCTAATCAAGTGCTTTTTGGTCATCATTTGCTGTAATTAACAGCCCTGAGACAAAAACACGGTTACACTGTTGTGGGGGCTATTCTCGGTCAGCCTCCTCTCCAGCAGTCACTCTTTCTTCTCTGGAACAGGTACTCTTCAGAAGATGACACAACAGCTCACCCTGACACGCCCTGACGACTGGCATATCCACCTGAGAGATGGCGCGGCACTGGCTGAAACGGTCCGTTCTGCTGCCAGAAACTTCTCCCGTGCGATCATCATGCCTAACCTTCGTCCTCCTGTGCTGAATGCTGAGGACGCTGCAGCCTACAAAGCCCGAATTCTTGAGCACGTTCCTGCTGGCAGTCAGTTCGAGCCTCTGATGACTCTGTACCTGACAGACAACACAACACCAGAAATGGTCAGAGATGCGAAGGCAAGAGGTGATGTTAAGGCACTCAAGCTCTACCCGGCCGGTGCTACTACCAACTCTGACTCCGGCGTGACCGATGTCAGAAACATTGAAAAAAGCCTTGAGGCCATGGCTGAGGTTGGACTGCCGTTATTGGTGCATGCCGAAGTGACCGATGCCGACATTGATATCTTCGATCGTGAAAAAGTGTTCATTGATCGCTATCTCAGGGATATCACGGTTCGCCACCCCGTACTGAAAGTGGTTATGGAGCACATCACCACTGCGGATGCCGTTGAGTTTGTAAAAAGCAGCCACGACAATGTAGCCGCGACCATCACAGCTCATCACCTGCTATACAACCGCAATGACATGTTGGTTGGTGGTATCCGCCCACATTATTATTGCCTGCCCATTCTGAAGCGAAATATTCATCAGCAAGCATTATTGGAAGCAGCCACCAGCGGCAGCCCCAAATTCTTCCTGGGGACAGATTCTGCGCCTCACACTGTTGATGCTAAGGAGACATCCTGTGGCTGTGCAGGTTGCTACACTGCTCCGGCAGCACTTGAACTGTATGCAGAAGCCTTTGAAGGTATGAATGCACTGGACAAACTGGAAGGTTTTGCCAGTCATTTCGGACCGGATTTTTACGGACTGCCTCGTAACACTGAGTCCGTTACGCTCACCAAAGAAGAATGGCAATTGCCAGAGTCTATCCCTCTGGGAGACAATCAGGTCATTCCCCTGAGAGCGGGCGAAACTCTGAGCTGGCGCCTGCAGCTGAATGGCTGACACTTTTTACAGGAAAGTCTGGTGCTCTGGAATCCCAGACTTTCCCAACACTCTGAATGAATTAAGGAGATTCCGTGGTCGATGATAGCCACCTGATGGCCAACCGCTTTCGTGGTTTTTTACCCGTTGTAGTGGATGTGGAAACCGGAGGTTTCAATTCTGCCACTGACGCACTGCTGGAAATTGCAGCCGTGGTCATTGAAATGGATGAAAGCGGCTATGTGCACCCTGGTAAGCCACAGTCTTTCCATGTCAAACCTTTTGAAGGTGCCAACATAGAACCGGCTGCCATCGAGTTCATCGGTGTTGATCCTTTTCACCCACTGCGTATCGCTACGGAAGAAGAACAGGCCCTGAACGGTATTTTCAAAACCGTTCGCAAGGAAGTCAAAAAGCAGGGCTGTAACCGTGCCGTACTGGTCGGTCACAATGCTTCTTTTGATCTGGGTTTTGTTATGGCGGCTGCAGAACGTTGCGACATCAAACGCAACCCGTTCCATCCGTTCTCCTGCTTTGATACTGCAACCCTGTCCGGCTTAGCTTACGGCCAAACCGTTCTGGCAAGAGCCTGTGAAGCGGCTGATATCTCTTTCGACAAGGGTGAAGCACACTCAGCACGTTATGACACTGAGAAAACAGCAGAACTGTTTTGCTCAATCGTCAATCGCTGGAAGGATTTGGGTGGGTGGTTGTAATAACATCCACCCATGGATAAAGCGACACTTGCCTGATAGCAATGATCTGTGACTCAGGCAACACCTTCTCCCACCTACCCTTCCCAGACATTGCATCCTAAAAAACTTTTCAATAAGATGCGTCCTAAGCATTACCGGCAATAAAAATGGACAACCGCCGGCTATACAGGATGGTTTCAGATGTTAAAACGCCTCTTCGCTTCCCGTAAGCAGCCCTACCTTGTAAACGGTGACTCTTGGGAAAAAATCCGGATAGACCTATCTGGTAATATTCTTACTATGGAATTACCTCCTCACCATAACTCCTATGGGTTTGGGGGAAATACAACGGGTGGTGAGAAAAAACCGCCAGAGCGGGTCAATATCTATTCACCGGACAACTACCTGACAAATAAGGACGAGGAAGAGGCTGGCATGGGCTGGCGATCAGAAGGCTATGCTTTTCAAGGACTCATTAACCGACGTTGGGAGTTTATGGGGCCCATCTGGCGAGGGCGGCCACTGGGTTCTACCCGTCTGGTTTTGATGCTTTGTCATAACTATACCCTGCCGGAGTCCATGAGCTTTTTCACCCCCTCCGACCTTGAAAAAATAGTCCTTCGCTCAGCCTACTTCCAAGCCGTGCGTCGTATTGACTTACACCAGCCCAAAGTCCCGGTGAACTGGCGGGTGATACATAACCCTCTCGCACCCTGGGTACTGTATGAAACCCACAACAGTATGAAGGGTGACCCGGAAACCACTCAGGAGTTTGCTCACATCAAAAGCACCCTGATTATTCCCCTTGCCAGAGAATACAACCTGCGACTCTACTTTACCTATTCCGGCTATACACCCGTCAGCCTGAGTCTGAAGCATATGCACAAGATTCGAGAACAGGTTATTGACAGCATTCAACTGGACTATACCCAGGAACATCTACAACAAATCCAGCACCTTCGCACAATAATGCCTGACAGCAGTATCTCGGAAACACTTGAACCCATGCCCTGGGTGTTTCCTGAATGGAGAGAGGGTGACTCTGGAGCAGGAGAACCTGAATTCGTGATAACCCAACCAGGGACACCAGCCCCTACTTTATAAACAACAGCTCAAAAAAATAGTACATAGGGAAGTACAACAATGACTCAGGAATATCCAGGCTATCAGCGTCTCTATCCCAATGAGAGCTCAGGACGAAAGATATTTGTCAAAAATGAGCACTACTCTGAATGGGAAAAGATCCAACAAAAACATGTAGGTAATTTTTATTTCACCTCACTATTAAGGGCAATCTATAACCTGCAGGCTGTCGCCAAAGGCTCCGGACAGGATGTACGGGGAAATGGTCGCTTGTATTCCATGGATTTGAAGGGCGCCAAACTCAGTTATCGGATAAAAGGCACTAACAGTGTTTTAATTGAGTACATTGATATTGAGCCTACACCATCCCCCTCTCCCACGTCAGGCTTGCACACAGTCAGATATGACTTAAACCGAGAGGAATGGGTTCCAATTCCTAGAGAAAACAACGCTCCAGACTTCACAAAGAAAATCCATCATGAATCTTATATGGTCGTCAGTGGCAAGTACGATGATTTAGCGGATGCCAGCAGCATGATAGTCGAACATATCCAGGGTGCCTATGGACTCCGCCCCGAAGAAGTGGCCAGAGGAGGCAATGCCTATAATCTGTTCTGGCAGCGTGAAGACTTTGGGAAACAGGCTAACGTAGAGTCTCTGGCTTCTATTATTCAACAGTCCCAGAAATATATGAACGGTGTTAGCTGGCTGGTTCAAGGCGAGGGAGTAAAGACCTTTGCCAAAGCGCTGGAGAGCCTGCATAAAAGTCATACCGATATCCAGAAATCGGGGATCAGTACTGAAGCAGATTACCAATCAAAAATTGCTACTGTTAAGCACCGCATCTATTTCTCAGCACCACGGGGCGGGAAGGACACCAAAAAAGACAACCTTAAACGTTTAGTTGAAAATACTGGTATGACATTTCATGGTCTCCAGTACAATGACTACGACATGAAAAACCCGGATATTCGCAAGAACTTCAAAATTTCATGTGAAAAAATTTACCCAACGGCCTTTGTAGCCGGGAGTCTTGGAACTGCTGCTCTGAAAACAACGGGTATAGGCTCACTGGTTAAAATAGCCGAACAGGCAGCAACTCTACCAATGATAAACCAAGCGGGTCTCGCTGTTGCAGGAGTCCTAGTCGTAAAAAATAAGATTTACCCTACTCTGAGCGGTTATGGAAGAGCCTTGGCAAATTTTGGTGGAAACACTTTTGGTAAAGGCAATCAAGGCTGGCAGGGCGCTTAAATAAGCATAAAAGTCTGGCTTTATCAGTAAAATGTCGTCTGCAGATAAAGTCAGGTTTGATTTAGCCACTGCTCAATTCTACCTGCAGCCTTAACAGAGCAGGTAGAATTGATATCAAATTCAATGCGGATACTGCTGATCCAGGAAATTAGCCACAGCATCATCATTACACTCACCGATCACTTCATGATCAGGTAATCTTGCTTTCAGACGCTCAGTGGCATTTCCCATTACCAGACCTTTGCCCACTACTTCAAGCATCTCAACATCGTTCATACCGTCACCAAAGGCGACTGCGTCTTTGAGTTCCAGGCCTTTCAGCTTCATCACTTCTTCCAGGGCCGCACCTTTACTCACAGCTGGCGCCATAATTTCAAGGCAGGTATCCAGTGAGAAGGCCATGTTTACAGAATCACCAAAAGCGTCATGGATATCTTTTTCCAGATCGAGCAGTTCTTCATGCTCCTTGGCGATGAAGAAAACCTTGATAATCTTATCAACAGGAATCGTATCCAGGTTCTGCATGGTGTAGCTGAAACCCGTGTCTTTATGGAATTTCAGCAGGTCTTCATGGTGTTGTTCTACGAACCAATTGTCTTCGCTGTAAACACTGAGGAATACAGTATCGCTGTACTTACGACCCAGGCTGATCAACTGCTGGATATACTCAGGATTCAGGTCATGGCTGACTATCATTTCACCCTGAGGATTATGAGCTCGTGCACCATTGGAGGTGATGGTGTACATGTCGATGTCCAGCTGCGCTCTCATCTCTTCAACATCGAGGTAGTGCCTGCCCGTTGCAAAGACAAAACGGATGCCCTGACTGCTTAAACGACGAATTACATCTTTGGTGCGGGGAGCCAGCTCATGCTGATCATTGAGAAGAGTACCATCAAGGTCTGAGACAACGACTGGATACATGCATACCTCATAGGAGAGTGTGTTTATCTGCATCCTGACGCGCTTAGATGACAAGATAATGAACAGATAAAACAGTGGGTTAGCCCCTGGGATTATGCACGTTAGTTTGAATTTCTGGCAATAGGCGAAAGTCGAAAGATAATGAGTTAACTTTTCTCCAGGAGCCTGTCGGATAGACCCTGACGATTGATCAGAAAGAAAGAAGCCGCTGGATAGCGGCTTCGTCAGGATAGAGAATCACTCAAAGGTAATCTCGTCACCTTTCAGTGTTGTCTTGATCACATCTCCCGGTGAGTACTTACCGGAGAGTATGGCTTCCGCCAAAGGATTCTCAATACTGCGCTGGATGGCACGCTTCAGTGGACGGGCCCCGTAGACAGGGTCAAAGCCAACTTCTGCCAGCTTCTTCATCGCCTCATCAGAGACTTCCAGAGACAAACTGTTCTCTGCCAATCGCTTGTTCAGACGGCTGAGCTGGATACTGGCAATGCCTTCAATCTGTTTCTCAGTCAATGGATGGAAGACCACCAGCTCATCAACCCGGTTGACAAACTCGGGTCTGAAGTGAGCTCCCACTACATCCATAAGGGTTGATTTCATTGCTTCAAAGTCTTCCCCCTGCATGGTCTGAATCACATCAGAACCGAGGTTGGAAGTCATGACAATTACGGTATTCTTAAAGTCTACCGTTCTTCCCTGGCCGTCTGTTAAACGTCCATCTTCCAATACCTGAAGCAGAATATTAAAGACATCCGGATGGGCTTTCTCTACCTCGTCCATGAGTACAACCGAGTAAGGTTTACGACGAACGGCTTCCGTCAGATAACCGCCCTCTTCATAACCTACATATCCAGGAGGTGCACCCAACAATCTGGCTACGGAGTGCTTCTCCATAAACTCCGACATATCAATTCGAACGATAGCGTCTTCAGTATCAAAGAGAAATTCTGCCAGGGCTTTACAGAGTTCCGTTTTACCCACACCGGTTGGGCCAAGGAACATAAAGGAACCATTCGGCCTGTTGGGATCAGCAAGTCCTGCTCTTGAACGACGCACCGCATTGGAAACTGCAACAACCGCTTCATCCTGACCAATCACGCGAGCATGAAGAGCGTCTTCCATCTTCAGGAGTTTTTCACGCTCACCTTCCAGCATTTTGGATACAGGAATACCGGTCCAGCGAGAGACAACTTCGGCAATTTCTTCATCCGTTACCCTGTTGCGGAGCAGTTTGGTTTCACCACCAGACTCTGCAGCATCAGCCTCAGCCAGCTTTTTCTCCAGCTCCGGCAGTTGGCCATACTGAATTTCTGACATTTTTGCCAGATCGCCGGAGCGTTGAGCCGCTTCCAGGGCAATTAACAGCTTTTCACGCTCTTCCCTCAACTTCTGGGAACCCTGAAGTACGACTTTCTCGGCTTTCCAGATATCTTCAAGGTCGGAATATTCTCTTTCCAGACTGTCCACTTCTTCATCCAGCAGGGCCAGTCTTTCTTTTGAAGCCTTGTCGTCTTCTTTCTTCAAGGCTTCCCGTTCTATTTTCAGCTGAATCAGACGACGCTCCAGACGATCCATCTCTTCCGGCTTGGAATCCATCTCCATTCGGATACGACTCGCTGATTCGTCAATCAGGTCTATGGCTTTATCGGGCAGTTGTCTGTCAGTAATATAACGCTGGGAAAGTTTGACGGCTGCCACAATGGCAGGGTCTGTGATATCGACACCATGGTGGGCTTCATAGCGCTCTTTCAAACCACGCAGAATGGCAATGGTGTCCTCTTCTGTGGGCTCATCCACCAGCACTTTCTGGAAGCGACGCTCTAGCGCCGCATCTTTCTCAATGTACTGACGGTACTCATCCAGTGTTGTCGCGCCCACACAATGCAGCTCGCCACGGGCCAATGCAGGTTTCAGCATATTGCCGGCATCCATGGCACCTTCTGCTTTACCAGCCCCAACCATGGTATGAAGCTCATCGATAAACAGAATGATCTGACCTTCCTGCTTGGACAGCTCATTCAGTACTGACTTGAGACGCTCTTCAAATTCGCCCCTGAACTTGGCACCGGCAATCAATGCCCCCATATCAAGCGACAGAAGTCTTTTTCCTTTAATACCATCAGGCACTTCACCATTGACGATACGCTGAGCAAGCCCTTCAACAATCGCTGTTTTACCAACGCCTGGCTCACCAATAATCACCGGGTTGTTTTTGGTACGACGCTGCAGAACCTGAACAATACGACGAATTTCATCATCACGACCAATAACCGGGTCCAGCTTACCCAGCTCTGCACACTCTGTAAGATCTATGGTGTAAGTAGCCAGGGCATTACGATTATCTTCTGCATTAGGATCATTAACCGACTCTCCACCTCTCAGATTGTTGATGGCATTTTCGAGAGCCTGCCTGCTGACGCCCTGGGCATTCAGTATTCGGGAAAGGGCTGAACTCCCCTCCATCATCACCAGCAGGACGGTTTCGCTGGAAATAAACTGGTCACCGCTCTTCTGGGCTTGCTTGTCGGCCAGATTGAGCAAGCGAATGGTTTCCTGAGAAGGTTGAATATCACCCGTGGGATTATTAATGACCGGCACTTGCTCAAGCAGCTTTTCGAGCTCATCGGCCAGTTGCTGTAAATTAAACCCAACCTGACTGAGGAGCGGTTTGACCGAACCTCCTTGCTGATTCAGAAGGGACAGCAAAAGATGGACAGGTTCAATCTGATTATGGTCTTTACCTAAAGCCAGTGACTGAGCATCTGACAATGCGGACTGCAGCTTACTGGTGAGTCGGTCTGCTCGCATAGCTAGTTCTCCCGCGCTTTGTTTCTTACCGTAGTAGACGGCTTCTATAACTTATATGGCGGCAGAATCGTGCATTTCAAGACTCAGGCTTGGAGCTTATTTAAAGAACTCATTAATCTGATCCAGGATGTCCGGTTCCTCTCTTACTCTCTGAGGTTCTTCCTGCTCACTCGACTCAGTTATACCCAGCAGTTTGACGGCAGAATTAGCAATACCCAGCCAATTATCACCGGAAACCTCTTTTTTGCCGGCATTATTTCGATGCTCTTTGGCGTATTGAATCGCTTCCTGAGCGTTGGTCACCGGTTTGTCTTTTTCACTGGCTTGAGCCATGGCCGGCAACAGAGTGGCAAGGACAACAATCAACAATCTATTCATGAAAGAAAATTCACTTTATTAAAAATCGACTCTCCTGAAAGTAGCACCATTTATAGCAGCAGCCCCGCTTTCCTCTTCAAACTCCTGTAAACAAAGCGTCTTCATACTGACACATCCCTTTCCTAGCCTGATCAAACAATTCTAAAAAACACCTGACAAACGGAATGATCATGGCCATAACAAGAAGGCGATTCTTTCAGGGCGCAGCCCATGGCATTGCAACGTTGCCTCTACTAAAGACCTTTGCGAGTACCCATCAACCTTTTCAGCACGGTGTTGCCAGTGGTGACCCACTGGCCGATCGAGTTATTCTCTGGACAAGGATTACACCGGATCCCGACCCTGGCTTCCAACAGGCCGCTGTGCCTTATTCATGGGAGATCGCTCTTGATCCACAAATGAACCAGGTCGTCCGATCAGGTCAGGGAGTGACCGGCCCGGTTACCGATTACACCGTCAAAGTTGATGCTGATGAGTTGGCTTCAGGTACAGCCTATTACTACCGCTTCAACGCCAACGGTAAAATCTCCCCCACTGGACGTACCCGAACCTTGCCAGAAGGCCATCTTAACCGAATGCGTCTGGCCTTCTGCTCCTGCTCAAATTATCCCGCCGGTTATTTCAATGTTTACAGGGAGATCGCCAAAAGGCCTGAGCTTGATGCCGTCCTTCACCTGGGTGACTACATCTATGAATACGGCCCCGGTGGTTTTGGAACCGGCAGTAATCTGGGTCGAGACCCCATACCCGCCAAAGAAATTACAGCACTACAGGACTACCGTCAGAGGTATGCCCAGTATCGAACCGACCCGGATCTTCAGGAAGTTCATCGACAGCATCCTTTTATCTGCATCTGGGATGATCATGAATCCGCTAATGATGCCTGGAAAGGAGGAGCACAAAACCATAATGATGGTGAAGGTCCATGGGCGTCTCGCCGCAACGATGCGATTCAGGCTTACTTTGAATCTCTACGGGTCATATTCCCCGCAGCTTGCTGCGTTTCTGCGGCATTAGCCGCAGCATGAACTTGTGACTACATTTTGTGGATGGCTAAAAGTAGGTTCATCCACAAATCCCACAATGTCACTGTTCTTATGTATCACTTGGTCTGTCCAGCAAAGTATCGAAGAGTGGTCTTTAGCGATGAAGTAGACAAGACGTTGAAGGAGGTATGCTTGGCTATCTCAGAGCGTTATGAAATTT
>NZ_LASA01000084.1 GCF_001562015.1 Endozoicomonas arenosclerae | reverse complement strand
TTGGGCGGTGGAGAATAATCTGCACTGGATTTTGGACGTTGCATTTTCAGAGGACGCATGTCAGATAAGCACAGGAAATGGGGCTGAAAATTTCTCCATTCTGAGACGGCTTGCGCTGAACGCTATCAAAGCCAATAAGGGAAGTCGCAGTATCAAGAGTCACCGGAAGCTAGCAGGGTGGGACCATAAGCACCTGAAAAAGCTGCTTTGCTCAGTCGTTCTGAATTGATGCAATTGCCCTGCGGTAATAAAGAAGACTGGGTTTTCGTACCTACCAAATCCAAAGGCAGTGATGTTTACAACGGCCATAAATTTAAGCTGCAGAAAAACAACATGAAACAGAAGCCCAAGTGGGACCCCGAAGGCTTTGGTCATCAGGGTATGGTTTACACCTTCACCATGGTGGAACACGACGACAAACTGTTCCTGGGTAGCTGGAACTCCACAGCCGGTCTGTTCGATATCTTTGAGAATCTGGACTTCAACACGAACAGCCACAACACCATGTATCTGAACGACAGAATTGTGACCATTGACCCTAACGGTAAGGAGAAGATGACCCAGAACAACCCATCTTACTTCCTGTATCAGAGCATTATCGACGATGCCAAATAAACCGACTGCCACTTAATGTTGTTGATTGAAACCGCCTGAGTCATCAGGCGGTTTTTTTAAATGTAAATAATCTTCGATCAAGGCTGATTACAGTATTTTTCAAACGCTTCCGCCGTATTATCAAAACCCTTCTCAAACCCGTTCGGGCTGAGCCTGTCGAAGCCCAATGCCACGACCCTTCGACAAGCTCAGGGTGAACGGAATCCCTATGTAAACCGGGAAGTTATTTCGAGACAAATCCTAAGGAGTCTTAATCAAAAGAGACGCCTGAATCATGGCAGAGATTGACTTGAAGATAGCAGCAGAAGGAAAAGGAATGAGTTGACCATAACGGCCAACTCATTAATATCATTACTCTTCTCTTTGCAGTTGTTTACTTCGGGCCAGCGTCATCTGATCCAGATAAGCCAGTATTTCCTGAGTATTGGACCTTAGGTCATTTATTCTTTCGCGATATACGTCAATGACTAACTTCTGAACGTTGGCATTGTCAGGATCGGCCATCCAGGCCCAGTCCGCCAAGTGACTGGCAAGCACAATGTCAGTGTTGATCAGTGCATTACCTCTCTCAACCAAAGCATCAATACCTCCGGCCAGGTTGACAATCTCGGCGCTTTGACTGGACTGGGAAGCCGGTGTCCAGTTGGATGGAATGTCATCCCACCAGCCGGTGTACTGTTTCAGCAGCATTTTCGAGATATCTTTCGGACTTACGTATTTAATCGCCAAAGTCGGGTGGCTGGATAAGGCTTCAGGCAATTCAATGCTGTCCACAATCAGATCCTTGCGAACCCCTTTATTCAAACCCTCCAGAGTCTGCTCAGTAATACTTTCAAAGGCTTCAGCCAGAACCGTAAAGTTCTCCTTAATCTGGGCTTTATTCACGATGGGAGCACCATGAGCAGGTAGCAGGAATTCAGGATCCAAACCGGCCATTTCTCTCATGGCAAAAGCCCATTCTTCCACATAGCGTTGAGCCCGTTTGCCATTTCCGACATTCGGCAGGAACCCCTGATAATAGTCCGCACTGGCCAGAGCTTTGCGACCTGGCACCCAGACATACAGCTGATCATCGGTCTCGCCCTTGCGATGCTGCAGAACAAACTGCTCTCCACCTACTTCAATCTCCAGACGATCCCTGAACGTTTTGGTAGGCCAGACGATGTCTTCTTTCTTCTTGGGCATTTCATCGTAGGGTTGGCTCATATATTTTGAGAAAGAACCGGGAAGCTTCAGATAACGCTCAAAACGGGGAATGATATTTTCCTGAGCGATCACCTGGGCATTGGGACTATCTTCTACCAGAGGACGCGTACCATAGGCATGATCAACATGCCCGTGAGTCAGAATGATGGTATGAATCGGTTTATCACTGACGCTGCGAATCACTTTCAGGATGGCAGGACCCGCTGGCGCCATACCGGTATCCACCACGACAAGACCTTCATCAGTTTCAAACAATGCAGCATTCACAAGCGGCATGCGAATCAGCCACATTCTGTCGCCTACGGGCTCAATGGTGGTCATATCGATAGCGTCATCAATCGCTGGCTGGAAATCTTCACCAAACATGTGCTGAGCAACGTTTCTGGAGAAAGATCCACCAAACCCGCCTCCCTCCATAACCCTTTTGATCAGCTCAGGGTTTTCTATCAGCAACTGGGTTCGAACGTCACCGTCAGCGGCTTTTTCTGCCACGGTGGTCAGCACACTTTTCTTTGCGCTATCGGCTACCTGGCTCACTGATTTGGCAGCATCCGTTTCGGACAGCAGCATGCCTGCTCCTGTGAACACTACAGCTGTAGCTGCGTAGCCCAGCAGAGACTTGAACTTGGCCATATCACTTAACTCTCGGTTAATTCCTGAATACGCGTTAACCAGTTCACAACAATGAGAGACTCACTGATGACAGCGGAACCTTCGGGGGTTTGATGGATTCGTTTGAGTTGAACATAAACGGACAGATCAGCCATGGTCAGATGATCCGTTGTCAGAAATAACTGGTTTCCCAGCATCGATTCCAGGGCACCGATATGAATCCTCAGATCATTCTGAACTTGTTCGGTGGTTTTTCTGCCGGTTCCCTGGCGTCCCAGAATCCCTTTTACACCGAAAATAACCAGTGGACCCACCAGCCAATGCAACCAGGCCGGATCATGAGCCAGAAGCAAAGGCAGCATTTTTCTGCTGTTGGCTTTGATGGCAAAACGAAAATACATCTCCATGAAGTACAGGCTTTCATCCGCCCAGTCTTCGAGAAGATGAACCTGAGCAGAACGCTCTGCACAATCAGGATACACAGACTTTTCAGGACATCTCAGCTCTATATAACGACAGATATCAGTGGAATCCGAAATAGTTTGCTCGCCATCAATCAGGACCGGAACTTTACCAGCCGGGTTCAGACGACGAATACGAGTTATAGCTGAAGCACCGTACTCAACGGTTTCATAGGGAAGGTTTTTATACTGCAATAGAAGGCGAATTTTCTCGCAAAAAGGAGAATCTTCCATCTGGTGTAGGTGCATCATGATCTATGGCTCAATGTATTTATAATTATGTTTACAGCCATTTTTCTCTCTCCTGAGAAAGAGAAGCGGGTAGCATCCACTACCCGCTCTACTGGATCAGCCCTGGAACATACTCAGGAAGCCCAGTACGGATGGGATCGCTAAACGACCACCGTCCAATTCAATATCCGCCTTGGCAAGCGCACCAGGCAGGCTGCGATCACCCGCCATGATATCCAGCCATACTTCCGAAGTAGTCGTCATGCTGTTATCAGGGTCAGCGATGGCATTGTCCTTGATAATCGCAACACCTCTACGGACATGAATGGTGTAGGACTCATCAGTATCGGTGAAGTTGATCACCATGGTTTCGTCGGTTTCCAGACTCTTCTCAGGGTTCAGATTGACGGCCAGCGACTCAATAAACCCACGAACCGGCATCGCTTTGATGAGCTTGTTGGCCGATTTCTCCATCTGCTCAACAGGCATCTCGACGCCCCTCAGCTCAGCGGCTTCGGTCAGGTAGATATCCCGCGCATTGGAGTTGTGCATGGCATAACCCAGCTGGGTTGCAGATTCTGCACGCAGTTCTTTAACAACTTTGTCGTCAGGTTTCAAACGCAGCAGGTGATCTGTCAGCTTCAACACCCAGTTGTAGTCCTTCTTGTCAAAGGCTTCCTGAGCCTTTGCCAGCAGAGCGTCTTCACCTCCGGCCAGATCAGCCATTTGCTGCGCCGTTTTATCGGGTGAGGCAGGCAGAAGGGTCGATACATTGGAGTCATACCAGCCCAGATAGCCAGAGAAAATATTACGTACCGCCCACTCGACCTTTCCATAGTATTCAAACAGATAAGGGTGGTTGGCCAGATGCTCTGGCAGTTTTACCTGTTCTACGAGCTCGTCAGGCGTCAGACCTTTATTGATCAGACGAATCGTCTGGTCATGAACAAACTGGATACCATCACGGTAAGCCGTCAGAATTTCCTTAACATTCTCTTTGCCTTCTACGGGCAGGGTATGACTGGGGGCCAGATACTCAGGTTCAAACTCCAGCATGGTATCTACTGATTGATACCATTTTTTGATATCGCGATAGCTGGTTCCACGCAGGGTATAAAGGTTAGGGAATGACTTGTAAACGTTATCCCCGGGCATGATCACTTTCTGTTCTGGCAGCCAGACAATAATCTGGTCATTGGTTTCACCGGCAACATGCACCAGTTCCAGATCGACACCGGCAATTTTGAGAACAGCCTTATCTGAGAAAGTATGGGTCGGTGGAATAACGTCAGCGTGGTTACCCGGCTCGATGGTTTCCATCTGGGTAGCCAGACCATAATGAACAAAACCCTTGTCGCCTTTCTCCAGAAGCGCACCGATCATACGGTTACTTCGGGCACCGATAGCAGGAGCCAGAACGTTTACAACCCGGTTGATGTAATGCTGGGTCGTATCATGAGCCCAGATCTGGATATCTTCCGGATTCTCTTCACCTTCCACAAAACCCGGGCCACCAAATACGTGGTCACCATGGTTATGGGTGTAGACAATCGCTTTGATAGGCTTTTCGGTGATTTCACGGAAAGCCGCTTTTACTCGACGGGCAGACTCAACAGAAGCCATAGCATCAACAATAATGATGCCATCATCCCCTTCCACCATGATGGAATTGGCGCCACCAAAACCTACCGCCTGATAAACGCCATCGGTAACCTCAAACACCTTCTCCTGCATTTCCGGCAACACCGCTTTCATGGCGGGATGCACCGTTTCAGTCGAGGAGGCTTCAGTGGATGACGCTGCAGCAGTACTTGCAGTCTCAGAAGAATCATCACAGCCTGCCAACAGGCCTGTTGCTAATAGTGTAGGGATGAGATAACGACGCATGAACTAACCCTGTAATACTTATTATTGTGAACAGCTTTCATCCAGTAGAAGATGAAAATCCGTGCAGTAGAAGATGAAAATCCCTGCCTTTAGATCTTAGCTGTCTAATTAAACCAGTCACCTTAACTCTTGTGATGAAGGATGCCACGACATCGTCCTCGCAACATAGTCCGTTTGTTCGATTAAGTCATTCAACTTAACTATAATTTCCAGTTTTTAAACTGAATGATCATCGCCAAGCAGGAACTCCCCTTTTTGAGAAGCTCCCAAACTTGCATTCCCTTAATAAAAAATCCACTTGGCGATGTAATCCTGGGTATCACAGTCACCGCAGCTTTTAAAGCAATTCATCGTTCTGGTATAGCTTGAAAAAACTTCAGTCACATTGTTTCTGACACCCGCCAGTGTCTGTGTTTTGAAATATTGGAAATGATCACAAAAACTCATGTTGCGGGTATTCTGAACTGGCGAACTGGCCACAACCTTACCATCAAGGCCTATGGCTATCATCTGATCGTCCAGAGGCCCTGTTGGACCCAGGCCATCCAGGCTTTGTACATAACCAAACACCGTTTCAATAAAAGACACCCCGGTAGCACTGGTGATCTGTATCTCTGGTGCCGGTTTAGCCGGGTAAAAATGATCCTCTGATGCAACGCCCTCCTGATGCGCAAATGTATAGGTCAACATTTGTGTATCATCCTTAAGGTCATCGCTGAATTGACGAGTGGCATACCAGGTATCAAAAAACACCGCAGTTCCCTCTTTATCTGTATAACCACCGGTCTCATAGGGCGGCAAAAACGCAGGAAAACTGTCCACGTGAGATTTATTTAGTACGACTCCACCTGTTTTCAGATTAATCAAAGCTCCGTGGGCGACATTGTTGTAGCACTCGGTCAACTGCGCAAAACCCTTGATTACCTTCAGTGAGTATATGGATACAAATCCAATCGTTCCTAGGTTTTTCTGCCAGCTGATTTCCCAGGTTTCCGGATCAATGCCCATTAAAAACGGAATATAGCCTGCCGCCACCGCAGTAAGGACAAACTGTTGATTCTCTGTATCATAATCCAGCTCGACACCATCAAACACTGATACAGAAGAGACACTGTCATCCTCTTTCAAGAAGCCGTAGCAGGTCTTGAGTGCTTGTAGCATAACTCCTTGGGGAAACCGTCCTTTCTCCAAGTAGCTTTTACCCAAATGATAAACAGGATCTTGCGCTGTTGGCTTCACCATGGATGCTCGAGAGACCAATAAGTCCTGTTTCAACGCCCTGAGTTTCAATGCCGGCTTTACCTGACGACTCACCGCTGAAGAAGGCATTTTGAGGGTTTCACACTTCATCCACTGTGTATCAGAATTTATGGTACAAAATACCGAGGCTCCTATCTTGTCATCATGGGTCAGTACATTAAGAAACAAACCACCGATGCCCTTTTCTGTAGTGGCAACATTGGTAGGCAAGGCTGGCCCATCAAACATAGGCCCATCAAACATATCCGTAGTTGTGAAGGACCTTACCGTTGGTTGAATCCCTTCTTCTTTGAGATCCAGCACATACACCTCAGGGGTCACCAGGTCACAGTCAGAGTCAGAGTCTATTGGAAACTCAAGGCCTGTGACCCAGAGGCGATTGTTACTGCTGTCGTACCAGAGGTGGGCACCTATATCCCACTTCTTGTTCGCCCTGCCAATGGGTATGCGCAAGAACTCCTGCGCTTGATTGTCCTTCCTGTACAGAACCAACTGCCGTTTGTTGCTGGCACATTGATCATTCTTATCCGGTGCAATATCATCTATTACGTCAACCAGATAGTCCCTGGTTATTAGCTTTGCACTCTTACCTGAAACAACAAAATCAGTTTTGAATTGATGGGCTTCGCCCTGTCTCGTGGGAGCCGTGTTGCCTGATTCAGAAAAAACAGAAAACAACAAAGCTAAGGCAGCACCGAAAAAAACCTGTCTCATAACTATTTCCCTCTGAGGGCATGAAGCAAGTTTAGTAGTGAATACATACCTTGTTTTATCTTTTCTAAACAGCCATGAGCAAAGAAAAATATTTTGCGTCACCCTCGAGCATGAACAATCGACCTAGCAAAAGATTTTTCATGGTAAAACAAGGTATAGTCCTGAAATAACCTCCTTGTTGAAACCCACTCAAAATCCGCTCGGGCTGAGCCCTCGAAGCCCAATACCCCCGCTTCGTCAAGCCAAGGGCCAACGGAACCCATGTGTTAATAGGGACATTACCCAGAGACAAATCCTTATTTTTCCAGGGACTCATACCGATAACACCTATGAACACTAACTTGTTACGAATAGATAATGGATAATCTACCTCCAGAATCGGTGCCAGCAGTGCCAGGCAAGAGACCTTCTACTACTGGGCAAGCGGAAGTGGATCGCCCTGAAAAAAGAAGTAAACAGAGCTATTCCCAACTAACGGGAACAACTTCTATCTCTCACAGAAGCAGTACTGTTTCTACAGGCCACCCCTTAGTGAGTGAAACCCGGGGTCAGGCAGAGGCTGATATTTCAGTGCTCTCGAAAGAAGACCTGAGAACCTGGCTAGTGAGGTACTTTTCAATCCACTCTCCAGTTCAGGTAAACCATTTACTGACAGCTTTGAGCTTTGAAAGGTGTCATGAACAGCAAATTTTCAGATTGCTCGAACTGGCAGAATTAATGACTGAGCTACAACTACTTTCAGAAGAACAAACTCGAATGTTCTTCCCACAATCCCTATTAAGGAAGTCCTTAAAAAACTATTTTTCTCTGGATACGCCTGATATCCCTCTTTTACTGGGGCAACTCAATCAATCTATCTTTCGACCACCCGGCACACCCCATCGCCGCCCCTGGCAATTAAGGCACATTCTGGAGGCTTCTCCGATGCTCAGGTCCTCATTATCTGGCTGGGATGGCTCTGAAGGAACTGAGATCATTGAGCAGGCACTCAGGGATGATGAGCGCTATTCCCAATGGTTAAAGCTATTATCCATGTGCTCCGAACGAGCATGCCTTTATTATATTCAGCTGAGACTTTTACAGGGAGGCACTCTTAAGTCACTCCAGAGAGAGATCATTGCAGCTAAACTGATCACACCCACCACTCTCAACATACACTCCCTTCCGTCTTTACTGGCAGGGCTCTTGTACTACCTTCCTGAAGAGGAATCTCTGCAAAAAACACTACTGGCCAGCGCTGAACCAGAATGGCTTGCAAGGCTGCTGGAGTCCGATGACTGTGAGCAAATTATACAGAGATACATTATCGCCAGGATAGAAAGCGGTATATCAGTGGGTACTGTTCTCTGGAAAATGAGCACACTGCTTCCCGCTATGGAAAACTCACCTGGCTGGCTTGACTTCTTTTTAACGGTCATGAGATCTCAAGCTCAAGTCTGGGCCAGCAACAAGGATTGGGACAATCTGGCTGCAGAATATTTACAAGACCATTCCCCAGAGAAACTGGAAAGCATGAGAACAGAGCTTCTGCTATCCATGCTTTTGGCAGATGAAACTCAAAGACCAGACGCCACTTTCCGATATATTTCCACACTGTTCAAACGTTATAAAAACCTGGGATTGATTCTGGGCTATTTAAACATGGACAAAGTTCCGTCACCTCAGGGTGACCCCTGGACTGAGGAGCAACTGAGACAAATACTGTATTCGGAGAGTGCTCAAAGATCAAACACTGTCAGTAGCACAACCAGTGATGCTGAATTCCCGGCTCTGTTGGAAACCACTCTGCCACCCCCGGACTTTGAAACCCCTGAGATGTTTGAGCCGGGTTCGGAAGAGCCTATGGAGGTCGAAGCAAACATCGATACTCTGGAGGCTGGCATAACGGAAGAAGAAACCAGAACACAGGAGGACGAACCAGCCGCACAGCCTGAAACCCCTCCCCCTGCTACACCGGGCACCATTTGCACAGCCCCTGACCCGGAAAAAAGCATAGCCATCATCAGGGGCGAGATCCCCTATTCCCGAAACCACCCATTCTATGTCCCGGACAATGCTAACCCGCCACCAGAGCTTGCTCCCTGGTTACCACTCAGTCGCGAAGAGATGAAGCAAGCATTCACAATGACCAACAATGATGAAGAGAAAGATCGAATCATTGCCAGTTTAATCTGGAATGAAATGTCAAAGCCAAACTTTCAAACAAGCAGCAGGTTTGCAAAAATCAATGATTATTTAAAAACCAAATGGAAGCTCAAAGTCTCAGGCAAATACGGAACCGTGCAGAAACTTTTTTATCTGATAGAGCCATACATTGCTCCACATATGGACAGAAGCCAATATCTGAAATTGCTGCCGTACAAAGTAGTGGCAGAGAAAGGCAAGGATCGGGAATTTCTGGAAGAGTACATTCTCAACTACCGGGCATCTGGAACAAAAACCCGAACGCTGCTGGAAGTTCTTGATAAGTCGGGATTAAAGCCTGACCCGAAGATCAGGAGATGGACCGCTGAACATGTCCACCTCCATGCCCCAAAACTCAAAGAAGCTTATTTCACAATGCTGCCTCAGGAATTAAAACGCCTGGAGACATTGTCCGCAATATCTTTTCAGGGAAGCGAAGGTGGGCATACGGCATCTACCTTTCTGACCGATATGGCCAGAGAAGGGCATGAAGGCGCATTGAGAGCCTATGCCAGGGCCGTATTAAAGCGTCAGAGCTCTCATAATGTCAGGGATGCCACTACTTTGTTGAAAAGGACATTACCGGGAGCACTCGTAGGTAACAAGGACTTTACTACCGCGACTCTGACTGATTTGCTGGATGGGTACATTGATGAAACGGACCTGGCCGAACTTGAAGAAGTTTCTGGCGCTTATTTGCAGATTCTCTGTATTCTGGGCTACGAAGAAGCCTTATACGAATTGTACAGACGCAAGTTGCTGGTAGAAAAAACGGATCTGCTAACGCTGGAAAATATATTAAGTGGAGCCAACATTCAATGTATTTATAGTGATGAAGGCTGGACAGCCAAGGCTCAAGCTCTGGCATTAAAGCAGCTGTTTCCAAACCTGGAGGAAATCAAAACAGAGTTGTTTCCAAAATCCTTGTATACCGTTTATCAAAGTATCGATGAAGGCAAACTGACTCACTCCAAAGGATTATGGGAGCTTATTGTTAGAGCCCATCTGGGTGAAAAAGGTGCTTTGGAAGCTTATCTGGCGAAATGTAAAGAGCGTGACCCTCTCACCAAAAATATGGCACAGCGCCTGAAATCACAGGGTTTCATACCACCTCATGGTGACAGGTACTGGTCAAAGGATCTTGTCGATCGTCTCTTTCAGGAAGCTAAACCACCTTTGCCCCCAGAAGATTCTACAACGACCGCTTCATAATCTCACAACATAACCCGGCCCATTAACCCAGTCATAATCAGTTGTGAATATAGTTATAGAGGTTGAAGGGTTGTCCGTATGCATTCTGCATACGGACGAATCAAAGGCTTAAGTACCGTAAACCTTCTGGGCAGGAACAGACTCTTCAATCAGGGAAGCCACAGCATCACCAATTTCAGCAGGCTCCCAGCGATTGCCCTTGTCCTTCAGAGGACCCTGGCGCCAGCCATCAGCCATGGAAATCTTGCCACCTTCCACTTCAAACAGTCGGCCGGTCACATTTTTAGACTCTTCAGAGCCCAGCCATACCACCAGAGGTGCAACGTTTTCAGGCGCGTAGAAGTCGAAACCGTCTTCAGGCTTCTTCATCATGTCAGCAAACACGTCTTCGGTCATACCTGTTCGGGCAGCCGGTGCCAGACCGTTTGCAGTGATACCATAACGGGCCAGTTCAGCCGCCTGAACCAGAGTCAGGGAAGCGATACCACCTTTGGCAGCTGCATAGTTTGACTGACCAATGGAACCCTGCAGACCGGCACCGGAACTGGTATTAATAATACGTGCACTGACTTCTTTACCGCCCTTGGACTGTTCACGCCAGTACTTCACAGCATTGCTGGAAATACAGAAGTGACCTTTCAAGTGGACATTCATTACAGCATCCCAGTCGGATTCAGACAGGCTGGCAAACATTCTGTCGCGGCATACACCGGCATTGTTCACTACTACATGCAAATCACCAAAACTGTCAATCGCCTGCTTGACGATCTGGGCAGACTCTTCGTAGTCCGTGATATCGTTGGTGTTAGCTACCGCCTGACCACCAGCCGCAACAATTTCAGCCACTACATCACTGGCTGCTTTTTCATTGATGTCATTGACGATGACTTTCGCGCCTTCAGCGGCAAACATCTGCGCATAGGCTTTACCCAGGCCACCACCGGCACCGGTGATGATGACGACTCGATTTTCACAGAGGCGATCTTGTACGAGGCCTTTGTTAGAAAGTGCCATTTTATTCTCCCAGTCTTTCAATAATCGTTACGTTGGCCTGACCACCGCCTTCACACATGGTCTGCAGACCATAACGACCCCCGGTGCGCTCCAGCTCATGCAACAGGGTTGTCATCAGCTTGGTACCTGTAGCGCCCAATGGGTGACCCAGGGCAATGGCACCACCATTGACGTTAGTCTTTTCATGGGGATAGCCGGTCTCTTTCAACCAGGCCATCACCACGGAAGCAAAGGCTTCGTTGATTTCTACCCGATCAATTTCATCCAGTGTCATCCCTGCTTTTTTAAGCGCGTATTCCGTTGCACTGATTGGCGCGGTCAGCATCCAAATAGGATCTTCAGCGCGGACACTGATGTGATGAATGCGGGCACGAGGTTTGAGGTTGTACTTCTTCAACGCAGCCTCGGAAACCACCAGCACAGCTGACGCGGCATCACAGGTTTGACTGGAAACCGCTGCGGTGACTTTGTCACAACCAAACAGATAATCCAGTTCCGCCATTTTTTCCAGAGAAGATTCTCTTGGCGTCTCATCCACTTCAACACCGTTGAGAGGAATAATCTCTTTGTTAAAACGACCTTCCTTGATAGCGGCAATAGCACGGCGATGAGATTCCAGTGAATACTCTTCCAGTTCCTTACGCGACAAATCCCACTTATCAGCGATCATCTGGGCGGACTTGAACTGTGTAGGTGGCTCTTCACCGTAACGCTCAACCCAGCCTTTGGAACCGGTGAACGGATCTTTGAAACCCAGGGGTTCAGCGGCCATCATGGCAGAAGAGATAGGAATCTGAGTCATGGTCTGGACACCACCAGCGACCACAACATCCATGGTGCCACTCATAACTGCCTGAGCAGCAAAGTGAACGGCCTGCTGGGATGAACCACACTGACGATCGACCGTCGTGCCCGGCACTTCCTGGGACAGACCTGCAGTCAGCCAGCAGGTACGAGCAATATCACCGGCCAGTGGGCCAATGGTATCCACACAGCCAAAGACTACGTCATCGTATTCGTTATCAGGAATACCATTGCGCTCAACAATGGCTTTCAATACATGGGCACCCAGATCAGCACCATGGACATCGGCCAGACCGCCTTTACGGCGACCGGTTGGAGTACGAATGGCATCAACTATATAAGCTTCTGGCATTGTTATTATTCCTTTCTAAACCGAACCCGAAAGTCCATTCAAATGAATAAAATGGAGCTGGGTACGCTTCAGGTTAAATATCTTCAGTCTCCATGCATGAGCATGGAGACGAGATTAAAACCCCAGTTTTGCCACATGCAGGTTGCTAACAAGTGGAACAGAATCCAGCCCGTTGTTACTACCTACCTTATGACGAATCTTTCTGCTGTCAGTTTCTACAACTCTCGCACCACCAGCCTTTAAAGCCTGCTGCAGTTCTGACTGTGAAATCTTGGGGTTTATGTTCGAACTGTATACATGAATATTGACAGCAGATTGTATACCGAAGTATTTGCATGCTTCGATAAGAGCCTGTGTTGTTTGTTCATACAAAGACATGTTCAATTTAACCAGCAGAGACATGTTACCTTCATGCTGTCCTTCAGCATTCAAGTTCTTGATATAAATATTACCAAGTATATCTTTGGGCTTGACCTGATAGAATTGAGTGGCAATTTTAACGGCGTCAACAATATTTGTGGTATTCGTCCCATCAACACCAAAAACCCATATTTCATTATCGATTAAGGCTGCTTCCCTTATCGATGTTCTCAGACGAGGGTAAAACGGTGACACGTTTACTGCATACTTTGCCTTCCAAGCTGAGAGTGAATCATATGCAGTTCTTAAAACATACTGGCGCTTTTGATGACCATTCAAAACTAAAGTTGCGTCTGTTTTGAATTTACTCTTCTGGCTTCCTTCCGCTAGAGTCATCGCCCCCTTAGTCATCTTTACTCAACCTCCAGATACATACCAGAAGCAAATACACCCGTTACTACCTCATTCGCTTCTTTGGATTTTTCATAGGACTCTACCGTTTCATATAGCTCATCATCTTCCGAATCCCAGGTTTTATGGTCATAGCTAACAACTGCCAGAATCGAATCTATTTCAACGTACTTGTCATTTAATGCTGTTCTTAGAAGGCTTACAGCTTCCTCCACAGACTCAGCTGGCACAATTGACCGCCCAAAATACCACTGACTTCCATCCTGCTCATAGGAACTGGCAGGTTGGATTTTGGCTTTTGTATCAATGACCCAAAATGTAAGCATTGACTATACCTCTAGCGTTTTTCTTGCAGCTCAAGCGTATCAAAAATCCTGGTTTACAGCCTAAAGCATACCCATCAAGCAGTACCAACTTGCGGGGCACGCTTTAGGCAACAAAGCTGTTACCGGCTCCCAGCAGAGCACCTTCTGCCAGAATACTGTCTTTGACCCGCTTCTTGTGGAAGCCCTGACTGCCGTAACTGGCATCCAGCGCCCAGGCGCGCTTCATGAAAATATGCAGGTCCACTTCCCAGGTGTACCCCATGGCACCGTGTACCTGGATACCGTTTTTGGCACCCAGCAAAGCTGCTTCGGAAGTGGCCAGTCTGGCATGGGAAACACTGCGTGCGGCCGTAGAAAGACCTTCAGAAACATCGTAAGCCGCACGATAAAGAGGCGCTTTGGCGAACTCGATCTTCACCGCAACATTGGCCATGTGGTGTTTAACGGCCTGGAAAGAGCCGACCGGTTTGCCAAACTGTTTACGCTCATAGGTGTAATCGACAGAAAGGTCGACGATTCTGCGGGCCAGTCCCAACTGTTGAGCGGCAACCGCCAGGGCGCCACGATTCAGTGTGTCTTCCCAAAGTTTTTTGCCTTCTTCTTCGCCAGCAACCAGGGTTTCAGCAGAAGGGTTCCAGCTGACCTTGTAAAGCTTACGACTTGGGTCAACAGATTCATTCAGAGTCAGCTCAACCTGCTCGGAAGGCACAGCATGAACTTCATTGCCATTAGGCAACAGCAGCAAATCGGCAACATGAGCATCGGCTACCAAGAGATTGCTCGGGTGAGCCACCGCTACATTAGCTTTGCCTTCAGCAACCCGTGGCAGCCAGCTTTCTTTGAAATGATGTTGCGCACTGCTCAGAGCATTGATCAGCGGCACCGCTACCAAAACATTATCTACCAGAGGTTCAGGCAGAGCTACGTAACCACACTCTTCCGCCAGCAGAACAAAGTCCAGCTCTGTCATGCCCAGACCACCGAACGCTTCCGGCACGGTCATGGCGGTTAAACCCAGCTCTGCCAGTTGATCCCGGAGTTCGCTGGAACGTCCGGATTCTGTCGTCCACTGTTCACGAATACGCTCAGGCGTGACTTCGTTGGTAAGAAAACTTTTTACACTGTCATGGAAGACCAGCTGATCTTCGTTAAAGGTAAAATCCATGATAAATCCTAATCGCTATTTTTTCTTGACCGGTTTAAGTTGCCCCGGCTCCTCTGAAGTTGGCAAAGTAGAGCCGGGGTCATTCCGGGCAGCCTGTCATGCGAACAGCATCTTGCTCCATTCACTCACTGTGATCAAAATTTTTCTCTGAATCCTTCAGCGATTTTTTCCAGTTTTGCCATTAGACTGGAATCATGATCAGTACCTTCAATATCATTGGGTTCTCTTTGATTCCAATGCTTGATCACCGTGATCAAAAGATAGGTATTTCTATCATAAAATCCAGGACAGTAGACAAGAACATGACCTGACTTTCTGCTGAACTGAACCAGCCTTACAGGAAAACTCTCACCATTTCTCTTGATGTGTATATGCTGAAGCTCAAGATAAGATCGGTTATGTGTACGATCATAAGGAGCATCCCGGCCAAAGGTTGATGGAAGGATGCCTTTTTCCTTATAAAGCCTGAAATCATCCAGCAAGTCATCTGCTGCTGATTTTCCTATTGTATTGATGATCAATTTGCTTAAGAACAATCTTACTTTGGCCATGACAGCTTTATTCTTTTTTAGTCATTTTCTTCGTAGCTTTTACCAGCCTGTTGAGCTGATAACCAAAGGGATTAAACTTCGATCTAGCCTGAGTTTCAGAATGATGGCTATTTTTACTGTCTTCTACAATTTCAAATAACTGACCATCGCTATTTATGTATTGTTTTCGCATTCGATAAATTCTCCCAAGTTGTCATCATTTTTATTTTTCAGCTCTTCAGTCATCTTCTCTACCATTTCATCAGATAAACTGAATTTTCCTGGAATGCTTTTTAGATCCGTTGTGCCTCTCTGCGCGTATTCACAAAAGTTAATCATTTCTTCAAACAGCTCAGCAGGTACAGCGTAGAACTGAATTTCATTATTGGAAGAAACGGCTACAGCATCCCCCTGAGCTTCTTTAATAACGGCCTTTGGGTTAGCTTTAAATTTACTGATTGATGTGGTGTACCCACACATAACTTTTTGTAACATGACAACCCTCACCGATATTTATTTAGAGCTAAAATTAGCTCTAAATAAAAACAGAATCAAGACCTATATCATATAATTACACGAAGAAATTCCCTGAATTCATTCTTCTCTTGCTCTGTAAGAGGGTCCATACAAAACTCCCTTTATCTGGTATATGAATATTTGATTAGATTTTCAAAATATTCACTTACGTAACCTTTGGATGTAATTTCCACAACAAAATCCAGAGTATCTGACAAAATGTAGATTTGTTGTCCTTCACCATGGTCAAAAGAATATATTTCAAGGCTTTCGTCCGAGGCCGCCATGCGATTCACCTTACTGTCAAGTCCTTCTAAAAACCCTTTTTCCTCTACTGTTTCCGGGTTATTTAAGGCGCTTTTAAAAAAGTTGTAAGGTGTTTTTTTTGATCCAATAAACTCCATTTCTTCTTTGTCTATCCAGCGATAAACGACACTACTACCAGCCTTGGATACAATGACTGAAGACTTAATCAGCCAAACTTTGTCGTAACCAATGGGTGCAGGCAATGACACTCGGCTATTGATTATCAGCTCTTGAACTCCACCTTCTGCATTGTTAGAAGTATTAGTACGTATGGGTTCAACTGTTTGGCAGCCAGACAAAATCAGTGCCATTGCCAGCAGAATATATAGGCTTCTTGTAATACTCATATCCATACCTCCTGAGCGTAAAGGCTAACTAATCTTTCTAACAAAACAACCGTGAGCCTGAAAAACTATGCCCTGGGCATGCCCAGCATACGCTCGGCGATAATGTTGCGTTGAATTTCGTTGGTCCCTGCATAGATGGGACCGGCCTGGGAGAACAGGAAACCATCCAGCCATTTGCCCACTTCACCCGCCTGAGGCGCATGGGGCCAGAGTTCGGCACGGGCATTGAGAATGCTCATGGCGGTTTCGTGCATTTTCTGATCCAGCTCGGACCAGAAGATTTTGTTAGTAGACGACTCAGGACCAATCTTTCCGCCCTTCACCAGTCGGGAGGCTGTCATGTAAGTTGTCTGGGTATAGGCTTCAGCGTCCAGATAAGCTTTGATCACCGCATCGCCAATAACTGGATCACTCTCGTTATAGGGAACAGCAGCTTCTTCCTGATTGGCTTTATAAAGCTCTACCAGACGACGGGCGGTTTCCTGGAAACGGGCTGGAGAACGCAACATCAGACCCCGCTCAAAACCAGCGGTAGACATAGCCACATGCCAGCCCATACCTTCGCCGCCCAATACGTTTTCAACTGGAACCTTGACGTTATCGAAGAAGATTTCAGCGAAACCTGGCAGGCCATCCAACTGTTCGATAGGTCTTACAGTCACACCTTCTGCATCCAGAGGTACCAGAATGAAAGTCAGACCCTTGTGACGACTGGACTCAGGATCGGTACGGAAGATACCAAAGGTCCAGTCAGCCCATACGGCACGGGTAGACCAGGTCTTCTGACCGTTAATTACGTAGTGGTCGCCTACTCTCTCAGCCTTGGAGCGAATAGCAGCCATATCCGAACCGGCACCGGGCTCAGACCAGCCCTGGGCCCAGACTTCTTCGCCGGTGGCCATCATAGGCAGGAAACGTGCTTTCTGCTCTTCGGTTCCGTACTCCATCAGGGTAGGCCCAAGCAGGAAGATACCATTCTGGTTAACACGAGCCGGTGCATTGGCACGGTAATATTCTTCTTCAAAGATCAGCCACTCGATCAGGTCGCAGCCACGGCCACCGAGTTCTTCCGGCCAGGTCACCATTCCCCAGCGACCGTCGTTCAGTTTGGCTTCCCACTCGCGGTGCTGACGAAAACCTTCTGCCGTATCAAATGACTTGAGCGTTTCGGATGGGACATTGGCTTGCAGCCAGCTGCGTACCTCTTCACGAAAGGCTTTCTGGCTGTCGGTATAATTTAAATCCATGTAATTCTCCTGCCTTAGCCCTGCTCTTTATGGGTCGCGAAGGTAGCATCACGTTTTTCCACAAAGGAATCACGGGCTTCCTGGGAATCCGGGGAGGTATAAGCCTCCAGGGTAAAGCCCTGTTCCGAGCGATACTTGTTTTCCAGGTTGCCATCTTCAATGCCGGTGAGGGCTTCTTTGGCAATCCTGATCATGCGAGGGCTCTTCTCGGCGATCCTGGCTGCAATCTCTCTGGCTGTGATGCGAAGCTCATCCCTTGGCACCACTCTTTCCACGGCACCCAGGCGATAAGCTTCCTGAGCATCAATCATGTCGCCGGTGAAATACATGTAGCGTACTTTCTGAACCGGGAACATGCGCTGCAGGTGAGCACCGCCACCCATGGCACCACGATCCACTTCAGGCACACCAAAACGTGCACACTCAGAAGCCACAATAATGTCTGCCGCACCGGAAATACCGATACCGCCACCCAGTACAAAACCATGCACCGCAACAATCACCGGCTTGGGATTCAGATGGATGGCTTTAAAGGTGTCGTAGTTGCCTTTGTTGACTTTTACAATCAGGTTGTCGTCTTCTGCCAGTTCCTTGATATCGACGCCGGCACAGAAGCCACGGCCTTCTGCCGCAACAATGATGACTCGAACGTCGTCGTTCTCGCCCAGTGATTCAATTTCTGCGGCTATGTCGGCCCAGCCTTTGCTGCTGAATGCATTGACAGGAGGGTGGTCAAATACCAGCTCAGCGATACCGCCTTCGATGGTCACTTTGTAGGGTTTTGTCATTATTCTAATTACCTTGAAAAATCTTGTATCGCCCAGATGTTTCCCGATTTATGGCTCTCGATGAGCTAAAGGCTCTCAGGATACAAGTTGACTCAATTTACTCAAACGTTCGTCGGCTTCCTGGACTATTTCCTGGATGAGCTCTTCACAACTGACCAGACTGTTGATCACACCGGCCACCTGACCGGCTGGCAGAACCCCTTCAGCGGGCTTGCCATCCACCATGGCTTTTTGAATCACCATAGGAGCATTCGCCGACATGATGCTTTGAGCCGCTGTAAGATCACCGGAACCGCGCATCTGAACAGCACTCTTCAACAGCTGAAAAACACTCACACCGGTGTATTTGCGATAAGCCAGACCACTGGTCAGAGCCATAATCAAACGTTTGGTACCACCTGCTTTCTCAAGCTTGCCCAGGAGTTCGTTGGTGATCATTCGCTGGGGCATACCATCAATCGCTTTACTGATGATGACGTTGGCAGGGTTAGTGGTATTGACGTAACGGTCCAGAGTTTTATGAGGGACCGGGCTGTCGCTGGTCATCAGAAAACGTGTTCCCATGGCGATGCCTTCAGCACCAAAAGCCATGGCAGATACCAGTCCACGACCGTCTTTAAAACCACCGGCAGCCACAACAGGAACATCCAGAGCATCGACAACCTGAGGCAAAAGAATGGAAGTCGGTACAGAACCGGTATGTCCGCCCCCTTCTCCGCCCTGAACTGTCACTGCATCAGCACCCATCTCTACCGCTTTGATGGCATGTTTGAGAGCACCCACAGTAGGCATACAAACGACACCCGCATCTTTTAGCTGGGCCACCATTTTCTTACCTGGAGAGCGGCTGTAACTGACAGCCCTGACGCCATGGCGAACCACCATGTCGACAATATCTCCAGCATTGGGCTGGTACATGTGGAAGTTGACACCAAAAGGCTTGTCGGTGAGCTTTTTGGTTTCAAGAATGGCCTGTTCCATCTCTTCAGGTGGAATGGTGGCTCCTGCCAGGAAGCCAAAGCCTCCAGCGTTGCAGGTGGCTGCTACCAGTTTTGGATCAGCTACCCAGCCCATGGCGGTCTGGATAATCGGGTATTCACAACCCAGCAGGTCGGTCAGACGGGTCTTTAATTTTGACATCTCAGGCCTCCGTCTTCTCTTTGTCTTTCTCCTGCTTTCTTTGGGAAGCCGCCATGGCTTTACCATCAAAGCCGGCCAGACGGTCACCGGACACCATCTCATTGTGGGTGTGGGCAAAATGGTGCAGTCCGAATGCCATATCCATGGTGGTGCGCTTGCCCATCAGGTCTTCAGCATTATTAATAACCTGTTTGGTCAGCTGCAGGCCCAGACGTGGCATCTTGGCGATGCGGTTGGCAACATCCAGAGTTTCTTCTTCCAGAGTTTCGCGGGTAACAATCTTGTTCAGCATACCCATCTGGTAAGCACGGTCGGCAGGCATTCGCTCACCCAGGAACAGGAACTCTTTGGCAATGCGTGGGTTCAACTCATGAACATGAGCAAAGTATTCCACACCGGGAATACCCATGCGGACAACAGGATCAGCATAGAAAGAATCATCAGTCGCAATGATCATGTCACAAACCCATGCCAGCATCAGACCACCGGCAACACAGGCGCCCTGCACCATGGCAATGGTCGGCTTGGGAATGTCTCTCCAGCGACGGCACATGCCCAGGTAAACTTCCTGCTCACGGGCGTAAAGGAATTCGCCGCCCGGCTTGTTCACATGGTCATACCAGAGATGCTTGCGATCGAAGGTTTTATCCACATCGCGGCCAGGAGTGCCGATGTCATGACCGGCAGAAAAGTGTTTGCCTTTACCGGCCAGAACGATGACCTTGACGTTGTCGTCATCCACAGCCTGCTTGAACGCCGCGTCCAGAGCGTAAGTCATAGCTGAGTTCTGAGCATTGTTGTACTCAGGGCGGTTCATGGTAACGATGGCTACCTGATCACGTACTTCGTAGAGAACAACGCCTTCACCTTCGCTGAGGGCTTTATCTCCACTCTCGTTAGTCTTTTCTGTCATCGTCTGGATCTCCCGGAAATGACCTTTCTATCTGCTAGGCTGGTACTGCTCTAGTGAAAGGTCATACCGCCTGATTGTTGTTATGAATCGCTACTCTGAGTGTTCACTCGGGCCTGAAATCACAAGATTCAGCTGAAATGAATGCCACAGTCATGAGCGATTGAAACAGGATTGAAAAATTCCTTGAACAGTGACCGATTAAACCGGTTGGGGGAAGAGGCATCATCGTCCATCAAGACTAACGGACTCGGGGGGCTAAGCGTTACATGCAGGAAAGTCAGATGACTTAAAAATAAAGAAAAGAGGCCGGTGACAAACAATCACCGGCCAGGGAGGATAAGGTCAAACAGTAGCAGGAGAAAGCTCTTCCGTTTCTTCCCACTCGTCCGCCTTGTTGATCATTTTCCTGATCAGCAGGGAAGCCGCCAGAGCTACACCGACCATTACAACAGCGGCCACGGTGAGCATCATGAAATAGTCACCGTAGACATTCTGTACAAATGACTGGGTGATCTCCTGCCCTTTTTCCATGGCGATGGAACCGGAAATCACGGCACCCACAATACCACTGAGGGCAATGGCAACGGAGTACAGGGAAACAGAGAAACCTTCAATTTCCTTAGGTGTTACAGAAATAATAAAGGCCACCACCAGAGAGCCCACAATCACTTCTGAAAATGCCTGGAAGCCGTGAATCACCAGGAAGACGTTAGGTGAAATGCTGACATCGGCACCAACAGTTCTAACAGCGTGAGTCAGAATTCCGAAAGCCACTGCCGTCATGATAAAGGCAAAAGAGATTTTAGTAGCGGTAGAGAACTGGATGCCACGCTTTTCAAGATTGGCAAACAACAGGGTGATAAGCGGCCCCATAGCAATACACCACAGAGGGTTAAGAGCCATGGCAGCTTCAGGCGCCAGAGGTATAAAGCCCAGCAAATCCCCTTTCAAAGTATTAATGGCGACAATGTTCATAGACGTCATCATCTGCCCATAGTAAACAAAGAAGGCTGTGGTCAGGACAGCGGTCATTACCAGAATCGCGCCCATTCTCATGCCGTCGGACCGGCCACTCTTGAAAATCAGGGAAACGTAGTAGAGCAGAGCTGCACCACCAATGGCATAAACGATGTACTGGCCAGTATCCATGTCAGAGAACATGAAGAACACCATGCCCAGCATTGCCGCAGACAGTCCCAGGAAGATCGCCATATTTTTTACACTGACGGGCTCCTTATCAATATCTTCACCCACACTCACCAGAGGCTTGTGGAAGATAAACAGAGCCGCTACGGCCAGTCCCGCCATGACAGCAGACAAGGTAAAGCCACCGGAAAAACCTACCGTCAGGATAAAGATGGGGTACAGGTATTGCCCCAGCAGTGCACCGACATTATTCACGGAATAGTTAATGGGGTAGCAGTTTTCAAAGTCCTCATGGGATTTGAAAGTACGCTTGTAAAGGCTTGGGTAGGAAGGTGACATCAAACCACGAGCATAACTGGCCAGAGCAATACCCAGAAGGCTGAGAGGGACATTAAGAGTCGATGATCCCAGTACCAGCAAAGCATAACCTGCAGCAAAGCAGATATAAGCAATGGTCAGAGCACGTTTAGAGCCCAGAAACTTGTCGCAGATAATCCCGCCAGCGATAGCGAAAAGAGGACCAATAGAAGAAAAGGCCCCGACTACCATCATGGTATCGGCTTCGCTGTAGTTCAGCTCTTCAAGAAAGAAACGGGTCAGGATGACCATGACGCCATAAAAAGATAAGCCAAACATCATTTGGCAAAACATCATGGACTTGTTGAGTTTATTCCACATACGACTTCCAGAACTCGAAATAGCCGACGTATTGTTCAGATATTCACCAAACAAAACATTGACTCAGAGCACGGATTTTTTGATTCAGTGGAATCATGGAAGAGCCTTCTACTCGCCTTGTAAGCACTTCTTTGTATGCGTCACTGGATTAATACATACGACTACGGCAAAGTAGTGCTTAATTCAGCAATAAGTCGTCACTCTTGGAATGTGAGGGCGGTAGTGTGGATAAAACCGGAAGTCATGACCGTAAAAAAATTTACAGGAAGCTGTCACTGCAAAAGCATCAAATTCTACTTTATTTCTGATTTATCTAGCAGCCTGTCGGACTTGAACCCATAAACGCAGTTCAAGTAATTTCAGACTCTGACTATTCCGGAGAGAACTTATAAAACCCTCTCCGGCGCATTACATTTTCAACTTGTCCTTATGATTTTTCTCACTCTTGGCCTCAGATCAGCCCAATAGTGCCACAGATAAGTCGCCAACAAGACCAGTTCCAACCACTGCTCTTCATTCACTTGTTTCAGGCTGAACATCCGCCTCAAGTTATACGC
>NZ_LASA01000083.1 GCF_001562015.1 Endozoicomonas arenosclerae | reverse complement strand
ATCCTCCATGTCTTGCCACTCGTCCGCTCCACATATGACTGCGCATACAGCAATGATAAGTATATCGAGCAGGTTGTGATCACACATGCCGGGGCAGCGAGGATCAGGAACTTTGGCTAAAAAATCAGCTAGTGGCTGGTACTGCTTGGCTTCCATGCGGATGAACTACTCTAGGAGACTCGAATAAACTGGATAGAGAGTTTACAAGAAATTTATCTTCGAGTGTTCAGATTGATGCAATTGCCCTGAATGGGTACCCTGATGGAACAGGGGTTTAATCTTCGAGGTGTTATTCCTAATAACGAAGCCATCTACGCTACTGCAATGGCTGAATTTGGCTCTGCCACCTCGTTGATTATGGCGTTTGGTATGGTGGCCAATATTGTTTTTGCCCGCTTCAGTAAATTGAAGTACATCTTCCTGACCGGACACCATACGCTTTATATGGCTTGCATGATCGCCATTATTCTCAGCGTGGCAGGTTTTGAAGGTTTCTCTCTGGTGCTTCTGGGTTCCATTACTCTGGGTCTTGTCATGGTGCTGTTCCCGGCTATGGCACAGCCTTTCATGAGAAAGATTACCGGTTCTGATGATGTGGCTTTTGGTCACTTCTCCACGGTTGGCTATGTAGCTTCTGGCCTGATTGGCAAGCTGGTGGGTAAAGGATCAAAAAGTACAGAAGAGATGAACCTGCCTAAAAATCTGGTGTTTCTCCGTGATTCCTCCATCTCCATTTCACTGACCATGGGCATCATCTACCTGATTCTGGTGGCGGCTGCAGGTGGTGATTTTGTCAGGGAGCATCTGAGTGGTGGTCAGAACCCTGTCGTTTATGCAGTACTCAGTGCTATTGGTTTTGCTGCCGGTGTATTTGTCATTTTGCAGGGTGTACGACTGGTGTTGGCTGAGATTGTGCCTGCCTTTAACGGAATATCTCAAAAACTGGTGCCTGAAGCCAAACCGGCTCTGGATTGCCCGATTGTTTTCCCTTATGCCCAAAACGCTGTATTGATTGGTTTCTTGTGCAGCTTCCTGGGCGGTTTGGTGAGCATGGGGTTGTTAGGCGCAATGAAGCTGACCTTGATTCTGCCTGGTGTAGTCCCTCACTTCTTTACCGGCGCCACAGCGGGTGTATTTGGTAATGCAACGGGTGGCCGCCGTGGTGCTGTTGTCGGTTCCTTCGTAAATGGTGTGGTTATTACCTTCCTGACCCTCTGGCTGCTGCCTGTTCTGGGCGACCTTGGTTTTGCCAATACAACCTTCTCGGATTCTGACTTTGCGGTCACAGGTATTTTCCTGGGCTATATGGCCATGGCCGGTAAAGAGGCCGTGATTCTGGCCATCGCTGCAGTCTCCGCCGGTGTGTTTGCCACGAACTTTATCCACCGCAAGAAAAAGCTTCAGACAGCCAGCGCTCACTGATCTCGGGATGTAACGTGAAACTTATGAAATCAAATGAATACCTCAGAGAGATTGAACACCTTAATCTCTCCATAAAAGCAGAAACCGTTAAAGCGCTGCTTCATCTCGGATACGGCCACTTTGGCGGCAGTCTCTCAATATCAGAAACACTGGCCTGCCTTTACGGACATTATCTACATCATGACCCAGCTAATCCCAAAATGGCTGACAGGGATTATCTGGTGCTATCTAAGGGGCATGCCGGGCCTGCTCTTTACGCCACTCTGGCGCTGAGAGGATTTATTGAGCTGGAAACCCTCAAGAACATTAACGCTAACGGCACTTTGTTACCCAGCCATGCGGACATGAACAAAACAGCGGGCGTCGATATGACCACCGGTTCTCTGGGGCAGGGCATTTCCTGTGCTATGGGCATTGCCATGGGTACGGATACAAACGTTTTCGCGATAGTCGGTGACGGAGAGTTGCAGGAAGGGCAGTGTTGGGAAGCCTTCCAGTTTGCAGCTCATCATCAGTTAAACAATCTGGTTGTGTTTGTCGATTACAACAAACGACAGTTGGATGGTTATCTGGATGAGATTCAAAAACCTTTTGATCTCAGGGAAAAGTTTCAGGCATTTGGATTTGAATCTGTTCAGGTGAATGGTCAGGATATCAATCAGATTTGCGGGGCTATTGAACAGGGATTGGCCAGTAAGGATAAGCCAACAGCCATTATTCTGGACACTGAGAAAGGGCAGGGTTTTCCATCCATTATTGAAATGTCGTCTAACCATCACTTGCGTCTGGACGATGACTTGAGAAGTGCCATTCTCAAAGATCTGGATGTTATTGAGCAGAGACTGGAGAGCCTGAAATGAGCAGTGAACTGAGACATATCCACGCAGAAACACTGCTTGAGCTGGCCAGGGATCATGAAAACCTGAGAGTTCTTGAAGCAGACCTGATGGGCAGTGTCAGCACTGGCAAGTTTCAGGCTGAGTTTCCTGATCAGTTTATTCAGTGTGGCATTGCTGAAGCCAATATGATTGGTGTGGCAGCTGGCTTATCTGCTACAGGTAAAGTGCCTTTTGTACATTCATTTGGCTGCTTCATAACCCGACGTTGCTATGATCAGCTGTTTCTATCAGGAGGTTATGCCCAGCAACATATCAACATATTCGGCAGTGATGCCGGAGTGGCCGCTGTGACCAATGGCGGCACTCATATGCCGTTTGAAGATGTGGGTTTGATGCGGCTGATTCCTGACTCCGTAGTGATTGAAGTGTCCGATGCAGCAGTTCTGAAAAAGGCGATGCATTACAGTTATCAGAACCCCGGGGTTAACTACATTCGTTCGACTCGAAAGGATCTTCCAGAACTCTATTTATCGCCTGACGAAATTGAAATTGGCAAAGGCAAAGTGTTGAGGGAGGGGGATGATCTGACCATCATAGCCAGTGGTTTGTCTGTACATGATGCGCTTGAAGCGGCTGCAGAAGTGGAAGCTCTGATGGGCAAAACGGTAACCGTCGTAGACATGCATACCATCAAGCCGGTGGATACAGAACTGGTCATCCGTTGTGTGAACAAAACCGGCAAGTTACTGACCGTGGAAAATCATAATGTTACCGGTGGACTCGGTGATGCTGTTATCGCTGAGCTTCTGGAGGCAGGGGTGGCTCCGACTGCTTTCAGAAAGATTGGCGTTCGTGAACAGTTCGGGCAGGTGGGTAGTCTGGATTATTTGAAAGATCAGTACGGTATTTCAGCCCAGGCTATTACAGAAGCTGCCATAGCCATTCTGGACTGATAGAAGAAGCCCCGGCTTGAGCCGGGGCTTCTCTGGTCCGTTATCTACGTTTTTTGCGTGTGACCGGCTTTTTACGAGGAGCGCGGTTATCCCACTGTCCACCCCGGGCCTTCTGGAATTTTCCAGCCGGTTTTTTGCTTTGAGGACGACGGTTGTCTTTGCTCTTCTCTTCAGCAGGAACCAGCTGATTTGGTCCGTCACCAATCAGCTCTGAGCGGTTCATCTTTCTCAAGGCATTTCGCAGGACATCCCAGTTTCTGGAGTCGTGGTAGCGCAGGAATGCTTTCTGCAAACGACGCTGTTCCAGTTCTTTCGGAATGTAGAGCTTATCACTCTTGTAATTAAGCTTTTTGAGCGGGTTCCGGCCGGAATAATACATGGCTGTTGCCAGAGACATTGGGGACGGATAGAAGGTTTGCACCTGATCAACACGGAACTTGTGACGTTTCAGCCACAAAGACAGGTTCATCATGTCCTCGTCTTCACAGCCCGGATGAGCGGCAATGAAGTAAGGGATGAGATACTGCTTTTTACCCGCTTCTTTCGAAAACTTTTCGAACATTTTCTTGAACGCATCATAGGTACCCATGCCTGGCTTCATCATCAGGTCCAGGGTGTCCTTTTCAGTGTGTTCAGGGGCAATTTTCAGGTAGCCGCCTACGTGGTGAGTAACCAGTTCACGAACGTATTCAGGATCTTCCACTGCCAGGTCATAACGAAGACCTGAGGCTATAGAGATTTTTTTGATACCCGGAATGGCACGGGCTTTTCGGTAAAGCTCTGTCGTTTGCTTGTGGGAGGTTTCCAAGTTTTTACAGATACTTGGGAATACACAGGAAAGACGACGGCAGCTCGCCTGAATTTCCGCACTCTTGCAGTTCAGGTGATACATGTTGGCAGTGGGGCCACCCAGGTCAGAAATCTGCCCCGTAAAGCCTGGTACCTTGTCACGAATATCTTCCAGCTCCTGCAGCACAGACTCTTGCGAACGGCTCTGGATCACCCGGCCTTCGTGTTCGGTGATGGAACAGAAAGTACAGCCGCCAAAACAGCCACGCATGATATTGACGGAGGTCTTGATCATGTCATAGGCAGGAATTTTGGCATCACCGTATGAAGGGTGAGGTCTGCGTTGATAGGGCAGAGCAAATACACCGTCCATTTCCGGAGTTTCCAGAGGAACAGGAGGTGGATTTACCCAGATTTCCCGATTGCCATGTTTCTGAATCAGAACCCTGGCGTTGTGCGGGTTGGATTCCTGATGCAGAACCCGGGAAGCATGGGCATAAAGAGCTGGGTCTTTGCGAACCTTTTCAAAGGATGGCAGACGGATGCAGCTTTTACTGGCGTCAAAATCGGCCTTACGATGCAGAGGCAGAGGAACGATACGGATCGGTTGTACGTCCGGCTCTTGCTCTTTGCTGGAAGCACACTCTTCTTCCGGAATGTATTCGTAAGGACTGGTGCCATAGGCTTCTTCCAGAGAACCCATATCTCTGGGCCAGTCGATACGAGTGGAGTCAATCTCGGTCCAGCCTTCTGGTGCGGCCGGTTTGACCACCACGGTTCCGCGAATATCATCCATCTCTTTGATATTGATGCCGGCTGCCAACTTATCAGCCACATCAGCCATGGCTCTTTCGGCATTACCGTAGAGAAGGATATCTGCTGTGGAATCAATCAGAACAGAGCGTCGAACCTCATTGCTCCAGTAGTCGTACTGAGCAATCCTGCGCAGGCTGGCTTCAATACCGCCAATAACCACAGGAACATCATTAAAGGCTTCCTTGCAGCGCTGACTGTAAACAATCACTGAGCGGTCTGGACGTTTGCCCGGCTCAGCATCCGGAGTGTAAGCGTCATCATTTCGGACTTTCAGGTCAGCGGTATAGCGGTTGATCATGGAGTCCATGTTGCCGCCAGTGACACCATAGAACAGGTTTGGCTTGCCAAGACGCATGAAGTCTTCAGTATTGCTCCAGTCTGGCTGGGCAATGATACCTACACGGAATCCCTGGGATTCCAGAAAACGGCCAATGACTGCCATACCAAAGCTGGGGTGGTCTACATAAGCGTCGCCGGTGACAATAATAATGTCACAGGAATCCCAGCCTAGTTCATCCATCTCTGCACGGGTCATGGGTAGATAAGGTGCGGTGCCATAGCATTCCGCCCAATACTTCGGGTAGGAAAAAAGTTCCTTGGCAGGCACAGGCTGCTGCAGAGATGAGTGACTCATGAATGTTCTGGTTTTATCTGTTCTGGCTGAGGGTGCGCTATTTTTTCAAAAAATGCGTCGTTTAGATAGCTCGAATTGCGATCAGGGATGAGATGAAACCGAAATGGGGGGGTCAGGAACCCACCCTGTCTCTGTATCGATATCAAGAAATCACTACAAAGACAGGGTGGGATGCAGGACTGGCGGCTTTAATCAGACCGCATTATGGCGCTGGATAAGTCCTTGTTCACTGGTTGCATCCTGATGGGCGGCCAGCACTTCTTCAGGTACAGTGGAAATATCACTGACAAAGTCTTCAAGAGAGGCGCCTTCTGGCGTACTTTCAGGTTGTACCGAAGCTGGAGGCTCATCATTTTCAGACACGGTAGGCTCCGGATCACTGTCAACGCGTGCATTAGGATCATCAACCTGAGTCTCAGGAAGTTCTTCACTGGAAGGTGGCTGAGGCGTATCGTCTGTTGATGTGCTCAGACTGTCTCCAAGACTGTTATCCAACCCCAGTGAGTCTGTGAACCCACCGAGAATTTCTTCCGCCAGAGAGGGATCTCCGCCTTCCAGAGCATTAATTGCCTGCTGAAGCTTTTCCTTGGCCTCTTCGGATTCGGCCGATTCCTGAAGGGCTTGCAGCAACATTTTCCTTCTTTCAAAGTGATCCAGCCCTTCAGTGGCAATCTGGATGCCTTCGGTAGCATCATTAACGGGAGAAGAAGGCGTATCACTATCTTCCACTGGCTCGGTTGTTTCTTGAGGGTCACTATCACCGGGTTGCTGGTTATCGGCTTGCTCTGAATTATTTGTGGGGTTCACTGGGGTGTAAAGGCCACCCAAGGCTTGACGATTTTTCCATGCTTCTGCTTCTTTTTCCTGCCTCTCCATATGATCAATTTCGCTTTTGGAGAAGATGCTTAAGTGGGAATTGTCTTTTCCGGGGTTTATATCCCGATCAATCTCCAGAGCCGCTTCCCAGAGTGCAACGGGAGGAAACACAAGGGCCAGGCTTTTCAGGAAAATAGTGCCAGAGCTGGCCTGGTTGGCGCTGTTGACTTCCTCAATATGTTCCCGGATATGTTCGATGTTACTGGCGTGACGCTGTTGGGCATCCTGAGAAGCAATCTCAATCTTGTTTTCAGAGTATTTTACAGAGCTGTCTTCCAGATTGGCATTGATCTCAGCAAGAATCTGGTCGAGCTTATCGGGAGTCAGTGTGCCACTTCTATGTTCGGTATGCAGTCTGTCTAATGCACCATTAATATTACTCAGTGTTTCAGGAGATGCCTCGGAGAGCGTGGAAAGTTTGTTATCAATTTCCAGTACCGTATTCCCTACAGCCGGAGTAACCAGTCCTGGGTAGGTGTTAGTGATGGAGATAGGGCTTTCTCCAAAGGCACCACCGATCTGCCCTCTGAGGTTTGCAGCCGTCTGTTGAGCCACCTGTTTTTGCAGGTCGCCTACCTCTCCGGTAATTTCCGAGTCTGGCTCGGGAATGGAGGGAGCGTCTGAAAGACCCAGAGGTAATTGGACATAGCCACCTCCTGTTCTGGCAGATACCGAGTTTTGTGTGTCATAACCTCTGGAAACACGATCGGCTTGTTCGAGCCCCTGAAGTTCTTCTGTCTGTGTTGGGACAACGACGCCTTCACTGCGATTAACGGAATCGACCATCAGGACTGCCCTCCTTGTTTGTCCTCAAAGGTTTGGAGCAGGTTCTTGACTCTTGTCAGCTCCAAATGACTGAACTGGTATTTTTCAGCGTCCTTGAGGGCACTTTTGTAAATGATTTCTGCCATGCCTCTTTCCCGCAGCGCCATATAACAGTCGGCCATGTAGACCTTGGCGAGTGGATTGGTAATATCCATTCTGGCGGTGTACTCAAACGTCCTGATGGCCTGGCCATAGCTTTTCAGCATCATCTGACAGGAACCCAGGCAGAGGAAATTTCGGGCGTTCCAGTGGTCATAAAAGCACAGGTACTGGAACTTTCTGGCGGCTTCTTCAAAGTGCCCGTTCTGGTATTGGTTATATCCGGAGGTATAGATAGCTTCCAGAGCACCTTCACTCATCTGGTTGGCTTCAGCCAGTGTTCCACCTGTGAGCAGGTATTCGGTGATAGTAGCCAGCTCCTGGCTGTCAGGAGCCTGAAAAGGCTGGTTCGACATCTACGGCTTCCTTGCTAGTCCTTCAGAATTCTGTTTCTAAAGGTATAGCACCCGTATTCAAGAGACTCATGCCCGGCAAGACGAAAGTCGTAGAGAGTGGCTGAAGGGTCGAAATAGTCAATAGTCTCCAGATTTTTGACGTTATAGTGGCTGATAGCCCTCTTTTTTCTATGGCTATTTGGCTTTTGTATCTTTTCGTTTTTTTGTTTTTTCTGGCTGGGGCTTCTCCGGAAACAGTTCTGTGTCTTCAGCATCGCAACATTGAAAGTAATGACCCAGCGATGCAAACCATTGATGATCCTTGGCATAGGAGGGGTGCTCCAGATTCAGATGCGGCTCATCCGGATCCGTCCAGAGATCCAGCCCTTGGGGCTTGACCAGACCAGGCCTGAAGTAGATATTATGTCCCATAGACAGATTCGCTCGGATAGGAATTTTCAGAGCATCTGACAGAACCGTAAAGTCATGGCGCAAATAATCTGGATCTGACAGGAAAGTACCTTGCTGGATTCTTGTCATAAGAGCCTTTAAGCCCAGTTGTTCTGGCACAGAATTTCCATCGGGCGTCTTTCCGGTGTCATAGAGAGTCTCAAGATAGTCACGCAGTCTTGTTTGGAGCTTCAGGCCCAGTACTTCTGGGTCCAGCTCTTTTAGTGCTTCAACAACAGGCACTTTTTCCTCTTTGACGGGGGGAGCTTGAGGTTCAGGTGCTACTGAGCCTTTTTCTTTACGTCCCTGCTGCTTCCCTTTTTTGCCTTTCTTGGGTTTGCGGCCGGCCGTTTTCCATTCCTGCTGCGTTTCTTCCTTTACAGTGCTTTGTGTGGAGGGCTGCTCTTTTTGCTGAACGGTTTCTACTTCGACCAAACCCATGAGTTTCGTCAGGTCGCGTTCCATGATCGAAACGCCCAGAGCTGTATTCATACTTTGTGGAATGAATAATTTCAGAGGCAGTTCGGCTTCCTCAGATTCCTCTGGTTCCTCAATGATCACTGCTACCGGATTCTCCATGACCACTTCTGTCGACACATCTGGAGGTGTAGCGGTATGTGCTGGAGATGTTTCCCTTGAAGAGGTCACAAGATCAGGAAGTGAGCCATGACTGGAGTCACTACTGCGATTGTTCATCTCTAAAAGAGAGGGAAAACAGAAATCGAGTTTCAGAGCGTATTTGGGAGTCGCAACCTCACTGGCAGGTTGCGGTGTGGACCAGGGGGAAATGATCCATTCGTCTCCCCCTGCCTGTACGACAAACGTTATGCCAAGAGTGTACGCCAGGATTTGTAGAGGGTGATCTTTGGCCCCATTGGCAGGGTGAATTTCATACCTTGAAGGTGACGAATCTATACTGTCAGCCTCGGGGAGTTTCCCGAGTTTATTTTTGAGCTCCTGTCTCATAGCATCAGGTAAAGAAGCTACGATAGCTCCGGGAGAATAAGGAACATCAATCCCCCCTGTAGCTGAGGCACCAGTTGCAGGGGCTGGTGAAGAGTGTAAATTTGATCTTGAGCTTCCCAGTTGTGAGGGGAGAGCCTCAGACATCAGGTCCGGATGTTCAGGGCTCAGAGTCTGCTTTCTATCCTCTATGGGAGGAAACGTTCTTCTTTCTTCCGGCTCTGGGGTTTTAGCGTTTGCTGTGGATAATGTCTGTTGAACTTGAGCTACCTGTTCCCGTTTAAGGGAGCCTTCCAGCATTGTCATGCTGGTATCAAGTTTTTTGCCAAGCTCTTCCAGATCTTTGACTCGGGTCACCAGCTCGCTGCGACGCTGTGAGTCACCTCTTCCCGAAAGTTTGTGACGATGAATCATTTCGCCGCGTCGGGCGTAGATGTCCGGAATAGCTTTGCAGCACTCTATGACTTGCTTTCCCTGCGCAATCAAGTATTCCATATCATTGTGGAGATCTACCAAAGCATCCAGGAATTCTGGTTGTTCTTCGGAAAGACCAAAGAAGATCTCCTGCGCTTCTTTTACCGCTTTACTCATGACCAGAGTGTTGATGCTGATTTGCTGCATATCCAGTTTGAACAGCTTCAGGGCTTCCCTGAATTTGATGTCCTTATCCAGGTCAGGACGATCTTGACTCTCTAAGGCTTCCTTATAGGCATAGACGGGCTCAATCATTTTATGGGCAGACGCTAGTTGTCGCCGAAGTCTGGAGGTGACCATATCGGCATACCCATAATGGGCCTGTGCCTTATCAAAGCCACTGACTTGGGGATGTTGAATGACTTTCTTGAAAATGCCATTTAACACACCAACCGGTTGTTTACGAACAAAAGCTTCAGATGCTTCGTCCATAGTGGCCTTCAAACTATAAGGTTTTGGAGGGGGGGAGTCGGTATCTTGTTTTTTTTCAGAAGCAGCTTCTGCAGCCAGTTTGGCTTGCTTTTTCTTCCACCGGTCTTTCTGTATCTGTTCTTCTCTGTCTCGACGCTGTGCCTCTCTTTTATCCAGTTTGTCCTGAATACGCTTCTGTTCTGCCTCTTCTTCTTTAATCAGACTGCTGGCAATCTGAGCAACGCCTGCTTCCTGGTTGCGAAGACGCTTTACTACTTCTCGGCATTGGTTACTGATCTGTTCATAAAAGAACATCAGGGAAGCCCGGCTGTCTTCAGGCAGCATTTTTTTCTTATTGATAGTTCTGACCAGGGCTCCTAACTCTGAAACCAGGGCTTCAGCCCCTTCTACCCGGGCTTTAAAATGAGCCAGTGGTTCAGGGCGATCATAAAGAAAGGTCAGAGAAGCCAGCAGGGACTGACAGAGGCTAAAGGTATCTCCAGGGGCGAATTGCGGGCTGCCTGCTTCAACCTGTTTTCGGTAGAACTGCAGCAGGCGTTGAGCTTGTTTGGGATTGTCCGACAGAATTGCGGCATTGATCAGCTGTTTGACTTTCCAGCTTTCCAGTTCCAGTACTTGTGGCTGTTCAGGGTCGAAGTCAGCTAACCACTGGCTGAAATAGCAGGAGTGTGCGGACAGCATTTCACGCAACTCTTCCTGTTGCCTGGTGAGCATGTAGTGAGCTACTGCCAGATCTGCCAGCATAGCTACCCCAAAGGCCGCCTTATCGTGCATCTGGAGGCTTTCTTCGAGGTCTGAATAATGCTCAAGCCCTAGTTGATACTGAATCACCTCCTGATACATTTTCATGCATTCGATTGTTTGAGGTAAAAAAGTTTGTATCCTGTGATTGAAGGTTTCACTCAGTTGAATGGCATCAAGGAAAGGAATAACTCTAAGGGCTGCATTAAAGCGTAATCCACAAAAGCTGGCATAGAGGTGTATCAGTTTTCTCTCTTTCCAGTAATCCCTGTGGCGTTTATCTGAGTCCCCAAGGCTGACGACATCTTTCAGGAAGGCTTGTTCTTCTTCATTGATCTGCAGTGATCTGGCTGCTCTTCTGGCAGTGGTTTCCAATTTTTTGTAAACACTGTAATCAGACTGCAGCACCTGATACATCTTATTAACTTTGGCGAAATGTGCATCCAAAAATTGCTTCATTTGTTCCATCTGGATGCACAGAATCCGGGTGGCTCTGGAGTAGCCCTGGTCACGGGTGCACTCAAGTCTGGGCAGATCTTTATCAATGCCATTCTGCTTCATAAACTCTTTAATGGCTTCGCGGGATTCATCCACCTCCTTGCCCATTTTGGCCATTTCATCTCGAGTGTACTTCTTTCTGCTAACTGTGCGCTTGGATAACTGCTCGTCTGTGCCAGCCACAGCAGTGGCTCTGGCTACGAGGTTGTCTCTGTTGGCATGGGTAATCTCGCGATGGTCATGCTGAGCAGCAGCTTCGCTTTCTTTCTCAGATGTTTCTGAATGAGGGGAGTTTGGGCCCGTGAGAGGAGAAGGTTGTCCCTGACCAGTTCTGTCCACTGTAACCTGCCATTCTGATGATTCCTTAATTTCAGCTTAGGAAATCTGGGCTGATTGTCAGGGCAGTTGGATGCAGACAAGGGAAGGAGTAGCTTGAAGCTGGCTCATATGAACCAGCTATCTGGATAGGCGGTATCAGATATCCCAGTGCAGACCCAGGTTAAAGCCCTTGATGCGCTCATCGTTATAGATGCCTTTGGTGCCATCCATCTCGATTTCGTAAGTGCGGTAGCCACCCTGTAGATTCAGGCCGGCAAACAGGTGAAAGCGGGCACCCACTTCAAAATCATTGAAGCTGGTATCACTGGATTTACCCACGTACAGCTTGCTGTAAAAGCTCAGAGAGCTTGCCTGAAACAGTTCAACATCTGCAGTCAGCATGGGCACTGTATCGCTGAAAGAGGCATCACGGTATTTGCCACTGTCGAAACGGCGAGCTCCCAAGCCCAGATCCAGGGCAATATTGCCATTGTCCAGAATTTCGTAGTAGCCAGAAGCGTCGTAACTGTCGAACTTCAGCTTGTCATGGTTGAGCTTGCTGTAGCCAACAGCCAGGTTTGGCAGCAGAGGGATTGGGTGCTCGATCTGGCCGTAAACTGTCTGAAAGTCACCGTGGTTGGCAGTATTCCAGTAGTTGTAACCCAGCTTTGCGCCAATAATATCTGCCTGAGCAACAGAGGCACTGGCTGCCAGAATGGCAGCTGTCAGAATTGATTTTTTCATTCGTCGTTTTTGTGTAGGTAAAAATAACAAACTTATCGTTTGTGAGCTTTAACTCCCATGCTGACTTTTACCTATTAAAGATGCAAATTAATAAGGGGTTAATTTTTGGTTATCTCAAAAACATAGCGATTGAGGCTGAAGAAGTAGTCATTCTTGTCCTCTTTGCTCACCAGATCCTGAAACCAGTTGTTGATCTGCGCTGTTGGCAGCTTACTGCTCAGATGATTGCAAATGGATTTTGCCAGAAAATAGGAGTAGTCCTGGTCACTGAAGCGGGTATTGATAATGGGGTAGATGCTGATGTTGTTTATCCCAAGCCTGGCCTGGCGGAGTTTGGCTGGCAGTTTTCGGGGTAGAAAGGAGTCTTCTCGATGAGACTGCCATATCTCCAGGGCATTCAGCATTCTTGTTCTGTCAGAGTTATTCCAGACCACTGAATCCCAGTCGGTATCAATAATCAGGGCGCGTCCACCTGGCTTGAGAACTCGGTGTATTTCCAAAAGAGCCTGATCGACATTGCTGACATATTCCAGCACTTGAATGGAAACAGCCACGTCAAAGGATGCACTTTCGAAAGGCAGGGTTTCGGCATCAGCCTGTTGAAAGTGGGTGTTGCTCTGATCCCGGCAGAACTTTTCTGCCATTTCCAACATGGGAAGGCTGGGGTCAATACCAGTAATAAGCCCATTTAGGTCCGTCTGTTTTGCCATCTCGCTGACCAGCAGGCCCGGACCACAGCCAATATCCAGAACACTTTCACCTCTCTTAAGGTTCAGTCTATCCAGTGTGTATTGCCGCTGCTGGATGATATCAGGCTTGAGATAAGTGTTTCGGGTTCGTTCAGAGCTGTCCTGACCAAAGGCAAAACGGGGGTGCATATCCGGATCCTGAATTTGAAGGGTTCTGCCACTATAGCCAATGACCCTCTGTATTTCTTATCGGCTATGAGTAGCTGGTGGCAGTAAAAGTAGCCTTCGTCTATATACATCAGTCCAGTAGAGAATAACTCCAAGAAGCAGGTTTTGCCGGGAGAGCGGAACTTGCATGAACACACCGAGTCAAAATTCCCATTGAGCCAGCTGTCGGGAAAGGCGGTTGGCAGGATATCATGATGTATGTGGGTGAAACCTTATGAATACTTTATATGAAACGGGATTGTCTGGGACTTCCTCTGGGTCTCTGCGCCTGTTTAATCGTTTTCTGGCCAGCCTGCTGGGAATGTTAATGCTGATTCTTGCGCCGCTCTCTCATGCAGAGGAAGGGGACGTATGTTGGGAGTCAGTTGTGAATCACAATACTTATACCCCAAGTGCGATTTCCGATGCGTTGAGTGGTAGTGATGATGTTCCACAATGTGTGGTAGAAGATGATGCTGATGGCAAAGTCTATTTTGGCTATGTAGAGCCAGTGACGGAGGATAAGCTTTATGGTTGCTGGTATTACAACGGAAACAATGAGCATACCTATAGCTATGTTTTCGAGGCGCTGATCGTCAAAAACTACACAGAGCTAGATAATTTCAGGCGATTCAAGTTCGACTCGCCACAAGGGGTTACCCCTCAAAAGTTTTACACAACCTTTAAGGGTTGTCAGCAGACAGAAGAGTACCCTGATATGGAAGACTCTAGTGCTTTTGATGTCCCTGGCAGCGAGCAAATGTCGATCGGAGCAGCCGGGAGTACAGCAGTTTCTCTTCCTGAATATTCAGTCACTGCTTCTATCAATATGGTGTGTATGGGGACAGCTTCCGACAATGGTCGTGGCTATATCTACATAGGCAGTGTCGCCCAGAGAAATGGCAGCTATCGCTGTGCTCAGAACAAGGTTCGCTACTACAAGTCAGTGAAACAATCTTCAGCAGGTTCACAGCAGGCTGATCACCAGAGTGCTCAGCAAGCGGCACCGGCTCCTCAAGCACATCAGCAAGACAAAAAATGCAAGATTTTCAGGAAGAATGGCAACCTTATTTATGTGGGGGTTTGCTGGCCGAAATATAAAAATGGTTTTGGTCAGGTCAAACCTGTAAAGCCTGATGGGCATGCAGCTAATCTTGAAACCTGCCTGAAGCTCAATCAAGGCTCTGCTGTCGTTGTCTATGACAACAAGGGGCATTGTCTGGGCTCAAGTAAGAAGCTTAAATGCTCTGGAAAAGGCTTTGCTGATCCAGGCAATATTGCTTATGAAAATGATGTGGTTAAGGCTGCCACTATCAGTGATGATGATTGTGCAGTTTGGGAATGATAAATTCCTGACTTATCTATGTGCAGCAGTCAGTAAGTTTCTATTACTGACTGCTGCTTTCTACTGCTTCCAAAAAGGCTTACTAGCCTCATCTATACGATCCGCTTCCGTTACACCTATATCTTTCAACATCCTGCTATCCATTCTTGCCAGATATCGGCGACTTCTGGACCGGTTGCGCCATGTTTCCCAGAGGTTGATAAGATAGATAGGTAAATCAGCAATCTTCCAATAGCTACTCTGTTTCATCCTTCAGTCTCCTTACCGGTCAGGGTATGGCTTCAGAGTAGGTTTGATTTAGATAGACGACAAACGATATATTCTTTCCTGATGGATAAGAAAAACTTATAAATTGGAAGGGTGCAATGGACCGTATTCCCTCACTAAAAGGACTGCAGTATTTTGAAGTAGTGTCCCGACACATGAGTTTTACGCTCGCTGCAGATGAGTTGTTTGTGACCCAGGCTGCAATCAGCCAGCAGATTCGTAATCTGGAAGAGCAGTTGGGATTCAAATTGTTTATCCGCTCTACACGTCAGTTGCATCTGACCGATAATGCCGAGCGTTTGTTGCCTCATGTTCGAAAAGGTTTTGCTGAAATCAGAAAGGGTTTGGATAAGGTTTCCAGTCGACAGTATGACTACCTGAATATTTCCATTTTGCCTTCCTTTGCAGCCCGCTGGTTAGTGCCGAGGCTGGGCAGGTTTTCCATCAATTATCCTGAGATTGAAGTGCGTTTATTGCCCTCCATTGGTTTGGTCGACTTCCAGAAAGAAAACATTGATCTGGCTGTACGATTCGGAATGGGGAAGTATCCGGGCCTGTATTCAGAAAAACTTATGGATGAATATGCTTTTCCTGTTTGCAGTCCTGAGTTGATGAGCCACGGTAAGGGTCTTGGTTCTGTTGCTGATCTTATCAACTTTCCATTACTGCAGGATTCGGGACCAGGCGTGCTCACATGGAGGGACTGGCTTCAATGGGCAGGGAGTCCGGATCTGGATGTTCGCTATGGCGTTCAGATTTCAGATGCCAGTTTATTACTGGAGGCTGCAAAAGATGGACAAGGGGTTGCCCTTGGCAGGGCTTCTCTGGTTCAGAGAGAGCTTGAGCAGGGTAGCTTAATCAAGCTCTTTGATATTGAACTGGCATCGTCGTTTTCATATTTTCTCGTTATGCCCCAACGATCAATGAATCATGGAGCCGCCCAAAAGTTTGCTGACTGGCTCAGGCAAGAGTGCAAGCAGTCTTATCGAGTTGATATACCAGAGTCTTCGCTGTCAGAGCCACTGGAATAAAAGGTTGATTTGTTTGCTTTGGCTTCTTGTTTTAAAGCTTTCTCATCCCAGCAGAAGCCTTCGGTAAAGTCTACCGATGGCCAGTTGCGGGCATCCTTATATTTGGGTTGACTGGTTTTCCAGGGACCACCTTCGTATTCAGGCACCCTGGGATGGTAGGTATCAAAATTCAGAACTATTTCAGATGGTTTGGGTGGCTCTGACGTTTTTAAGCAGGTGCTGTTTGGGGATACATAGATGACTCTTTGATAATGATTCAGGTCTCTGGCGTATTCTGGCAGGTTCTGTGTCATATAAGATTGACCGAGAAGCCCCGACAAATCCTGAAGTTGAGCGTTCATTTGTCCTACCAGAGTCGTCTGGCTAGCAAGTTGAGGAATTAATTTTGAATCAACACTTTCTTCCATATCGGCTGTATGCTTTCGCATGACAGCAAGGGCTCCATAACATTGAGCAACACTGGTATCGAGCACTTTCATGAATCGGTGATCCATGTTTGAAGCATCAAAGGCTACGTACTTTTCTCCCGCTTCAAACTTAAAGTCTTTTGGAAGCTCTGCTGACACACTGTCCGCACCACCTGTTTGCAAAGCCGACATTAGAAAAATCATCTGATTCATTGTGCCATCTTCAGAGCGAAAGCATCGTTCAGGAATAGGTGGCAGAACCCTTTTATGAAACAAAACATAATCGACAGCCTGGGGCGTCAACATGATCATTTCCCGGCCTTCACCTTCATTCATGTACGCCTGGCATCCCTGGTAGATAGCTTCGTATTCGCGGGCTGTTAATGCGGATGTGTTGGCCTGATGCAAAAGTTTTACAAACATTTCAGGTTGCTTGATGGCAAGCCTTTTCATCACAGAAGGGGTGAAAGGATTAGTGGTCAGAGCATCAAATACGGTTTCCAGTTTTTCCGTAGTCATTTTTGAAGACTTGGACTTGTTGGGCTTTCCACCTTCTTCCGAGTTAAGACCCTCTGCAATAAGCACTTCTTTCTGAAGCTGGTCCATCTCTTTTGCGCTGAGATCAAGAAGGGAAACTGGTCTCAGGTCTTCCAGGTTGGCGAACAGGTTCGAAATGTTTGACCCTGTAGCTGCATCACATCCAGAATAATGCTTGCAGACTTCTACCTTCATTTTCTGTAGTGCTTGAACAAATGCTTCCGGTTTTTCAGTTCGTTGGCTTTGGACTTCCCGCACCTGTGGTTTGATATCCGTCAGTCGATTGACGGTTCTACCGAATACATGAACTGGAGACCCTTGTGCTTTGGCACCTGTAGGTTGAGTCCAGGGGCCAAGGCATTGTGCGGAATTGATTTGGGAAGCATCCATGCTGATCTCCAGAAAAAAGTTATCTGAATCCAGCATAGTCAGCCGGCTCACAAGCTGGAGCCAGAGGGGGGATGGCTGCTATATTCGCCGACAGTCTGCGTATACAGGAGATAAATGCATGAAGACCTGGGTTGTTTACCTTTCCGGAGAAATTCATACCGATTGGCGGGAACAGATTGAATCCGGTGCCAAAAGTTTGGGGCTCCCCGTGCGTTTTACATCACCGGTTACGGATCATGCGGCCAGTGATGCTGCAGGTGATCATCTGGGGGAGGAAGAAAAGTCTTTCTGGCGAGATCACAAATCATCCAAGATCAATGCCATTCGCACCCGTGTAGCGATTGAAGAGGCCGATCTGGCTGTGATTCGCTTTGGTGACAAATACAAACAGTGGAATGCTGCTTTTGATGCGGGTTTCTGTGCGGCGTTATCCAAGCCTTATATCACACTCCATGACGAAGCCATTATTCACCCTTTAAAGGAAGTGGATGCTGCAGCGCAGGCTTGGGCAACCACTCCCGCTCAGGTTGTCGAAATTCTTAATTATTTGATAAAGCGCTAAGGCGATTCCTCTTCAGTGATAGAAAAGGCCTGAAGTGAAAGGGTGAAGTCTTTCAGGTTCAGGCCGGGGATGATGATGGCCGGTTGTTCTCCTGAAAAAACGACTTCAGAAGTGCTGATCGCTGTGGTTCCAATAGGAAGTTTTCTGACGCTGCTCCATCCCTCTTTGCCATCAAAGATATCCGGATAGAGAGAGAACAGAAGATTCTTCCCTTGGGTGTCGGTCATCAGCAAAGTGACCATATACGCTGATGACATATCCATCTGATTAAAGTGATAGAGCCATGAAGCCTGGATGCCGGGCTCCGGTATTGCGGTGCCATTAAATTGAACCTGAGGTTTGGTTTGTAGAGAGGTTTTCATCTTCTTGCTATCAGGATCAGCGTAAGCAGCATAGTTGAAAGTGTTCTCTGGAATGTTCAGCAGTTGAGGTGCGGGTGCTGTGTGAAGATTTTGCGCAACTCTCTGGCCAGAAATATGCTGATTGCGCCCTATCTGAGCCACATCAATGACTTCAACGATCTCACTGACAGGCTGTCCACTTTCATGTGAGAAGGTGCTGTAAGACAAGTTGATCCTGTCACCGATCACTGCAATCGATGGCGTTCCTGCTATAAGGTCTCCGGATTCATCTGTGTCCACTCTGCTGGAACGGCTGATGGTCCATTTGTATTGATTACCGTCTTCCTTCAAGGTCACTACAGCCAGATAAAGATGGCTGTTCTCAACCGAGTTTTTTAAATCTTCAATTCTCTTCGGATCATATTGATTCAGGTCTGGCAGATTGCCTGTTTTATCTTTCCCTGTCAGATAAGCCAGAACAAAGCCTTTTTTATAGGGCGTTGCTGCTATTCCCAGCAAAGTCTCCGGTATTTTGTCGTGTTCTTTGAAGGCAGGTGGCATAGTGATGAAGCTGGCTGCCAACTCTTTGGCTTTACTGATTGATTTGGAACTGTAAGCCATCTCAATCTGTCGGTCTTGATTCAGCCAGGCCAGACAGAGATGGCTTTTTAACCCTGTATTGTCTGGGCAGAAAGAAAGGGATACGGATGGAGTCAGGGTTTTTGCCAATGTTACGGCAGCACTCTGCTTTTGATCCGATTGGACTGAAACCTTTTGAATCGGTCCCAGCACCGCCTTGAGAGTAATGTTCTGAGCATGTGTTGAATTAATAAACAACAGAAGCGGGATAAGAAACAGTGATCTGAGGGATAGTAACCTGTAGATTTTTTTCATGGTTTTGCCTGTAAAGCGTGACAGTCAGCATGAAAGATAAAGTGTAGGAGAATGTTTTGGATTCATAGCTGGATTGGGGGAAATAAAGTAAATGTAAATTCTTTTGTTGAAGCGCTTCTGGCGTGTATTCATGCAAAGAAGTGATCTGGCTTCCCTCTTTACTAAGGCATCCCTATTTGAGGGTTTGTCGGATTTCCCTAGCCAAGTTTTCGAAGTAGGGGTTCCAGGTCAACCGTGCGTGAATCTTGCCTTCTTCGGTATAACCATGAGCAGAGTACCAGACCTCATTTTCTTTCTGGCAAGTAGCTTCAGACTCTTCCTGTCCGTTGTTGCACATTCTGTAAGAGCCATTTTTGCCATAGTATGGATTCTCGGGTGCAAACAGCGCTGCCATGTGGGAGAAGTTGCTGACATTCTGCTCAGGCAGTTTCGATCTCAGTGAGTGAACACGCGGGTCTTTGCTGGCTGGCTGGTCACCATACCAGATGAATCTGCTGTCAGGGTTTGTGAAGCGCTCTTCAAACAGTTGCAGGATACCCTGTGAATTCAGAACACTGTCGTCTTCACTCATGACGATTAATACAGGACGGTTAAACTCTTTTTTCTCAAGCTGATCCCTGACCTGCTGGCTGGTTCTGTAATATTCTCCGGCGGCATTGAAGGTCAGGGAATCGTAGCGGACAAAGTTATCAACAGGATCTATGTCCGCCCAGTCGAAAAATTTTGAAACGATGGGAGCCAGGGCTACCAGTCGGGAGTCAGGCTGGAAGGCAGGTGAAAACAACAAAAGACCCTGAATGCTTTCATCTTCCAGAGCGTAACTGGTCACCAGGTTGCCACCCGTAGAAAAGCCCCCTAACCAGACTTCATCCACTTCCGACTTTAATAGTTGTGTCTGGTGCTCAACGGCTTTGATCCAATCACTCACTTCAACGTTCATCAGGTCAGCCGGTTTGGAGCCATGTCCCGGGAGCAGCATGACCCGAACTCTGAATCCCTGTTCAGCAAGCAGTGGTGCTATATCTGTGAATGAATAAGGAGAGTCTCCCAGTCCATGTACTAATAAAACCCCTTTGCTCTTCTTGCTGGTTTTTTCAGGTAGCAGCTCGAATGGTGCATTAGCTTCCACTTCACGCATGGGATCATCAGTAATGAAAGCCCGGTTTTCTTTCAGCCAGTCTTTTGTCTCGTCTACATAACGATCAAAGCTTTCCTGTGTATATCCGGGAGTGTGCCCTGAAGGTTTGAAGGCTGGGGAATCAGGAGGCTGAACGCAGCCTGTCAGTAACAGTGCAAGGACTACAAGCAGGAGACCTGGCTTTTGCATCATGTCGGTATCCTTTTTGGTTTCATCATGGTGCGTATCGAAAATGACAGCGGACTTTCTTATTCGACTCTGAGCAGGATATCTTTATGCGTGTGAAAAAAATGCCCGGTAAAGTTCCGGGCAAAAGCCAAACACACGGGGTAGCGATTACGCAGTGGATTATTTTTTGCCTTTCTTTTCCATGCGTTCCTGAATTTTTTCAAAACGTTCCAGAGGCATACCGTTTTTGGCCAGAGTCAGTTCTTTAACCAGAGAGTCATCCTGAGTCACGATGGCTACGGTATAACCCTTGTCGTTGGCTTTGATGTCACCGACCTTGATATTGGGGTTGCCTTTCATGAGCAGGCGGGCAGACGTCAGGGTGCGGATCTCATCAGCGGTGAATTCACGGGTCATATACTCTTTCAGGTTCTTGTGGCCGAATTCACCTTTAAAGCCATGTTTCCCTTTCTTGCCACATTCACGGTGTTCATAGCGGGAGTGTTCTTTGTTGCCATCGTTATCACCCTCTCCCCACCAGGCGAGGGCAGAAGTTGCAGTAAAGACAGTAACAAAGGCAGCGACGACAGGCAGTTTGCGGTTCATGAAATTTTTCTCCGGTTTCAGGATTTTACGGTATTCATTAAAGCCTGAGGATGTCTCAGAAATGTCCCGTGGAACCGCTAATTTGTCGCAAATTGTATCAGTACGGTGAATTGACAAGATTTGGTACATATTTCTTTGGCTGAGTACATATAATCGACTCAAGTACAGTTCAGATGTCAGCGCTATGGAGCCAAAAAAACATATTCTGGTGGTCGATGATCACAGTGAAATTCGAGACTTGCTGGGTAAATACCTTGGACAGCATGGCTATGAAGTCAGTCTGGCCAATGGCGGCAGAAAGATGCGCAAGGTGCTTGAGAGCCAGCCGGTGGACCTTGTGGTTCTGGATGTGATGATGCCAGAGGAAGATGGCCTGACGCTGTGTCGTTCCCTGAAAGAAAAGGGCGGGCCTCCTGTAATCATGCTGACAGCGCTGGGTGAAGAAGCTGACACGATTGTGGGTCTGGAAATGGGGGCTGATGATTATGTCTCCAAGCCTTTCAGTCCCAGAGAGCTGCTGGCCCGGATCAAGGCGGTTCTTCGACGTCTTGAATACCTCCCGAACCAGAGAAGGGTTCCGGTTGAATCCAGCAAGAAAACCTTTGCAGGCTGGACTCTGGATATTCACCAGCAACAGCTGGAGCGTGAAGACGGCTTGTTAGTGCCACTGAGTACGGCAGAGTTTCGATTACTGGAAGTGTTTTTGGGACATCCTCGAAAAGTGCTGAGCAGGGATCAGCTGCTGGATATGACCAAAGGCCGGGAAGCTCTTCCCTTTGATCGAAGTATTGATAATCAGGTCAGCCGGTTGCGTAAAAAGATTGAGCCAGACCCTAAAAATCCATCGTTGATCAAAACTGTCTGGGGCGGTGGTTACAGTTTCACGCCTGAGGTATCCGAACCTTGAGTCTGGGTATAAAACGACTATGGCCTTCCAGTCTGGCAGGGCAGATGGTGTCACTGGTGCTGGTGGCGCTCATTCTTTCGGTCGTCATCAGCACATGGATATTGAGCTCTGCATACAACCGGGCGGTTGATAATATTAATCAGGATGCGTTGCTCAGGCGTGTTGTGACTCTGGTTGAGTTGCTGGAATCAAGCCCTGAAAGTTTGCACAAATCCATTCTTAAAGCATCAGACACTCGTAATGAGAAAGTGCTTCTCAGTAGCCGAAGTATGGTGCACAGAGAATCTCTTCATGGCTTTAAAAAAGGAGCGGCTAACTATTTATTGAAAGCGTTAGGCCCTGAATATGAAGGGAGAATTCGGATTGATCTGGAGAGAAATGAGGATGATTGGTTTGACTATGACCGGAAAGAGCGATGGGAGCGGTCTGAAAAATCTGACTTAAGCCGACGTGATCAGCGATCCAGAAAAGAGCAGATAGACCGCTGGAAAAAATCCGAGAAGTACCGGGAGTGGCGCAAGCATAAGGGAAGTCAGCTGGTGTTTCTGGAAGTGTCCATCAAGTTGAATAATGGACAATGGCTGAACTTGTTGACGCGATCACCTCCCATCCCCAGGGTTCTATTCAAGCAGACAATGCTGTTTATGAGTATCTCTATTTTCAGTGTGTTGCTGGTGGTAATTTTTATGGTTAGAAGAATCACCCGGCCCATGAAAAAATTGGCCTCTGCTTCCCATCGACTGGGGCTGGGAGAAAATGTAGAACCTTTAAAGGAAGAAGGGCCGGGCGATATCCGGGAGACGATTCAGGCCTTCAATCTGATGAATGAAAGGATGCAACGGTTTGTATCGGATCGGACCCGAATGCTTGCAGCGCTTTCTCATGATCTTCGAACCCCCATTACCACCATGCGTTTACGGGTGGAAATGATGGAAGAGTCAGAAGATCGCAGGCAGATGCTGGCGACACTGGATGAAATGCAGCAGATGTCGGAAGCGACTCTGGCCTTTATGCGACAGGCTTCTGATAAAGAACAAACCCGAAAGGTTGATCTGAATGCACTGCTGGATAGCCTCTGTGAAGACATGGTGGATATGGGCCATGATGTCCGTTTTCAGGAAGGGCCTGAAGTGATCCTTTCCTGTCGTCTGATCAGTTTGAAAAGGGCTTTGCGCAATCTGATTGAAAATGGCATTAAATACGGCGAGTCAGTGGCTGTCAGCCTTGATGAAGAAGAAGGCTTTGCCCGTATTCAGATACAAGACCATGGACCGGGGATACCGGAAGAGACCATGGAAAAAGTCTTTGAGCCCTTTGTTCGGCTGGAAGAGTCCCGTAACAGGGATACCGGTGGAATGGGACTGGGATTGTCTATAGCCCGTAACATTATTCACAGTCATGGAGGAGAAATCAGGCTGGAAAATAATGAGCACGGGCTACTGGTTTCAGTTATCTGCCCATTGAAGTAAAGACTTGCCGAGTCACTTTACCCCAATATGGGTCTACATAAATGTCTTCCTGAAAGTGCGTGTCAATATTGTTATCGGATTGGTCCACGTATTCTTTCAGGAAGTCACTGATGGTTTTTCTCCAGAAGGTAGTAGCGTTATCAGCCCCTTCAATCTGTTTGATCTCCCATTGACCACAGCTCATTGAAAACAGACGATGTGCAAATCTTTTTCCAAGTTCTTGCCGCCTATAGCAAGGCAGGACGTAAAATTCACATACTTCATGATGGGTGGCATGGTGTTGTTTAACTGCAGCAAGACCTGCAGGTAGATGCTCATCATAGAGCAGGTAGCCGGTGGTGTTCTCCGTCAGAGGAGTATCCAGAGCAAAACGACCCTGGGGATCCGGCTTTTTCCCGGTCAGTGATGAAAACTCTGCCTCATATCCTTGGCAGAGGTTCAGGTAAACCTCTCTATTGCCATCATCTACTATTTTTAGATTCATGCTAATTGTACTACGAGCCTGATTGATCAGTTATAAGAACAGCTGAATCATAAAAAGGCAGTCAGCATAAGACAAGCCAGTTGTCTTATGCTCTTTACAGTGCCAAGGGTAACAGTCTCTGAAATCCTTAGAGTCTGCGAACTTTAAACCTGCGACCTTTGATTCGCCCTTGCTCAAGGCGAGCCAGAGCTTTGCGGGCACTGTCTCTTTTAATGGCAACGTAAGCTACAAAGTCAAAGATGTTGATTTTGCCTACCTGATCGCCGGGAATGCCTGCGTCTCCAGTTAATGCACCCAAAATATCACCCGGGCGAACCTTGTTCTTCTTACCGCCGTCAATGGCTAAGGTGACCATAGGCGCTTTGGAAGGTGGCTGAGTCGCGGGTTTCAAAGCTCTGTGGTCACCAAAGGTGAGTTCCGTTCTGAGAATGTCGGCAATATCGTCAAGTTTGTATTGTTCGCGGGAAGTGTGCAGGTTCAGTGCCAGGCCTTCTTTACCTGCACGACCGGTGCGACCCACTCTGTGAACATGTACTTCCGGGTCTCTGCTGAGATCATAGTTAATGACCGCCGCCAGATCATCAATGTCCAGGCCTCGGGCTGCAACATCGGTGGCAATCAGAATGTCTGCACTTTGATTTGAAAAGCGGACCAGCATTTGATCCCGCTCTCGCTGCTCCATATCTCCATGCAACACCAATGGCTTATAACCCTGATCATAAAGATAAGTGCCCACTTCTTTGCAGGTTTGTTTGGTGTTGCAGAAAATCACAGTAGAAGCGGGCTGATAATGATTCAGTAGCTTGCAAAGCGTCTCTGATTTTTCACTGTTTTCAGCTTGGTAGAAAAACTGCTGGATGTGCTGGTGAGTATGCACTGACTCAACCGTCACTTCTTCGGGGTCAACCTGAAACTGTTGGCTCAGAGCCCTGATCTGTTTTGGGTAGGTCGCTGAATAGAGCAGGGTTTGTCTCTCAGACGGTGTGTGATTCAGGATGTTTTCAATGGCTTCAATGAAGCCCATATCCAACATGCGGTCGGCTTCATCCAATACCACTGTCTGAAGCTGATCGATAGTAAGTGTTTGCTTACGAAGATGGTCCTGTATTCTGCCCGGCGTACCCACAACGATATGGGCACCATGAGATAGAGAGCTGATCTGTGGGCCAATAGGCTGACCGCCACATAAGGTCACTACCTTGATGTTCTGACGATAGCGAGCCAGTTTTCTTATCTCGTTGGCTACCTGAGTGGCCAGTTCACGAGTTGGACAAAGCACCAGACCCTGACAGCCAAAAAAGCGCTGATTGATGCCCAGAAGCATGCTGATAGCAAAGGCGGCAGTTTTACCACTGCCGGTTTTCGCCTTGGCGATCAGGTCCTTGCCAGCCATGGCCAGAGGTAAGCTCTTTTGCTGGATAGGGGTCATTTCCCGGTAGCCAATCTGCTCCAGATTATCCAGCAGGGCTTCGGGCAGCGGCAGTTCGGAAAAAGGATGTGTGCTCAAGGTGATCTCGTTGCTATGGCAGTTAGGGGCTCGGAGTATAACAGAGCTTATAGAAAAGATTGGATGTGGAGTATACCCATCAGGAAAGCTTCAACCTCAAAGAAAAAGAGCCGCCAGAATAAATATCCTTACTAAAGGTGCGAAGTTGTTGATAATCCAGTCAAACAGCGCGCCAACATCCCTGCTGTCTATAACGAAGTGTTGTCCAGATAAAGTCAGAGTGACATCTCCTGCTGAATCTGGCTGAAGATTGATAGCAATCGCCTGTTGATTCTGGCCGATCAGTTGAACGATAAAAGGTGTTTGATCTGCACTTAGTTGCTCAACATTTTTCAGAGCCGTGCCTTCTGTTGGACCTGGGTGGAAGCCATAAGTGGGCATTAATATCTCAAGGCTAGCCTGATCATGGGTATCCTGAAGTTCCTGGACAGCGCCATGGTGTACGGCGGGGAGGAGTGTTGGCGCAGAGAACTTCAGACTTTGCTGAATGTAATCAAGAATCGCTGTCGTCAGCCAGTCTGGAGCACTAGCACTAGCACTAGTACTGGCGCTAACACTGGCTGAAGCTGAAGAGCTCTGTGTCTGGGGAAGAGGGGCTGTCGGCAAGCTAATGGTCACTTCTGTATGAGTAAACAGAGTCAGCAGGGTGACTTCTTCATTGGCTGCAAAGCTATTGAGTAAGGCAGCCAGGCTGTCGATATTGATGGGAGCACTTTGTACCCCCACTTCAGTAATAATCAGAGCCTGATTGTTTCCTGCCGGGTGAATATGGAGAACGGTGATCGTCCCGCTTTTTTGTATCATCATGATAATGACTTTTTTTCCTTCCAGCAGAAGTGCCTTGAGATCTGACAAGTCGTTGGCAGCGAGCTCGATGCCAAAACCTTGCAATATCGCGATCAGAGAGCTCAGATCGGCCTGGCCTCTCAGGAAAGTCATACCTTCACCACTGGGAAGTGCTGCATACCCCGTGTTGGACGTTGAAACGCCTTCTTGTTGCCAGAGTTTAATGAGGTTGTGAGCGGCAGACGAACCATCCGAAGCTTGTACCGGCGCCGACATAAACTGAGGCTCAGACGGCGCATCATAATCTGCCATGGGAGCATGATAAACCATAGGGTTGTCAAGATTTGTGAGAGGTAGATCACCCTCATCTGGAGGATGGATGGCTGTTGTATCCAATGTTTCAACTCCCAGGTTGCCATGAGAGTCATCGTGAGTGGGAAGGTTGGCTTTGTGAATAACTGCCAAGTCAAAACTGTATTTTGCGCCTGCTGGCAGAGATAAGCCAGAACCCGTGCCCACCATGGTTGAAGAGGCCACATAGCCGCCTGATGCCTGTCCCGGATCTCGTATTAAGGGAGAGCGATCCATCTGGTCTGCTAATTTATCAACATCATCTTTTTCCTTCTCCTTGTCGTCAGGACTAGGAGCCTGTCGGACTTAACCAGCAAAACAGGTAAAATCCTGATTCCAGTACCAGTAACACTCAAAGCACTATGAATAAGTGGAAGTTCAAACCGGTCGACCGAAACACTCCCGACCTTTTCCCTGCCAGCATCCAGGATTATCTTCCAGAAGGTCATATGGCTCGCTTTGTGGTGGATGTTGTTGACCAGCTCGACCTGTCTCCACTGATCAATTCTTATCGAGGCACAGGATCAAAAGGCTG
>NZ_LASA01000053.1 GCF_001562015.1 Endozoicomonas arenosclerae | reverse complement strand
GTATTTGAAGTGGCTGAGGGTTAGCTCAATCCAACGGTAACATTCGTCCTTGGAGTCCCAGCCGGGCTCCAGACAGTCTGCTTGTGAAAGGAGGCTTCTTACATCCTCCAGGGTTTTGATGAAATGGGTGTTCATGATGATTTTCATATCCTCATCATGAACGACAGTGCTGAAGTCGGCTCATTTCATGTTAGAAACCAGCCCCTTCTTCAGGCTCATTTCATATTGGAAGAGACTTCCATTTGTCGTGGAAGACGTGGTCACTGCAGAAATTATTGAATTTTCACCTTCCATGTCGAATGAGCGTTTAAACTTTCTCTTTGATCAATAAGAAAAAAGAAAGTTCTAAACAAGTTTTATCAGCCGTATCGAATATTATATGAAGTTGTCCTCTCTCCCCGTTCGCAATCTGTTTACCTTTTTACTCAGCCTGACTTTGAGCATCTCCAGTTGGGCCAGCTACTCACCACTCCCTGACCGGATATGTGATGGGCTCCCCCAGGTGGCAGTAGGCACTATGCCTTCACTCTGTGTGGGGCTGGTGTTGAACCGTAGTGACAGTGTGCCTCTCAAAAAGCCCAGAAAAGCTTTGGAGCTTTCTGAAGAAAATGCACTTCTGGTCACTGACATGGGGGGGTGGGAGAAAGACAGGGGGAGTCTATGGATACTGACATTTGATCCAAAGCACCCCTATAGCAAATTGCTGAATGCTCGTCGTATTCTGACCGGGCTTAATTTACCTCATGACATAAAGTACGGCCCGAATGGCAGTATTTATCTGGGTGAAGCCCATCAGATCAGTCGTCTGTCCCTTGAAAAAGGTTCTGTTTCGAAGCAGGAAATTGTTGTTGCCGATCTGCCTTATGCAGAAGATGGTTATCTCCATCCATTGACGAATATGGTGTTTCTGGCCAATGGCGACTTGTTGGTGAATGTCGGCTCCAGGTCGGATAACTGTGATGTGCGTAAATCGTCGGATGAATGCAAGGAGCTGACTGAAACCGGACTTCGCTTATATCGCTATCAATCGGATAAGCACCGTTGGGATCAGGACTACCAGGTGTATGCAACGGGACTTAGGAATTCAATGGCCCTGGCTGTCCATGAAAGTGGCACCATTTTGCAGGCGGAAAACAGCTCTGACTTCCCTGATCACGATGAACCTTATGAAGAGATCAATATCATCGAGGAAGGCGGTTTTTATGGCTGGCCTTTCTGCCTGAATCGCCAACTGGATGTAGCTGACACGGGGCACTGCCAGAGTGAAGTTTATATTGAGCCTTATAGTCTGATGCCGCCACATGTTGCCCCCCTGGATATGATTTACTATCAGGGTAAAAGACTACCGCAACTTGCAGGAAAGTTGCTGGTCAGCTGGCATGGCTTTCGAGTAGCAGGCAATCGTCTGGTCAGTTATGAAGTGGATGACAAAGGGCGCCCCATACTCTCTGATCAACCGGTTTTCTACCGCGACCCTATTCCTCCAGCAACAGAGTGGACAACTCATCCCTTTAATTCTGAAGGCGGAATGAAGCGTGAAGCTCAGCATCAGGAAGTTATCAGTCACTGGAATAAAGTACCTGGTGTTCGTCCAGAGGGGGCACCGGTTGGATTGCTTGAGCTTAAAGATGGTACGTTGTTAATTGTTGATGATAAAAACAAGGCATTGCTCAGACTGTCCGAGGGGCAGGCGTATACAGAGAAACAATCTTTTTCAGTGGTATCTGAAAAGAAGAGCAGGCAGGTTGCTCCAGAGCTACCGTTGCTGAAGAAGTATTGCGCTGCCTGTCATCTGGAGCTGAGAACTTCACCTGAATTGCTGCTGAATCGTGAGGGTGGCTGGCTGCGAAAAGAGAAAGGGAAGAGTGTTCTGGAACAACGTCTCAGAGCGCGTGTCCGGTTTATGCCTCCCCAGGGACGTCTTTCAGAGTCAGTACAGCAAGCGATTCTCGGGGAAGCAGAATCCATGTAATAAATTGAGCAGATAAGATCAGGAGTCAATAGTATGAGTTATTCACTTAGGATTTGCCTCAAAATAACTTCCCGATGAAATTCGGATTCCGTTCACCCTGAGCTTGTCGAAGGGGGGGTTGTATTGGACTTCGACAGGCTCAGCCCGAACGGGTTTTGAGAGGATCTCAACAGGAAATTAATTACAGGCAAGTCCATAATGGCTTGAATAAGCGAGGAAGGCAGATGAAAACCATTCAACTATCCACCTGCTTTTGCACCGATAAAGTCCTGCCGTGCAGAGAGTTCTATATTCGTTATTTTAATGCCAGGCCTGTGTTTGACTGTGGCTGGTACGTCACTTTGAAGATCGGTCGTGATGGCCCCGAAATCAGTTTTATCGAGCCGCAACAGGAGGCTATGCCGGTATTTGCCGGAGCTGGTGTGATGCTTAACTTCAAGGTAATCAATGTCGATAGTGAGTATGTTCGTTTAACGGGAGAAGGTCTTGAAGTCGCTATGCCTCTGGAAGATCACCCGTGGGGTGACAGGGGCTTTTCAGTCGTAGACCCCATTGGCAACTCAGTTTATATCTATTCAGACCGTGAACCCTCTGAGGAGTTCAAGCAGTACGTTATCGAATAAACGTCAGATGGCAGTTATTTCGATGATTTAACATTATTTGCCTTGCCAGCTGTTGCAATCAGTTTATCGGGACCGTTACTATCCGGTATTCAAATTCACAATAAAAATATGTTGAACTGAATGTCACCGAATCTTATCCACGTCATTGCCATTATTGCATCTGCACAGCGTTGTGCGGGTCGCTGGCTAGCACGTATTGGATATGCTGCGGTGAGAATTCAGAAGCAAGAATAAAAAGCTGAACGAATTCAAATTTGAAAAAAGCCGCAGCCAAGCCTGCGGCTTTTTCGTTTCAGTCACAGGTCTATGCGGTAACAACGAGGGAAGGGAAATGCCTGTTCTGGGTAATTATCTGGCCGTGATACTGATCTGGTCTACTACGCCTCTGGCAATCAAACTCAGCAATGGCAGTTTGAGCGCTTATGCAGCGGTGCTTTCAAGAATGCTGTTGGCCTTTTTGCTGACAGCCGTAGTTATTGCAATGATCAAGCATGTTGCCGGTCTGAAACGCAAACACTGGCGACTTTATTGGGTGGCCAGCTTGGGGTTGTTCCCGAATATGCTGCTGGTCTATATGGCGGCCAACTACATTCCGTCCGGTTTGATTTCAGTGCTGTTTGCTATGGTGCCCATTATTTCTGGAGTACTGGGAGCGGTTGTTTTAAAAGAACCTTTTTTTGTTGCCCGTAAAATTCTGGCATTAGCTCTGGCGATCACGGGTTTGCTGGTGGTGTTTGCTTCTCAGTGGTCACTGGGAAAAGACGCTTTTATTGGCATCGGTCTGATGTTGATAGCAAACCTGGTATTCAGTATCAGTCAGGTTGGGACGCGATATCTGCAAAAAGAAACCCATATCGATGCTCTGGAACAAACTTTTGGTTCCTTGACCTTTGCCTTGCCTGGCTTCTTTCTTACCTGGTGGCTGATGGACGGCGGTATGCCGTCAGAAGTTTCCATGCAAAGTCTCTGGGCTGTGATTTATCTGGCAGTAGTAGGATCGTTATTAGGGTTTGTGGCTTACTTCGTGATTCTCAGGCAGCTCTCACTGGCATTGGTTTCAGTCATTCCCCTGATTACTCCAGTGCTGGCTTTGTGGCTCGGGGCGGCAGTATTGAGTGAAGTCATCACAACTCAGTTAATGGTAGGGAGTGCATTAATTATTCTTGCACTGGCTGCATATGATGAGGCATTCAGTAATGTTATTCGTAAACGGTCGTTTAACTTGTCAGTAAAGCTGTAGTGTTTGTTGGGGCCCAGAGGGCCCCATTCAGATGGCGGGTCTTCAGAAGTAATAATTAATTCTGGCTCTGACAGCGCCAGTCTTTTCCTTATTGTCCTTGTAGCCATAGGCATTATCAGTTTCTGAGTAGGAGGCTCCCAGTGTCAGGGTGGCGTTATCAAAGTCCATAATGGGCAGGGTATATGCTGTGTAGAGCACGTAGGAGCTGGTGTCTTCCAAAGTTTTATTATCAAAGTCATTTTTAACCAGGGAGAGACCCAGACCGAACTGCTTGTATTCAAAGTTTGCGTTAAAGTGATAAACCTTCCAGATGTCTTTCAGCTTCTGGTAGGCACCGCTCAGGCGAAGGGGTAAATCTTCAGTAATCATGAACTCGGTTCTGATGGCACCACCGACTCTTTCGGACAGGTCATACTCAGCCAGCTCTTTTCTGGTCTCATCTGTATCGCCTTTGACGACCATGATATGGACTTTGTCCCTGCTGACATCAAACTCCGCACCCAGACTTACATTGAAGAAGCCACTGTCGGATGTGTACCGGACTGCTGGACGCAGGACGAAGCTGTTGTCATCGGATTTGAATTCACCCTGCAGGTTATGGGCTTTCAGGTAGTCGTTGGAGCCAGCCAGCATGTCTGCGGCATCACCATAGGCGGTTGAAAGCTCGATATCCCAATTACTGGTTTCTCCGGCCAGTCTGGCCTGCCCCATTTTATCCCTGCGACCTCGACCCTCATGACCTTTGTAGTAATAAACACCCTGGCCCATAGTGTCAGCACCGGCCGCGATATAGGCAACGGTATCTTTACCCACTGAAAACAGTTCCATGGCTTCATAGCGACCAATCTGGAATTCCCAGATTTTTTCCTGACCCAGTGCAAGATAAGAGTCGTCTATGGCAACAGTGCCGTCTGTACGAATCAAAGGTTGGGCTTTAGCCGTTATGTAGTCCTTCTCTCCACGGCGAGTAATCCATTGGACATCCAGTAAAAAGCGGGAATCGTCAGCAATTTTTCCCCCGTCGTTCACCCCAGTGTCTTTGGGGTGAATCTTGGCTTTATCAACATCAACATAATCGGTATTGATCTCAGCGTTACCGCCAATCGTCAGGCTTCCATCCTCAGAGGTCCAATCACCATGTACGGCGGCTGTTGCCAGAAGAGCAGCGCTGGCAGTCAGAATTTTTTTCATGACAAATTAATCTATATAAGGAAGGGACAAAACACTAAGAAACGTAGTCGCAGTTGCCCATTTCCGCTAGGAATTACTGCCTTCCAGCGCGACAGACTTATTGTTTGTCGTGAAATAATGATTAACCAATAGACTGAAATGGATTGCTAATTCTGTTGAAAGCAAAGCCGGTGAGTAGGTATTTCCATCAGTTCAAGTCGTCATAAGAAATCGCTATTATCGCGCGCCTACATAATTACTCTTTATTTTGAATAAATATTGGATTTAGCGCTCGATGACCGACACAGCTCTGGCCAACTCCGGATCACGGAACACATTAATGTTTCTGATTCCTTCCCTGTTGGGTCTTGTTTTTTTTATAGTCCCGGTTTTTATTGATGGTTCCATGTCTTTCCCGCTGGCCCTGATGGCCAAGGGGGTCAAGGCAGTTCTAGGCGATAATATTCTGTCACTGGCCAGCGGTGTCCTCTGCTTTTCTGCGGTAGTGTCCCTGATTGGTACAGTGGTAAAGCCGAGATTTATGGAAAAATCTGATCTGTTGAATGGGCTTTTTAATGTATCTCCGACCTGGTTGCTGATTCGTGTGCTGGGCGCGGTTTTTGCTGTAATGGCTCAGAACAAACTGGGCGCTGAAATTGTCTGGAATGCCAATACCGGTGGCTTGGTATTCAATGATCTGTTGCCTTCTTTGCTGGTCACTTTTTTCCTGGCGGGTTTGTTGCTGCCACTGCTCCTGAATTTCGGTCTTCTTGAGCTGCTGGGCACTCTGCTGAGTAAAATCATGCGTCCCGTTTTCCGTCTTCCGGGTCGTGCTGCTATTGATTGCCTTTCTTCCTGGTTGGGCGATGGCACTGTAGGTGTCATGCTGACCAGTTCCCAGTATGAGAACAAGCAGTACACAGAACGTGAAGCCACCGTGGTTGCCACTATGTTCTCTATCGTTGGTATTTCATTTTCTCTGGTGGTTCTGACTCAGGTAGGTCTGCAGGATAAGTTTGTGCCTTTCTATCTGGCTATTTGTCTGTCAGGTGCCATTGCCGCCATTGTACTTCAGAGAATTCCGCCGTTGAGTCGCAAGAAGGATCTGTATATTGATGGCACTGCCCGTGATAAAGACGACGAATTAATTCCAGAAGGGCACTCTGCCCTGAGCTACGGTTACGAGCTGGCTTTGGAGCGAGCTTCTAAAGTGACCAGTCTGACGGATGTTGCCAGGCAGGGTCTGAGAAATGCTCTGGATATGGTTTTTGGTGTTCTCCCGGCGGTAATGGCTATTGGTACCGTAGGGTTGGTCATTGCTGAAAACACGCCACTGTTCAGTATTCTGGGTGCTCCTTTTGTTCCGCTGCTGGAACTGATGCAGTTACCTGAAGCCGCTCAGGCTTCCGAAGCTTTGCTGGTTGGCTTTGCTGATATGTATGTGCCTTCTATTCTGGCTACATCCATCAGCAGCGAAATGACCCGCTTTGTAATTGCAGCCTTGTCCGTAACCCAGCTGATCTTCATGTCCGAGACAGGAGCTGTGATTCTCAGCAGTAAACTGCCTTTGAATCTGTTTGAGCTGGTGGTGATTTTTGTATTAAGAACACTGGTAACTTTGCCCGTCATTGTTCTGGTGGCCAATCTGGTGTTCTGATCCTTATTGGATATCTGCAAAAGCCTCGATGGGAATCGAGGCTTTTTTTTGCCATTAAAAAAACCGGAGGCATTTCTGCTTCCGGTCTAATACCACTACAACACTATGAATTAGAAGTAGTAGTTGATGCGAGCACGAACAGCTGCCACTTCTTCGTTGTTGTCCTTGATACCAAAGGCATTATCTGTCTCGGAATAGGAAGCAGCGAAAGTAACGGTAGCATTGTCAAAGCTCATGATTGGCATGGTGTATGCCGCATAAGCGGTGTAGGAAGAGATGTCTTCGGTGCCGGTCTGATCCAGTTCGTTACCTACTACGGACAGGCCCATGCCAAAACGCTTGTATTCAAAGTTGGCGTTCACGTGGGAAACAGTCCATACATCCTTGATAGTCTGGTGAGCAGCACTCAGACGAACAGCCAGATCTTCGCTGAATTTGAACTCAGACTTTACAGAGGCACCCATACGCTTGGACAGGTCTTGAGAAGTCATGACTGCACCTGTGCTCTCATTGGTAGACGTGATTTTCACGTCACCGTTGCTGGCGTCGTATTCAGCACCAAAACTCAGGCTGAAGAAACCGCTGTCAGAGGTGTAGTTCACTGCTGGACGAACTACAAAACTGCTGTCGTCAGACTTGAAGGTTGTATCAGTATTGAAGCCGTGCTCTTTCAGATAGTCTTCAGAGCCAGCCAGCATATCTGCTGCGTCACCGTAAGCGCTGGAGAGTTCCATTGTCCAGTTACCAGCTTGAGTGGCTACACGAGCCTGGCCCATGCCATCGCGACGGCCGCGAGCTTCGTGACCTTTGTAGTAGTAAACGCCCTGACCGATAACATCGCCGCCTGCCGCAACAAAGAATGCGGTGTCTTTACCTACAGAGAACAGTTCCATAGCTTCAAAACGACCAATCTGGAATTCCCAGCTGTCCTGAACACCCAGGGCTACAAAGCTGTCATCAATAGCCATAGTGCCGTCGGTGCGGATCAGAGGCTGAGCCTTGGCCTTGATGTATTCGCCGTTTTCCAGTTTGGTGTTCCATTCAACGTCCAGCTTGAAGCGTGAATCGTCACCAATACCGACGCCTTCATCAATCGTTTTTGTTTCAGGACGCTGGGAGCCATTGCTTACATCAACAGCATCAGTATTGATTTCAATGTCTCCACCAATGGTCAGGGCACCATCAGGGGAAGTCCAGGCAGCGTTAGCACCAGTAGCGGCAGAAGCCAGCAGAATCGCACTCGCAATCAGAGATTTTTTCATTACTACAAAGGTCTTAATGTGTGTGTTTAGCAAAAATGACTGCCGTGTCGAAGCCTGGAGGGGGTGTTTTCTAAACACTTTTATTCGGCATCAGGAGAGGGTTGATACGGCAACCTGCGACTGATTGTTAAAGTCAGTCTGTGTGCGGGAATGAATGTTATTTATAATTGATCTGTAAGCCATTGATATAAATCAACGGATTAGATGAGGTTATGATTTTTTTACATATCGAAAAAAGGAAAGAGGGGGTCAGTGTTTTTGATTTGAAATCGACTGTCTTAAAGGTGTTGTTTTTTTGAACAAAAGTTCAAATATTAATCATGAGGCGTGGAGGGTGCAGCCTTCCCAAGACCCGTTCATTTCGATAAGTTAATAAAAGATGGTCATGATTCACCGATATAATCTTTATGGGTTTTATGTTGTGAAGTTGGCTGTATCAGGGATGAAAAAACGGGAGCTGAATTGTGTATATTCTGCGACTGAATGCCGCCGGACAGCCGGTGGAATGGCTGACCTGGCAGGAAACAGTCTGTCTCTACTCAAGAGACCTGATCCGCTGGAGTCTGGGAGATGTGATCTACAAGGTAAGAGGCGGCTATAACCGCTGGCTGGGCACCCAGACGGTCATTGAGTTACCCAGTATTGTTGCCTGTGGAGGCAAACGAATCTTTCCTGCACGTACTAACCCCGCCTTAACCAACTCTTCTCTTTTTGAGCGTGATAATCACCAGTGCATGTACTGCGGCAAGTTTCTCTCACGCAAGTTTTTGACCCGCGATCATATCCTGCCCACGTCAAGGGGAGGCCAGGATGACTGGATGAATGTGGTGGCGGCCTGCAAAAGATGCAATCAATTCAAGAGTGATCGCTTGCTGGAAGAGCTGGATATGACTCTGGTAGCTTTGCCCTATCGACCCAATGCTGCTGAATACCTGGCTCTGGTTAACAGTAACAGGATTTTGCCTGAGCAGGCCGATTACCTGAGCAGTCAGTTTTCAGAAAACTGCAGGTGGAGCCTTGATCCGAGTCGACAAAGAGATTTTGATGGCTTTCAGTTAGAGCGTATCAACTGAAAGGCAGACTCGGGAGACATTTGCTTGAATCTCTTCACTCAATCTGTGGGCGCTGGTGACTTCTGCCCTTGATTTGCCTGTGTCCACACCATAAAACTGTGAATACCTTCCCTATTGTCCCGACTAACTTGAATTTTTTTTCAATTTAGTTTCGATAGACTCCTCTCCATAGTCCGAGATGTCATTCAGTGCTTGTTGTTCAGTTAATGGAACTGGCTGAAGCGTACCTGTCTTATGTCTATATAAGTCAATAGTCGTATGGTTAATTGAAAAAGTAATTTCAAAAGTTTGTGAAGTCTGAATAATTCGGTCTTTAAGGCCAGTGATTGCTCTGGTCAGAATAATAAAAACAAAGGATACGAGGGGTTCTATGGCTAAAAATAGGATGTCATTTTCGTTCTGTCGGGCCAGTGCCGGAGTATTGGCTGGGCTCATGATGTCAGGCGCATCAGCCAATATTAATGACGCAGAAATGGTCAGGGTTCCAGCGGGGTACTTCACCATGGGGTGTAATCCGAATCTGGATCCTGTCTGCTATTACGCACCGGATGAAAAAAAGCATGATGTGTATCTTGATGCTTTTAAAATCGACAAGTACGAGGTGACTTTTCGCCGTTATCAGAAATGCATGGATGATAAAAAGGCCAAGTGCACGCCTCCCTCTGTTGGAGGCGCCATGAACTATGGCTGGGAGGGGGTTGATAGCTTTCCTGTGAATGGAGTGACCTGGTATCAGGCTAAAAAATTCTGTGAGTTTGAGGGAAAACGTCTGCCTACAGAAGCTGAATGGGAAAAAGCGGCCCGTGGGACAGATCAAAGAACGTATCCATGGGGTTGGCGGAAACCCAGCTGTGAGCGAGCGGTTATTGATGCTCCCAATGCTGGAGAGTTGGGTTGTAAAACCGGCAATACGATGAATGTAGGTTCTAAACCCAAAGGTGCTTCTCCCTACGGAGCCATGGATATGGCTGGCAACCTCTGGGAGTGGACTGCCGATTGGCACAGTGAAACTTATTACAACTACAGCCCCGGATATAATCCCAAGGGACCTGCTTTGGGATTATACAAGACAACCAGGGGAGGAGATTTCTTCAGCCGGAATGACTATGAAGTCCGTTCGACAAGCCGCTTCCCATACGAGCCCAGTGACCCCAGCATAGCCGTTGGCTTCCGTTGTGCCAAATAAGGAAAGGAGAGGGAACATGATGAAATTATTGAAAAGACTATCTGCTCTGACCATTTCCGGTTTGCTGGTTGCAACGACCCAGGCGTCTGTGCCAAAGAATCTGGCAGAGGATTCAGCCACTGTTCTGATTCCTGCGGGTGACTTCATAATGGGCTGTACCGAAGAAGATCAGCAGAGCGAGGCTTGTTATCTGTCAAAGCCGGCTAAGCCGATTTATCTGGATGCCTATCGCATTGATAAGTACAAAGTGACTTTTCGCAGATTTAATGATTGTGTCCAGAATGGTTCTTGTACCGAGCCTTTTGCGGGCAGTGGCTGCAATGCCGGAATGAGCTGGAATGCGGATCATCCAGTGAATTGTGTTGACTGGAATCAGGCTAAGGCTCTTTGTGAATATGAGGGTAAGCGTCTGGTAACGGAAGCTGAGTGGGAAAAGGCTGCCCGGGGTACGGACGGCAGAACCTATCCTTGGGGGAGTGAAAAGGCTTCCTGCGATCTGACAGTGATGAGCCAGAAAGTGGGAGATAATTCCATGGGGCCGGGCTGTGGTGCAGGCACTACCATGCCTGTTGGATCCAAGCCTGAAGGAGCATCACCCTACGGGGTTATGGGGATGGAAGGTAACCTCTTTGAATGGACAGCAGACTGGTTCAGTATTGAACATGAATTGGCGGATCGTAATCCTAAAGGACCTTCAACCGGTGAGCACAAGACGCTGAAAAGCAGTAGCTGGCTGGTGAGAAGGTCAGAGAGTATGGCCTCTAATATTCGAACCAATTATTCACCCCTGGGCCAGGGGTATGTAGTGGGCTTCCGCTGTGCGAGCTCGGCTTTATAACGGCTTAATCTACAGGCAGGGCTGCTCACAGGAGCTCTGCCTGGTTACCCAATCCCCAGATTTTTCTTGCTCATCTTGTAAACGACGTCAGTTGCTTTAGTGACTTCCTGCTCCAAATAACCTGTATGCAGGAATCGCTCACCGTAATACCAGAGGATCGACATCAGATGCAGAGCATCTGTTTCAGGGTCTTCGGTATTCAATTGTCTATAAAATTCGATCAGGGCATCAATGTCTTTCTGATCCTGTTCCTGAAGAGCGCCCATTAATTTTGGGTTTTGCAGTGTCTCATTACGAAAGATTCGATCCAGCAGCATAAACGTTGCGGAGTCCGGATCACCAGGAGCAATCAGCAGCATCAGAGCATCTGTATGCTTTCTTGCTATTTCTTCACGGATTTCACGCTTTGAAAATTCATCTGGAGTGTATTGGCAGAGAATTCGATGACCGGTACCTCGACTATAGGCCATCGCCTCCTTGTAAAATGCAAGATGATAGCGAAAGGCTTCCGTAATAAGATCCTGCATATCCTTGAAATAATAGGCGGTAGCACTGGGTGAAACACCGGCCACTTCGGACACAGTCTTGTATTTGACGGCTCTGATACCGTCTCGGAGAATGATGATTAGAGTAGCTTCCAGAATGGCCTGACGGCTCGCTTTGCCATCTGAACGGGAGACTCTATTGGTTGGAGAGATCCTGCCAGTGCCTGTCATATTCGTTTAATTATTATGTTGATGACACTGGGCAGGATATAGCGTTTTACGTAAAGAGAAAAGTGCGTTTACTGACAGGCTTATAAAATAAAAAAGGCTACTTCAGGATTGAAATAGCCTTTGTGATGAGACGTGTGGAATGGGTTATTTAACCGCTCTTTCCTGACCATCCCAATACTGAGCACGGATTGCTTTCTTGTCCGGCTTGCCAACAGGTGTCAGCTGCAGAGCTTCAACATAGTCAATGGTCTTCGGTGCCTGTACTGAACCTTTGGCGTCCTTAACCGCATTGATCAGACCTTCGGTCAGCTCGTCACTCTTTTCAACGCCAGGTCGCAGAACCACAACGGCTTTTACAGACTCACCCCAGTGATCGTCGGGAACCCCGATAACGGCAACCTGTGCTACAGAAGGTTGTGCAGACAGAACGTTTTCAACCTCTTTAGGGAACACGTTGAAGCCACCGGTGACAATCATATCTTTGGTACGGTCAACAATGTACAGGAAGCCGTCTTCATCAAAACGACCAACGTCGCCCGTATGCAGCCAGCCGCCAGCCAGGGCTTCTTCTGTTTGTTCAGGCTGCTTGTAGTAACCGGTCATGACCAGAGGTGAGCGGATGCAGATTTCTCCGGGCTCTCCAGGGGCAACAGGGTTGTTATCCTTGTCCAGCAGTTCCAGGTGTACCCAGGGTGAAGGTTTACCAGCACTGCCCAGACGCTCCGGCTTGCTCAGGTCATGATCTTCACGCTTGAGGTGTGACAGCACCATGGGGGCTTCGGACTGGCCATAAACCTGGAAGAACTTCTGTCCCCACTTATTAATGCCTTCCTCCAGACGAGCCGGACTCATCGGGCTGGCACCGTAATAGATGATGTCCAGGCTGGAAAGATCAGCGGTTTCAGAACGTGGGTGATCCAACAGCATATACAGCATGACCGGAACCATGAAGGTCGCATTGATCTTGTACTTTTCGATGGTGTCAAACACCAGATCCGGCGTGAAATAAGCGGGTGCGAAGATGGTTCCACCGCGCTGTAAAGTGGGTACCAGGAAAGCTGCGCCAGCATGGGAAAGCGGTGTAGCAATGAGCATACGCAGATCTTTGGGCAGATCCCATTCAGCCATGATGGCCTGAGTCATGTGTGCAGGAACGCGATAAGGCTGCAGAACACCTTTTGGCTTACCTGTAGTACCTCCGGTATAGACGATGGCATTCAGGTCTTCCGGTGAAATGTCCGGAGCTTTCAGAGGCTGAGGTTCAAACTGTTCGGACAGAGAAATGTAGTTCTCACCGGCTTCAGATTCACCGAAAGCCAGCAGGTTTTTCAGTGAAGGAACAATCTCTTTCAGCTCTTTGGCCCGCTCTTCAAACAGACTGGCGTCGTAAACCAGGGTTTCAATCTCGGCGTCGTTCATGACATAGGCATGATCGTCTTTTGAACCCAGAGGGTGCAGAGCTGTACCGCATGAGCCGGCAATGGACATGGCACAAAGGTTATAAAGAACTTCAGGGCGGTTACCGGAAAGAATCGCTACACGACTGCCAATGCCTATGCCTTTGCTGGCCAGTACCTGATGAAACTGGCTGCTTTTCTCACGTACCGTTTTATAGGTGGCAATGCTTTCACCCAAGTGAAGGCAAGGGCGATCATCGTGCTGGTTGAGGCCATCGATAATCAGATGGGGCATCAGAGGGTAACTGTTAATATCGTCGCTCATAATGGTTTCCTGTTGTTCTTATTTTCGTAGGAAGTTAAATGTTCAACTTTAAGGCATATTCTGGAGTTAACTTCCTGTTCAACTCCTCTCAATACCCGTTCGGGCTGAGCCTGTCGAAGCCCAATACCACTGCCCTTCGACAAGCTCAGGGTGAACGGAAACCGAGTGTTAATCGGGAAGTTTTTTCAGAACTATTCCTAAGCAGGCTCGGCTTCTTCCCGCTTGCGAAACTGGGTGAAGTCAGGATTACGCTTCTCAAAAATAGCCATGACCGCCTCAATGTTTTCGGGGGAACCACCCAACCTTTCCATTTCTACTTTTTCATCCGCCAGAGCCTGTTTTAATGGCTCCAGTCGTGCGGCTTTTACCAGACGCTTGGTCGCGACCAAAGAGCTGACAGGCCATTTGGCAATATCTTTGGCGCTGGCCAGAGCGGATTCGAACAGAGTTTCATCGCTGCAGACTTCTGTGACCAGATCCAGTTCAGCGGCTCGTTCGGCATTGATCCATTCTGAGCGCAGCATGATTTCAGTGGCTTTACGTTGTCCGACGATGGTGGTCAACAGGTAGCTGCTGGCCAGTTCAGGCACCAGGCCCAGGCTGGTGAATGGGAATCTCAGTCTCAAACTTTCGCCGACATATACCACGTCACAATGCAGCAGGAGGGTTGCACCTCCTCCAATTGCAATCCCTTTTGCAGCGGCAATCAAAGGTTTATCAAATTCGACCATGGCCAGAGCACAGGCATCAAAAGGGTGAATCTCTCCTGGTTCCATGGGAGTGGTGAAGTCGTTGAGGTCGGTGCCGGAAGAGAAATCGTTCCCGGCTCCGGTCAGCAGGACAGCCGCTACACTGTCGTCTGACTGTGCTTCTTTCAACGCCAGGGTAAAATCGACCCACTGCTCTCGGCTGAAAGCATTTTTCTTTTTGGGGCGGTTCAGGGTCAGGATCAGAACACCATCCTGGTATTCCTTCAGTACGGTATCGCTCATGGAAAGCCTCCCTTCAATAAAGAAACCACTCCCGATGGGGAGTGGCTAAGGAATTATTCACCGGTAAAGATTGCTGGACGCTTCTCTTTAAAGGCTTTCATACCTTCGCGGGCATCCTTGCTGGACATGACAGGCCACCCCAGTTGATCGGAATCTGCCAGCGCTTTCTCCATGGGCATGGATTCATCATGCTGACGCAGTGACTGCATCACCGCTTTCACCGCCAGTGGGCCGTTTGCACAAATCTTTTCTGCAATTTCCATGGCTTTGTAAAGTGCTTCACCTTTACCCACCACGTGGTTGATCAGTCCCCACTCATGGCATTTCTGGGCGGAAACATGCTCACCGGTCAGCAGTACCTCAGCGGCCAGCGCATAAGGAATCTGGCGACGCAAACGAATAGTGGAAGCAGACATTGGATAGAGACCACGGGCCACTTCGGTGACACCAAAAATGGCATCTTCAGCGGCGACACGAATGTCGGTTCCCTGCAGGATTTCGGTGCCACCTGCCAGGGCGTAACCTTCTGCTGCCAGAATAATGGGTTTATTGGGCATATCTTCCCGCAGCAGGGCTTGCCAGTGCAGGTTGGGAACGGATTTCATCAGTTCCTGGATTTCTTCGGCGTCATCGCCGCCTTCCGGTCCGGCAGACAGGTCCATACCGGCACAAAATGTGTCGCCATTGGCCGTCAGTACAGCACAACGAAGACTGTCGTCTTCGTCCAGCAGGCGCCAGGCTTTATAAAGGCCTACCAGCATGGCAGGACTGAACGCATTTTTCTTTTCGGGACGGTTGAGGGTAACGACCAGAACATGGCCTTTCTGTTCGATGATGCAGTTCTGGGTACTAATAGGAAGTTCAGACATTTTTATTATTCTCTCTGCTTTCCATAGCTCCACCTTTATTGAGGGGAGTGGGGTGGTAGCCTTTTCCAATCAGGTCAGAAAAGGCTCCAGATGTCGGGGCGGGTGTTAGCCGACCTGATTTGATTTGCTCAGGGCAATGTCACGGGTTTCCTTGTAGGAAGGTTTGCCACTGGGTGTCCTTGGCATTTCGGCAACCACGTGTAACTCACGAGGAATCTTGTAGCCGGCAATGTGTTTACGAGCTTCTTCCTGAACGCTCTTCAGGCTGACTTCATGACCTTCTTTCAGGGTAACAACGGCTGTTACCTTGGCATGGAAGCGCTCATCAGGTGTTTCAACCACCAGGCAGTCGATAATGGATGGATTGTTTTTCAGGGCCTGCTCAACTTCTTCTGGGAAGATCTTCTCGCCACCGGAGTTGATGCAGTTGGAGTCACGACCAAAGATGGTGATTGAGCCGTCTTCTTCCAAACGAGCAGCGTCGCCTGTCAGTAGCCATACCTTGCCTTTGCCTTCTACATCAATAAAGGTTTTGGCGGTTTTAACCGGGTCGTTGTAGTAACCGGCAGGAATGTGACCGGAACGTGAGAAGATGCCGGTTTCACCTGGCTTGGCGTGTCGAGCCTGTTCTGGCGTTTCGCCTTCCACGATAACATCCATAAACTCGGAACGATTGACGTTGCCCAGACTGGCTTCTTCTTTCTTACTGCCTGTGTCCATGCCCATGCTGCCCGACTCAGAAGAGCCAAAGGAGTTGGTGATAAAGACATTGGGGAAGTGTTTCTTGAAGGCATCCTGCTTGGCATAAGAGAAAACAGCACCGCCGGAACCGACGTTGAAGACAGAGTCCAGCTTCCAGCGCTCAGGGTTATTGTCCAGGGCTTCCAGCAGTGGAATAGCCATGGCATCACCGACAATCTGAACCGAGTTAACCGCTTCCTGCTCAACCAGTCCCCATACAGTTTCACCACTAAGGTTACGCTCTGGGTTCATAACCAGTTTATTACCTGCCAGCAGGGTAATGCAGGCAAACCACCAGGAGGCGCCATGCATGAGCGGTGCCAGGGGAAGAGATGCCATTTCAAAGCCAGGCATACGATCAATGATGTCTTCTGGCTTTTCACAAGGGCCCTTGTCCAGACTGTAAAAGCCGCCGCCGCCCATAGCGGCATGGAAAACGTGTTCGTGTGGCCACATTACACCTTTTGGCATGCCTGTGGTGCCACCGGTATAGAGGATGAACAGGTCCTGACCGGAGCGCTCTTCAAAGTCACGCTCGATGGATTGGCCGGTCATTGCCTCTTCGTATTCAGTGGCGCCAATCAATGACAGGTCGTTGCCAGTGGCATCATCTACTGAGACAAAGGTTTTCAGTTCAGGGAACTGGGACTTGATCTCGTTGATGGCAGGAATGAACTCGCGGTGGTGGATACAGGCAACGACATCAGCGTTGTCGAAAATGTACGACAGTTCTTCGTTGACATAGCGGTAGTTAACATTAATGGGAACTGCACGAATCTTGAAACAGGCCAGCATGCCTTCAAGGTATTCGCTGCAGTTATACATATAAAGTGCTACGTGCTGGCCAGCCTTCACGCCCTGAGCGCTTAGGTAATGAGCCATCTGGTTTGCCCGCTGTTCCAGCTGGGTATAGGTGATGCGGCTGTCGCCACAGACCAGGGCTTCACGCTCGCCAACTGCATCGGCTACCAGCTCGAACATATCGCAGATATTGAAGTGTTTTTCAGCCATTACCTGTTTACCTGTTGTTTATTGTTATTTCACCGATCGGATCATTCCCGGATCCGATTACTCCGCTTTTTCAACCTGTTTTGGTGAGCGGATAGTGTGCCATTGTCTCAACAAAATAAGACAAACTTCTTAATGGGGTAACTAATACCAGACAGGTCTATGATTCACGTCGTCCACATGGGGTATAGGGGCTTGGTTTTGCTTTCTGTTTACACTCGAAAAACAGGAGTTACTGATGCCAGCTGAAGCAGCAGTTTCTTTCTATTCTTACTGGCGCATAGCCATACTGGCAGCGGTGTCTTTAATGCTCACCGTACTGGTTGAAGATGCCTATGTGCCGGTCACGGCAGAGGTGGCAAAAGATTTTGGCGCAGCTCTCAATGACTTCCAGCTGACCACTATCCTGCTCATCTGCGTTCAGGGCATCACAATGCCACTGTTTGCCAGTATTGGAGACAGGGTTGGGCGAACGCCGGTGTTAGAAAGTGGCATGCTGATCTTTATTGCCGGTTCACTGCTGTGCATGCTTTCAGGCTCTGTCCTGCTGTTCTATTTCGGTCGTATTCTGCAGGGCGTCGGCGCATCAGCCATCCTGGTGATCATTCCGGCCATGATCAGGGATCGATTCAGTGAAAATGAGGCTGCCAGTCAGTTCTCGGCCATTGCTTTGATTTTGCTCGTGACACGAATAGTCTCCCCTGAAATGGGGGTTCAGATTACCGACGGTTTAGGTTGGCGAGCCTTGTTTGGTTTAATTTCAGTACTCGGACTGATCATTCTGGTCATTAATCATAGGGCTTTTTATTCAGAAGGTAGATTCAGTGTCCAAAGCCAAAAAAGCTCTTTTCTGGAGAATGTAAAAAAGGTGTTAGGCAGTCGTTCCTCACTGGGTTATATCTTCACCTATACCGCCAGCTCAACGGTTGTTCTGATCTATTACAACAATGCCTCGTTCCTGTTTATTCAGTACTACCAGCTGATGGATACTACTTTGGCATTGATTCTCTCTTTATCCTTTGTTGTTCAGGGGGCTGCCTCGCTGATCAATATTTGTTTATTGAAGCGACTGGGGTATCAAAAGATCATGACCTTGACGTTCTATCTCATGGTGGCGCTTTCAGTGGTCAATATGATTCTGGACTGGACCGAGTCCCATACTCTGGTCAGTAACATGTTGCTGCTGTCAGTACTGTTCTTTTTCTCTGCTTTTATTGCTCCCAATGCACTGACCGGAGTGGTTCAGGAGCATCCACAGGCAGCGGCAACAGCCAGCTCTGTGATGGATGTGGTAGCAATCATTATCAGCAGTCTGGCTTCTACACTGGTGATTCTTTTGTCCGATGGGACTCCTAAAACCCTTTCTTTGGTAGCTATGGCTGTCTGTTTGTTGGCTCTCTCTCTATGGAGTAAAGGTGACTGACAGTTTCGACCATAGGCAGGACAGTGCATTCAACTAGTATGAGTCCGAAAAAAGATTTCTAACAATTAAAGCCAGATTTATTTATTGGCTGAGATATTCTTCCCATTTCAAACACAGGATTGCTATGCGAGCGCTCTCTTTCGTTCTGGCAGGTATTTTATCTCTGCCAGCAGGAGCTGGTAGTTACATCAGAACAGATGACGATTTAACCCGGTTCAGCAAAGAGAATGATCTGATTGATACGGTCATGGAAATGATGATCAGACGAACGACAAGAGCTGAAGATGATGTGTTTCTGTTTCGTCGGTACTATTTGGATGAGGGTGGGCTAAGTCATGAGAATATCAGCTTGGCACAGCCGCTTGATATTCAATATGAGGGTGAAAAACGTCATCAAAGGCTGAGCCACTCTGCTAAACAAGAAAAAACAGGCAGCTCCGGGTTTTATAAAGGGGATTCTGGCTCAACAGACCTGAAACTCTTCTACTGGCATCTTTCTGATGATGATTCTGACAGTATAAAAGCCATCAACGAGCAGTTTGATGTGCTGACTGAAAATTTTTCTCAATTGCAAGAGATCAGGCAAGCAAATCCGGATCTTTTTGTGTTCTCTGGCGTTTCCAATGTAGAGTACATGAGTCAGATCCGGAGCTTATGTCTCAGTGTTCTTGGCTTAAGCATGTCGAGTGAAGCTGCTGAGGAAGCCTGCGACCTCTCTGAATCTGGAACTGACTATCTGAATGCTCAAACGGAGCATCTCTTATTTGGCAGTAATTTTCTGGCGATCAGTCCCTTGCCTCTTGAGCCATTCATTAATCGATTTGATGATGTGGGACTCACTCTATGGCGAAAGATGGGTTGGTTTTCAAGGGTCAGTAGCGCCAATATGGCCTATATGGCGCAATATAGAATCTTGAAAGACGGCCATTGGCATTCGATTGTTCAGCTGACTGGAGATCATAGTTATGCATGGTCTTATCCAAAACAAGGGCAGGAAGATGACTGGGAATGGATAATGATCAATAGAGTAAAGCTGGTGCTGGATGACATGCTGGCAGAAGGGGAATCAGCCCACGTTCTAACCCATATTGCTGAAGATATTTATCCAAAGGAAGAGATAGCTACCCTTTTGAAGTCGGCTCCGAAAGTCTATCAGGATAACCAGCCCGATTTTGATCCTGAAAATAATGGGTTGGCAGAACAGATAATCTATAAATATAACTATCTCCATCGTCCCAAATCTCAGCAGATGGCTCAGGTCTATCTGTATCGAAAAGGAAAAAAAATAAAAAAATCCGGCGCATCTATAAAAAGGTTAGTGCTCAAACGACCCCAAAAAGATGGGGCAGATAATGCAGGCTGGTTTGATTGGCTATGGAGTGGCCAACCTCATAGAGACTTATCGCCTTATTATCCTTCTGTTACTACCCTTAAGTACCGTCATGTTGAAATCAATGCGGCTGTTGTTGAACCTGAGAGTTCTTCGCGTGAAGTCCCTGATGTGGTTCCGGAACTGCCCATGATTGATGGACTCCTTAATCGATATTGATGAGTAAGATGGTGCCTGTTTCAAGGAGTAAGAATATAACTCTGCCGTCTTTTATTTTGCGAGGTGGGTAACTTATTTGAAGCTGGTCTAAGCTACACTCCGTCAGCTTAAATTAGAGGCCGGTTGTTGCAACTTTCCTATGAACAATTTGAGCAGACTCGGGCCGGACTCTCATCGGATGATCCATTATCGGAGGGTAACGGCAATATCCCCTGAGATATCCGAGTAAACCATTGTGTTTTCACTTCAATCTTCTGTCGATAAGCTGGCCATCTGGCGTTTCTCGTTCATTGCTTCCTTTACATTGCTTTTGACGGTGATGGTGGAAGATGCGTACATTTCAGTAACGGGAATCGTTGCCAAAGATTTTGGATCGTCTGTTAACTACTTTCAACTCACTACTATTGTCCTGATATTTATTCAGGGACTTTTTATGCCACTTTTTGCCCGGTACGGGGATCGTTTGGGTCGGTTACCGGTTCTGAAAGCAGGTTTGCTGACTTTCCTGGCAGGTTGTATGTCATGCTTTCTTGCGAGCTCAGAGTGGCTCTTTTATGGAGGAAGAATCATACAGGGAGTGGGGGCATCAGCCATTCTGGTGATCGTCCCGGCACTGATACGCGATCGATATTCTGATAATGAATCAGCGAGACAGTTTTCGGTTATTGCACTGGTTTTGTTGGTATCAAGAGTTATCTGCCCAGAACTGGGGATCAAGATAACTTCTGCGCTAGGCTGGAGGGCTCTGTTTGCATTTTTTGCGCTTTGCTCACTGGCTTTATTTGTCATCAATCATCTGGAGTTTCGCCAAGAGAAAAAGATTATTAGAGAGGATTCTGGAAAATTCTTTTTCTACGACTTCATTCGTATACTTTGTGATAAGCCGTCACTTCGCTATGTCATCGCTAATTCATGTGGATCAATGGCTGTTTTTATCTATCTTAATAATGCCTCTTTTTTATTTATTGACTACTTTCATACAGATTATTCTACCCTCGCTATTGCCCTAACATTAGCCTTTTTGATTTTGGGGGCATCTGCAGTGACGAATATCTATTTATTGAAAAAGTTTCGCTATGAAAAAATAATGCAAAAGGCTTTTTTTATCCTCGTTTTAATGTCAGTGCTTAACATGGTCATTGACTGGGCCGAGAGCCATACATTTACAAGCTGCATGGTTTTTTTAGCCGCTCTGTTTTACATTTCCGGGTTTGTGGGACCCAATTCCCAGGCGGGGATTTTGCAGGAGCACCCCAGGGATGCAGCAACGGCCAGTTCTGTTCTGGATGTTGTGGCTATCATTGTCAGCAGCATTGTTTCCGCTCTGGTTGTGTTGTCAGCTGACGGGACAACGAAAGCTTTGTCCCTGTATACCATGTCCTATTGTCTGATCTCCTTGTTCATCTGGCATTGGTTAAGAGTGAAAGAGCCTGCTTCGGAAACAGAACAAGACCATCACTGACCGCAATAACCAGTTTCTGCTGATTGTTCTGGATGATCTGCCCCGCCTGATAGTCGTGTGAATAGACCAGAGTTTCGCCATAGAATGCCAGCCACTTTTCACCCTGAGCCTCTAGAAAAACGCCGAGAATATTAAAGGCTCTTATCTGTTTCTCAAGGGTATGGCAGCTGCTTGCCCAGTTTAAAGTACGATCCTGGTCGTTGATGTCCCTGATATAGCTACCTTTGGTTTGCGGTGCTCGGGAATGATAGAGGCTGTCAAAGTTGTTCAGAAGAGTATTCAGTAATTTTGGGGCTTCAAGGTAGAGTCTGGTTGCAAACATATCTAATGACTCTTCAGGCTCAGGAGGGAGTGCTTTTTGAAGGATAACGTCGCCTTCGTCAATCCTCTCTGCCAATTGGTGAAGGGTCAGCCCGGCTATTTGTGGCGCGCGTTGAAGAATATGAGGTAAAGGGCAGGGTCCGCGCCCTTCAGGCAACAGGGTTGAGTGAAGGTTAATAGCGTAGGGTACCTGATCGGTATGAGTGATTTTCCAGGAATAGGCTGCTGAAAAGAACAGGTCGACGCCTTTGCCAAGCAGTTCATCCATGATTTCATCAGAAGGGCGCCCCATATAGAGAGGTACATGATGTTCATAAGCCCATTGATGAATGTTATCGGTGTATTGAATTTCCGGGCCAGTGAATAGCTGAATCACTTCATGTCCATGTTGAGCAAAAACATCCAGACAGGAACTGAAAAAGTTGTACCCGAAAAAGGCTACTTTCATGGAAATTACTCCCTGGTTTTCGGAGGTTTTGCTGGATGGTGAGAAGGCACTATTCCGGAATTATTCTGAACACTTTGTTGAAACTGTTTACTGGCATCTGTTAACCAGTTTGGTAGTGGCTGTTGATTTTCCAGGTGTTCCAGTAGTTGGGCCAGGGCTTTTCCATACCAGTCGCTTTTGGTCAGCCGTTCAAGAATGATCATAAAACTGGCTGAAAAGCCGGTTGCATGGCCAATATGGGGCATATCTTCAGGAATATAAAAGACATCCCCTGGCTCAATACACCAGGTTTCTCCTAATGGAATAAGGCTGCTGTAAGATCTCTGATGCCTTGGGTTGGAGGCATAAAATCGTTCAGAACTTCCCGTCAATTCAGAGAGCAGGTCTCGGCTCCAGAACGTCATGTATTTGCTACAGGGCCCCAAATGAAAATGAATGACGCTGACTCCATAACCGTCTTCATGGATGCCGAAAGGTGTGAAGTCGTAATCACCCATTAACAGGCTGGGCTGGAGTGTGAGAAATGGATCCTGAACGGTGTTTGAAAGAGTCGGATGAATCCCTTTTATACGAGAAACAATATCAGAAAAATAACCAGCCAGTTGACCGATAATAATACATATATTGTCGTCTTTAAAAATCTTGTAATACCAGTCTTCAAGTCTTTCAGTGTGAGAAGGTGGGTTTTGTATCAGTATTTGAGCCAGATCCAGTTGTACACCATGATTCTTCATCAAACGAAGGGTAGGGCTGATGACTGAAGCCTTGTCTGCAACAGCATGAAGAATCGTTTTAATGTCGGAGTATAAAAGTGGGCTTGCGGCTTTTTCTTTCAATATCCCTGGTTTGCAAAAATCAGCAGTGACGCTTGCTAACTGGTCAATCAATTCTTTATTTCTGATTTCCGGATCATTTGTCATCTTATTTGATCAATTTAAAACTAATGAAACATTTATAATCATTGGAGAAACATCATGGATAGGACAATAAAGTGCTTGGACTGAGATATTTTGTAATTGGGACAGCGGCTGGATAAGTCTATTTATATCACCAGAGTCGAAATGCCGTCAGATGAATAAAGCGCTGTCCCAAATAGTGGGAACGATGAGTCTGATATTTACTGGACTGTGGCAGCCTAAAGTTCAAACTCGTTGTTTTTTACACCTTTGAGAAATGCAGACCATTCCAGTTCATCGAATAACACCATGCCTTTTTCCGGGCGGCGGTTATTTCGCACAGCTATATGACCATCTTTAATGGCCACTTCAACACAAGAGATAACTCCGTGTGTGAAGGAGCTGGTTTTGAAATCAGTGTCTTTAAATACAACTTTCATTTTCAAGTCCTCGGATTGAACGAACACTCTTGCTGAGTTGTGCATTAAGACTATAGCCAAGCCGCTGTCAGACATCATAATTCTTTCGAATATCATAGATGATTTATTTTTAATAAAAGGAATGCATAATTAAATTTTGATATACGACAGTGATCTTATGACCTCGTTACTGAAAAAAGCGTGTGGTTCTAAAAACCATTGAATCAGGCTTCTGCATTGGGTCAGCGATTTTGAATACCAGGGTGAGTGGTAGAGTGAAGTGGGATAAATAATCAGTGTATTTCTGTTATTGGCTAACGTTGAATATTGCTGAATCTGGTCTTCTTTACCGGGCAGTCCGGAAGTTTGCCACCAGGTTGGCGGTGGGGATAGATAGCCCTCTGCTTCCAGTTTTCGCCAGGTGACTTCAAGGCTGTCATGACAACTGAAACTTCCCAGTATCTTATAAAAAGCGGTATGACTGAGCTCTGCGGGCAGAGTGCAGCGCCATAACTGGCAAACCCATCCTCCTATTGCATCACAATGAGGCAAAAAGGTATGTGATTTAGTCACAGCCTCTGTCCTGTTATACAAAGTGGCTCGGTTGTATGTGACATAGGGCCACTGATTCAATGTTCTCTCCCAGTACCTGGCCGTCCAGCTGTCTTTATACCGTTGTGAGAACTGTTTAATAATTTCATAGAGTTGCTGTTCAATGAAATAACCCCATTCACAGGGCATTGGGGTTTCCAGGGCGTTGGCCTGGGTTTTCAGAATAGGGTAAGGAGGCGTTTGATTCAGATGCCGATCCAGAATGTCAAAAGCGGGGATAAAATCATTGATTCTGATCGCCATAACATCGCCATAATGACTTTCTGTCAGAAGTAATGGCTGAACATTCTCGCTGTGACACTGAAACAGTGACTCATAGTCATCGGTTGTCATGGGGACGGGAGGCATCAGTGCATTCCGTGAAAGCAAAAATGCAAGGATAGATGGTTTTCTTTATAGAGAAGGAAAGGGGCGGAAGAACTCCGCCCCAAAAAATCAGGACTTATCGGAACTCACAATCCACATAGCGTAGAATTGAGCACCACCACCGTAGGCATGGCCCATGGCGGTTTTAGCACCGGGCACCTGGTGGTCACCACATTCGCCACGCACCTGCTGGGCAGCCTCAGCAAAACGGATCATGCCGGATGCACCGATGGGGTTGGAAGACAGTACACCGCCGGATGGGTTCCAGGGCGTATCACCGCCATCGATCAATGAAGTAACATTGTCCATGGTCAGCTTCCAACCTTCACCTTCTTCGGCAAAGCCCAGGTTTTCCAGCCACATGGGCTCATACCAGGAGAAAGGTACATAGATTTCTGCACAGTCAATCTCCTTACGGGGATTGGTGATGCCAGCCTGTTGATATACGTCGGCAGCACACTGACGACCCGCCAGAGGGTTAACCTCTTCACGTTCCGCGAACATGGTAGGTTCGGAGCGCATAGCAGTACCACGAATCCAGGCAGGCTTCTTCGGAGACTGTTCAGCCAGCTCTTCGTTGGCGATGATCATGGCACAGGCACCGTCGGAAGAAGGGCAGGATTCCAGCATACGAATAGGATCCCAAAGCATTCCGGAGTGTTCTACCTGTTCTTCAGTGATCTCTCCCAGCTTCAAATGAGCAAGAGGGTTCAATGCACCATGCAGACGGTCTTTGGTAGCAACACGAATACCCGCATTGTATGGCGCATTACTGCGACGCATATATTCACGGATAATCGGTGCGAAGTAACCACCGGCACCGGCATTCAGGTGTGGCGAGAATGGCTGTGGGTTAGACAGAGCCCACATGGCGTTGGACTCTGACTGCTTCTCGAAAGCAACGGTCAGAATACGCTTGAACATGCCGCTCTGAACATAAGACGCTGCTACGATAGCGGTTGAACCTCCAACAGAGCCTGCAGTGTGAACACGCAACATGGGTTTGCCATTACAGCCCAGAGCGTCGGTCAGATAGGCTTCCGGCATAATGATGCCTTCAAACATATCAGGCGCTTTACCGACAATAACGGCGTCAATGTCGTCCCAGGTCAGCTCAGCGTCTTTCAATGCATTAACGGCGGCTTCACGAACCAGGCCTGCAATAGAAACGTCGGATCTTTTGGTCTGGTATTTGGTTTGTCCAACACCGACCACTGCTGCTAATTCAGCCATTATTCTGCCTCCAGTACCGTGACCATGTTGTGCTGCAAGCAAGGTCCGCTGGTGGCATGAGCGACACCGCGTTTTGCTTCCCCATTGATAATGCGACGGGCAACTTCACCAATTCGGTCAAGGCCTGCAGCCATCATCACGTTGCCGGCCAGAGGGCCACCGGAAGGGTTGACCACTGTGTCATCACCCAGACCCAGTGCTTTTTTCAGGATGATTTCCTGATGACTGAAGGGCGCATGAATTTCAGCTACATCCACCTTTGCAGAATTCACACCTACGGCCTCAGCGGCAATAGCGGTGGACTCGGAAACAGTCAGATCACGGGCACCAAAGTTATGGGTCTCGATACGATGATCCATCGCTTTGATGACGGCGTAGGGCAGTCCCCACTCTTTGGCTTTCTCAACGGTGCAGATAATCATTGCTGAAGCACCGTCAGAGACAGGAGGGCAGTCATGCTTTCGCAGGGGCGCAATATATTCTGGCTCTTCCAGCAGCTGTTCTACCGAATAATCTCCAGACAGTTGAGCTTTGTCGTTAGATTTCGCGTTTGCACGTGAACGACTGACGACTTCAGCCATGTCTTCTTCCGTCAGAACACCGGCTTCCATAGCGGAACGAGCCTGCATGGCATTCAGACTGACAACGTCAGGCCACAGTGGCGAGTAGTAGTAAGGGTCCAGCTGTTGAGACAGTACCTGAGCCAGCTTACCGGGGCTGGATTTGGCAAATCCGTAAATCAGGGCAGACTCTGCTGCACCCATGTTGATTTTCAGGATACTTTCGTACAGCGCCCAGGCTGCGTCCATCTCAACGTGGGATTCTTTGATAGGTGGCACTGCACCCAAAGCATCAACACCGGCAACGAAGGCAAAAGCGGCACCCTGCAGATAATCACAGCTGCCTGAGCAGGTGAAGTCGACATCATGAATGTCTTTCAGCCCAGCTTCTTTTAATACTTCGTTGACCACAGGCATGATCAACTCAACTTCGTTATTGGCACCCGCATCCCGAACAATAGGGTTCTGTGCATAGGCTACAACGGCAATATCACGCATCGTTCTTCTCCCCCTTTGGCGTTAGTCGACCAATCTCTTCACGAGGAATATCGGGCTCGTCAATGGGCTGGAAGTAAGCAATGCTTTCCATCGCGTGAGTCCACTCTTCTTCAGGCTTCCATACGGCTTCTACCCGCATGCCGATACGAACATCACTGTTCTCGCAACCGCTGACAATGTGCAGAAAGGACTGGTGAGCACCATCAACCATCAGGTTGGCCACGACAAAAGGCGGTTTGATCGGGTTGCCGGGAATAGGGATCGAAATAATGGTGAAAGACTGAACGGTGGCCTTGTTGCTCAGCTCAACATTCTCATCATTTGCTACGCCACAGGCTGGGCATGAACCACGAGGGGGGACATAAACAGCGGAACACTCTGAACACTTACCGCCAGTGAGTTTGCCTTTCTTAATGTTGGAAAGGAAGGTAGCCGTCGCTTTACCTGCTGTGAAGTTGTATTCCAGATAGACTGGAGATTCCACACCGGTAATGGGCTCAAGATCGGAAGCTGCAGGCTTTTCAGCCACTTTCGAGTCTTCAGTAACGGGTTCGAAGCAGGCAATATCAGTAATCAGTCCCTGGGTTTCATCCGCCCAGCGAACCTGAACTTTCATGCCTGTGCTCATGGCATCCTGACTGCCCGCATCCACCATATGCAGCATGGGTACATCGGTGCCGTCCAGCTGAATCATGGCAAAAGCAAAAGGTTTTCTCAGAAGATGCTTTTCATTAGGCTCATTGACCCATGACCAGGTTTTGACCACACCGGTTTCAGCTACATCGACAAAATCAGTGATAGCCTCAGCGGTTTTTGGATCGTATTCCATAGGTGGAACATAAACCTTACCGTCACTGGCTTTGTTGCCGATGAGTTTACGGTCGCGCAGCCCGGTCAGGAATTGACCTACAACGGGGCCGGTAGAGCGGGTGTAGGTGTAGCCGAGCGTAAATGCCTGGCTAAGCACCTCTGGCTCATTTTGCGGCATATTTATCACTCCTTTTGTTGTTTTTATCGTGAAACATTTTTCATCGTTGCGATGAAAAACAAAATCTTCCGCTAATTTCTTTTCTTAAACCGGTTCCCACACCGGAGCATGGGAACAAGTGATTTCTGAACGCTTAGCTGAGTGCTCCAGCATTCTTCAGTGACTGGATTTTTTCTGCCGAGAAGCCCCATTCACCCAGTACACTTTCGGTATCCACTCCTGCCGCTTTCGAACCATGGCTCACCTCGGAAGGTGTACGGCTGAAACGTGGTGCCGGAGCAGGTTGGGTCATGCCATCAATGTCGATGTAGGTGTTACGTGCGACATTGTGTGGATGTTGGGGGGCTTCCAGGAAGTCGAGAACCGGAGCAAAGCAGACGTCAGTGCCTTCCATCAGTTCACACCACTCGGCCTGAGTCTTGGTCTTGAAAATGACTTCCAGTTTTTCCTTGTATTCAGGCCAGCGAGAAGCATTGTGCTGATCACCAAACACGCTGGGATCCAGGTTGGCTTTTTCAATCAACAGGCTATAGAACTGAGGCTCAATAGAACCCAGAGAAACGTATTTGCCGTCCTGGGTTTCGTAGGTGTCATAGAAGTGAGCGCCACTATCCAGCAGGTTGCTGCCACGCTGGTTGCTCCAGATACCCATGGCATGGAATGAATTAAACATAGCCATCAGCAGTGCTGAGCCGTCGGTCATGGCAGCGTCAATCACCTGACCTTGACCGGTTTTTTGAGCTTCCAGCAAACCTGCCAGAATACCCACTGCGAGGAACATCGCACCGCCACCGTAATCGCCCACCAGGTTCAGTGGTGGAACCGGCTTTTCATGTTTGCGACCTGTCGCATATAAAGCGCCCGTCAGGGAAATGTAATTGATATCATGGCCAGCCGCCTGAGCCAGTGGACCGATTTGTCCCCAGCCAGTCATGCGACCATAAACAATTTTGGGGTTTCGCTTCTGACACTCTTCCGGGCCTACGCCCAGTCGCTCGGCAACGCCGGGACGAAAGCCTTCAAAAATGGCATCGGCACCCTCTACCAGATTCAGCAAGGTTTCCAAACCTTCCTTACTTTTGAGGTTCAGGGCAATAGACTTTTTGCCACGGCGGGTGACGTCTGGTGCGACATGATCAGAACTGGCTCGTTCAACAACAATGACTTCCGCACCCATATCAGCCAGCAGCATGCCGCAGAAAGGGCCGGGGCCAATGCCGGCGAGTTCGATGATTTTATAACCTGTCAGGGGACCCATTGCCTACATCTCCAGATTTTTATTGTTATTGGGTTGCTTAAAGCTCCTGCCCGAAGCGAGCAGGAGCTATGAGCGAACAAGGTTATACGAACAGCTCGCCTTTCTCAGCTTTCTCAACCGCAATAGCAGGAGGAGCAAAGCGGTCGCCGTACTTCTCGGCCAGCTCAGTCGCACGATCTACGAACTTCTGAGTACCGTAAGTATTGACGAACTGGATCAGACCACCGGTCCACGCAGGAGCACCGATACCCATGATGGTTCCGATATTGGCGTCAGCTACAGAGTGGACAACGCCTTCCTGCAAACCTTTCAGAGCTTCAATGACCTGGCGGAACAGCAGACGATCTTTGACGTCTTCGCTGGGAATTTCCAGATCCTTGTTGTAGTAAAGGTCATAGAGTCCGGGCCAGATTTCCTTGCTGCCGTCTTCACCGTACTGATAGAAACCACCGCCCTGATGGCGACCACCACGACCGTGCTCTTCTACCATGGTGCTCATCACTCCACGGGTAATGGTGCTGTCACCGTGAACGTCCAGCAGGCCCAGTTCTTCAGCAGATGCACTGGCTTTCAGGGACGTGCTAAGGCTCACTTCGTCATAAATAGCCAGTGGGCCCAGAGGCATACCGATGGAGTTGGCCAGGTTGTCCAGAGCTACTGGGTGGAAACCTTCTTTCAGCAGCTGAACGCCTTCATCCAGGTAGCTACCGAAGGTACGAGATGTGAAGAAACCAAAAGAGTCATTAACGACAATAGGTGTCTTCTTGATTTTCTGTGAGTAGTCAAAAGCCTTGGCCAGAGTTTCCTGGCTGGTCTTGTCACCGCAGATAATCTCGACCAGAGGCATTTTGTCTACTGGGGAGAAAAAGTGAATTCCGATAAAGTTTTCTGGATTCAGACTGGCTTCTGCCAGACGTCCAATAGGCAGGGAAGAGGTGTTGGAACCGTAAGTGCCATTTTCCGCCAGGAAAGGTTCGGTTTCCTGAACAATCTTCTTCTTCAGATTGATGTCTTCGAAAACGGCTTCGATAATCAGGTCACAACCTTGAAGGTCTTCGTTATTCGCGGTTGGCTTGATCAGGCTTAGGATGCCTGCTTTTTTCTCTTCAGTCATACGACCGCGGGCAACACGCTTGGAAAGCGTCTTGTCGGAGTAGGCTTTACCCTTTTCTGCGGACTCTACTGTCAGGTCTTTCAGAACCACTTCGATACCTGCCATGGCAGATACCAGAGCAATACCCTGACCCATGACACCAGCACCCAGTACACCGACTTTCTTAACGTCGGTCTTCTCAATGCCTTTTGGACGGCTGGCACCGCCATTCACCTGGTTCATCTGGAAGAAAAAGGTGGTGATCATGTTCTTGGCAACCGGCGTCATCACCAGTTTGGTCAGACCACGGCTTTCTACTTTCAGAGCGCCGTCAAAGCTCAGGCGTGCAGCTTCAGCAGCACAGTCCAGAATGGTTTCCGGAGCAGGCATCAAACCTTTGGTCTTTTGCAGCAGCATGGCTGGAGACATAACAAGCAGCTGGGCAACCTGTGGGTTGTTGGTATCGCCACCAGGGATCTTGTGACCTTTGCGGTCCCAGGGCTGGCTTTTCGCTTCTTCGTTGTCCTTGTTTTCCAGAATCCAGGCTTTTGCGCGGGAAACCAGTTCTTCCTTGGTGTCGACCAGCTCATTGATCAGACCGGCTTCCAGAGCTTTGTCCGGAGTGATCTGCTTGCCTTCCATGATGTAAGGCAGGGCATTTTGCAGACCCAGCATATTAACGGTACGAACGATACCACCGGCACCTGGCAGCAGGCCCAGGTTTACTTCTGGCAGACCCAGCTTAACGCTGCGGTTATTCCAGGCGATACGGTAGTTACAACCCAGGCAAAGTTCGAAACCGCCACCCAGAGCTGCACCATTAATAGCGGCCACTACAGGAACTGGCAGTTTCTCCAGACGACGGAAGTGACCTTTAACCGCTTCCAGGCCTTCCATGTAATCTTCTTCATCACCGGGCTGGGCTTCAACCAGCTCGTTCAGGTTACCGCCTGCAAAGAATACGTCTTTGGCAGAAGCGAAAACGACACCGGTCATGCTTTCTTCAGCTTCCAGACGGGTTACCGTGTCTTCCATGGTGCCACGGTACTCTTCAGTCATGGCATTGACTGAACCTTCCATGTCCATGGTGATGGTGACGATGCCGTCGGCGTCTTTTTCGTAAATAAATCCACTCATTGTTCTTCTGCTCTCTCTATTCTTGAATCTTCAGGAAATCTGTCTCTTAGACCAGTTCAACGATGGTGGAGATACCCATGCCACCGCCTACGCAGAGAGAGATCATGCCGCGCTTGAGGTTACGACGCTCCAGCTCATCCACCATGGTGCCAACCAACATGCCACCGGTTGCGCCCAGTGGGTGACCCATGGCAATGGCGCCACCGTTTACGTTGGTGACATCGTGGGAGATTTCCAGTTCGCTCATATAACGCAGGGCAACGGAAGAGAAGGCTTCGTTGATTTCCCACAGGTCAATGTCGCTGGCTTGCAGGCCGGCTTTTTTCAGAGCCTTGCGAGCAGCAGGAGCAGGACCGGCCAGCATCAGAACTGGCTCAACCGCCAGAACTGCGGTGGCAACAATGCGGGCGCGTGGTGTCAGACCCAGATCTTTACCGGCTTTTTCACTGCCCACCAGAACAGCAGAGGAACCGTCTACGATGCCGGAAGAGTTACCCGGCGTATGAATGTGGTTGACCTTGGAAACCTGTGGGTACTTGCTGATGGCGACATCGTTAAAGCCGAATTGTCCTGGCATTTCAAAAGCGGGCTTCAGCTTGGCCAGGCCTTCCATAGTGGTTTCAGGCTTGATGAAATCGTCTTTATCCAGAACAGTGACACCGTTGTTGTCTTTAACGGCAACCACAGACTTATCAAAATAACCATTGTCACGGGCGTGAGCTGCACGACGCTGTGATTCTACGGCGAAGGCATCGACTTCTTCACGGGTATGACCATCCAGTGTTCCCAGCAGGTCAGCTGCAACACCCTGAGGAATAAAACCATTCTTGAAGACAAACTCAGGGTCGGCACCCATGGCACCACCACTGGAACCCAGGGGAACACGGGACATGGACTCAACACCGCCGGCTACCACCAGATCTTCCCAGCCGGAAGCGATTTTTTGAGCGGCAATGTTGACAGCTTCCAGACCGGAAGCGCAGAAGCGATCCAACTGAACGCCGGCAACACTTTGATCCCAGCCAGCGTTGGCAACGATCATTTTGGTGACATCGCCGCCCTGTTCGCCGATGGGGGTTACACAACCGAATACCGCGTCATCGACGTAGGATGTGTCCAGGTCCAGACGACTCTGCATGGCTTTCAGAACAGATGCGCCCAGGTCGATGGGCTTGACTGTGTAGAGGCTACCGTCTTTCTTACCCTTACTCCTTGGAGTGCGTACGGCATCATAGATATACACTGGATGGGGCATTTTGGGTTTCCTTTAAGTTTTTCTTGCTTTTGTATTCCGGGTGGCCGGCTGTCCTGAATCGCTCTTGTATCCCTTTCCTGACCGGCGACTTTCCCCTGCTGCTGTCACTTGCAGCTATCGACTTTGGCACATTCTGCTCTGGAACAACTGACTTAACAATGACAGGGGGGGACATAAAAATTGACATTAGATGACACTTTTAATTTAGAATTCTATTTCGGACAGGGGGAGAAGTGAGTTGAAACAGCCCCTGGAAGAGTGTTGGGACTAACTCTTTTCAGAGTGTAAAGAATGAAAACAATCACCATCAGTTCAGCTTATGTCCGTCAGACACTCGATGGCGCAGAGGCTCTGGGCTATGACCTGAAGAAGCTTCTGCGTGAATGCGAGATACCACCTCAGGTTTTGACGGAAGATCGATCCAGGGTGGAGGCAGCCCAGTATTTCAGGCTGGTGAGCAAATTAACGGTATTGCTCAACGATGAGGCAATGGGTCTGTTAGGCAAGCCTCAACGCATTGGTGTATCGGCCATGATGTGTAATGCGGTCATTAATTGTCCCTCCGTTGGAGAGGCCTATGAGCGTTCAGTGGAGTACGCCAACCTGCTGGAGAATGGCTTTTACCATCAGCTGACATTAGATGACAATCTGGTTACCCATGAGATTGGCCGTCGATCGACTTCTACGATTACCAATACTTATATTGTTGAAACCACGCTGATGTCATTTCACCGTTTCCACAGTTGGTTGGCTAATGAAAGGATGCCCATTGTCCAGGTGACTCTGGACTACCCCGCCACGGATTACCCGGAAGAGTATCAGTTCCTGTTTTTCGGGGCTGCGGTATTGTTTAACCAGCCTCGAAACTCCATTGTTTATAATCGCAGTGCCTTTGATTTGCCTAATCGGCAAAACTACCCGTCGCTTCAGTCATACATGGAGCGTGCGCCGATGAATCTGTTTGAAACACGAGTCAGTGACAAGCAGATCGCCATGAATGTCAGAAATCTGGTTGAAACCAGCCTGAGGGAAAAAGAGGAGCTGCCTGAGATTGAAGTCATAGCCGCTCATCTCAATATGCATTCACAGACCCTACGTCGTGCATTGAAAAAAGAGGGTACGGTCTATCAGGAGATCAAAACCCAGACCCGCCGCGACATTGCGATTCATCTCCTCAATCAGAAGCGTCTATCTATTGAAGAGATCGCTGCCAAAGTGGCTTTCTCTGAGCCCAGTGCCTTTATTCGTGCTTTTAAAAGCTGGACCGGGCTCACGCCTTTGACTTATAGAAAAGGGTGATCAATTCACCCTTTCAATCCTGGCCAGCTCATACTCTTTATTGAGAATGGGCTGCTCAGGCTCGTACATTCTCATCACCGCCATAAACATACCTTCGGGAACAGGCAGCCAGTTTTTATTGGGATCTTCCGGTCTTTCGGACTGAAGCCAGATTGTCAAAGAACCATCGTCGTTGTACTGGATGCCATCGGTACGATCTCCAATGCTGTAACGATTAATCTCATTGCTGGCCAGCTGTTTCTTTGGGAGTTCGTAAGTGGCTACTGACCAGAAGCCTTTAACAGGCGGTAACTGACCTTTTTCAAAGTGCAGCTTGTAGGTGTTGTTTCCCGTCATAATGTCATCGTCGCCTGATGTCAGAGCGGCTGCATATGTCGATTCTTCCGGCAGGTTGCCATAACCATTGGCCACAACAGAGGCTCGCTGAATGTAATCGAATCCGTAGCGACCCACTTTCTGGGGAATCATCCAGCCGTTGTAACTGGGAAGCGTACGAAGTTCGGATGCTTCGACAATCTTCATGCCTTCTTCCAGTGCCTGCTCTAAACCTTTGAGTGTGGCTTCACTGAGCTTTTCTGGATCGAAGTCACTGTTGGGGCCAATGCCAATCAGGTCGAACTGGGCCATAAGCGCTTGTTCGCTGGCACGGGTTGGAATACTTCTCAGTGCCTTATTCATGTAACTGAAGAATTCGAGGGATTGCAGTGGATCAATGGGCTCTGAAGTGATTGCAGGTTTTGTAGCAGGTCTCTGATCCAGAGTGAATTCACTGAGTGAAGCCATCCAGATATTGTTCATGGCATCGACTGCAGCGGGCTTATCTTCTTTGCCTGCTACATACATTCTGCCCAATAACCAGCCTTTGGAAGTCTCTACTTCTACAGGCTTAACATTGTCCGGTAGGCTGCCCTGCCAGTCGGGTGAAACCAGTGCGTAATAGGTTTCGTCAGTACCGTAAGTCCGTCGTCCAATATGAATTACTTCAGAGTAAAGGTTGGTGACAGCAATGGTGAAGTAGCGTCCCTGAGTATCCGGTGTGTGAATAATGACCGGCTCTTTGCTGATATCAAACCAGCCACTGAAATAGAGGGTGTCGTTGTTGGGCAGACGAAGGTTGCCAGCATTCTCTGGCCCGACTATTTCATCGTAACGGTGCAGGCGGTTTATGGGAGCGTAAACCTGCTGGTTCTCTTCCACCTTATGAATTTCGTTGTGCATTTGTTTGGCCATATCCACCAGAGGATAGCCATAGACATAGGCCAGTGCGCCAATGCTGGCGGCCATCTTCTCGGCAATAATGGCGTCGCTGCGTTTTTGCTGATAGCTGATCAGGGCTGCCAGGTTAATCTGACTGGCCAGTATCCCCAGTACGGCGAAAGCCCCCAGAATGATCGAGACCTTTTTCATTGTTATTTTACTGGTCATTCTTTTATCCAGAAACGGTGGAAAAGTGTTCTCAGCTTAGGGACTCAGGAAAATTAATAAACCGCCTGTTTGGAAACCCGGGTTTTCCATATGGAAACGCGATTGGAAAATATCTGATAGCATCGGTCATGAATAAAATAAGAATGATGTCTTATGAGTAAGATCGAGCAGTATCAGATTTTTGGTTGTGCCGCTGAATACGGAAGTTTCAGCAAGACAGCAGAACGGCTGGGGGTGTCCAATTCCCATATCAGCAAACAGATGGCCCGACTGGAATCGGCTCTGGGTTACAAACTTTTTCATCGCAGTCCCCATCTTTTGTTAACTGAGGCGGGTGAGACTCTGCAGCCCTATGTTCGCTCAATGCTCGAAAGCTACAACATCCTTGAACAGACGGGCTCTGCACTCAAAGAAGATATTTCCGGTGTGGTGAGGCTTTCGGTACCTCCCCTGTTAGCCAGGGAACTGGTGATACCCGAGTTGCCCCGGTTGATGGAAGAATATCCAGATCTTCGAGTGGATTTGACGGTGGAACAACCCACGCTGCAGGCATTCTCTGATAAGCAGGACATCATTATCACTATGGGCCAGCTCTCAGATAGTTCCCTGATTTGCAAAAGCCTGGGTGAGTGTCCTGTGGTGCTGGTGGCAACACCTGATTATCTGGCGGAGAAGGGGGAGCCAAAGTTTCCTGAAGATCTGAAAAGGCATCACTGCATGGCATCCCACTTCCGGCTATTCAATAATGCCGTACCATGGGTTTTTCATAAGGATCAGCAGCAGTTTGCTGTAGAGATAGAAAGCCGGGTGGCCATGAACGACATTTATGGCATTAAAACATTGGTGAAGGCGAATATGGGGATAGGGGTCATGTTGAAGTTCTTCGTTGATGATGAGATAGATACTGAAAAACTTATCCAGGTACTGCCTGAATACCAGTTTGCTTCACGGCCTCCTATCTATATGGTTTCCAGAGACCGAAAGCTGCTTCCTGCCAATGTCAGGGTTCTCAAGAGTTTCCTGACAGAAGTCATCAGTCGTCGTCTGGATTGAGTGTCATCATTCTTTTCAAGAGATCAGTTTCGGATTCTGGATCAAAAAGGTCTACTCATTTGAAATTGATATCGGACTTCTCCTCTGTTCCAAAGATCCGGTACGACTTCAGAAGAGTGGTTTGAAAGGGGCTGGGCCTGAAGCTGAGGTGGGTCAATACCGGGCGGCAAGGCAAAAAAGTAGTGACCTCTTCTTCCTGTTTGGCCGTTAAAAACCAGGGTGATTTCAGGCAGGTTTTCACTGAGTGCAATGATACCGGCTGACTGCAGATAAAAGGCCAGCGTCGGTGCGTTATGGTGCCAGAACTGGTTATTGAAAGGTTCATTGAGCATCGTGTCCTGGTTATGGTTGGGCGAATTCAGGTTGATCTGGACATTCAGCATTTGTTGCAGGATGGGAATGAAACCGGGGTCCAGCCAGCTGTTCATTTCTCCCAGTACAGGACCTGTAACGGCAGCAGAATTTTCAATCGAGCCGTTCTGAAGCATGTCTTCAATCTGATCAATGGTGAGGCCTGTCAGAGTGAATAATTGATTTGAAAGCAAATCTTGCTGCAGGGTAACTAGTTCAGGTGAAGTGCCTTCCGGATCTATATGGCTGGCGAGGTTTTCAATGAAACCAAGAATTGTGCGAAGCAGTTTGGCCAGCTGCTGTCTGACTAACTGTTGATTCAGCTCCTGGGCAAAGCCATTGGCATTCATTGACTGAGCCAGGGCAGTGGGCAGGCAGTCACCATCGCCATTGACGTATTGAATGGTCCACCCTTGGGGAAGAAGGGCTTGAAGTTGTGCCATCTGTAACAGCTGTCTGGCAATGGCTTCGGCAGCCATTTGCTGGTTTCTCAGCTTGATGGCCTCACTTATATGTTTATACCGGGCAAAGTATTGATGCTGATCGAGGATTTCTGTCAGATAGCCAAAATGACTTTTATCTGTTGGTAGCTCGAGCAGCATACTAACAATCTCAAGCAAAGGAGCAGGGAGCTTGTCCTTATTTTCCTTCAGCCAGAATGGAAGCTGGCTGCGAATATTCTCAAAGGTATCTTCTTCACCTGTCGCCAGGTTTTTAAAGAAGGTTCCTTGCCATCTGGCTTGTTCATCATAGTTAGTAGCACGAGAAGTGAATTTTTCGAACAGTAATACATTGGTTGCAAGATGAACCAGAGTGATAGCAATGGTTTCATATTCCATTTTCAGTGCCTGGTAAGGTAGGCCTTCAGCCCGGGCCATCGCTGTATGCGCGCCCATATAAGCAATCGTGCCGACGAATGACATCGTCATGGCATCAGGTGTGTCTATTTCTCTGACCAGTCCCAGATCCGAAAGAAACAGTCGAATGTCATCATTCCTGCGCTGGACAAGGAAGTTTAAAGGTTTGATATCTCTGTGCACGACCTGGTTCAGATGGAGATAGGCCGCTGCATCAATAATCTGGAAAGCCAGTTCAGCCAAATGCTGGTTCACTATTTCCGGGTGATTAGCGATAAAGTCATGCAAGTCTCCATCTCTCATAACGGGCATTAACTGGTAGAGTTTGTGTTGGTCACTCCATTGTTCCAGTAACGGCATAACCCTCTCTGATCTCAGTTTGTTCTGTTGGATGATGGACATTAATCGGGCAGTGGATTGACGAACAAAGTCGTTGTATTCGATCTCTTTCAGAGCAAAGGATTCCTGTCCATCAGACACTTCCCAGACTGAACCTTCTCCGCCTCTGCCCAGTAATCGGATAATGCGAAAGCGTCGATTGCTGACCGGACTGGCAAAATCGAAAACGGGGATATGGCATCTCTCCAGGTCTGTGACCAGATCATCGTCTGAACACTGAACCGGTGCCATCAGGTGTTCTCCTTTGGAAATCAGCTGGTTCAATGTAGTTCGTTCAGCCACAGTAGCTGTGCCGGAATACTCTTTGAGGGCAAGGTTGGCCTGATTCTGGGAAAGGTGGCCATTATGGGGAAACAGCCTGGCGATTTCTTCCAGATCTTTTAAATTGATTCTCCGAAATATCTCACTATCTGGAGCAGCCTGGATGGACCTCAGTCTCTCAAGAGGAGAGTCTGAATGGGCGATAGTCAGGGCTCGCTGGCTGAAGCGATTGATCATATGGGCCAGAAGCTCAAGGTCTCTTTGCAGAAGACCACTGTGGAACCAGAGATAGCGAAACAAGTGAGAGGATATACCGGGATAAGGCAGGTCTGAAACTCTGTTCGCCAGATCAAGATAAAGTGGGCTGCGAATGTCGGGCAGTTGAATAAAGGGAGAGTTGTCTCTGTATAGGCTCTCAGTGTGTTGCAATCGGGTGGATGAATACTGTCGTAAACGACTGGCTGCCTGTGCGAATCGATAAAGAGTGCTCTGGCTGTAAGTATGGGAAAGGATGTTGAAACGTCGCGATTGTGCCGTTAGCGATCTTCTATCGATAGCCTGCGAGGCCAGCGACATTCTTGACTGGCCATCTATCAGACGACTGGCGCTCTCCACCAGAGCCAAGTGATCGGCATCCGCAGACTGTTCCCGGCTGTTGTTCAGAGCTGCCAGTGCTACGCACAGGGGGATCGGCTCCTGCGTGAAGTGAAGATTGATCTCAAACTGCCTGACATCTGAAACCCTGCCGGAGGGTGAGCTGATGGTGTAACCGTTCCTGCGCCCAGTCAGCAGATTACTGTCGGAAACGATGTAGAAGGGGCCGTTAAAGACCAGTGTCAGGCTGACTGTCTGTCCGCCCGCAAAATTAACGGGAAACAGACAGATAACAATGTCCGGATCGGGTTGTTTATCAAAACCGAGATATCCCGCCAGGGCAGGGGCAGACAAAAGCAGGAAGAGTGCACAGATTAATACGAACAAAATGGGTGTAAATATTCTTTTGATAGCCCCGCTGGCTTTCATTGGGAATCTTTAGCCTGTACTGCCTCTTCCTGGTGGCTTGTCAGATTAGCAGATAATCAAATCCTGTCATTGGTAAGGCCATTAATGTTTCTTATTACCCTGTATTGATATTTTTGCCAGCCACGATTGGCCGCTTTTGTAATTGTCTGCTTCGCTCCTGACCGTAAAATGCTAACTGATCTATGCCTATCGTGTTAATGGCTAATAAAAGAACAGAAGATGCTTCCGGCAAGTCATAGGAAGCAGAAAAACATCTGGCCTGATCAACAGGCGGAGACAGTAAGCATGACTGATCAGAATAACAATAAGGAACTGGAAGCCCTGATGGCCGAAACCCTCGGTGTGAGGGTAGGGCCTCACAAGAGCTGGGATCCGGTCAATCAGCCCATGATCCGTCACTGGGCCCAGGCCATGGGAGATCAGAACCCCATGTATACCGATCCGGAATACGCTGCCAATAGCTCTGAAGGTTCTACCATTGCACCCCCTACCATGCTGCAGGCATGGACCATGAGAGGGGTTACCGGTCAACATGCACCGGGCACCCGGGAGCGGACAGCAGAGCAGCCCTACGTTCTGGATATTCTGGATGAATATGGTTTTGTTGGCGTAGTAGCGGTTAACTGTGACCAGGAATACTTTCGTACTCTGAAGCCCGGTGATGATATTTCCCATTACATGGAAATTGAGTCTATTTCCGAGAAGAAAGATACCGCTCTGGGAACGGGCTATTTCGTCACTGAACTGTGGACTTTTGTCGATCAGAATGAAGAGAAAGTCGGCGAAATGCGTTTCCGCCTGCTCAAGTTCATTCCACCCAAAAGTGACAATAAACCCCAGTCGTCTGGCTCTTCCAAGCCAAAGAAAGCTGTAAGACCGCGTCCTGGTATCAACCGTGACAACCGCTTCTTCTGGGAAGGCCTGAAAGAAGGCAAACTGCTGATTCAGCGTTGCAAGTCCTGCGAAACCCTGAGACATCCCCCGTCACCTATGTGCCCAAGCTGTCGTTCACTGGAGCGTGATGCCGTGGAAGCCAGTGGTAACGGTGTGATTCACAGTTTTGTGAATCTCCATCATCCTGCTCTCCCTGCTTTTGATGAACCGAATCCTATTGCTCTGGTTGAGCTGGAAGAAGGTACTCGTCTGGTTGCAGGGCTGGTGGGCATCGAGCCTGAAGATGTCAAAATTGGCATGGCAGTGAAGGCTGAAATCACCCAGTGCGATGAAGAATTGACGCTGGCATTGTTCAGACCTGTTGAAGCTTAAGGCAACCTTAAAGGAGCAAGGATATGGAATTTTCATTTACTGAAGATCAGCTGGCTATCAAGGACCTGAGCGCACAGGTACTGGCCGATTTGTCCACTGATGAGCGTCTGAAAGAACTGACAGAAAAAGGTGAGTTGTACGACAAGGATTTATGGCAGCAGTTTGCCGAATCAGGACTGCTGGGCATGGCTGTTCCTGAAAGTTACGGTGGCAGCGGCTTTGGTCTGGTTGAAATCTGTCTGATGCTGGAAGAGCAGGGTCGCTATGTGGCTGCCTTGCCACTGCTGCCAAGTCTGGCACTGGCTGGACTGACACTGGCTGAATACGGTTCTGAAGAACAAAAGACCCAGTACCTTACAGCACTGGCTACTGGTGAGAGCATTCTGACCGCCGCTCTGGCCGAGGAAGGACTCAGTAATCCTCATAAAACGGTACTGACTGCTGAACAGTCGGGTGATCAGTATGTTTTGAATGGTACTCGTGTTTGTGTTCCTTACGCTAAAGAGTCTGCGGTGATTCTGGTGCCTGCTACTGGCGAAGACGGCAAGACCCTGATTTTCCTGGTAGCACCTGAAGCGGAAGGTGTTGAACTGGAATATCAGGAAAGCACCAATGGTGAGCCTCTCTATACCATGACTCTGTCTAATGTCTCTCAGGCGCAGGTTCTGGCAGGAGCAGATAAGGGCGAAGAAGCTTACAAGTTTATGGTTGATCGCGGTAATGTCTGCCTCGCTGCTACTCAGGTAGGTATTGCCGAAGAAGCACTGAAGCGCACTGTAGAATATACGACCGATAGAAAACAGTTTGGTAAGTCTATTTCTCAGTTTCAGGGCACCACACTGAGGTGTGCGGACGCTTACATGGACATTGAAGGCATGCGCTCTACCTACTGGCAGGCTGTCTGGAAACTGAGTGAAAACATGCCGGCAGAACCAGAAGTCAGAGCCGCTAAATATTGGGCTTGTGTCGCAGGGGGTCGTGTTGTGCACACTGCCCAGCATTTGCACGGTGGCATTGGTGCAGACATTGACTACCCATTACATCGTTACTTCCTGTGGGCCAAGCGCAATGAGCTGAACCTGGGAGGCGGCAGTCTTCAGTTGGCGAAACTGGGAGCCCTGCTGGCGGATAAAGAATCTGTGGTGAATGTATTATGAGCCAGACATTGAATCGTGTGATTTTTGATCAGGTAGAAGTCGGGCAGAAGCTGCCCGAGCTGGTGATTGACGTAACTGCAGAACAGATTGTTGCAGGTGCCATGGCATCTCGTGACTATCAGGATGTTCATCATGACAAAGACAAGGCTCAAGCTTTGGGCTCTCCTGATATCTTCATGAACATTCTGACCACTAATGGTCTGGTGGGTCGATTTGTGACCGACTGGACCGGGCCGGAAGGCATGCTGAAAAAAGTTAATATCAAGCTGGGCGCTCCTAATTATCCTGGCGACAGTATGCGTCTGGTGGGCAAGGTGACCGAGAAACATCAGAAAGACGACCAGAACCTGGTTGAAGTGGCGGTTATCGGCAAGAACAGTATGGGCAGTCATGTAACTGGCACCGTACTGGTTGCGTTACCACTGGCATAAGGCGGGAGTATAAGAATGTCTAACAGAACGCTGAGTGGCCAGGCGGCAATCGTCGGTATTGGAGCCACAGAATTTTCCAAAAACTCGGGCCGCAGTGAAATGCAGCTGGCGGTAGAGTGTGTCACCCAGGCTCTGGCCGATGCGGGTATTGATCCGTCGGAAGTGGATGGCATCTCAACATTTACCATGGATAACAACCCTGAAATTGAAGTGTTCAGGGAAATTGGTGGTAAAGAGCTGAAAATGTTCAGCCGTATTCATTACGGTGGTGGTGCTGCCTGCGGTACGGTTCAGCAAGCAGCCATGGCTGTGGCGACCGGCGTTTGTGAGGTGGTAGTTGTATATCGTGCCATGAACGAGCGCTCGGAGTATCGCTTTGGTGCGGGTATGCAGGATACCGCTGCAGAGCCTGATTTCGAAACCGCGCATTATGGCTGGTACATTCCTCATGGCCTGGTAACACCCGCTTCCTGGGTAGCAATGAATGCTCAACGTTATTTGCATGAAACCGGTGCTACTTCAGAAGACTTTGGTCGTGTTGCTGTAGCCGCTCGTGAGTTTGCGGCGACAAACCCTAACGCCTGGTTCTATGAACAGCCTATTACTCTGGAAGATCACCAGAACTCACGCTGGATCGCTGAACCTCTGCGTCTTCTGGATTGCTGTCAGGAAAGTGATGGTGGTGTTGCTCTGGTTATTACTTCTGCCGAGCGTGCGAAGAAGCTGAATAAAGAGCCTGCTTTGATCAAAGGTGCTGCACAGGGTGCCTGTGATGATCCGCAGATGATGACGCATTTCTATCGTCAGGATATTACCCGTCTGACTGAAGTGGGTCTGGTAGCCAAACAGCTGTATAAGCAGGCTGGCCTGACGCCTGACGATATTCAGTCAGCGATCATTTATGACCACTTCACTCCATTTGTATTGACTCAGTTGGAAGAGTTCGGTTTTGCCGATAAAGGTAAGGCCAAAGACTTTGTCCGGAATGGAGAAATCAAAATGGGTGGACGACTGCCGATCAATATGCACGGTGGTCAGCTTGGTGAAGCTTATATTCACGGTATGAACGGCATTGCAGAAGCGGTGCGCCAGATTCGTGGCGAAGCCGTTAACCAGGTCGATAAGGTTGAAAATATGATTGTTTCAGCCGGTACCGGTGTTCCTACCAGTGGTCTTATTCTGGGTAAGGGATAAGTTCACGGGAGAGCCAGTTCATCTCTGGCTCTCCATCTCTGATTACCCCTCTTCACGATCGCAGTTGGGCAGATTGCATTTCGTATTCCGATGAATTTCCCGCATTTTTTCTGCTGTTGATCTAATCAGCGCATCCACGGCTGATGAGTTCAGGCTACTTTCTCCTGCAACAGGTTCTCCATACACAACGGTGTGTGAGGGACAGCTCATCATGTTCAGGTTTCTGGTCAGAACAAATGAACCAAAGCCCTGTTCGTCACGAGCACCACTGGCGGTTGGAACAACTGTCGTCTCGGAGTAATCCCGGTCGTCCAAAGCTATTTTTACAAAAAGAAATTGGCCCGGTGTCAGATTTATTTCGTTTAAATGTTCGGAGTAACACTCATCCGACAGATCTGTTTCCGCCATTCGTCCTTCGGGAGTGAATACCTGGTCAGTAATATCGGTATAAGGCCCTTCGGAGCTGCCAACCGAATAAGAGACTGTAAACTGACTGGCTCTGTCCTTGTCATTCAGGTGATAGCCCCGGAAATTCAGTCGAAGATGGTTAATGGGCTGATTGCTGCCGTTTTTTACCTGAAAAAGCAATTCTCCCCGGGTGAGAAAGTTACCTGCTGGTTGAAAAAGGATAATGGGTTCTGAATGCTCATAGTGATAAAGGCTGGAAATGGCGGCGCCGACTATCCCTGCATGCTCATGCTCTCCCCTGAAAATACTTGCCAAAGTGGAAGGGGCGGTTTCTCCAAACTCTACACTGTGATTACTGTCCAGATTGCCATTACTTTTAAAGTCCCTGACGGCCCTGTGGCAAGTGTTGAGTCCTCCTGCACTCCCTCCCGGGTTGGCACCTGTTGCCTTGAAACCATTCAGAGGGATTCTTAGTTCACTCTGTTCAGTGAAAGTGAGTACCTGGGACTCGGAGCACGTCCTTGCAGGTGGTTCAGTCGTCGGGCTGGAAGTGGTCGTTTCCTGGGCAAGAACATAAATCGGTAGATAAAAGGCCAAGCCTGCAGTCAGGACTGTGGATGCTTGTAACACTCTTTTGAAGAGTTTCGGTATTGAGAGGTAAAGCATGGTTCAAACCTCACTGTTGAGAGGGTGTGAAGAAGTTCTTGGAGGGGCGACTATGGATATAAATCAATAACAATGATTACTTTCGTACCAATTTATGAGAGGTAGGCACCAATATAGTTCTACTGGCTAAGTTGTGATAGTTAGACGACGGAGGTGTTTTTAGTGTCAGAGATTCCAGAGTGAATTTGACGGTGTGGTCGTTATCAATGGCAGGGGATACTGTTCTGTACTAGGCTGCGCGATTAAGCAATGTTTTTGTTGTAATGCCCTCAGAAGAGGGCTTTAAACACTGAAATAGGGTGGTAAACATGGCTCAGAGTGATCATGTCAGTGTTCGTTCCAAATGGGCTGATGCAGAGTTTATTCGCAGTTCTTTTACCAAGTGGGCAATTTCTGTCGAAGTCGCCTGTATTGGTGATGAGGTTGCTATAAGGGATGATAAAGATCCGGATAGAGGACTGTTGATCTTCAACAGTGATGAATGGAGTGCTTTTGTCAAAGGTGTCAAAAATAACGAATTTGATTTTTTTGACAAGTAATCACGTACAAGGCTCGAAGCTAGCACTATGCTTCGAGCCGCAGCCATTACTCATTAATTAACTCACTCTCGCAGGAGCAGTCTTCAGCATGTTGGCAAAGCCGGTAATTGCGGTAGTGTCCATAAGCAATCAAGGTTGAGCCAATAACTGTCAGAATTTTCTCGCCCATTTCGCCGATCAGTTCCTCGCCCAGAATCGCAGCCACCAGAAATGCCAGCCCGGTCAGTCCAATTTTAAGCAAACGATAGTGTTGATGTTGTTTGCAGCCCAGCGTCAGTGCGTAGAGGCTCGTTGGAATAACGATAAGCACCATGGCAATGTGGTACATTTCGTTTTCTAAATTCAGCGCAGTTACGCTGGGCAGTATCGCCAATAAGACCGGCAGTGAAAGGCAATGCAAGAGGCAGAGGAAAGACAGGGTTATAGCCGCTTTATCGGTATAAGTCAGCAGGGTTTTCATCGAGGTGCTCCAGTACTGAAGTGTTTTGCACTATGAATGCCTGTTCAATGCAATCCTTAAGGAATTCAGAGCCTCATGAAGCCTCAGTAAGCATACACGACAGATATCCGTAAACTGTCAGAATTAAATCAATAAAACTTACGCTTAATGGCTTATTTGCATTACTGACTATGTCAGGGAGATGAGTAGCAATAATGTTGGTAAGATTTATTATTTTAATTAAATGTTATGTTATAATGTTTGTTTTTTATCTTCAAGTAAAGGACCTTAATCTTCAATGACAGGGATTATTGGGGGTGTATCATTCGAGAGGGTGGCTATAAGAAAAAGTGGCGTGAAAAAGGTTCAGAAATGATGCTGTCATCCTGAAAACACATTGTGTTCACAGAGTCTGAACCCTTTTCAGTCAATCAATTCTTGTGGAAGGTCAGCTGAAAATAGACAGGTACAGCCGGGCTGATGGATGGCAAGCCGGCAACGGTTCTCAGTTTTTCTACACCAGCCAGTAATTCAAAAGTTGAGGCGTTGGCAATCAAAGGTTTCAGAGAAGAAACCTGCACTGTAGACGCACTGAGATAATTGACTGACAAAGTCGCATTCATCTCAACTTGTTTCCCATGCAGTGAAAGGACTATGGGTAGCTCGATAGTTTGCATTGTGCCTGGCTTGAAGTCATGAATGAGGTGGGATTCAAGACTGGCAGTTATCAACGCTTCGGGAAACTGGGCAACCTTAAACAGCATGGACTTCATCCTTTCGTCCCGGATAGGAATGCGGGTATCGACGCTGGCCAATTCAATGCTGATCGTAGCCTGACCTTTGTCAGAAATTGTGCCGGCAGCGGAGCTAAAAGTATGAACTTCCGCAACAGTATTGGCTTTGGTGGTGACAAAGCTGATGGTGGAGCTGTTATTGTCCAGTATCCAGTCAGCAAATGAGTGCCCTGAAAAGAGCGTGGCAATTAGAAAGAAGCCCATCCATTGGCTTAATTTTCTCATAACCTTTCCCTGTTCCTGATGAGGTGTATAGAGCGGAATTGACCGCTCTAATTTAATACTGCCCTCAAGAGTGATGGCCTGTCTATCTTTCCTGGATTAAACAGCGGCATCTGCCAGCTCTTCCTGACTCATTGAATGGGGTACAGGCTGTCCTTCATCGTTGATGGCAACAAAGACGATTTTATCAACCTGTATAATCACCTGTTTGGTGATTTTATTGCGGACTTCGCATCGAACGGTAAATGAAGTGGTGCCTACACTGGCCACTTCCATACCAAACTCGATGACGTCACCGTTGAATGCGGAGCCAACAAAATTGATCTCCGACATGTATTTAGTGACAAGATTTCTACTGTAGTCCATCTGACAGGAAGCAAAAATACCAGCCTCTTCGTCAATCCAGCTGAGCAGATAACCACCAAACAACCGATTGGCCGGGTTCAGATCTCCGGGTTTTACTACACGGCGTGAGTAGTACTTCATCATGAGTCGGGTCCTTTTTCTTTATTGTTTACTAATAACGTCTTTCAACCAAAGACTGAAAGTCTGATTTGATCTCAGATATAGGTCAGGCAGTTTTCATGCCAGTTTAGGAAACAGATTTTTCACAGCTCTAGGGACTATCTCCTAAAGCACTCAGAAAGTCTCTAATCAATGAAGACTATGTTAAGTGAAAAAAGACTGAAAATTCAGAAAAAAGAAAGTGCGCAATTTTTGTGCATTTCAGCGGCAGGTATTTTCCCAATCTATCCGGTCAGAGTAAGAATTTTATCCATTTCTATCGGCGAAGAGGCTTGAAATCAGGCTCTGCGCTCTAATGGAGCCTAAGAAGCACCGCGATGGAGTTGCCTGTTTTCAGAAACGGGTATGAGCGGGAAGAAAAGCCCGGGCTGCGCTCATTGAGTTGATCACAGTCTCAGGCAAAACAAAAAATAAGAACAATAAGAAGGTGTCTTCTATGTCCAGGAAGTTCCTCAAACTCGGTCTGACCGTTTCGATTTCGGTGGCTGTGGGTATTGGTGCCGGCATGTTGCTCAGTTCAGATAAGACGAGCCGGATTATTAACGAGAGGAAGGCTGAAGCACTTGGCACTCTTGCCAGTAAAGCAATTGCCAGTAAGGTGGCTCCGGCTGATCCCAATGCTACCGTAAAAACCGTTTCCACTCTCCATCACATTCCCATGGAAGTGAAAACCTACAAAGAGAATATCTTTCTGGCGACAGGTGTGGGTAACACTTACCTCGTGAAGACATCAGAAGGGAATATTCTGTTTGATACTGGCCTGCCATTACAGGGTGCAGCCCATAAGCGTATGCTGCAGGAAGTAGCACCTGACGATGTTAAATATATCGTACTGTCTCACTCCCATCAGGATCATACCGGCGGCGCTCGTTTCTGGAAGGCCGAATATCCAGAGGCCAAGATTGTCACCCACTCCCGATTTGATCCTGCTGAACAATATCTGAAAGATCTTGAGCCTTACTTCTGGGATCGTAACCGGATGCTCTATACCTTTATGCCAGAGCAACCGCCGGCTGAAGATTCTACGTTTGGATTCCAGCGTCATGAACCTGACATTACTGTTCAGGATGGTACTGAATATCGCATTGAACTCGGTGGTCAGGAGTTTGTAATCATTCCTACACCCGGTGCAGAAGGTGATGACAATCTGGTGATGTGGATGCCTGAGAAGAAGGCTCTGTTTACCGGTGACGTATTTGGTCCGCTGTTCCCCATGGTGCCGAACCTCTTCACGCTGCGTGGTGAGAGATTCCGTGATCCGATTGATTACATTAAGTCACTGGACACCATGATTGCCCTAAAGCCTGATATGATTCTGCCCAGTCACTTTGAACCTGTTCTGGGTGCAGAGCAGATCGACAATGACCTCAAGCGTATGCGTGAAGGCACTCGTTATATTCACGACGAAACCATTGCGGGTATGAATGCTGGTAAAACTCTTTGGGAGCTGATGCAGGAAATCCAGCTTCCTGAAGAGCTGGGTCTGAGTCAGGGGCACGGTAAAGTATCCTGGAACGTGCGCAGTATCTGGGAGTTCTACAGCACCTGGTTCCGTTTTGAGTCCACCACTGAACTTTATCCTGTACCTGTGAACACGCTTTACTCTGAACTGGCTGATCTGGCGGGTGGATCCGAGATTCTGATCGGCAAGGCAAATGAGAAGTTAGCTGCTAAACGTCCAGTACAGGCTCTGCATTATGTAGAGATGGCTCTGTCCAAGAACCCTGATGACAAGGTGGCTTATCAAGCCAAGCTGGAAGCTCTGCAACAGTTGCTGAGAGAAGCCTATAACAACGGCAGTAACTTCAGTGAAACCATGTGGCTGAAAAATAGAATCGCAGCGACAGAAGAAATTCTGGCTAATAGTTAAAGCATCACTGTTCCTACTGTCGCCCAAGGCGGTGGTGGGAGCTTCAGGTACCTGAGCTGGTTGTGCAAATGATGAGAGGGGAGTTCATCAGTGGTTTTGCCCAGTCAGCCAGGAGATAAGAAGTGAGAATAATAATATGAAAAAAAGAAGCTTGATTGCAGGTGCCCTGATGTCTGCAATGGCCCTGCCGGTTCTGGCATCCAGTGCACCGGTCAGTAAGCCTGAACAGCCCAATGTTCTGGTGATTATGGCCGACGATCTGGGGTGGGCTGACGTAGGCATTAACGGTTCAAAGATTGAAACACCCAATATCGACAGCCTGGCGGCTGAAGGTGCCACTCTGGAACGTTTCTATGTAGCGCCGACCTGTTCTCCCACTCGTGCAGGTCTTATGACCGGTCGTGATCCCATGCGTCTGGGTATCGCTTATGCGACTGTAATGCCATGGTCTAATAATGGTATTAACCCCAGCGAAACCCTGATGCCGCAATCATTCAAGAGCAACGGTTATCAGACAGCCATGTTTGGAAAGTGGCATCTGGGTATGTCCCAGGAAAGCTATGTACCTAATATGCGCGGTTTTGATTACTTCTATGGACACCTCAACACTGAAGTGGATTATTTCCCTCCCTACAAGAATCAGGGTGGAGCGGATCTTCAGAGGAATGGTGTTTCTGTAGCGGCTGATACTGAAGGTTATGCTACTTATCTGTTGGCTGATGATGCCAGTCGTTGGATTAAAGAGCGTGACAAGAAGAAGCCATTCTTTGCCTATGTGCCTTTCCTGGCACCACATACACCGTTGCAGGCACCAGCTGAGCTGATCGAGAAGTACAAGGATCTGGACGATGACACTGAAAGTTCTCGTACCGGAACCGAAAGTCTGAGAAGACTTGCCAAGTTGACTGGTTCTGATGCTCGTCCTGTGTATGCCGCGATGGTTGATGCTATGGACCAGGCCATTGGCCGGATCCTGAAAACACTGGAAGATGAAGGTATTGCCGACAATACCATTGTTATGTTCTTCAGTGACAACGGTGGTCCTGTGTATGGTGGAGCCGGAGCGTATAACTACCCACTTAGGGGTGGTAAAGGTAATACTTTTGAAGGGGGTATTCGTGTACCTTCCGTAGCGCGCTGGCCTGAAGGCATTCCCGCTGGTACCAAGGTCGACAGTATCATGACTATGATGGATGTTTTTCCAACCATGGCCGCTGCTGCAGGATTTACGCCTGAAACCACATACAAGCTGGATGGCCGCAATATGATTGAGGCTATGAAAGGTGATAAGAAGCTGGCCAGGGAAGATTATGTCTTCTTCGTTTCCGAAACTCCGGTCAGAAACCACTTCAGCATCACTGCTTTCAATGATCAGTACAAGCTGGTTCAGCAGGTTGATCAGTCTCTGACGTCTATTGATGTGACTAACTATCTGTTCGATATCAATAAAGACCCATACGAGCACAATAACCTGGCAGCCAACAATCCCAAGCTGGTAGCGGAAATGGCTGAAGCCATTCGTGAGTGGAGACTGTTGCATCCTCTGAACGGTACCCGTTCCAACGTTGTGCCGCCTCCAGGTTGGAGAGCACCTAAGGACTGGGCGCATTATCCAATCCCAATGGACAGGCTGCAGGCCACTGAAGCGCGTGGCATGCCTCCAGAGCGTGTTAAGCGGATGCTTGATCGTACCTATGGTGATGCTGGTCGTCTGATTTACGACTGCACTCCTAACCCCTGGTTGATGGGCTTCTGTACAAAAAATAATTGATCTAAAAAAATACGGCAGGAACTGATCCTGCCGTATTTTTTTACCTTCCTGAAACTTTCCCTTTCACACTTCTCCAGCCAGCCACATTATTAGAATGTTCTTGATCGAATAGATCAAATAGATAGGACGGCATAACCCTTCTGGGCTTTAAGGCTTGTCTGAAAAAACCGTTCGGGCTGAGCCTGTCGAAGCCCAATGCCACCATCCTTACACAAGCCCAGAGTGAACGGAGTCCGTGTGTAAGTAGGGAAGTTGTTTCAAGATAAATTCTAACTGACAACTCTATGAAGAGGATGTTTCCGATCTGAATCAAGGTCAGGTGATACTGATGGGCTACCTGACCCTGATGGTGATGAAAGCTTCAGGAGGATTCATTAGCCAAAGGCATGGACTCACTCAACTTTTGATCCTTGTACTGCTTGGGCGTCATACCCGCATGCTTTTTGAACTGGTTATAGAAGGTAGACTGGCTTTTAAACCCGACCTCTGTGGCGATATCCAGCATCTTCCTTCTCTGGTGTTCAGGGTTGCCTAACAGCTCCATAGCTTCTTTAACCCTGAAGCCATTGATCAGCTCATAAAAGTTGTTACCGGACTGACTGTTGATGACCTGGCTGAGATCATGGGGTTTTTCTCCCAGCTGTTCGGCCAGCTGAGGCAGAGTCAACTCATCGTTCAGGTAGGGACGATCGGATTCCAGAAGGTGGGTAAGCTGGCTCCAGACTTTTTCCAGTCTGTCCGGTTCCATGCCTGATTTCTGGTATTTGTTATCAGGCTTTTGAGTCTCTGTTTCTGAAGGTGTTTCAATCAATACTTCGGGTGCTGATACGGTCAGAATCGACTGAAGTTTTTCAGTAAAGATGATGGGCTGACGCATGCCGCCAAAAGAGATGAAGTAGATAAAGCCAAGGTTCAGCACCAATACGACGATGGATTTTGGTTCAATGGGACTCAGGCCTAACAGGTGGCTGATATCCAGCCCAAAGTGGAAGGAGCAGATAACGATCATGAAAATGATCAACCCCTTCAGCCAGTTCAGGTTGATGGAGTCGGTAGCGGATACTGCACTCTCAATCAGTCGTGTATGGCGTTCAAGCTTGATCAGGGAGGTGATGCTGTAAGCCATGATTACCAAGTTAACGTAGAGATTAAACAGGGGTAATCTCAATTGGCCGAAAAACTCGTAGAGCGACATGCTCTCGTTCAGGTCGGTACCCGATAACAGGTAAAGAAAAATGGTGGTTGAGGGTACCATGACCAGAAGGTGTTTAAGTAAGTCTTTACTTAGCCTGAAGTCCGCTTCTGTCAGTGATCTCACATAGAGATAAAGAGCGGGGGCCTTCAAAATGGTGAGCAGCAGTGATCCATAGACCAGGGTGTGAAGCGCAATATCAGCCCGGATAAAAGAATAGATCGCAATAGGGATGGTATTCAGAGCCACTGACGTTGCCAGTAGCAGGTTGGCCGTTCTCTGTCCTGTGTTCAGACTGAGAATAACAACACAGAGTAGAAAACCTTGGGATATTGCAGAGATTAACGCAATGCTAAACCAATCAATCGCCACAGTCAGTACACCTTCTTCTCTCCATGATCGACGTTTTGCCGTCAGTGCATGGGTGTTTTTTTATTCGTTCTTGGGCGACATTGTGCACTGTTTGTAGGTGAAAATACAGATGGCCGACTTAACTTGGCTGAGAGGGAGGAAGGCCGGGCTGCTGAAAGTAGCCCGGAGGTGCTCTGTAAGGCTTCTGGCACTTACATATACATAAACATCATTTCGTAAACCAGGGCAGGACGCTCTTCACCCACTACATGTACATTCTGTTCCATGGTGACGGTGGTGCCCTTGGGTGAGCCTGTTACACTCTTGATACGGCTGCGGCAGTGTATTTTGCTGCCTACAGGAACGACACCAGTGAAGCGCAGCTTGTTGGAGCCGGCATTCATCATATTTTTAAAGCCAACGACTTCGTGGGTGGGTTCGTTACGCATCTTTGACAGCAGAACCAGTGTCAGAAATCCGTGGGCAATGGTGGTTTTGAATGGGCTGTACTGAGCGCACTTCTCAGGATTGGTGTGCAGCCAGTAGTCATCACCGGACAGTTCAGCAAATAGATCAATCAGTTCCTGATTGATGGTTACTTCTTCACTCCAGGCCCCAAATTCGTTAGATACCAGCTCCTGCAGTGTTTCAATATCATCAAATTGATATTGTTTCATGGCGACATCTCCCCGTTTTCTTTTTTATTGTGAAAGTTTTTATCAGAAAAACTTTCATTCGCTCATGGCTTTCTAGTGCAGCTAAGCGCTATCCCCATACCGTTCGCACTGAGCCTGTCGAAGTGTATTACCAGCATCCTTCGACAAGCTCAGGATGAACGGGGTATGTATGACCTTTAACGCTTGGCTGTACTAGCAATTTTATTGTCGCTGGAGAGCTTACCCTACTTTATTTGAGGTCAGAAGTGGCCAGTTTTGACCATTCTGCATGGTCAGAATCTGCCATTTCATGTTGACTAGTCCTTTAATAGGTTGTCGTGCACGAGGGAGGCGGGATATAACCGCTGCAGCTGAGTCAATTGACTTGATAGAAAAACAATAACCACAGCAATCACCGGATTATCTGACATCGCCTGATTGCCCGTTAGAGTTGAGGAGTGACCCATGGCCGAAGCTGTCATTGTAGAAGCGTTACGTACACCGATTGCCCGTGGTAAGCCGATTGTTGGCGATCTTCATGGTTTTCATGCCACCCAACTGCTGGCGCAGTCGATGAAAGCGGTGGTGGAAAAAGCCGGCCTGGATTATGAAGACATTGAACAGCTGGTAGGTGGTTGTGTAACCCAGGCAGGTGAGCAGGCGGGTAACCTCTGTCGTAATGCCTGGTTGTCCATGGGCAATACCTGGAAGGCCGGTGCCACCACAGTAGACGCCCAGTGTGGTTCTGCTCAACAGGCCAACCACATGATTTCAGCCATGATCAACAGTGGTTCCATCGATATTGGTGTGGCCTGTGGTGTGGAAGCCATGAGTCGTGTCGGCCTGGGTATGAACGTTTATAACGGTCCTGGCTTCTTCCTGCCAAAAGAATGGCCATGGGACAGCACGCCAGACCAGTTTGCCAGTGCTGAGCGTATTGCCAAAAACCGTGGTATCACTCGTGCCCATGCCGATGAATTTGCTTTGGCTTCTCAGCAGAAAGCCGCCAGAGCCTGGGCAGAAGGTCGCTTTGATCGCGAGATTTTTGAAGTCGAAGCTCCGGTGGTGGGTGACGATGGTAAACCCACAGGCGAGACTAAAAAAGTCACCCGTGATCAGGGTCTGCGTGAAACAACCATGGATGGCCTGGGTCAGCTGAAGGCTGTTGCTGAAGGGGGTATCCATACTCCGGGTAACTCTTCCCAGATTTCTGACGGTTCCGCAGCCGTGTTGTGGATGAGCAAGGAAGAAGCCATTGCCCGTGGTCTCAAGCCTCGTGCCCGAATCATCACCGATGTTGTTGTGGGTACTGATCCATACTACCTGCTGGATGGTCCTGTCGATGCCACCCATGCGTTGTTGAAGAAAAGCGGCATGAGCATGAACGACATTGATCTGTTTGAAGTGAACGAAGCTTTTGCCGCCGTTGTTCTGTCCTGGGCTCAGGTACACAAGCCTGATATGGATAAGGTTAACGTAAATGGTGGTGCTATTTCTCTGGGTCACCCAGTAGGCAGTACCGGTGCACGACTGATTACTACCGCTCTTCATGAGTTGGAGCGTACCGATAAGTCTACTGCCCTGATTACCATGTGCTGTGGTGCTTCGGTGGGTACGGGTACCATTATCGAAAGAATCTGATCGCCTGATTCTGAGTCTGAAGAAAACTCCTGCGCCTTGCCCAGGAGTTTTTTTATGGCTGGCAATCGGTGTTGCCTAGTTCAAATGTATGAGGTTTGCACGCCCGGGTTCTGGCAGCATGTTATCAGGTTGCAGAATAACAATTATTCAGGAGACGTATAAATGAGTAACCTGGAAGGTAAAGTAGCCATCGTTACCGGTGCGGGTCGTGGTTTGGGTCGTGCGGAAGCGATTCAACTGGCGAAACAGGGCGCTCGAGTCATTGTTAATGATCTTGGCGGTAATGCGGCTGCTGAAGAAGCGGCCATGAGTGTAGTGGAAGAGATCAAGGGTTTTGGCGGTGAAGCCATTGCCCAGTTTGGCGACTGTGCCGACTGGAATGATTCCGAAGCTGTGTTCAAGGCTGCTATTGATACCTGGGGTGATCTGAATATCCTGGTGAACAATGCTGGCTTCTGCCGTGACAAGGCCATCTTCAATATGACCGAAGATGAGTTTGACTCCGTTGTGCGTGTGCACCTGAAAGGTCACTTCGTCAATATGCGTCACGCCACCAGTTACTGGCGTAACAAGTGCAAGACTGAAGGCAAGCCCGTGTTTGGTCGCCTGGTCAGCACTTCTTCTGAAGCATTCCTGTACGGCTCTGCCGGTCAGCCTAACTACGCTGCTGCCAAGGCAGGTATCGTTGCTATGACCATGGGTGCTGCACAAATTATGTACAACTACGGTGTGACAGCTAATGTTATCTGTCCTCGTGCCCGTACCGACATGACCAATCAGGGTGTTACTGCCCAGATGTTTGCCAAGCCGGAAGAAGGTTTTGATACCTTTGCACCAGAAAACGTTGCTCCTCTGGTGGGCTTCCTGGCTTCTGAGCAGGCTGCCAATGTTTCCGGTGAAGTCTTTGTTGTCTGGGGTAAGGAAGTGAGTCTGGTTCACAGCCCGTCAATGGAAGTTAATTTCAAGAACGGTGAAGCCTGGACCCCTGATTCACTGCAGGCTGCCATGGGCGAACATTTTGCCAGCCAGACCCCGATTCGTGACGGGTTTGCCATCATGCCTCAGTAAGATACAGGCCCGTAAAGTTCCTGTGAGTGATGATGTAGCTCACAGGTGACTTTGCGAGGCTTGGGAGCTGATAAGGAATCCACTTCATGGCCAAGACACCTTTACCTACCGATGGTGAAATGCACAAGCAGGAAGTGGTTGCCCTGCTCAAACGAATCAATGGCCTCCTGGTCAGTTCCGACATTCCCGATACCACTTTGTCCCAGACTCGAGCACAGCTGGCCGAATTAGCTGAATCACTCGAGCATTTTCCCGATAGATGTCTTGTGCCTCATAAAGAAGAGGTCGCTGATTATCTGGTTAAGTCCGAATATCAGAGTCTCCGCAGTTTATATACGCCGGTCAGTGGTCGGTGTAATGCACTTTCGCCGGATGTTACTTATTTCAGTGATCCAGAACAGGGTGTAGCAACCGCTGTCGTTAAATACAGTAAGGCGTTTGAAGGTGGTCCGGGGCTGGTTCATGGTGGCTTCGTTGCTGCTCTGTTTGATGAGTTGTTTGGTGTGATTGAGCACGCAGCCGGAAAGCCCAGCATGACCATTGGTTTGGATATCCGATATCTGCGCCCGACGCCACTTTATACAGAGTTGCATTACGAAGCCCGCGTGATTCGGCGTGAGGGCAGAAAGTCTTTTATGAAAGCAGAGCTGAAGCAGGGCGATAAGGTTCTGGTGCAAGCGGACGCTGCTTTTTTAACCCTGAGTATTGAGAGTGAAGGTTACCAGCAGGTGACTGCACTGGCTGAACAAAAAGAAGAAGTAAATCAAGAGAATTCATGAATGTCTGATTCCAAAGCATTTCGCCAGGAGATTAGAACCTGGCTGGAAGAAAATTGTCCCGAATCGATGCGAACCAAGGCCAAGCCGGAAGAGCAGGTTTGGGGCGGTCGAAATATCCAGTTTCCTTCCGAAGATGCTCGCGTCTGGTTCGAGCGTTGTGTTGAAAAAGGCTACTGTGTACCGGACTGGCCGAAAGAATACGGTGGTGCCGGTTTTGATCAGAAGCAGACAAGAATCTTTCAACAGGAAATGGCTCGCCTGAATTGTCGGCCACCTCAGGTGAACCTGGGGATCTGGATGGCGGGTCCTGCCATTCTGGAGTTTGGTACTGAAGAGCAGAAGCGTGAACATCTGCCGAAAATTGCCCGGGGTGAAATCCGCTGGTGCCAAGGGTATTCAGAGCCAGGTGCCGGTTCTGACCTTGCCGGTTTGCAATGTAAGGCTGAGTCTGATGGCGATGAGTACGTCATCAACGGTTCCAAAATCTGGACTTCCTATGCCGACCATTCTGACTGGATTTACTGTCTGGTAAGAACAGACAGCGATGCGCCTAAACATAATGGTATTACTTTTCTGCTGTTTGATATGGCCAGTGAAGGTGTTGAAGCCAAACCGATTGAGTTGATCACAGGTGAGACACACTTCTGCCAGACTTTCTTCGACAATGTCCGTGTACCGAAAAAGAATGCTCTGGGTGAAGAGAATAAAGGCTGGACTGTGGCCAAGCGTGTTCTGGAGTTTGAACGCGACATGATGTCAGACATGGAATCTACGGCGGTAAACTCCGGTCAATCCCCACGCAGTATTGGTCAGAAGTTTCTTGGAGACGACGAAGGTCGCGTGACCGATGAAGTCTTCCGTCAGGCCATTGCCAGACATGAAGTCCAGCGTCGTGGTCTTGAAATGTCCCAGCAGCGCATGATTGATGAATACATGCAGGGTGTGGGTGATCCAAGAGTAGCCATGATCTTCAAGTACGTAGGCACGGAAGAAGAGAAGAGTAAGTACGAACTGATGGTCAAGATGGCCGGTGAGTACAGCCTTGGCTGGGGAGAAGGCTATACCGAAAATGAAATCCAGATGACCAAGGACTGGATGGGGGCCAAAACCCACAGTATTGCCGGAGGTACTTCGGAAATTCAGCTCAATATCATTGCCAAGCGTGCCCTTGGCCTGCCGGAGAAGTAAGTCATGTCTTTAGCCTTTAATGAAGAGCAACGCTCTCTGAAAGATACCGCCAGAGATTTTGCCAATGACAATACACCGGTAGAAGCTCTGCGAAAGCTGCGGGATTCTCAGGATGAACAGGGGTATTCCAAAGAGCACTGGGCCCAAATGGTTGAGCTTGGTTTTGGTGGCGTAATTTTTCCGGAAGCCTATGGCGGTTTTGACTTCGGTGTCAAAGGTCTGGCTGGCTGCATGGAAGAGTTTGGCCGTACATTGACGGTTTCTCCTCTGTTGTCTTCTGTGGCTCTGTCCGGATCACTGATTCTGGAAGCGGGCAACGAAGCGCAGAAAAATCAATGGTTGCCTGCCATTGCCATGGGCGAGAAGCTGGTGTCTGTCGCTTTGGAAGAAAGCTCCAGACATAACCCTCAGGGAGTGGCCTTGTCGGCTGAAAAAGTTGCTGATGGGTACAAGCTGAACGGTAAGAAAACGCTGGTAATGGATGGTCATGTGGCCGATCTGCTGCTGGTTGTTGCCAGAACTTCAGAGCAGGCAGGTGAACAAGACGGAATCAGTCTGTTCCTGGTTGATCCTAAAGCTCAAGGCGTTGAAGTTCAGCGGACGACACTGACTGACAGTCGCAATTATGCCCGTGTCGAATTCAGCGACGTGATCGTGGCGCAGGATGCTTTGCTGGGAGAAGAAGGTCAGGGTTTTGCTCCTCTGGATAAAGCTCTGGATGTAGCTCGTATCTGCCTTGCTGCAGAAATGTTTGGCGGTATTCAGGAAGCTTCTGAGCGCACTGTTGAGTACTTCAAGGAAAGAAAACAGTTTGGTGTTCTGATTGGTACATTCCAGGCGCTGCAACACAGAGCGGCTCATATGTACACCGAGGTTCAGGTGTGCAAGACCATTCTGATGGATGCGCTGAATGCTCTGGAGTCCCAGGATGATAATGCGCCTGCACTGATCAGTGGCGCCAAGGCCAAAATTTCTGAAGTAGCTGAGCTGGTTAGTAACGAAGCCGTACAGCTCCATGGTGGTATTGGTGTAACGGACGAGCTGGATATTGGTTTGTTCCTGAAGCGTGCAAGACTCTCACAAATTCTGCTGGGTGATGAGCGCTTCCATTACGATCGATATGCGACATTGAGTGGTTTTTAAAGAGGTTATTAAAGACCGCGTTGCTTTTTATCTGAAGTCCTTCCCCTGATCAGGGGAAGCCTCTTTATTCTGAAAATACAGCTCTATCAGGTACTGTAGTCATTTTCTTATTCTGGGGTGAGCGGCATTTCCGGCTAATGGCTGTTTGAGTCAATTTCCCGATGTTTGGGTGAGGTTACTGAATTGCCAGCCGGTTATAGCTTTTAATCTGATCCAGAAAATAAGGGGAGAATACGCTTTTTCCGTACTTTTTGTGAAAGTCCGAGTCCAGTTGGCTCAGGTGTCGCAACCGGTCGCTTTTGATGTGCTCAATAGACGCATTCAGAGCTGCTTTTATTTCATACGATGGTTCTGTTGCTGCCAGCCGATAAAGTTCGTCTTGAAGTCTTTCTTTGAGCTCCCGGTATCGGATGGCTTTGTAGGTGTATTTGTCTACGACGGAGTAGTTTTGATCGTCTATCAGGTAACAAATGCTTTCGGCGACACTGTTAAAGTCTTCACTCTCAAGGCTTAACTTAAGTTTTTCAAAAGCCGTTTTGCCATCTGCTCCCAAGGCACTTGCCCCAGGTTGAACAACCTTTGCTGCAATATCCTGCAGGGTGACCGGTGCAAGAGCATTGTTTTCCAGTGCGGCAAACTGCTCTTCAGGTGGTCGATAAAGAGCGGGTTGTAAAGTGACCGAGAAAGAGGGGGGGGCGACTTCCGGCATTTCTTTGGCTTCAAACCCAGGAATGACTTTTTCCAGCCTTCTGAAACAGATCGTGGGGATAGTCAGTGCTTTATTGAAGCGCATGGTGGTTGCCAGGGTATTCCAGTCTCCGGCTTGGGTTGCATTGATCAGTGACTGGTAGTTGTCACTTTGCTCGGGGTTATTCTGTTTTTGTATCTTCAGCATTTCGATCAGGTCTGTCTGAAAAAGCCGTATCTCAATTTCTGCCATAATTTCAGCGCTGAAAGGCGTGATCAGGTTATCCGAAAGATTCCTGACATAGTTCATGAATCCTTGCAGATCCCCATTAGCACAGTAAGCATGTGCTGTCTCTACTAAGTGTCGGGAGTTACCTTTGTACTGGTTTCGAGTACGGCTGGACTGTTCTGCCATCGTGGGCAGCTGGCTTTCAAGGGCGACCCTTACCGTTTTTTGGTTCGCATGCAGCCAGTCAAGGGAGGCCAGTTGAGGGCTCAGGGTCTTATCATGAGGTATCAGCTCGTTACGTTTCTGTTTGGTAGAAAGTTTGGATTTGGCTGCGCTCCTGGTAGCGTTAGAAAGTTCGTCATACTGTTTGTCCTGCTGTTTCAGATGGTCTGTTATCATCGGATTTGGGCTAATGTCCAGAGGCTCAGCCAGTGTGTCATTATCCATCACGGAAGAGTCTGGTATTTTTGCCTGGGTCATGGCTTTCTGAAATCCTTCACCTCCCGGCGAATAACCGTCGAGCAGCGGTCGTTCTCGTTGGTCTTGCTCTACTACCGGTCTGGGAACTTTGGGCGAGATCTCGGTTCTTTTCTGGCTTTTGCGACTGTTTATTGTTGTGTCGGATACCGGGCTGGCAGGGCCGCCCCTGGGGGTTTGGATATCCACGTCTCTCATTACTTCAACCTTGCGGTTAAGAAAGTAGGACACCAGTCTGTTCAATGCTTCTGCCAGTTTTGTATGAAGCGTGTAGAGTGCCTTGCTCAGAGATTCTATTGCCATTGTCTGATCCATCAGTTAGCTCTCTTAAAAGATTAGCAATGTACTGGATTATTGCCCTGGTTTTGTATGATGAACCCAGGATAAATCCGGGGATGGCTATGAGACTTTGTGACCGAGATATAGAAAGCAGTCCGGACTCAGGCAAAATCATTATTGAGCCGCGCCTGATACAGACAAAATCAGTGGTGTCAGTATCGATTTAACTATGAGTTTATGCCTGGCTCTACTGCACAAGGTGTAAGTTTGCAAATGATCAAATAAGTGGGTTTGACTGTCGAATCATATTCACAATAATAAGTAGCCATGAGCGAAAATGCAGCCATGAGCGAAAATGCAGCCATGAGCATAAAAAAAGAGAAGGGATAATATGACCACTGAGAAAATTTGTCTGGTGACAGGTGCCAGCCGGGGGGCTGGTAAAGGGATTGCACTGGCTCTGGCCAAAAGCGGTGCGGCCGTGATAGTGACAGGTCGTACAAAACAGGAAGGCGCAGCGCCCCTGCCGGGTACTATTTATCAGACAGCAAAAGAAATTGATGAAGCCGGTGGGCGTGGTGTAGCGGTCGCTGTTGATCATTCTAACGATAATGATGTACGAGCGTTGTTCGATACCATCAAGAAGGATTTTGGTCGTCTGGATATCGTGGTCAACAATGCCACCAATATTCATGATCAGCTGATTCAACCTGGCGGCTTCTGGACCAAGTCCCTGGATCTGGTGAACATTCTTGATGTAGGTCTGCGTTCTGCCTATATCGTCAGCTACTATGCAGCTCAGATGATGGTGGAGCAGAAAAGTGGCGTGATCGCCTTTACCTCATCCTTTGGCAGTAGTTGTTATATGCACGGTCCGGCATACGGTGCCCAGAAAGTAGGAGTGGATAAGTTCGCCAAGGATATGGGCGTTGATCTCCGTGATCACAATGTCACGACTGTTTCTCTCTGGATGGGACCGTTGAGAACAGAACGTACCGAAAAGGTCTGGGAAGAAAATCCGGAACAGTACAAAGACTTTATGCCGGTTGCCGAGAGCCCTCAGCTGACCGGTATGGTTGTAAACGCTATCCATGATGATTCTGAAAGGATGTCTCTGAGTGGCAAAGTGCTCGTTGTTGCTGAACAGGCCGATGAATACGGCATTGTGGATGTGGATGGAAATAAAAAGCCCAGCTACCGCGATATGTTAGGACCTCCTGTACAGGCTCATCCTGCCATTGTTGAATAACTTTATCCCTTCCGTTTTGCCTGATGCCCTCCTCTTAGCTATGCTTAGCTAAGCATCAAGAGGAGAGTGTCATGGCTACCCTTCCTGAACATCAAAATCAGACGATTAATATGCATGAAGCAAAGTCTCGTCTTTCACAGTTGGGAGAGGCTGCATGGAAAGGCGAGCGAGTTATTATTTCGCGGGCGGGTAAACCTTATCTGGAGCTTATTCCATACAAGGAGCGTAAACCCAGAAAGCCAGGAAATTATAAGGGGAAGATCAGAATGTCGGATGATTTTGATGATACTCCTGATGATGTGATTGATGCATTTGAAGGGAATGCATGAGTAATAGGCGCCTTCTGCTCGATACGCATGTTTTTCTATGGTGGCTAATGGAAAGCCCAAAGCTGGGAGTAAGGAGTCGGCACCTTATACAGAATCCTGAGAATGATGTTTATGTCAGTTCAGCTTCTACTCTTGAAGTAGCCATAAAGAAGCAGCTTGGAAAGCTGGATGCCCCCGATCATATGGCTGAGATCATTGAAACGGAAGGTTTCTTGCCCTTGTTCATAACGACTTTTCATGCTGAGTTATCGGGTCAGTTACCGCTTATTCATAAAGATCCATTTGATCGTTTGCTGATTGCTCAGTCACAGCTTGAGGGGCTCGAGTTGCTCAGTGTTGATAGTATCTTTTCCAGGTATCATGTCAGTTTGATCAATGCTTCTGAATAGAAGGTATAGTCAAGATGTTTATACCTTCTCTAACTATTTATAACTCCAGACCCAGCTTAGGAATAGTCCTGAAATAATTTCCTTGTGGAACCCTTCTCAAACCCGTTCGGGCTGAGCCTGTCGAAGCCCAATGCCACGACCCTTCGACAAGCTCAGGGTGAACGGAATCCTATGTAAACCGGGAAGTTATTTTGAGACAAATCCTTATCAATCTTGTTACGGGTTTCCTTGCTCAGTGACTGGGTAAATGTTTCCAACTGATGCAGAACTTTTCTGGACAGTCTCAGGCTTCTTTCCTGTAACAGTATTTCTCTCTCCAGCCATTTGCTCAAAGGTTGAGGGGCTTCACTCAAAAGCGCATTCTCCTCAAATTCAAGCAGGGTTCCATCAATCATTTTTGCCAGTTTCTCCAGCTGGGTTATCTGGTCTTTGGTTAAATTCAGATTGTCTTTCAGTCGAATCAGTGAATAAAGATTTTGTGCGGGGTTATGAAAAAGATCACACCCGCTGCAATATTCTTCATTCATCTCAGCTGTGTATGCCATCAGAGGTTCCTCCTGGATGGTTTCGTAGGCTGTCGCTCTGTCAGGATTAAAGATCAGGGCGACCATCATAGCCATGATCATTGAAGTGCTCCAGATAAGTTGTTCCATCGTGGTAGTCCATTTTTGTTTTGTCAGTGATGAAAACTTTAGAGGGATTGGGGTTACCGGAGGGTTTCCTGAACATGAGCATTGGGTAATCATCTGTCATGAATAAATTGCTTATAGTGATGGACATGGTTGTTGAATAATCTGTTGCCATGATGAGTGAGCCTTTTTCAAAAGAATTTTTGATCAGGGCCTTTCCTGATAAAAACTATAAAAATGGATGGTCCAGATTTTGAATGTCCTGATCATAGAAGACGATTGGAGCATGTCTGGGATATACACTTTGATCCGCAAACCAATGTCGTGGATGTGCACATCAGCCGATTACGTCAGAAAGTCGATCAGGGTTATGAAGTGAAGTTGATAAGAACAGTTCGTGGAGCGGGGTATGCCATTGAGGCTTAATAGAAAGCTATTCAGAAACTTTTTATTATCCTGGGGAGCCTTCAGTCTATTGCTTTTTGTGCTCTATAAATTGCTGTTGTCTTCTATCTGGAATGAGGTCGATATGGATCTCGAAGGTATGGCCACATTTTATGAGGACGTATCGGCTGAAATGCCGCCTAAAGAGTTAAAGCGACTGATTGAGTATGACTCCGAGATGGATCCGGAAATGGACTATGAGTTCTTTATTCCGGAGGGTGAAGAGTTGTCCGAAGAGATGCTCAATGAGGAATTCCTGAAGGGGGATGAATTCAGTCGCGAGTTTATTCTCGGCAATGGGGGTCATCTGAGGGTGACTCAGAATGTCGGCTTGATCAATGATGTAGTCCATGCATTACTCAATGCCCTGATTATTGGATTGATTCTGATCTTTTTCCTGTCCTTGCTCATCAGTGTACTGGCTTCACGAAGGACATTTGCCCAGATAAAAAGTATTAACGATGCCTGTCTGGAGATTACAGCAGGAAAACTGTCCCGAAGGATTCCTTATACCGGGGCAGGGGATGATTTTGATCTTCTCGCCCAGAACATAAATGCGATGCTGGATCGTATTCACGGTCTGTTTCATGAAGTGCAACAGGTGACCGATAATGTTGCCCATGATCTGAGAACGCCTATCACCCGTATCAGAAGTCAGCTGGAGCTGATTCAGATCAGTCGTGAAAAGCAGCCTGAGAACATTGAGCATGTTATTGGTGAGGTCGACAGGTTAGAGCGCTTACTTCAGTCGTTGTTGAGAATATCCAGGCTGGAAAGTGGTGCTGCGGCACAGAGCCTCGTGAAGTTCGATATGAAGGAAGTGCTGACTAACATTGAAGAACTCTACAGGCCTTCTATAGAAGAAAAGAACATTGCATTCGATATGCAGCTGTCAGAGTTATCAGTCTGGCAGGAGGGTGATCCAGCATTATGGAGTCAGGCAATAACCAACCTTCTTGATAATGCCATCAAGTACACACCCTAGGGAGGAAGAATAACCGTTAGCTTTTCTTCTGAAGAGTCTTCTATAGAGATTACCGATACTGGGGCCGGTATTCCCTTTCATGAAAGAGAAAGTGTCTTCAAGCGTTTCTATCGTCTCGAGCAGTATCGGGGAACCCAGGGCAATGGATTGGGGCTTAGTCTGGTCAAAGCGATCTGCGAAAGACACGATGCCGGTATCAGCCTATCGGGAAAAACCGGCTTGATCGTCAGGATAAATTTAAAAAGTTTTGGAAAATCATAAGCTTGTTAACAAGATGGCGTCACAGGGCTGTTCTTGTTGTTACTGTTGATGAGAGCGGTTTAATGAGGCAATAATGCCTTAAAATTCAAGAAGTGAGGGTTTCGGGAAGCAGTGATTCAATTATAAGAATTCGCTATTTAGCTTTTAGGTAGAATATGTAAAAACAAATGGCCAGTATTGTTATTGTCCAATCTAGGCACTCCGAATAGTGTTATCTCCAGCCAACATATAAGAAAAATAACACACAAGGCTGGTAGTAGAGCATGCGTCATAAAGCAGTAAAGGAGTTTTCTGCAAGCATCTCAGCCTCCTCTTCGGGGCCTCTTATGAAAAATAAAACAATAAAGACTGTTAAGCAGGACGCTGTTTCTCACACAAGCAACAACCGCATCAAACTGCTTCCAGTGGCTATCGCCACCGTGGTAGCCAGTATGTCTGCCCCTGCCTGGTCGCTTTCTTTCCAACCTACTGATGAAGTCTCAATTGATTGGGATACTTCTCTAAACTATACCGCTGCCTGGCGGATGAGTGATGCTAATGATGATTTGCTGGCAAATGTAGCGGGTGATGATGGAAATCGAAACTTTGACAAAGGTTCCATGATCAATAATCGAATTTCGGTTTTAAGTGAAGTAGATATTCGCTATCAGAACTTGGGGGCATTTGTTCGTGGCAGTGCTTTCTATGATGGTGCATATTTTGGAAAGAATGATAATGATAGTCCGCTAACTTCAAACAACAGCTCAGTAGCATACAATGAGTTCACAAAAGAAACTCAGGATGCACATGGCAGAAAGGCTCGCTTGCTGGATGCTTTCGTCTATGGGAACTTCGAGCTGGGTGAGCGTAATCTGAATCTGCGTGTAGGTCGTCAGGTGGTCAATTGGGGGGAAGGACTCTTCATTAGTGGCGGTATTAATAATGGTTTGAATCCAGCGGATGCGACAAAGTCGAATGTAGCGGGTGTAGAGGTTAAAGATATCCTGCTTCCGACTGGTCAGGTTTTTGCTCAGCTTGATTTGACAGATAATTTTAACGTTGCTGCATTCTATCAGTGGGAATGGCAAAAGACGGAGATAAATGCTGTTGGGAGCTATTTCAGCATTTCAGATATCCTTGATGAAGGTGGTGAGAATTTAATTCCTCCAGAGCAAGCTGCTCTGATTGAAGCGGGTTTACGTCAAAATATTATTTTTAATCCTCAAGTTCCATTGCCAGCAATTGTAAAGAATGCAGTTAGCACGACACCTTTTGATAATCATGTTGGTATAAGAAGAGGGAAGGATGTCGAGGCTGATGATCATGGTCAGTGGGGTGTAGCTTTTAATTACTTTGCTGAAAACCTTGGTAATGGTACAGAGCTAGGACTTTATTATATTAACTATCATGAAAAAAACCCCGTACAAATTGTTACTTCAGGGTTGTATCAGCCATACTCTGCAGCATCTATAGCTGCTAATCCGCTTCTTCAAGGGGCGAATGCGGCTGTGCCAGGCTTGATTAATAATTCTGCTCAGATACCAAATGTTGCAGCATTAACTAATTATCATATCGAGTATATGGAAAACACCAAGCTCATCGGTGCCAGCTTTGGAACACTCATTGGTGATACTAATGTGGGTGGTGAAATTTCTTATCGCAAAGGCACGCCAGTTCGTTTGGCGACGGGCTTGGCAAGAAAGAATACCATTCAGGCACAACTATCAATGATTCATTCATTTGGTGTGACTCGTTTAGCGGACGATTTTTTGTTTGCCGGTGAGATTGGTTATAACAGGGTCCAGGGTGTTAAAGAAGATGATTTAGCTATTGACGCGTTTACTGGAGAAAGAACCAAGAAATATGGCTCGGGTATTGCCGCAAGATTCACCCTGAAGTACAACAACGTCCTTCCAGCGACAAATCTGGAAATTCCCATCAGTTTCCGTCATAACATTGATGGCCACTCTGCTGCAGGCACCTTTACCCGTACAGCAAACAATACTGACCGTATGAGTATTGGCGCTAATGTGTTCTATCAGGATCAATGGGAAGCTGGCCTCTCTTATAACGCCTTCTTTGGCAGTGCCAAAGATAATGCGGTAACCGACAGGGATTATGTCGCTCTGAATGTTAAGTATCTGTTCTGATACGACGTTTGAGTGAGCGGGTCCTGAACTGGGCCTGAGTATGAGAATGCAGCCTGTCTGATAAGCAGTGGGCTGTGTTTTCAGTACAAGGAGTAGAGTGATTATGATAATAAGAAAAAACATTCTGTCTGTTTCTAAGTTGGCTGTATTGGGTTTCGCAGCATTCGCCCTGGGTGCCAACGCCAAAGTTTCACCCGAAGAAGCCAAAAGGCTGGATTCCGAATTAACGCCCATGGGGGCCATTAGAGCAGGAAATGAGGCTGGCACTATTCCCGCCTGGAATCCTGACTTTAAACCACCTGAAGGTTATACACCCGGCGATCGCTACCCTGATCCTTATAAGGATGAGAAGCCGATTCTTACCCTGACCAAAGAAAATTATCGGGAGCATATGGACAAATTGTCACCCGGTATGGCGGCGATGTTCAAAATGTATCCCAGGTCATTCAAAATGCATATCTACCCTTCTCACCGGGATGGTGGTTATTCTGACTTTATTATTAAAAATACTCGGTTGAACGCCACTCGTGCGGAACTAATAAACAGTGGCAATGGTATCAAACACGCTTTTGGTGGCAGTCCCTTCCCCATTCCTCAAAATGGTTTGGAGGTGGTCTGGAATATGACGGTTGCTGCGGGGCCTCTTTATCGTGAGTCGACTACTCATGATGTGATGGTTTATCGCAATGGTCGACAACTATTGGGTCGAAATACCATTGTCAGGCTGACACCCTATTTCAATCCTGAGCTGGATCTGGAAAGTTACGAAGAGCAGGAAATGCCTCGACTTTTGCAGATAAACCTCACCCATGCACCCACTCGTGACAAAGGGAAAAGTACTCTGGTTCATGAGTTCCTGGATCGGGATGAAAGTCCCCGGGCGGCCTGGTCTTACACGCCGGGTGTTCGCCGGGTGCGCCGTGCTCCCACCGTCTCTTATGACACACCACAGGGGCTTGGCAAGATCCGTACTACTGACAGCTCCTATGGCTTTAACGGTAATGTCGACAAGTATGACTGGACGCTTGTAGGCAAGAAAGAGATGTATATTCCTTACAACAGTTACAAGTTTGAACAGGAAGGTGTTGAGTTCAAAGAACTGTTGCCAAAGGGGCATCCTAATCCAGAGTACATGCGTTATGAACTGCATCGTGTTCTGGTATTGGAAGCCAACCTGAAAAAGGGTGAACGGAATGTTTATAAAAAGCGTCAGTTCTTTATAGATGAAGACACCTGGCTGCCAGTACTTGTCGATCAATATGATAATCGCGGAACACTCTGGCGCACCAGTTTGCAAAATGCCATCAATATGTATGACTTACCCGGTGTCCAAAGAAGAACCATGTTCTATTTTGACCTGATTTCCAGAGAATATCTGGCGAGTGAAGTCTACAACAGGGAAAAGCAGAAGCCTGTTAATGAAAATGCAAAACAGGTCTCTTACTTTAAGCCGGGTACACTTAGAAAACTGGGTGTACGTTAATTTGAACAGGGGCATTCATCGGCCCCATTTAACAAAACGAGGATCAGACAGAATGCAGTGATCGTTAATAGGGGGCGTTGACAATTAATCATGGAGCTCAGCTCTTTTCAGGAGCGTTCAGTGCAAGGCGCAACAGTGCAGGAATATTCAACATCTTTCAATCTGTTGGAACGCTGCAATGGATGCTCCTGAAAGAGCCCTCCGGGTACTCCGTAAAGGGGCCATCTACTGCGTCAGAGCTTTCTTGATGTAGAGAAACTACACCAGCGAAAGTCTTTCTTGTACCTGACCCCTTTACGGCAGTACTGAGCCCATGATTAATTGTCAATGCCCCCTAAAGATCACTCAGGAAAAAGCGGGTTATTTTTGTATAAGCTGTGATAACGCACTGTTTGCCAAAGCATTGAATCTCTGACTGAAACGATACAATGACTATGAAAATAAAAATAAAAAACACACTATTGGCAGCCCCCGTTGTTAGTTTGTTAGCCTCCATGACCGCAATGTCGGTTTATGCCAAAGTTTCCCCGGAAGAAGCCGCTAAACTCGGCAAGGAATTAACACCGGTCGGTGCGGAAAGAGTCGGTAATGCCGACGGAACCATTCCTGCCTGGAATCCGGATTTCAAAGTGCCTGCTAACTATAAAGGCAGTGGCAGTGTTTATGTTGATCCTTACGAGGGTGAAAAGCCACTGTTTACCATTACTGCTAAAAATGTTGATCAGTATAAGGACAAGCTGTCCCCAGGTACGATCAAAATGTTTGCGACCTATCCTGAAACGTTCAAGATGCATATTTACCCCTCCCACAGGGATGGTAAGTATTCTGACTTTATTGAAAAGAACACTATGCTAAACGCCACCCGTGCGACAATGGCGGCGGGAGGTAATGGTGTTGTAAACTCTTTCGGTGGAGCACCTTTCCCCATACCAACAACGGGTGAGCAGATAATCTGGAATGCCAACCAGGCCGGCACACCCTATTTCTACAGTGAAACAGCAAGTAATATCGTAGTCTATCGAGATGGTACGCACTTGGTGGGGTCAGCAACGACAACACGTCTGGCTCCTTATTTTGATCCCAACAGTAATATGGAAGAGTTTCAGACCAAGAATTATCCAAAGCTCTATCAATTGGTACAGAGGCATGCGCCAACTCGTGACAAGGGTAAGGCCATTGTTGTTCATGAACCCTTGGATCAGAGTGCGATGGCTCGTGCTGCCTGGTCCTATACTCCGGGAGTGCGGCGTGTAAGGCGAGCTCCTACGGTCAATTATGACTCCCCTCAGGGGCTGGGTAACTTTGTACCTGTAGACAGTTCATTTGGCTTTAACGGTGCAACCGATAAATACGAGTGGAAATTGTTGGGCAAGAAAGAGCTTTATATTCCCTATAATGCTTATAAATTTGAAGATTCTTCACTTGAATTTGAAGAGATGTTCCCTGCTGGTCACCCTAACCCTGAATACATGCGTTATGAACTGCATCGAGTCTGGGTGGTGGAAGCCAACCTTAAAGATGATGAACGGAATGTCTTCAAGAAGAGAGTACTTCACGTAGAGGAAGATGGCTGGATTCCTGCGGTTGTCGATATGTATGATGGCCGTGACAATCTCTGGCGTGTGACCTTCGTGAACTCTATCAACCGTTATGACATGCCGGGCATTGCCAGACGTACTTCTATTTATCAGGATCTGATTTCCAGAGAGTACATGGCAGGTGAGGTTTATAACCAGAGTAAAAACAAGCCGATCAATACTGACATTAAAGATGTGAGTTACTTTACTCCAAGTACTTTACGTAAGTTAGGCGTTCGTTAATTAATCTGCAGGATTGGGTTTATTTAAACTCAATCCTGTTGTTTTAAATTGGGTGTTAAATGTTATTAAGAAATGGCCGGAAATGATATTGAGGAGGTTACTGCTAGAAGATAGTTTTTGATTAAAACGTATGTGAAATGGAGTATTTAATTTAACAGTCTCTGTCTTAGAAATTGTACGTGAAAGCTGTTATTGAGGGTGTTCGACAATTTCCAGTCATGCCACTCGAGGCTTATGAAAATAATAATAACAATAAAGAATTGTGAACGGGATCAGCCATTCTATCTATCTGATGGGGCTGCCATCACCGTCAAAGGCAATAAACGTACAATCACGGAAGCCTTGCCTCCTCCTGAAAATTTCAGGAATCTGTCTGAGTCTGAATCGCTCAGTACCGTGATCGTCTCTGCTTTACCGAATGCCGCAGTCGGAGAAAACCATCCGTCCTACTCCTCTTGTGTCTGAGAGGGAGGCGATGTGTTGCGGTTCAAGTGCCTATAGCGCATGAAAAGCCAAGGAAAGAAAAAATGATAATAAAAAAATCTCTTCTGGCCGGTAGTATTGTAGGAGCATTAATCACTGCAACGGGTCTATCTGCAAAAGTCCCACCTGAGGAAGCCGCGAAGCTGGGCAAGGAGTTAACTCCTGTTGGTGCCACAAGAGCGGGCAATGCCGAGGGGACTATTCCAGCCTGGAATCCTGACTTCAAGCCACCTGCAAGTTATAAGGGCAGCGGTTCTGAATATCCGGATCCTTATGCGGATGAGAAGCCGCTCTTTACCATCACTGCAGCCAATGTGCAGGAGCATAAGGACAAGCTTTCACCGGGGCAGGTCAAACTGTTTGAGACCTATCCGGAAACTTTTAAAATGCATGTCTATCCCTCACACAGAGACGGTGGCTATTCAGACTTTGTTCAGAAAAATACCATGCTGAACGCTACCAGAGCGACCCTTGCTGATGGTGGTAATGGCGTCAGAAATGCTTTTGGTGGTGCTCCATTCCCTATACCTGCCAATGGTGAGCAGGTAGCCTGGAATCTGAATCAGGGGGGGTCGGCATTTTTTGATGTCCTTACAACCAATACTGTTGTGGTCTATCGAAACGGTTCTCATTTGGTTGGAAAGAGAAAAGTGACCAGCAGAGCACCCTATTTTGACACCAAGAGCAGCATTGAAGAGTTTCAGGCCAGTAAAGCGCCTCGACTCTATCAGATCGTAGAGCGTTTTCTACCATCCCGTGATAAGGGAAAATCCATTCTGGTACACGAGCCTGTAGACCAGTCTGTTAACCCGCGTTCGGCATGGTCCTATACGCCAGGTGTTCGTCGTGTAAGGAGGGCTCCCACAGTAGCTTATGATTCTCCACAGGGATTGGGTAATTTTAACCCTGTCGACAGTTCCTATGGTTTCAATGGTGCTACCGATAAGTATGACTGGAAACTGATAGGTAAAACGGAACTCTATATTCCGTATAACTCCTACAAGTTTGAAAATGCTGATCAGCCTATGGATCAACTGCTTACAGCGGGTCATGTGAATCCTGATCTGATGAGGTATGAGTTGCACCGGGTCTGGAAGGTTGAAGCCTCACTGAAAGAAGATGAGCGCAATGTCTTCAAGAAGCGTGTGCTTTATGTTGATGAAGACAGTTGGGTGCCTTCTGTTGTTGATCTATTCGATGGTCGTGATGTGCTCTGGCGTGTGACCATGCTGAACTCTATCAATATGTTTGACTTGCCTGGGGTGAAGAGAAGAACGTCCATGTACCATGATCTGCTGTCCCGAGAGTACCTGGTGGATACCCTTAGTAACTACATTGACTCGCAGCAGCCATTGAATACCGACGTCAAGGATGTTGCGTATTTCAAGCCGGGTACTCTTCGCAAGCTTGGTGTTCGCTGAGCTTCATAGCTAATCAGTCATAGTAGTAACCATAAGGGGCGCAGGACGCCCCTTTTTTGCGCTGTGTCAAAAAGTGTTCTGTTGTTTTGGCCAATTTTGTCATTGAGCGCATCAGGGATAGTGGGTATTTTCAGGGTGTCAGAATAATAAAAAACTATTCGCCGTTGACGTTGGTTGTAATGCTGTTCAAAAGAGCGGTTGTCCCCTGCCGACAGGCTTACGCTCAAGGATGTTGTAATGAAGTATAAAATAAGAAAAACGCACACTACTCAAGACGCACGCCTTGCCCGTTCTGTCGGTGTGCCCAAGTCCCTGCTGACGATTGCCGTCGCCTCTGCTGTGTCATCCATGTCCCCGAATACCCATGCTCTTTCCTATGAGTTTGGGGAAGTTATGGTGGATTGGGATAATACTCTTACCTATTCTGCGGCCTGGAGAGCTGAAAGCCCGGATAAAGATGCAGGTCAGAATACCGGTAATCTGAATTTTGATAAGAATGCCATGATTACTAACAGGGCATCGATTCTGTCAGAAGTCAGCGTGCAGTATCGAGATTATGGAGCCTTCATTCGTGGCAGTGCTTTCTACGATGATGCTTATTTCGGAGAGACCGATAATGATGTGCTCGGAAATCCAGGTTTTAGTGATAAAACGCAGGATGCACATGCAAAGGATGCTCGTCTTTTAGACGCCTTCGTTTATGGCAATTTCGATGTTCTGGACAGAAATCTGAACGTACGAGTAGGCCGTCAGGTTGTTAGCTGGGGGGAGAGCCTGTTTATCTCCGGTATCAGTAGCTCAATGAGTCCTGCTGATGGTACCAAGTCCAATATTCCTGGAATAGAAGTCAAAGATATTCTGCTCCCGGTAGGGCAGGTTTTTGCTCAGATTGATCTGACAGATAACTTGGCATTGGCTGCTTATTCCCAGTGGGAGTGGTCGAAAACTGAATTGAATGAAGCAGGAAGCTATTTCAGTACCAATGATTTGCTGGATGAAGCGGGCAAGGATTTATCCCCTCTGGGAAGAAAGCAGGACAATGATCCTGGCGACAGTGGTCAATGGGGTGTTGCCCTGAATTATTATGCAGAAAATGTCGGAAGTGGCACTGAGTTTGGTCTCTATTATCTGAATTATCATGATAAAGCACCTGCATTGGTTATGACGGATTTTGTCTTTAATCCAAGAGCAGGATCAGTTGTCCCTACAGCCTACTATCTGGATTATCTGGAGAATGTGAAGCTGATTGGAGCCAGTGCGGGTACTTTGATTGGTGAAACCAATGTGGGGGCTGAAATTGCCTATCGTAAAGGCGCAGTTGCTCTTAACACAAACGATCTTGATGCTCGGGATGATACGATTCAGGCACAAGTCTCGTTTACACATTCCCTGGGTGTGACACCTTTCTCTGATGATCTGATTCTCAGTGGTGAAGCTGGATACAACAGGCTGGTTGGCGCAAAAGTAAAACCAGGCGAAGAGTCTGAAGGTGCAGGCATTGCAGCCCTGATGACATTAAGTTACAACAGCGTTTTACCCGGTGTGGACATGGAAGTGCCTATCAGCTTCCGTCATAACATCAAAGGTCATTCCAAAGCAGGAAACTTTACCTCAACCGGTAACAATTCTGACCGTGCCAGCATAGGCGCCAAGTTTATTTATCAGGGTGGGCTGGAATTTGCCTTCAACTATTCCGCTTTCTTTGGTGATTACGAGGATAACGCGATCACAGATCGTGATTATGTCTCGTTCAATGCGAAGTACAGCTTCTGAGCCAGTCGTTAAGGACAGATAATTATGATAAAAACAAAATCCCTTCTCACTGCCAGTCTGACGAGCCTTGCTCTGATAGCGGCTACAGCCCAGGCCAAAGTTTCGCCTGAAGAGGCTGCTAAGCTGGGTAAAACCCTGACCCCCATGGGGGCTGAATGGGCAGGCAACAAGGAAGGCACTATTCCTGCCTGGAACCCGGATTTCAAGATTCCTGAAGCTTTTAAAGGTACAGGCAATCGCTACGTGGATCCTTATGCCGATGATAAGCCATTATTCACTATTACTGCTGAGAATGTGGCTCAATATAAGGACAAGTTGGCTCCGGGTTCACTTGAAATGTTCAAGCTTTACCCTGAAACGTTCAAGATGAACATCTATCCTTCTCACCGGGATGGCCGTTTCTCTGAATTTGCCGAGAAAAATGTGATTGCCAATGCTACCCGTGCTGAGGTAGTAGACGGCGGTGATGGTGTGATCAATGCCTTTGGTGGACCTCCCTTCCCGATTCCTCAGAGTGGTGTGGAAGCCATCTGGAATATGCTGCTCAAGAGTGGTTCGCACTACTGGGAAGCTACGGCAACAGATGTAGTGGTTTATCGTAATGGTTCACAGAGAACCGGTAGACAAACGACTACTCGTCTGTCTCCTTACTATGATCCAGCGATGACTCTGAATGCATTCCAGGAGCAAAAACTGCCTCGTCTGTACCAGACTGTTCAGACACTGGCGCCTACCCGTGAGAAAGGTAAGGCGGCTCTGGTGCATGAGTACATCAATCCAAAAGATCAGCCTCGTGCTGCCTGGTCCTATACACCAGGAGTTCGTCGTGTACGTCGTGCGCCTACCGTTTCCTACGATACACCGCAGGGTCTGGGCAAGCTGAGAACCACCGATGGTTCTTACGGCTACAACGGTTCTCCTGACAAGTACAACTGGTCTCTGGTTGGCAAGAAGGAAATGTATGTTCCTTACAACAACTACATGTTTGAAAATAAGGACGTCGACTACAAAGAACTGCTGCCTAAAGGTCATGCCAACCCGGACTACATGCGCTATGAGCTGCACCGTGTATGGGTTGTACGTGCTGAGCTGAAGGACGGTGAGCGTCACGTTTACAAAACACGTGAGTTCTTCCTGGATGAAGACAGCTGGATGGTGATGCAGGTGGACCAGTACGATAACCGTGACGTGCTGTGGCGCACAACGCTGGTAAATACGATCAATATGTATGATATGCCAGGCATTGAGCGTCGTTCAGTACTTTACTATGATCTGGTATCCCGTGAGTACCTGGCGGCTGATCTGTTCAACAAAGAACCTGTTCAGCCTATTGTGAACCAGGATCCAAAACAGGTGTCTTACTTCACACCGTCCAATCTGCGTAAGATTGGCGTACGTTAATTCGTTAACGACGTAAAAAACGGCGTATCTGGAAGCAGGTACGCCGTTTTTCATTATGTGTTAATTTACTTTGGCAACCACTTTTGCAGCAGGTGCCAGTTTGGGAAGAATGAAATCCTGAACAGTTTGAATCCCCTCAGGGGCGAACCAATGCAATACCCAGAATATGCCTGAGAGACCATAGTAGAGCCCTGGTTTTACTAGATATGACCAGGCACGGCTATAGACTGGTTGCAGAAGGTAGTCATGACCCAGTTTCAGTCCGGCCATTGCAAAGGCTTTTGTTGCGCCAAAATGCGAGTCTAGAGCCATAACCAGAAGACCAGTGCCCGCCGCAACGGTGATCGTAATGACGGCAGGTATCAGAGAAGTCCCAAAGAAGGCTAGCCCGGCAGCGCTGAGAGCCAATGTCCAGACAAGCACCTGTGCGGACTTGAGCTTGGCTGAAGCATTCCCCATGTCAGCTTCTATTTCAGAGACATAGACGTCACGTCCGAGCGCTTCACTTCGAGAGTAACCTGCCTGTGTAAGCCCGCCAGTCTCAGCTGCAGCTTCCATTTTCTGAAGCTTGATACCGACTTTATTTACGATATTGGCGTCACTGAGATCAACAGTTTCTCCCGACTGGTTAGCCTGCTTGGCAAGGTCTGCTGTAGATTGGCATTTTGAGCCCTCTATGTAATGCCGTTCTTGCAGTGCCTTTGAGGCAAGCTCCGGCGTTGAAGCACCTTCCATGTTTAAAAAGCTGACCACATAGTTTTTTCCCGTGTAGATGTCCTGACAGGAATAGCTGGTCGTCACCAAAGAGGCAGCTTGAACGATCGTAGGCTGTTCCGCTGTATTGTCGTCAGAAAGGACGACCTGTGAAAACCCTGCAGTCAGAAGTATGAAGAAAAAGAATCGTGGAAGGTGTTTCATTGGAGCCTCCTGTAAAGGAGAAAGAAATGACAAATCGCTAAGGAATAGAGACTAAAGAGGAGAAGTTGTTTTCTTGAACAACTCAGCCAGAAATTAGCACAGATTCATCTGTTTGTAGAATTTGTGAGTTCGTCTTGTCCGCTTTTGCTATTGGAGAAGCCGTGGCTGGGGTGTAATTTTGCTGATGTGAAAAGAAGAATAATCCGGCTCCAGCCATGTGGCATTTAAAGCCTGGTGAAGGACACGATCATGTATATTGAAAACACTGCTGAACAGAAAGAGCTTCGTCGCGAACTGCGCGAGTATTTCTCCAAACTGATCACGCCTGAAGTCAAGGAAGCCTGCCACGGAAATGAGAGTGGCGACACCTATATGAGCGTTATTCGTCAGATGGGCGAAGACGGCTGGCTGGCGCTGGGCTGGCCGAAAGAATACGGCGGCCAGGGCCGTTCTACCAGTGAACAGCTTATCTTTTTCGAAGAAGCTGAACTGGCCGGTGCTCCCATCCCGTTCGTGACCTTGAACACCGTAGGTCCAGCTCTGATGGATCATGGTTCAGAAGAACACAAAAAAGAATTCCTGCCCAAAATTGCTAAAGGTGAAGTGCACTTTGCCATTGGTTACACCGAGCCCGGTGCCGGTACTGACCTGGCTTCTCTGAGTACCAGCGCGATTAAAGACGGTGATGACTACATCATCAACGGCACCAAAGTATTCACTAGTAGTGCTGAAGGGGCTGACTACATCTGGCTGGCTGCCAGAACAGACAAAGAATCCAAGCACGGTGGCATTACCCTGTTTATGGTAGACACCAAACTGCCAGGATTCTCGGTTGCACCGATTTACACAGTGGGTGATGTTCGAACCAACATGACCTACTACGAAAATGTTCGTGTGCCTGCTTCCATGATTGTGGGTGAGCTAAACGGTGGCTGGAAATTAATTACTTCCCAGCTGAATCATGAGCGCGTTGGCTTGGCGGCTATTGGTATTAATGCCATTGGTAACTATCAGAAAGTTCTGGACTGGGCCCGTGAGGAACAGCCAAACGGTCAGCGTGTGATTGATGAACCCTGGGTACAAAGTGCCCTGGCAGAAGCTTACACTCTGCTGGAAGCCATGAAGGTTAAAAATGCCCGTATGGCTTGGGAGCTGGAAAGAAATGAGCTGAATCCGGCTTTTGCTTCCGGCATCAAGGTTTACAGTACCGAGTGTGTCATTGATGTTTACCGCCTGTTGCTGGATATTGTAGGACCGGCTGGCCTGGTTAAGCGTAATAGTCCTGCTGCGATTATTCAGGGCGAACTGGAAGAAGAGTATCGTAAATGCCAGATCAATACCTTTGGTGGTGGTGTGAACGAGGTTCAGCGTGAGCTTGTGGCCATGTTCGGTCTGGGAATGCGCAGAGCTGCCCGCTAAGGATTTGCCTCGAAATAGCTTCCCGATTTTTACACGGATTCCGTTCACCCTGAGCTTGTCGAAGGGTAGTGGTATTGGGCTTTGACAGGCTCAGCCCGAACGGATTTTGAGAGTTTCAGACCAGTCCTAAGTTAATTGGAGCATCCGGTTGTGCTGGATGCTCCTGCTCTTCCTCAAAACCTTTTGATTTTATCCCTCACTCAACAGCTTCTGCTTCCTTCACGCAGTTTCTCTTCCTGAATTCACCTGGAGTAATACTTGTCCACTTTTTGAATGAGCGGTGGAAAGCACTGGGTTCATCAAAGCCCATCATAGAGGCTACTGAATTTATACTCATGTCTGACCGCGTCAAATAGTCAATGGCCGCGTCTCTTCGGCAATCGTCTTTGACTCTTTGGTAAGAAGTGCCTTCTTTTTCCAACCTGCGGCGAAGTGTTCTGGAAGAGATATTGAGCATCTCTGCCACTTCGTCAAAGCTGGGGATCTTTCGAGTAAAGTTACTGCCAATCAGCGACCGAATCTTTTTAATAATGCTCTCGTCTTCATTCACGATAGTGAACAGTTCCAGAGGCGCAGTCTTCAGAAATTGATGCAGGGACTCTTCTGTGTGTACCAGAGGCGCATCAAGAAAATGAGCTTTAAAGGTAAAGGCATTTTCCTGCTGCTGAAAATGGATCGGGCAGTCGAAATAGAAGCGGTAGCCGCTATTGCTGAGAATTTCCGGACCGGTGACTTTTACCTCTTTGATCGGGATATAGGTACCGATCAGCCAACAGCAGAAACGGTGCCACATGGACATATAGTTGATAATGGTCAGTTGTTTTTGCAGATCCATGTCATTTCTGGGCTCTACCCGGAAAGTCCGGTGAACCAGCGTTGTGTATTCGCCATCTTCTGACAGGTAATAGGGTTTCTCTTTGTTGATAGGCAAGCCCTTGGCTTCGTAGAGCATAGCGTAGAAGTCCACACTTCTTTGCAGGGCTATACGTAAAGTCGGGCTGTGAATGACGCTGTAACAGAACATTCTGAAGGTGCCCATGGGCACCTTAGTGCGAGTGATGCCAAAGCATTCATCTTTTAGCAGTTCTGACACCCGGCTGTAGAGTCGGCTGAATTCCTGTGCCGTGATGTCCTGTTCCAGTTGTTGGTCAGTGGACAGATCCATTGGATTGAAAGAGAACCCCATCTCTTCCACGATCTGTTCAACTCTGTGGCCGTTTTCTGCCGCTACCTTGAGCAGCAGTCGTGCGTATTTGGCGGGTATGGCTTGCTCGCTCATCGTTATTCTTGGTCCCGGTAATCCAGTGCACTGGCGTGCGAAAAACTGTCGGCCCAACTAGGTGCGTATAAAAGGGGACAGGTAATTTTTTTACGCCAGAGGCATTTACTTCTTCTAATGGATGGATCAGCACGGGCCATGATATGAAATTTTGTGCGCTTGTTCCAATTTTCAGTTGATTGTCTTATTAATAAATAATGGGGTGGATAAGTCTTTTGTAGAAAAATTTGAGGGAAATGAAGGGAAAAGCAAAGCTTTTCCCTTGAAAAGATCACATTCTGGTAATGCCTTCAGGTATGAAAGCTTCTGCCTTAATCGGACTGTTATTTTCGATGAACTCTTTCAATACGTCGGCATCTTTATAGCCGGTGTCGACATAAGTTGGGTGGTTATCCAGTTTTGGATAACCGTCGCCGCCACCTGCTGAGAAGTTATTAAACGACATACGGTACGTCTTATCCATTTTCAGAGGTTCTCCCTGGATACGGATATTTGAAACCTTGTCACCTTTCACGGTCATTTCTATGCCTGCAAAATGGGCAAAGGCACCGCTGTTGGTTGGCATGGTGGCGACCACAGAAAGGTATTCCTTAACTTCCTTGCCTGTCAGCTCAACGTAGGCCAGAGAATTTCCGAAAGGTTGAACAATCAGGACATCCTTGTAGGTGATTTCTCCTGCCGGGATGCTGGCACGAATGCCACCAGAATTAATCAGACCAAAATCGGCACTGGCTTTTTCCTGTTGGGCTTTAACCATCAGGGTACCCAGGTTGGTATAGCGAAAGCGAACTTCGTTTCTCTCGCCTTCAAGACGTTCATCCACCTGGCCAATCTTTTCATTGATCATACTGGCTCCAGCCGATTGGAAAGGTTCCAGAAGCGCCAGCATTTGAGGATCCTGGGCTATTTTCTCTTTGTCACCTTTGTGGTTGACCGGAATCAGCTCGTAATTCACCAGATCCAGTTCGCCATTCTTGAACTCAAAGTCTGCACGACCCACAAATTTGCCCCATTCATAGGCCTGAACAATCTAGGTGTCATTCTGCTGATCAGGTTTGAATAACGGGTTTTGGGAATGCCCACCTACGATCAGATCAATGTCATCAACTTCCCTGGCCAGAGTGACATCACCAGGCGCATTGGCACCGTGCCGGGCGTTCTGGTAGTGGCCCATATGGGTAGAGGCAATGATGATGTCAGCTTTGTCCTTGAGCTCAGGAACCAGCTCTTCGGCTTCTTCAATCGGGCTGCGGAATTCAATCCCTTCAATATTATCTGCCAGAGCTACTTTTGCGGTATCGTCAGTGGTCAGGCCCAGTACCGCTACTTTCAGGTCATTTACCTGAAAGATTTTATAAGGCTTGAACAGGCGTTCATCGGACTCTGTTTCATAAATATTGGCAGAGAGGAATGGGAAGTCAGCCAGTTGTTCCTGCATCCGCAGGGTTTCAATGGAATTATCAAATTCATGGTTGCCCACGGCCATGGCGTCATAACCGATCATGTTCATGCCGGAGAAGTCCGGTACGGCATCCTGCAGGTCTGACTCAGGTACTCCTGTGTTGATATCACCACCGGAAAGCAGAAGGACATCTCCGCCCTTGCTCTCTACTTCTTCACGGATGTCATCAATCAGGGTCTTGCGTGCAGCCATCCCCCATTCACCGTCTTCATTCTGCCAGAAGCGTCCATGATGATCGTTGGTGTGCAGTACAGTCAGGGAATAGGTTTTGTTGGGATCATAGCCTGCCTGTTCATCCTGGGTGGCACAACCTGTCAAAGCAACTGACAGTGAAAGTACCGCAGAAAAGACAACTCTCCTGGTGGAAGGAGTGTGCGTAGTCATATTCTTCTGAATTCCTGTGGTCAATAACCAGAATATTGTCCACAGGAATATGACAGTTTTCTGTCGTGTGAATTACCAATTAGGTCATGCAGTAGAGCGGATTTATTGAAAAATAGGGAGGCTGAGAAAGCCCTGTAAAATGACGGCATTCAAAGTGTCGGTAAAAACAGATCCGAGTAGCGGAACGATCAGATAAGCTTTGGGTGAGGGTCCAAAACGATGAGCCAGAGCGCTGACATTCGCCAGTCCTACTGGTGTTGCGCCCAGACCAAGGCCAATAAAGCCGGCTGAAATAAGGCTGGCATCGTAGTCTTTCCCGGCTGCCCGAAACATAATCCAATAGGCAAAAACACAAATCACCAATGACTGAACCATGACGATAATAAAAGCGGGCAGAGCACTGTGTGCTAGCTGTATAAGGTTCAGGGACATCAAACTCATGGTTATGAACATTTCCAGGCAGATGTCACCAAACAGGTTGATGAACTGTTCGTTGAAGGAGTAGTTCACCAAGTCTGAGACATTGATGCAGACAATGGCGATTAAAAGAACCGGCAAATAATCAGGCATCACAATACCCTCTGCCCTCAGGTAGGTATTGAGCCATTTGCCGAGGATGATGCAGGAAGCGATCAAAAGAATGACATTCAGTATTTGTTGCATGCAGAGTTTGATCTGACGGGTCTCGACACTTTCTGGAATCGCAAAGCCTTTAACATCCGCCTGGGAAGGGCAGAGGTTTTTATTTTTAATCAGAGTATGAGCGATAGGGCCACCGAGCAGACCTCCCATAATCAGTCCCATAGTGGCCGCCATCAATCCGAACTCTGTGGCCTGTTGATAGCCTTGTGACTCCAGAAAGGCTCCCCAGCTGATGGCTGTGCCGTGTCCTCCGGCCATGGATATGGTGCCAGCCAGAAGCCCGTGTATGGGCTGGTCTCCTATGGTAATAGCCGTCAGAACCCCTACTGAATTCTGCAGAATCAAAAAACCGAAGATGACAAAAAACAGGACAACCAGTGTTTTACCCCCGGAAACCAGGAGTCTAAAGCGAGCATTCAGGCCAACGGTACAGAAGAAAATCAACAGCAGGTCATTTCTGAGGCTGAAATCCCATTCCACCTTGAAACCGAAGAGAGTATCCAGCAGGGCAAATAGAACACTGAACAGCAGACCGCCAGTTACAGGTGAAGGAATGTGGTAGTGATGCAGTAAGTAAACCCGGGAGGTAATCCATCGGCCCAGCTTATAAGAAATGATGGCGAGTAAGAGAAAAGAAAAACCTGACAGGTGCACCATTGATGAAGGCTCATTATTTAAAATATCAGATTTAATATAGCAGTTGGTGCTTAGGGGCTCGGATCATCGTCATGAATGGAATTTATAATGCGCGCCTTTCAAATACTCTGAATGTTAGTGTGGCTAACCCTTTTGTTACCTCGACCTCATGAAAACTCTGCTTTAATGCAACGATTATTCATGGAGGAATAGCAATGCAGTCTATGACTGGGCTTTCGCCAAGCCTAAATTATGTGGATCCAGCCACGGATTCAAAGCCCCGTCGTAAGGTCTTGTCTGAAGATTTATCTCAAGCTTCGGCCAATAGTTGCTCTGGCAGTCGCTCTTCCAGTGGGCATGGCTCTTTAGAAACGTCAGGGAGTGGCTCGATCACTCTATCACCGTCTGATCCAGTAAAAAATCATCTAACCCAGCCTGAAGAGTCTGGTTTCCAGTCAGAGAGTCGATCACCTGAGTCAAGTTCATCCAACCTCTCAACTCAAAAAAAGACAGACGAGAAAAAGCAGGATGAAATGGTGGATATTGATTCCGATCAAGTACTGGCATGGGCATTTGGCAGTCAATTACCCAAGGAAAGTGAGCACTCAATCAATATGGACCAGATCTTGGGTACAAAGCGAAAAGTGCAGCTTGCGAAAACGCCCAAGACGAGTTATCTGCTGACTCCCGGGAGGAATAGGGGGGCTAGAGCGTTGGGGGCTGATGAAATCAAGGCATTAACAGATCAGAAAACGTTGCTGGGAGAAGGCTCCTTTGGCCGGGTATATTCCGTGCAGTCAGAGCAGTTTCAGTCAGGAAGGGCATTGGCTCTGAAAGAATTCAAGGTGGGTTGTGATGCTTCCGATTCAATGAAACGCTCTGCACTCAGGGAAATACATACCCAGATTGCTATGAATCATCCCAATATTGCCAGTGCTATTGGTTTTCATACCGGCATGCCTATGCTGCTGGTGATGGAGAAAGAGCCTTATGTGCTCTCCAGTCTTTTAAATCAAAAGCCAATGCCTGCTCTACTTACTCCCTTCTTAAACCGGCTTAATATTGAAAGAGGCATTCTGGAAGGGCTGGATTATCTTCATAACGTTTTGAAGTTAATTCATGGGGATTTGAAATCGGGTAACGTTCTGCTGGACCAAGACAGTGTCCCCAAGATTATTGATTTCAGTCTGACCTCAAGAATGGATAATCCCAGATCATTGCACAGTGAACCTCCCTGCTATTACATGACTCAGGAGTTGACCTGCGATCAGCGTGATCTGATGAGTGAGTCTACCGATGTCTGTTCAGCCGGTTTGATTATGCTCGAGATGGCAACCGGTCAGATCATCCCCTATATCTGGATGAACAGTAAAAAAGCGTCAGACCATCATCATCCTGATTTGGATTGGCTGTTCAAACAATTCCAGTCTTATTTTGACCAGGCTGAGCGCGCAAGTGTTCAAGGGCCGAGCCACCAGAAACCGATGATTACTGATGTGTTCTCACCACAGGAGTTACATGACAAGTGTCAAACATTTTCTGAAAAAGAAAATCAGGTCGCACGGAGAGTGATAGAAAGAATTGTTTTTCCTGCCATGCATCGTGATGCAGATAGCAGAATCTCATTACCACCAATGAAAAAAGACCTGGAAGAAGCTACTGAATTATTAGCGCCTGAGGATATGCCATTAGAAAAAAGATGCTCCAGAAAGAGGCTTAGGGAACCTGCGAATAAGTCCCTGATCATGAGATAATAATCTCAGCAGCTTGATCAGAGGTAGTCATGGACCAACAACTCKCTTTTTCCGACAGTGAATTCAGCCAGAAGCGACGCAGAACTCGTAGGGAAATTTTTCTTGAAAGAATGGAGGKTCTGATTCCATGGAAACGCTTAGAGKCCGTAATCGMGCCCTATTMCCCTAAGCGTGGCAACGGAAGMCCTCCTTATCMTCTACCCACTATGCTGCGAATTCACTGKCTCCAGCAATGGTATAACCTCAGCGATGAAGGTATGGAAGACGGTTTGTATGAAATAGCTTCCATGAGATTGTTTGCCCGATTAACTCTGGACAAACCTATACCCGATCGCACAACAATCATGAACTTTCGMCATCTTTTGGAAAAACATCATCTGGKTCGAGCTATTTTTCAGGAGATCAATAGCTGGTTAACCGATGCGGGTATTATTCTCAGKGAAGGTACCTTGGTTGACGCCACTATTATTGAAGCGCCGACGTCTACCAAGAATACTGCCCGAAAAAGAGATCCGGATATGCATCAAACCAAGAAAGGCAACCAATGGCACTTTGGCATGAAAGCCCATATAGGTGTTGATGCAAGAACAGGKTTTACACACAGCTTGACGACCACCMCAGCTAACGAACATGACCTGAATCAGGCAGGGCAGCTGCTGCACGGGGATGAGCAATTTATCTTTGCAGATGCCGGCTATCGCGGGGCCGAGAATCGGAAAGAGTTGGAGKCCTGTGAAGCTGAGTGGKTCATAGCTGAAAAGCCCAGCATCTTGAAAGAGCTGAAGAAGCATCCCCGAAAAAATAAGGTGCCCATCAAACTGGAATTTACCAAGGCCAGTCTGAGAGCAGCAGTCGAACACCCCTTCAGAATCATTAAGTGTCAATTTGGATTTATAAAAGCCAGGTATCGAGGTTTGAAGAAGAATGACAATAAACTGTCTACTTTATTTGCCCTGGCGAATATTGTTCGACTGGATCAAATGATCCGGGCACAGGGTTAGTCCGCCCTGAAGTCACGAAAGTGGCTAAATATCATACAAATAAGGGGTTGAGACCTCTGATTTCAGTCCTACTTCGAACTCGATTCAAGAAGGGAAGTAAATTAGAGGTTATTCGCAGGTTCCTTAGCTTTTCATTCAATGAGGAGTAATCAAAAGCAACCTCACCATTAACAACTTCCAATGCAACGCTGTCTAAAAGCGGCTTTAAACGAGTTTGCAGCAGCAAACTTTGGTAAAGAGAATCCATCAATGCTTCATAAGCGGAATTAATAAATTCAGCCTGACCTGCAGACAAATTCAAATTATCCTCTGTCAGTGTTATGACAGTCTCACCTAGCGGAACTGAACGCCTTATAGACTGACTACCAGTACCCAATACAAACTGATCCCCATTATCAGAATCTGGAGGCGTAAAGTTAAAAAAAGTCTGCCCATTAAACACTTCCAGTATCTGAACTCGTTCCAGTAACTGCTTCTGAGCCAGATCTTCTGCATCAGGGCCGTTGTTCTCTCCTTCAGAAAGAGAAGAGTCTCCACTTGAGCCAGAGGAAGAGCCAACACCAGTCTCTACTTCCCATGACCACTTGAACTGAAAGTTCAGACTATCAGTACTCATTCCCTCAATGCGTTGTGATAGAGTCGGTATCGTTGTATTGGTTGAAGCCCAGTGGGACAACAGGTTATCAATCTGAGCCAGCTGCTCGTCTTTCGTCTGTGCCTGGGAGTATGTTTCAAGCACATTCTTCAAGTCGGTGCTTAGCGTGGCGGCTTCTTTCAGATCACGCACAGCTCCCGACCCTTGCATATCGGGCAGAGCCTGCATATCCTCGGGGATTACCAGCTTATCGGTGAACTCACGATAGAAATTGTTTTCTGCCAAATCCAGATTAGCTGCAGATCCGGCTGTACCCTCCTTACCCGATTCCCATTCAAAGCTGCCCTTGGCGGATGCTACGTTGTTATTGCCAACGTTTTCATTGGATTGGGTACTCTCGGTGCTGATGCTTTTCACACCTACTTCGGACAAGGTGAAAAGCTCACCCTCCTGAGTGATACCGTCGGTATTCAGGTCTTTCCAGATTTTCAGGTCTGAGAAGACGGCATCATTACTGTCGATTTTCCCGTCTTTGTTCGCATCAAAGTCCGACAGGGCATCAAAGCCATGAGCCGCCTTTTCACCATTGCTTTTATAGGTGTTATCACCAAAGAGCTCCTGACCATTGTCAATGGTGCCATTACCATTGCGATCCAGTACCAAAATACCGTCGTCTGGAGCAATCCAGCCGGTGGCGTTTTTAACCCCGTCGCCATCATGGTCAAAAAGAACGGAACCATCTGCAGCGGTGGTTTCTATACCGTCTCCATCCAGGTCAAGAACAAGCGGGTCACGGCGAGGCTGCCAGTTGAGGGCGTTGGTGAAATCTGTGTTGACATCAGGCATGATACCCAGAGGGTCCCACTCAGCAATTAGATCACCTAGCTTTGTCATCCACTCGTCATAGTGTTTTCCAGCATAATCCTCAACGGCCCAGCCAATTACTAAAGCTACACCAACAGCCGAAATTGCAAATCCCCCTGTACCTACAATCAATACACCTGCAGCAATACCAAAGAGCGCACCTACTGAGTTCGCAAATAACTCTTTACCATCACCTGATGTCCCTAGTTCAATAACTCCCCCAATAATCTGAAGAAAGTCTACAGCAGCTCCGCCCAGCTCACCGATGCCTTTAATAACTTCAGAGTCTGCCACTTTATTAACAGCTGACGTCAAATCATCTAAACTTGTCGACAGTTGACTCCTTAGCTGTTCCGCAGCCTCCTTATATTCAAAAGCCTTCTTATCAAAAAACTCTTGATAATCCTCATTTCCATTCAGGCCATTTAAATCAGCTGCTTTTGCTGATTCTCTTGCTGTTTCGTATAAATCATCAAATGTGTTAGCAAGGTCTTCTACGACAATTTTTATTTTTTCTGATTGAGACAGTGCATTACCTTTTAATTTATCACCGGTAGTCGAAACTGCCTCAAATACAGCGGCCAGAACTTTTGTACCATAATCTTCTAATAACGAATCTTCTTGATTATTCTCTTCCATGATTTTCACCTACCGTTTAGTTTTTAATTAATGAACGAAGAACTCTACAACTAAGAAAAAGCATTGAATAAATGCCAACCCAAACAGCTCCACTCAATAGATAAACTCCAAAATAACTTGAAGCATATAACTTACTTAATTTCCCTACTGCTTTTTCACTTCCAGTCTCAAAATTCAACCCTGTGTATGCAAAATAAAAACAAAATACAAAAAACAAGATAAACACAAAAAATGAAAAGATATTAATCTTGGCTTTTGTCTGACCTAGAAAAGATACAAAAACAATAAAAACCAACAAAAAAGGGAAAAGAAACCATTGCAAGCTCCATAACGACTTCGCCTCAACATAATATTTAGTCGAAGTAGAAAAAGCCTCTATCCCAGGAATCACCTTACTTAGGAAGGGCGATATATTAGGAACAACAAACCCATCAAATAAATAACTAACTACTGATATCAGGAGAACTACTCCTAAAATTAAGTTAGCTGCTCTTTCATCAGTAACTTTCTTCATGAAGTGTTCCTATAACGGTTGCTGCATAGTCAGGTTCTTTTTGAGCAAGCTCACTCACTGCATTAGCCATTGTAACAGGCGTGGAATGAATGCCAATTGCAGCCTGATACACATCAAGAGCGTTTGTTTTTGCCATAATAAGTCTCCTATCTTATTCTTATTTATTTAGCTGTAACTATCCATGTTGTACCGATATTAGGAATCCAAAAGGAGTGCCTGAACACAGTAAAATGAAAACACTCCCCAACATTGTTTTTCATTTTTTTAGCCAGCAACTTGTCATATGTAGCTAATGTTTCTTCTTTACCTTGGCTTTCAACAACTATCCCATAAATACCAGATTTACCTGTCTTAGCTGTAGAGCTACGAATACAACCAACAATTTCAATCTCATTCTTCTTCGATATATATTCTTTAGAGAGCTCATCCAAAAGAAAAATCAAGCTAACAATAAGAACTGGCTTTATCCATTTTCTTAACTCATTTCTAAGGTTTTTTCCGAATCTACCTTTCACGAGCACTCTCCTGCTTAAACCTCAAAAGCGGACTCAAAAAATMCTCAATCAACCGCCTCTGTCCCGTTTTAATTTCCACTGCCACACTCATCCCCGGTGATAGATTTACCCGACGGTTCTCTACCTGCATCCAGTCTTTCTCTATCTCAACACTGGCCAGATAACGCAACCCCTGTTTTTCATCAGGAACAGCATCGTTAGAGACATTTATCAGCTCACCTGTGATCAACCCATATTTGGTGAAGTTAAACGTATCAATCTTAACTTCTGCCTTCTGACCTTCCTGCACAAAGCCAATATCCTTGTTCAGCACCCAGGCTTCTACTTCCATCCTGGCTTCTTTGGGTACAATCTGCATCAGAGCCTGTGCCGGTTGGACGACACCACCGATGGTGTGAATCTGCAGTTGTTGTACTGTGCCGTCTATGGGTGAAACGATCTGCTGTTGATCATGCAATTCCTGTGCCTTAATGCTTTCTTGTTTCAGACTGGAGAGTTGGCGACGGAGCTGCTCCTGTTGATCCAGGCTTTCCCTGCGTTTCTGGGCATGGAGGCTGAGCAATTGATTCTGGATTTCTTCCTGCTCGGCAGCCAACTGCTGAACGGCGGCCTTTTGAGCTTTGATATCTTCTTCCAGTTCAATACGCTGCTGTTCAAGTTCGAGGTATTGAACTTTGGAGCCATAGTTCTTTTTATACAAGCCTTCAAGTGCAGCTGTACGCTCTTCGATGATAGGCGACACCCGTTGCAGTTTGGTGACAATAGCTTCTATGGTTTGCTGTTCGGCTGCTTTGCTTTTCAATTGACTCTTTAAGGTTTCAGAGGAAGAGACATAATCTTCAATTTGCTGTGTTAACAGTTGCTCTTCAAATTCAAAGTTATCCTGTGACTGCTCAATCTCGTCAAGATAGCTTTCCAAAGAATGCTCGACTCCCTTTGCTGAAACAATGCTGTCTAAAAAATCTACAAACGCCCGCTGCCTGGCCAATTGTAAACTGAGCGCTGTAAACTCTTTCTGGAGTCTGACTAACTCGGCTTCCGTAACCGTACCCACCAGTGAAATAAGTGGATCACCCGCCTGAACTTCATCCCCTTCCCGAACATGAATAGCCTGAACCTCACCAATCACCATGGGCTGAATGGTTTTCACGCGCTCACCCGGTACTATTTTGCCCTGTGCTGTAGCGACAATATCGATCTTGCCGACACAGGCCCAGATCACAGCAATAACAAACAGCAATACGATTGCTTTGACTATGGCACGACTTGCCGGGTTAGCCGGTGTTTCTTCCACTTCCAGTGCCGCCGGTAAAAACTGCCTCCGGGTATTGTTCAAAGCTTCCTGCTTTTCTGTTTGGTTCAGTAGAGCTTTGGTCGCGTTGTTGAAGAATGATTTAATCATTACACCGCCTCCCTCAGCCCATGCTGATGAGCATTTAGCCTTGCATAGTGTCCACCCTGCTTGACCAGTTGTTCATGGCTCCCTTCTTCAACAATACGACCTTTGTCCATCACGATGATCCGGCTGGCATCCCGAACGGTTGAAAGGCGATGGGCAATAATGAAAACAGTACGACCCTGACTGATCTTTTTCATATTCTGCTGGATGATATGTTCGGACTCATAATCCAGCGCACTGGTGGCTTCATCAAAGATCAGGATTTTAGGATTGGTCAGCAATGCCCGGGCAATGGCAATGCGCTGCTTTTGGCCTCCCGACAAAGAGCTACCCTGTTCACCCACCTGGGTGTCATAACCTTCTGGTAACTCAAGAATAAAGTCATGAGCGCCAGCCAGTTGTGCGGAGGCCATAATGCGCTCAATAGAAGCACCGGGGTCAGCCAGGGCAATGTTGTCCCTTACGGAGCGGTTAAAAAGAAAGTTTTCCTGAAGGACAACACCGACTTGGCGTCTTAACCAGGCCGGTTCCACCAGTGCCAGATCCACACCGTCTACCAATACCCGTCCAGACTCTGGTACATACAACCTCTGCACCAGTTTGGTCAGCGTACTTTTACCTGAACCTGAACGACCAACAATACCAATCACTTCTCCGGGTTTAACGGCCAGTGAAACACCGTTCAGTACCGCAGGGCGATCGGGTTGATAGCGGAAAGTGACATGTTCGAATTTCACCAGGCCGTTCAGTGCTGGCAGGGTGGTACGGTTGGGGTCGTGACCAGGTTCTGTAGGGGTGTTCAGAATATCGCCCAGCCGCTGAACAGAAATTCCCGCCTGTTGAAAGTCCTGCCAAAGTTGCACTAGCTTGAGAATCGGTGCGCTGACTCGACCGGCAATCATATTAAAAGCGATCAGCATGCCTACAGAAAGCTCACCATTGATGACCAAAGTAGCCCCTACCCACAGGATCAGAACAGTCACCACCTTATTGATTAACCCTGCGGTCTGGCTGGCAATATTACCCAGGTTCATAGCTCGGAAAGAGGCAGAAACATAAGCGGCCAGCTGATCTTCCCAGACTCGCTGCATCTGGGGTTCTACCGCACTGCTCTTGATAGTTTCCATGCCAGTCACAGATTCCACCAGGAAAGACTGGTTTTCAGCCCCTCGCTTGAATTTTTCATTCAAACGGGCACGCAGAATCGGGGTAACAATGAGAGAGAGTATGATATAGAAAGGAATAGAGCCCAGAACAATCCAGGTGAGCGTAGGGCTGTAAAAATACATCACCACAAAAAAGATAAGGGTGAACAGCAGATCAATACAGAGCGTCAGGGCTGACCCGGTAATAAACTCCCGGATGGTGTCCAGTTCACGGACACGCGCCACGGTATCCCCTACCCGGCGGGAATGGAAAAAGGCAACGGGTAAGCGCAACAAATGGTTAAACAACCGGGAGCCCAGCACCACATCCACTCGGTTGGTGGTGTGGCTAAACACATAGTTCCGAAGGCCATTGAGCACAATATCAAATACAGACAGCACCAGAAGCCCGAAGGCCAATACATCCAGTGTCGTTAAAGCCTGGTTCACAAGAACCTTGTCGATAATGACCTGAAAGAAAAGTGGAGTGATCAGGGCAAACAACTGGATAAAGAAAGAAGCCAGCAGCACTTCATAAATCAGTTTCTTATGTTTGAGAATGGCCGGGATAAACCAGCTGAAATCAAACTTTGCCAAACCGCCGGGCAGAAGCGAACGCTTGGTAAAAAGAAACAGCTCGCCGGTGAACGTAGCTTCCAGCTCATCAAGGGTCACCGTTGCCGGTTTATTCTTCAGCGGGTCCTGAATCAGCGCCTTGTCTTCATTAAAACGGGCAATGATAAAGTAGTGGCCATCGGTATGGCGGGCAATAGCGGGTAGAGGGAGATCCTGAAGTTTCTCAGCAGAGGCATTGACACGGCGAGCCTTCAACTTCAGAAACTTGGCAGCCCTGAGTATATCTATCGCTTCTATTGATTGAGAGCCTTCAGCTTTATGAGAGCCTTCAGCTTTATGAGAGCCTTCAGCTTTATGAGAGCCTTCAGCTTTATGAGAGCCTTCAGCTTTATGAGAGCCTTCAGCGGCTTCATCTTTTCGAAAGCTATCACCAAACTGATGTTTGATCTGCTCTGGCTGAGCGGCCAAACCATGAAAACGAGCCAGCATCACCAGGCAGGTCACGGCTGAATCCGAACTGCGTACATCGTCCATCGGTACATCTCTCCTGTTATTCTTTTTTATCACCTACCTTGGCTGCATCCGTTTTACCGAATTTTCCATCCATACGTCAAGTGACCTTTAATGCAACGCTATTAAAAACAGCAATGGAGTACGAAGCTTATGGGAGATGTCTTACAAAAAAGACATAATTTAAGAAAGGCCAATATACATTACGACAAGAACACCCCGACTCAATATAAGAAACTCTTATTCTGTAAATAAGTCATGACCAGATTGACGAATTTCATGCAGTTTCGATAAGCTGCCGCCCATTCAACCACTCTCAATCAATCCTCCAGCAAGCCATCTGGTTCAATTTCCCTCATGAAATTACCTCAAACCTGACAGAACGCCTACCCTCAGGATACGTAGAGTCTGCTCGCCCATTAGAATTTCTTCGGAAGAATCCATGCACCTAAGAAGGTTTCAGCAATTTTTGTATCAGGAGTATGCCGTTGGTGTGCTGCTGATAATTGCTGCGGTATTGGCAATGATTGCAGCCAATTCGCCCCTTGCAAGTCTGTACGACCTGTTTTTGCAAACCCCTGTCCGCTTTGCCGTGGGCCCCCTGGATATCCACAAACCCATGCTTCTGTGGATCAACGACGGTCTGATGGCCATCTTTTTCCTGCTGATCGGACTGGAAGTTAAATATGAAGTGATGAAAGGTGACCTGAGCACTCCTGCCCAGATTGCTCTTCCCGGCTTTGCCGCAGTTGGCGGCATGGTTGTTCCTGCCCTGATTTATGCAGCACTGACATTTACCGACCCTGAGGCCATAAAAGGCTGGGCTATTCCGGCAGCGACCGATATTGCCTTTGCTGTTGGTATTCTGGCTCTGCTGGGTAAGCGGGTTCCTCCGGCCCTGAAAGTCTTCCTGCTGGCACTGGCCATTCTGGACGACCTGGGCGCCATCATCATTATTGCCCTGTTTTACACCAGCGACCTGTCCATCACCTCAATGATTCTGGGCTCAATTTTTGTCGCCATGCTGGTCATTCTGAATAGGATGGGCGTCACTAAAACCACCCCTTACCTGGTGATTGGCGCCCTGCTCTGGATCTGCGTACTGAAGTCTGGTGTTCACGCCACTCTGGCGGGAGTCATCCTGGCACTGACGATCCCTCTGGATCTGAGAGACAGCAGGGGACGCTCACCGTTGAAAAAGCTGCAGCATCAACTGCATGGAAAAGTAAATTATTTCATTTTGCCTGTATTCGCTTTTGCCAATGCCGGACTGGAATTGTCAGCCAAACAGATTGCCACCCTCGCCGATCCCATTCCACTGGGCATCATGCTGGGCCTGTTTATAGGTAAACAACTGGGAGTATTCAGTTTTTGCTGGATCGCCATCAAAACCGGCATGGCCAAAATGCCCGTCAACACCAACTGGACCCAGCTTTACGGGCTTGCCATGCTCTGCGGTATTGGCTTTACCATGAGCCTGTTCATTGGTTCTCTGGCCTTTGAGGACGTTCCCCAGTATTTGACCACAGACCGTATTGGCATCCTTGCAGGTTCCTTTATCTCGGCCGTGACAGGCTATCTCATCCTTTTCAAAGCCGGTGGTAAACAGCCCGTTTCCTCTTGATCCGAATGCAGCTTTCCCATCCGGAAAGCTGCATTTCCCATGCGCCAAGGTTTGGTTATACTGCCGTATCTTCCAAGCCGCAAACACTCAAACAGGAAGTAGGGATGAAAAATACCGGAGCATTGCTGGTGAATCTGGGCTCCCCGGATAGCCCGCACGAACAAGATGTACGACGCTATCTGAATGAGTTTCTGATGGACAGCAATGTCATCGACATGCCCTGGCTGATTCGTCGCATGATCGTCAGTCTGTTTGTACTTCCCAAAAGACCGGCCCAATCTGCTAAAGCCTACGCTTCTGTCTGGACGGAAAAAGGCTCGCCCTTGATCAGTATCAGCAAAGGTCTGCAGGAAGAGGTGCAAAAACTGACTTCCATGCCTGTTGAACTGGCCATGCGTTATGGCAAGCCCGACATGGAAGGTGCCCTGGTAAGGCTGGCCAGCAAACCGGAGATTAATGAGGTTCTGCTTTTCCCGCTCTATCCACACTACGCCATGTCTACGGTTAAGACGGTTATAGAGAAAGCGGAAAGCATTATAGAAGCGCACAAGCTTCCGATCACACTGAAAGTCCATCCTGTTTTCTACGATCACGATGCCTACATCGACGCTCTGGTAGAAAGTGCAAAAGATTATCTCAGGGATGAATACGACCACATTGTTTTCAGTTATCACGGCGTTCCTGAAAGACATATTCGCAAGGATGACTGTACGGGCAACCACTGCCTGAAGTCAGACGACTGCTGTCAAAAAGCATCACCGGCTCATAAAACCTGCTATCGACACCAGGTCTACAGAACCACTGCCAGTTTTGTTGAAAAAACCGATATTCCCGTGGATAAATACACCGTGGCCTTCCAGTCAAGACTGGGGCGGGACAAATGGCTGGAACCATCTACCAGCAGCGTGGTGGAATCACTGGCCCAACAAGGGATAAAAAAGGTATTGGTGATTTGCCCTGCATTTGTTGCAGACTGCCTGGAAACGCTGGAAGAGATCGGGATGGAAGCAAAAGAGGACTTCATCGCTGCGGGTGGAGAATCACTCGAGCTCATCCCCTGCCTGAATACTCACCCAGCCTGGGCAAAGGTAGTCAGCCACTGGCTTGAGAACCCTCTTCAGAACTAAAGCGTGCCCAGCTAGAGGAATAAAGTTTGGTAAAACTATACAGGGCACGCTTAAGAATGGGCGCAAGCGCCTTGACAAGAAAGGCTTTAGAGATTCAAACAAGAGCCCATAGCGAAAGAAAAACGGCTCTGTTTGAAGGCTCAACACTCATGGTTCCTGTCTCCCAGACAAGTTCTCTTGAACTGTGCAGCCAAACTTTAGCGACAAATTCTGACCGAACCAAATCAGGCGCTTGCGCCTTTACTAAAGCGCGCCAGACTCAGACCTCTCAAACACCGCCCCTCTGCATTAGCGCGGTTTAGGCTTATTCCTGCTTAAAAAAGTCCAGCAATCTTGGATCAGCCAAAGCACGACTCAAAACATCACTCAGGACTTTATCAATCAACTCTTCATTCTTCTCATCCGATGGAGCCTTGGGTACACGCTCAGTCATTTCGCTGGAATAAGTACCCTCAAAACGCTGTCCATTATTCAGAATGCGAACCCGAATTTTCGATTTCAGATCAACCTGAGTGATGTAGCTGCCTTCGGGTACCTGGTACTCCAGATCATCCAGATACACTTGAAATTGAGGAACCTCTTCTGACTCCGTCACTCTCAGCCCTAACTCTCTCAGGCCCAGTTCAACCGCTGAACGAACAGCCAGAGTTAACCGGTCATTGGTTGTGATTGCATTGGTACTGGAGTAGACACCACCTCGACTACCCAGGGAACGGGACAACCTTTCGTCATAAACGGTGACACTGACCGTACCCTGTAGTTGCTTGACAGGCTTTTCAACCGCCACTCTGGGATTCACACCCACTTCCTGAGGGCTCAATGCACACCCACCCAATGCCAGGGCTCCCAGTAATATGACTGACGCTTTTTTCATGTGTCCGGCTATCCTTTGATGGGCGAGATGCCCATAGCGAAGAAAATCATAACGAAAGAAATTATGTTCGATACGAATCCTATCCACTCTGGAAAACCGGATCAACCGGCTTGGCAAAGCCGTTCATTGAGGATATAGTGCAGATCACATATCCATAAAATAACTTTGCGCTGATTCAGAACGATGAACGTGATGCATATAGCCACGAAACACCAGCCCGGTTCGATCCAGGCCTCTGACACAAGCGATAACAACGCCAGTGTATCCCTTTTCCCTGAAACTGTTGTGCACACACCAAAGTCTATATTTCGCCCTGCCCGCCTACTACTCCTACTGCCTTGAGCAGACTATTTAATTTCACCTTCGACCCCGGCCGTCTGGCCCTCTGACTCAAGAAGTCAGAAAAACAATTACATTTAAACAGCCGTGAGCGCAGTGATTCTTAACCTCGCCCAGGCGTTAAAACAATTTTCGAATTAAAAAAACCAAGCTGCCAAGCGCAGAAAATGCTGCCTGTCGTGACACAGGAATCTTCATCCAGGCATTTTCAGACCGATCTTGAGCAGTGATGAGCAGCCTTGAGCTATTACAGCCTTGAGCTATTACAGCCTTGAGCTATTACAGCCTTGAGCTATTACAGCCTTGAGCTATTACAGCCTTGAGCTATTACAGCCTTGAGCTAATTAAGAAAACGGCCTTGAGCTGATCACAGCCCTGAGCCCATAGAAAGGACAGCTGGAGCAACAGCGATGAACCACGATCAGGTAATTATTTTCGACACCACTTTGAGAGACGGTGAGCAGAGCCCGGGCGCAGCGATGACCAAGGACGAGAAAGTCCGTATCGCCAAGTCTCTGGAAATGCTGAAGGTTGACGTTATTGAAGCGGGTTTTGCCATTGCCAGCCCAGGCGACTTCGATGCGGTAAAGAGCATTGCTGAAACCATCAAGGACAGCACCGTCTGCAGCCTCTCCCGCGCACTGCCCAAGGATATTGATGTAGCTGCTGAAGCATTGAAATCTGCAGCCAGAGGTCGTATTCACACCTTCATTGCAACATCCCCCTTACATATGAAACACAAGCTCTGCATGACCCCTGACCAGGTTTTCGAGCAGGCAGTTGCTTCTGTAAAACAGGCCCGCAACCTGATCGATGACGTTGAATTCTCCTGTGAAGACGCCGGTCGCTCTGACATCGACTTTATGTGCCGTGTGATCGAAGCCGTCATTGACGCGGGTGCCCGCACCATTAATATTCCTGACACCGTGGGTTACGCTCTGCCACATCAATACGGCAACATGATTTCCCAGCTGATTGAGCGCGTTCCGAACTCTGACAAAGCCATCTTCTCCGTTCATTGTCACAACGACCTGGGTCTCGCCGTTGCAAACTCTCTGTCCGCAGTCGTTCATGGCGCCCGTCAGGTGGAATGCACCATCAACGGTCTGGGTGAGCGAGCAGGTAATGCCTCCCTTGAAGAAATCGTAATGGCTATCCGCACCCGTCAGGACGATCTCAAGGTAGAAACCGGCATTAATACCCAGCACATCGTTCCCACTTCAAGACTGGTTTCCGGTATCACTGGCTTCCCGGTTCAACCCAACAAAGCCATTGTGGGTGCCAATGCTTTTGCCCATGAGTCTGGTATTCACCAGGACGGCGTTCTGAAAAACCGTGAAACCTATGAAATCATGAAGGCTGAAGATGTTGGCTGGAACACCAACCGCCTGACCCTGGGTAAACTGTCTGGTCGCAGTGCTTTCAAGTCCCGTATGGAAGAGCTCGGTATTACTTTTGCTGACCGTGATGAACTGACTGAAGCCTTTAACCGCTTCAAGATTCTGGCCGACAAGAAATCCGAAATTTTCGATGACGACCTTCAGGCTCTGGTCAGCGATGTTCGCTCCAGCAATGAGGAAGAAAAATACCGCCTGGTTGAACTGGAAGCCGGCTCCAGCACAGGCAAGACACCTGAAGCCAGGCTGGTTATTGCCGTGGATTCCGAGGAAAAAGAAGTCCGCAGCTCGGGTGACGGTCCGGTAGATGCTGTATTCAAGGCTATAGAAAGTATTGCTGATTCCGGTGCTCGTCTGGCATTGTATAATGTCAGCGCTATTACCAGCGGCACAGACTCTCAGGGTGATGTCAGCGTACGTCTGGAAAAGCAGGACCGCATCGTCAACGGTTCCGGTGCCGACACCGATATCGTGGTAGCTTCAGCCAAAGCTTACATCAATGCTTTGAACTTGCTGAACGCTGATCGTCCAAAAACCAATCCACAAACAGGAAACGTTTAAACGCCGGTAGCGGGAGAAAATATGCAAGGCAGGATCAACGAGAGAACAAGACAAAACTATCTTGATGCCATGGGAATCCAGACCTGGTTTCCCCGGCAGATCCTGCCTAATGCCCTGCCCCCCAGAGAATTTGACTTCCCGGAAGAAGAGCCGGAGTCTCTGACTCAGGTTAGTGTTAGCGAACCCGGGGAATCAAGCAGCCTGCCGGAAACCAGCAACATAGGGGTTTCAACAGCGAAAGATTTACTGGGTATCAGTACGGGAATAACGGCTAAACCGAAAACAGAAGAGAAGCCAGAAGCAAAACCCATTGCTGAAGCCAAACCCGTTGAGACCAGCAAATTCAGATTGGTGACCTTGCCAGCTAACGAGCACTGTCTGGTTGTTGCAGAAATGCCCCTCTCAGGCCTTAATCAATTCTCCCGTTTCCACCAGCGCCTGCTCAATGACATTCTTCGTGCCATTAAAATGCCAGCAGAGTCCGACTCTCTTCCATTCAGTGAGTTCATCTGGCCTTTGGGCAACATAGGTTTGATGGAACATTTGAGCCAGGACGACTCGGCTGCTGCAGATGCTGTTTGCGCTTACCTCAGTAACCAGTTCGGCCTTGCCAGACGAAAAGTAGTCTTGCTGTTTGGCCAGGCGGCCGCCCGTTTCGTTATAGATCCGAATCGCTCCTTCAGCGATCTTAGAGGCTTGCAGAAAGGCCTTCATTCAGATCAACACTTTGTGGTTACCCACGGCCTCAATGAACTGATGAAACTTCCCGCCCTTAAATCAGAAGCCTGGCAAGATATTGCCCCCATTATCAAAGAGCTGAACCCGTCATAATATGCTGTCGTATAGAGCAATGACCCACAAGGATCTTCCCCAGCTGGCCGCTATCGAACAGGAAGCTGGTCCTCACCCATGGAACCAGAAGCACTACAGGGACAGCATTGATTCTGGCTACCTGTGTACTGTGGCTGAGTGCGAAGGAAAAATAGTAGCGCAGGGTGTTGTCATGCTGGCCGCTAACGAAGCCAGTCTGCTCATTCTTACTGTTGCTCGTGCAGAGCAGGGAAAGGGTTATGGAGTAGCCATCCTGAATCAATTGATTGAAGACTCAAGCCAACGGGCAGACACACTGTTTCTGGAAGTTCGAGAATCCAATCAGAAAGCGTTCAACCTATACCTGAAAGCCGGGTTCAGCGAAATTGGCCGCCGCAAAAATTACTACCCGGCTGGAAAAGGCCACAAAGCGGAAGATGCCATTGTGATGGCCCTGGATTTGAGCATTACTGATTAACACTCTCCCTGCCAATACCCCGTTACAGGGTGCCAACCGCACCCACCCTGCAGCCATTCGAAACGAATCCGAAGTGATTGAGTTTTCTTTTTTCCAGGCTTTGCATCCACTGAAGGTAACTTCAACGCTTGATGAAATGAGTATGGCTCCCTAATTCCGTTGAGCATGGTTCTCAACTGCCCTCTTTCCAATGAGGCTTGAGTCTTCCCTTGAGCAAAATACCATTTCTGAGAAGGACTTCCGCCTGGAAAGCAGGGCAAGAGCGACAGTACTTCCTGCCCCCAGGTCAGACAGAATCGATAACCCGCAGCACGATTAAAAACCCTCTTGGTTTGCAGGTCATGACGCCAGATCTGACCGACCTGTCCATCGCAGGTCGTGAGCTCTATGGGAGCAGCAGCATAGCAACTGTTTTTATCAACTGACTCAGACAAACAGTTATCCAGTCCTTTTACCTGCATACAAACTTTGGGATTATCATGAGTCAGAATAAGATCTTCTGTCACTCGCTCTGACACCCAAAAAGCTTCTTCAGGCTTATCTTCCCAGCCAAGTACAGGCTCCTCCTCAACAGGAGGTGTTATCACTTCTGGAGGAATTGGCTTTTCTGGCCGAGCCTCTTCCTCTTCTTCCTCAGGAACTACCGGTTCATCACCGGTTCGAGCTTCATCTGCTTCACTCTCTTCCGGCTTAGGCTCTGGCTTTGTATCAGGGTCTGGCTCCGAGGACTCATATTCACAAACAATCTGTCCAGTGTGTAAGTTTTTATAGCACCTGCGCTCCCCCATATCGGATTCAAGATACCGATAAGCCAAAGGCGCAGGATCATCACTTTTATCGATCAGACTCAAAAAGCTCTTTTTTTCCTGGCCATCTACAGCACTGAACATTCGCCCTTGTTCATCAAACAGCCAGAGTTGAGCACTGGTTGCCTCTATACAGGGCAAAACCTCCAGTGTTTCGATCATTCGGGAAAGGCACATACTGGTGGAGTAGCCCGGGTAGTGGACCGTTTTCTTCTGAAAGTTGTAGTGCCACTTCTGAGATTCAGACGTTTCATCGCAGGGCTTAATCACCACCCTGTTTCTGGGATAGCAAAGCCCTTCTGGCTCTGAATCTACAGAAACACAGGTTTTGAACTCGATGCCCTTAACTTCCAGCTCAAGACAATCAAGACTATTTACCTGCTCAAGGCTGTCTTCCTGCTGAAGAAAGAAACGGTTGGCAAAGCGCTCAACTATCAGATTATTATCTGGCACTTCTGACAGGGAAGTTGGCGAGAAAAAAATGGGGAGTGCCCACAGCGGATAAAATATCCATAAAGAGAAGAGAAATACTACCTGTCCTTTTTTGTAATTCCACCTACCTTCCATAATCGGGCCACCATCCTTAGTGCATATTTTGACATTAGCTGAACCACCTCCTTTGTCAAAACGATAACTTATGAAAAAGTTAACAAATCTGTTCCCCGCAAAGCCAAATGAAAAAGTGTATAAATCCTACGAATTTCGGCATTTTCCTACCATTTTGGCCAAATCAATGCAGCCTCAGTCCGGTATTCGTCAAAACAGTTTTTGAATAGTGCACAATTACCCACTACACAGGAGAAAATCGGCAGGTATAATTGCGCGCCTGTCATCGTCAGTAGAAAGGTCATCCAGCGTTGATTATCTTCACAGTCACCAACAAAGTTACAAAACAAATTTATGTAGGTTCCACTCGCAATGACCTTGAAAGCCAGTGGGAGAGAATGGTGGCAGCTGCACACCAGGATTTGGACTACCCGCTGTACAGAGAGATCCGCATCCATGGTGAAGATGAATTTACCGTAGAAGAGTGGGACCGAGCTGAGTCTCGCGAAGAACTGGCAGAACTGGAACAGGACGCTATAGATTTTTTTGGCGCCGAAAGCCTCAGAGGCCACAAAACCAGTACCGTTAAAATTCTGCCCAAAAAGAAGAAACGTACTCGCAAGTCCAGCATTGAAAAAGAGCTGGCTTCGATATTTGCAGAAATCAGTGACGGCGATAGCAACGCACCACCCAGCCTGGCTATCAAATCAGGTGATGCAACATCTGAAACAACCAAAAAGTCGGGACAACCTGAAGCCAAACCTGTTGCAGTAGCACCTGTCCAGTCAACAGCAGGGATAAACGCAGCCTCAGCTCAGATCACCACACACAATGCAGCCCTGAGCACTGCTGAAGCAAAAGCAGAAGCGGCTCAAGAGCAGGAAACTGAACAGCCCAAGCCGGATGCAGCCAAAAAAGCTGGCTCCAGAGCCAATGCAATGGTTCAGATGAATAGCATTGAAATGAGCGATGACATCACTGCTCAGCTAGCCGCTATCACTGCAGCAGCAGACGCTTGTTTGGCAGGTGATAACAGCGCCCTGTCGCAACTGGAAGTTCAGGAATCTGTTGCTGAAGAGCCACCCCAACAACCCGAAGAAGCGGTTGCCAAACCGGCGATTATTGAAAAAGAAATTATTGTCGCGGAGCCCATTTGCCCGAAAGAGCTTCGGATTCGCGAAGCGATTGAGCGACACAGAAAGCAGCGTGCCCAGCGTAGCGCCGAAACTCAGGAAAATGAAAGAAGAAAGATGGCTCAGGTACTCGCTGAGCTGGACGCAAGAATTCAGGAAATGCATACCGGCAAGCTGGCAGCCGTAGCCTGACCCACTCGCCAAATTAAGCCTCAGGAGCCTGTTCAGAGATAACTTTCTTATTCAGGTTCCTGAGTCCGCTCATTTCAAGCCAAACGAAATGACAAAAGATACAGCTGCTTCTCATCCACCATTTGCTCCACTACTAACCCTGTCCCTTTTACCAGCTTTACAGCCTCCTCTTCATTAGCGGGCAACAAGTGCGGCACGACATCCGGATACTTCCTGTGCAGCCCTTTCTGAAAGGCCCTGCCCATCGGATGACTGATATGAAGTTTTGCCCCATAAGTCATTTGTGCAGAGATATGACGAAGGACCTGAGCTGGGTCAAACAGATTCCCAAAACAGGCATTAAACCAGACACTGTCAAAATCGACGGGTGAGGAGAACTTGAGAATATCTTCCCTCACGATTTTGACCGAGGGATAACGACTGGACAACACTTTCAGCATATTTTCGGATAGATCCACTGCGGTAATATCAGCCGACGGATTCTTTGCCAGAAAAACATCTGTAAGTGCACCGCACCCCGCCCCGACATCCAGAATCCGGAACCCGGACTTCAAACCTCTCTCTCCAAGGCCTGAATCCACTAACCTTTCCAACCTTTTTCTGAGTGCTTCTGAAATAAACTCATCCGAAGAAAAGTGCTCTGCAGCCTGACTGAAAACAGCTTCCTGACGCCTGATAAAAGCGTCCTGATCGCTCTTGGTTCCGGCTTTCATATTCAACCCCTTACCGGACATAAAATCTTCCATACTTTGTGCCATGACATGCCTCCTGCACTTGATGCCACTATTTAATATTGGCTCTTAATGGATTCTGGGGAGCTGGTTGAGGACGAGTTATTTGACTATGAATAGAAGACGTTTTCTTGTACAAAAGTGTCATGAAACTTTATGACCTCCTCGACAACGCCAAGTGCTTTGAACAGATACGCCAGATTCGCTGGCCTGACGGGGTGAAATGCCCACACTGTGCCAGCTCAGACATAACCCGCCAAGGCAAGGACGATTCACAGCCTGACAGACAGAGATATTCTTGTAAA
>NZ_LASA01000082.1 GCF_001562015.1 Endozoicomonas arenosclerae | reverse complement strand
GGGAACGGTATTTGAAGTGGCTGAGGGTTAGCTCAATCCAACGGTAACATTCGTCCTTGGAGTCCCAGCCGGGCTCCAGACAGTCTGCTTGTGAAAGGAGGCTTCTTACATCCTCCAGGGTTTTGATGAAATGGGTGTTCATGATGATTTTCATATCCTCATCATGAACGACAGTGCTGAAGTCGGCTCATTTCATGTTAGAAACCAGCCCCTTCTTCAGGCTCATTTCATATTGGAAGAGACTCATCCCATTCTATTTCTTCTATATTGGCTATCATGCTCGTTGGATCACGTAGAGTTTCATATCAAAGCTGCACTTAAGGGTGCTCAGGCTGGCCAGCTTTTCTTTCTGGGAAGGTTTAACATGCCAGTAATGGGGAGTCATTGCCAGAAGGTCCAGAATATCTTCGGTGGTATTGAGCAGCATTTCACCTTGAACCGGTAAGGTTTCTGACAGAGAAAAATCTTCAGGCAGCTGCTCCAGCAACTTATCAACAGGATAGGGTCTGACGGTTTCGTAGATTTCCTGGCGGAGCGCCAGTAAATGTTGTTCTCCCGGAGCCAATACAAGCACCTGTTCACCGGGTTTTAACAGCCGGGCGAATTCTTTCCAGTCGCAGCGTGAAAATACACTGACAATGACGTTCAGACCCTGATCTTTTACTGGAATGTCATTGACGCTGGCGACCAGCCACTGAATGGCTTGGGTTCTCTTACAGCAAGCCATGATAGCTGGCTTGGAGATGTCGATACCTGCAACCGCTGCTTCAGGAAAAGACTGTTGCAGCTGTTCTGTGTAGAAACCTTCACCACAGCCAGCGTCGAGTATGGACAGTGGTTCATCGGAAGCTTCTGAAAGTCTGGTCAGAGTGCTTACCAGTGCATTGGCTACTGGCTGGTAATAGCCTTTATCCAGAAAGCGGGTTCTGGCCTGAACCATTGTTTTGTCATCACCCGGATTTTTACTGCGCTTTTTGTGGCCTGGCAACAGGTTGAAATACCCTTGTCTGGCACGATCAAACTGGTGGTTTTGGCTGCAGCCCAGACCGGTACCGGAAGTATGGAGTGATTGTGCCAAAGGCTCATGGCAGACAGGGCAGCGAAGAGTAAGGGTCATAATTACCGGTACGGGTGATGTTTGAGCGGCGAAGTTTACTGAAATTACTTCATTTTGCCATAAAAGTTTACTGCCAATGCTGATGGTTAAATCAGCATCTGACGTTCATAGCGTGAACTGTGAATCTTATTTTAATAGAGGGTGATTCTCGGGCAGTTGGCGGGAAATCCACAAGGCCAGTTTGCGTTTCATGTTAGGCTCTGACTCTTCACCTTTTACCAGAGGTTGTATCAGCTTGTCATGAACCAGCAGCCGGTACAGATATTCTATCTTCTGTTTGGCAGAATCGGTGGGTTCAAACTGTCCGACCTTGCGCTTTTGTGCATAAATAGCCCCAATTCTCAGTGCTTCTTTTACCAGCTCACCTTCGTTCTTCAGTTTCTTCATTGGCCAGCCTTATCGTCTCTTGGTTTTATAGCAAAAGTACATCATAGCTCATGTCGGATTGCACATGCTGCAACATTTCTGGCTGAGTCTGTCGAAGCCCAAAACCACGACCCATCGACAAGCTCTGGGTGAACGGAGTCCGTGTGTAAATCGGGAAGTTATCTCGAGACAAGCCCTAACTGTCCTTAAGTACTTTATAAATCTCAGCAACGCCCTGATTAATTTCTTCCGGAGTACTGTTAGTAAATCCTAAAACCAGGCCGTACTGCTTATTCTTCCCATAGAAGTAACTGCTTAATGGGCTGCACAGAATTTTCTTTTCTTTCAGCTGCTGGACTACTGCTACCTCATTGATATCGGCTTTAAATTCAAGCGCCAGATGCATTCCAGCTCCCTGATCATGGACTGAGCACCAAGGCTTCAGAACCTGGCAGGCTTGCAGGAGTGTATTGAGTTTCTCTTCGTAGTGAAGTCGCATGCGTCTCAGGTGTCGACTGAAGTGACCCTCCTGCATAAAAGCAGCGGTTACAGCTTGCGTATGCATAGGTGTCATTCCGGTTTGTTCCTGCTTGGCTTTGGTAAAAACGTCTACTAATGCCGGAGGAAGGATCAGATAACCCAGTCGCAGGGATGGGTACAGCACCTTGCTGAATGATCCCATGTAGATGACCTGCTGCTGTCGTGCAAGTCCCTGTAATGAAGCGACTGGACGACTCTGGTAATGGTATTCGCTGTCATAGTCGTCCTCAATAATCCAGCATTGCTGCTCAAAGGCCCAGTCCAGCAGTTCCATTCTTCTATCCAGCGGCATCATGGCTCCCAGAGGATATTGGTGGGCGGGAGTCACATAGATCAGCTTTGGTTTGCGCTGACTTTTTTTCAGTGTCTTGAGTATCAGACCATGGTTATCCACCGGGCAGGTCATAATTTCTGCTCCGGCAGAACTCAGAGCTCTTCTGGCTCCAATATAACCGGGCTCTTCTATCGCTGCCGTTTGACCAGGGTTCATTAGAATACGAGCACAAAGATCCAGAGCCTGTTGGGCACCAGAAGTAACAATAATCTGGCGAGTCTCGCATTGGACCGACCTTGAAGTGCGAACATAATCAGCAATGGCTTCCCGAAGAGGCTCATAGCCTTCGGGTGGTCCATAGCCCATCAATGACGTCAGACCCGTAGCGGGAAGTTGCTGGCATAGACGATTCCAGATTTTGTGAGGAAAGGCTCGCAGATCCGGTACACCCACACAAAATGTATGGTTTCCAATTTCTTTCCTCATATCCATTCGGTTCAGATGCTCTGAATAGTCAGAGAGTTTGACGCTGGGGGATGAAGCTTTTGAGTTGTGAGAGGCAGGATTGGGTTGCCAGCTTTCTGGCAGTTCAATGGCCACAAAAGTCCCCGAGCCCGTTTTGGACTCCGGATAACCTTCGGCCAGCAACTGATCAAAAGCTGCAATAACGGTGTTCCGACTGACTTTCAATTGATTGGCCAGGGCCCGGCTGGCAGGCAGTTTGGTACCTGGCTTCAGATATCCTTCGAGAATCTTGCTGCGAAGCGCTGAGTAGATCTGCTTGAACAGTGGTTCTTTAAGGTTATGGCTGAGCTTGAGGTCCTGAAGTTCTGAAACAGGGATGGTTTTTATCAAAAATTGGTACTCTTTATTTTCAGAAAATGGCTCTGCTGGTTGGACCAATGTTTTTATAGCATGAATACCCACCCAATCGAACAGGAGGTCATTATGAATCCAATAACACAAACCCAACGGACAAAGATCAGACGAGGACCAGCCAGAGCGGTTTTTGACAGGGAAATGCTCTACCAGATTTTTGATGAGGCTCGTATGGCTCATGTCGGTTTTTCGGTGGGTGAACAATCTTATGTCATACCCATGCTGGCCTGGAGGGTGGGTAATCAACTCTATATTCATGGCAGCCGTGGCAGTCGTATGATCAAGGCGTTGACTGAAGGCGCGCACAGTTGCGTAACGGCCACACTGATTGACGGGATGGTACTCTCCAAGTCTGCTTTTCATCACAGTACTAATTATCGGTCCGCTGTTGTTTTCGGGCAGTTCAGGGTGGTGGATGATCCAGCTGAAGTTAACGAATCGCTCAAGTTGTTTCTGGAAGGTATTGCACCGGGTCGCTGGCAAAATGTACGTCCGCCTTCAGAAAAAGAATTGAAGGCTACGTCAATTTTGGCCATTGAGTTGGAAGAAGCTTCGGTTAAAGTGAGAACCGGCCCTGCAAATGAAGATCAGGAGGATCTGGATCTTCCAGTCTGGACCGGTGAGTTGCAACTGAAACAGGTTGTGTCGGGAATGGTACCGGATGACAATACGCCTGCTGGCACTGATACGCCCGATTACTCTCAAGCCTGGTAGATCAATATCTCAGATTCCATTTGCTGAACAGAAAGCTCAGGCACCAGAGAGGGCCGACCAGCAAAAACTGGATGTCTTCAAAAAAGGAGGGCTTTTTGCCTTCCACTTTATGGCCCACAAACTGGAAGACCCAGGACACAACAAAAATAGCAATGCTGACCATCAGCAGTGGTTCGCCAATACTGTCGGCAATGAAAGCCATGCCTGCGTAAACCCCGATAATTGCCATGGAAAGAGGCAGGGAAAGCATAAAGTAGAAGATCATGGTAATGGCCATGAGGACAAAAACAGCGGTGGTGCTGAACGACCATACGATACCGATGATGCTGAACATAATGGCCGGTACGCAGATCCAGTGGATCAGCTTATTGGTAGGATTTTGGTGGCTCTCGGCATAGGCTTCCAGCCATTCACTCAGGGTGCGCATTTTCATAGTCGTGCCTCATTCTCCCGAAACATGCTGAAGCAGCATTTTTATTATTATTGTTTTGTATGAATGCTATTTTGCATGGCCTGAGGGTATTTCGAAAGTGGTGGAGGCACTTTCGGTAAAACCATTTTTATTTTTATGGGGCTCATGGTGGTAATGCATTCAGGTTGAGATACAGCCTTTCGCATTTGGCATAGTTAGCATGTCAGGTGCCTTTGCCATGGAGCCTGCCCGAGAATAGACAGCTCGGCCTAAAGTCCAGAAAGAACGGCCAGATTTTCCACTCAAATTGATTAAATAGGTAAACTATTCGCACAAGTTGAGTGAAAAATCTGACTCGTTCTACTGAACTTTATGCTCGAGCGCAATTCTCGGACAGGCTCCCGAACTCTCAACCTTATGTATTGATACCTTGACCCATGGGGTTGTTCTTACTGATTTCGAAAACAGTCACGGTTTTTCAGAATCAGTCAGCTTTCCGATGAACTGTTGTCTTTGCTGGCTACAAATTTTTTCGAAGAATCCTGATCCATAGCAGTAACCAGTGGCTGTGTTGCCATTTTAAATCGCGTCAGTGCATCTCCTTGTAAAGGTTCACCTGTTGGCAGTTTTGCAGTCATAACATCTACCGCCTGACCATCAACAAACAGTTCGTAATGCAGGTGGGGACCTGTGGATAAACCGGTATTGCCTGTTTTGCCAATCAAATCCCCTTTGCGAACTTGTTGTCCCTCTTTCACATTCAGCTGGCTGAGATGAAGGTATCGAGTGACATAGCGTCTGCCGTTTCGCATCTCGATAAAGTTACCAGCGGCTGGATGATTGGTTTGGGCCTTAACAATAAAGCCGTCTGCAGGAGCGTACACCGCAGTTCCAACAGGCACGGCCCAATCGGTTCCACGGTGTGGACGAACCTGTCCGGTGATCGGATGTTTCCTGGCAAGATTAAACCCCGAACTGACCCGACTCTTTTTACCCAGTGGGTAACGTGAGAAAGAACTGCTCAGCATTTTGCCTTCAGGGGTGTAGTACTGGCCGTCACTGTAGCGAACCGCAGTGTGGATCTCGTCTTCCTGATACAGACGGGCCGCCAGGATGTCACCATCAAAGCCCTGACTGTTTTTCAGAGAATCATCAATCAGTAACTCAAACCGATCACCTGCGCGCAGATCCTTGTTGAAATCAATCTGCCACTGAAAAATGGTTGCAAACTGGAGGATGGCGGAAGCCGAGACGCCTGCTTTTCTGGCGCTTTCATAGAGGCTGCCGTGAATCTCCCCGGTAAAGGTTTGGAATTCAGGCAACTGATCGCCAGAGCTGATGCTCAGGGTAAAGAGGCTGTCCTCATTCTTTTGGAACAGAATGGTCTCTCCTGATGTCATCGTCAAACTGAGTCTTGCCAGCCGGTTGTTCTGGTAGAGCTGGTAACGGATATTCTCAACAGATTCGAGATTAGACAAATAGGCTTGAGAATTCTCGGCCTTAAACAGATCAATCAGATCCAGCTCAGAGAGTGAGCGGTTTTGAAAAAATGTCCATACATTGTCGTTTTCTGAAGGTCTGTATTCCCTCCAGATTTCCTGGCCGGCATTTTGCTCGATAAAACTTTGAAGAGGGTCCTGTTCAGGCGCATCAAGCTCTGAATCAAACAGAGGGGCATGAAACTCAAAGGCTCCCGACTCTTTTCTGATGTCTGAGTTGGCGTAAGTAAAGCCAGGTAAGGAAAGCGCCAGAGCCACTACAACGGGCAGGCTGGACGATCGATGATGTCTGTCAAACAGCCTTGTGCAGGCTTTGAAAAATGGATTGGCAGGCATTCATTGAGACCCCGACTGAAAAACTTTCGGCAGTATCACAGCCCTACAAGAAGTGAACTATGGAGAGTTGTCCTTAGCTTTTTTACTCCCGGAAAAGCTCATAAAGCTGCCTATCAGGATATCTACGGGGGGGGGGTATCGGACATAAATATAAAGCCGGAAAAAGAGATGGGTTAGCTTCGGTTTTTGTGTCGACTGCGATAAGGAATGAGCTTTCTACTTAGATTAAAAATTATACATCGGTATTTTTTTATACTGGTAAGGAATAATTCTGCTTTTCTAATACTTGTACGTCTGTATCATGTGGCCGCTTTAATGGGCGAGTGCATTCTTTTTGGGTTGTGATTAAAAATATTTAATCAGCATTCATTTTATTTCAACATTGCTCCCACATAAGTGAGTCACATGCTGAACAGCGTTAAGCAGTACTTTGAATTCGATAAATTCAACACCAACTTCAGAACGGAAATATTCGCCGGCCTGACCGTTTTCCTGGCTATGTCCTATATCCTGAGTGTGAACCCTGCGATTCTGGGGAGCACAGGCATGGATAAAGGTGCTGTGTTCACAGCGACAGCACTCTCTTCTGCTTTTGCCTGTTTTATTATGGGTGTGTTTGCCCGTTACCCGGTTGTTCTGGCTCCGGCCATGGGCATGAATGCTCTGTTCACTTATGGCACCGTTATCGCCCTGGATATCCCCTGGGAAACCGCCATTGCCGGTATTTTTGTTTCCGGAATCATTTTCTTCCTGCTCTCAATCAGTGGGGTTCGGGAAAAAGTGATCAAGGCTGTACCTGCCGATATGAAGTATGCAGTGACGGCGGCCCTGGGCTTCTTTATCTGCTTTATTGGCTTGAGAAATGCTGGAATTATTACCGACAATAAAGCGACTCTGGTTCAGCTTGGTAATTTGACAGAGCCTTCCGTCATGCTGGCTCTGGCCGGTCTGGTTATGACCGTTTTTCTTATTGCCAGAGGTGTAAAGCTGGCTGTGTTTTTTGGCGTTCTGGTGACTACACTGGTAGGCGTTGCTGTGGGTTTAAACCCGATGCCGGAAGGTGTTGTGGCTGCACCTCCAAGCCTGGCTCCAACCTTTGGTGCAGCTATCAGTCACCTGCCCAATGTCTTCACCATGGAAATGATGGTGGTCATCATCACCTTCCTGTTTATCGACTTTTTTGATGCAGTGGGCACCATCATTGCCGTGTGCAACGGGATCGGTGTAGTCGATAAAAAAGGCAACATTCCCAATGTTCGCTCAGCCTTGTTTGCTGATGCTTCCGGTACCATTGTGGGCTCTGTGTTGGGTACCAGCAGTATTACCTCGTACTCTGAGTCTGCAGTAGCATTAGGTAGTGGTGGCCGAACCGGTTTCACTTCTCTGGTGACCGCTGCCTGTATGCTGATTGCTTTATTCTTCTTCCCGTTGATTGCTGTGTTTACAACAGTCAGTACTTCGCCAGCACTGATTGCTGTGGGTGTCTTTATGGCGAGCAGTATGGCGAAGATTGACTGGACAAAAATGGAATACAAGATTCCAGCTTTCTTCACCATTATCATTACTATTCTGTCGTACAGCCTGGTAGACGGAATTGCGTTTGGCTTTACGCTTTACCCGATTTCCATGATTGCCCAGGGGCGTGGTCGTGAAGTATCACCCACCATGTATGTGCTTTGTGGCATCTTTATGATGTATTACTTCTTCCTCTAATCTCGACAGGCTTTTGGCCAGCCTTCAGAAAGAAGGCTGGCTTTCAAACTTCATGGTTTCGCCTGTGGTCGGGTGTTTGAAAATTAACAGGCTGGCATGCAGGTGCAGACGTTCGGAAGCGGCTTTGGCTTCATCATGGGCATAAAACTCACAGCCCAGAATCGGATGTCCCAGCTCTGCCATATGAACCCGGAGTTGATGTGAACGACCGGTAACAGGTTCCAGCCAGACTCTGCCATGAGCACTGTCGCTGGCCATCAGGCGATAGCGGGTCAGGGCTCTTTTCCCCAGTTCGTGATCGACCATCTGTCTGGGGCGATTTGGCCAGTCGCAGATTAATGGCAAGCAAATTTCTCCGGACTCTTGCTCTGGCATTCCCCAGACTTCTGCAATATACCCTTTCTCCACTTCCCGATCCTGAAACTGGCGACTCAGCTCCCTGTGGCTGTCAGCATTCAATCCAAACACCATTAATCCTGAAGTGGACATGTCCAGCCTGTGAACCACTCTGGTTTCTGGCTCAATGGCCTGCAGTCTTGCATGGGCACTGTCTTTATCATTGGGAGGGCGGCCAGGCACACTGAGCAATCCGGCGGGTTTTATAACCACCACCAGTTCAGAATCCCGGTATAACTCGGTTAAGGGTTCCTGGCAGGGAGGGACAATAAAGGTCATGGAATCAGGTAAATAATGAGTGTGTCGGCATTATATAGTGATGGCGCTGAAGGAGCATGGTTAGAGTATTCCTGGGTCAGCATAACGAATCACTAAACATTGGTTTTAACTCGGTTATAAAGCCTCTATCCAATACCTGACAATTTTGGGTAGTGTCTTGTTAACCAACATTTTTGAATTGGCGCCCTGCCCAGGGCTGGTTCCACATAGAGGGCATCTCTGCTTTCATTGTATGCAGCTCATCACTCTCATCAGGTGCTGTTTTCTTTGAGTGTTTGGGCGTGATTGTGATGTCTCCATTCTCATATTTGTATTCGTTAATCATGTCATAGCAACGGTTCCTGGCTCTGACGTTTCTTCTTGAACGGCTGGTGACGTGCAAGAATCGATCTCCCCCTTGCCATTCATCCACCTCGGTGACACCAAATAGATCTTTTCTGCCGTTGTAACAAATAATGTCTCCGTCCATAGACACAGCGACAGTGCCTCGTGAAGAAGTCACGACGGGAGTGCGGTTGTAGCTCTCGCCCATTTTTTTAACCAGATCGAGAATAAAGTCAGATTCTCCACCCATGGCCCGGCTTCGGCCACTGCTGCATCCATATAACGTCAGGCGAACAGGCATTTCATTAGGATAGTTTCGAGCCCTCAGGTGCTTTTCAATCATCCGGGCAAAGCCTGTACCGCTGTGACCCAGCATTCGGGGGCCGTGACCGTCAAAAACAAATTTGCTGTTGGCCTGAGGTTTTCGTCCAGACTCGTAGATAGGGTAGAAAGTGCCGTCTTGTTTCAGGCGGACGACATTAGCCCATGGGTTTTGCATCAGATACCCCATACTGGCTTCAATACGGTATGGGTCGTCATCCAGAAGTATCAGGGTCAGGTCTGGGTACTTGGCATCCAGGGGACGGGCCTGCAGTGACAGTGGCATTAACTCATTCAGGAATGTGCGCAGGTCATCCCAATTATTCTTGCGGGCTACTGTTTTGAGCAGGTCACGCCAGACAACGTCAAAATTGTCACCCATAGTGCCTGCTCGTGCTTGGCTCAGTAATTGTCTGATATTCAACTCAGCAAACAACTTGAGTGCCTGCGGACTCCAGTTTTGACGAACCACGGTTTGCAGATGATCCGCTTCTTGATGTTGACCCGAATGAGTCAGTTTTTGCCAGGGCGTCAGTCCGTCGTGACCTATCTGCCAGGAAAAGTGGGCACCGTTTTTTCTAATCAGATAGTTCACCGTATCCCACTGATGCTTGTCGATGGCTTCATGCAGGCAGAGGCTGAGTTCCGGGCATTTTAAATCGAGTCCTGAAGCCAGCAGGGTTCTCCAGTCGTCAGGTGTTTCAGCCACTTTGGTTAAGGCCAGCAGTGTACCTTTTTCGACTCTGGTTCCTCTATGGTGGTGCAGGTAGCCCAGTAATGCTTCCAGGGCTCTGGTATCTTTCTGCCAGTCCCAGCCATGGTCTTTAAAAGTTTTCAGGGTCTCCAGATTGCCATCTTTGGCTGCATGAACATACGCGGTATTGTTGTTGATGGTTTTAAGTTCAGGATTTCCTCTCTTTTCCAGCAACAAGGCCACAGCCTTTGTAGATCTTTGCTTAACGGCTATATGCAGAGGTGTTAAGCCATTTATATCCTGTGCGTTGGGATTGCCATGTTCTTCCAGAAGAGCACTGATCATATCTTTATTACATTGCCAGGCAGCCAGATGCAGAGGTGTTTCCAAGCTATCATTGGTGTCATTCATACTTGCACCCTGAAGCCCTAACCGACTAATTACTGAGGGATCGGATGTGTTTCTACAGATGAAATGAATCAAACTCTGGCCATCTTCCATTTTGGCTCGTGGGTTATTTCTGAATATGGATTCCAGAGCATCGTAATCGCCTTCTATAAGGGCTTCACGGATGGTTGCCTGATCCGGAACCGTAGGAGGTGAAACTCTCCTGGGGACAATGGGTGGAGATGGTTTTTGATCAGGGGTGTTCAAGCCTTTGGTTTCGCCGCTTTCGAGAGCAGAACACGTTCCCAGCACAGTATGCTGCCCAGCCTGATTCACAGGCTTGCCGTTGATGGTCCTTCTAGGCTTGGGCGTAGGTCGCCAATTGGGATCTACGGGGGGCATTCCATCCATGTTCTCTCTCCTGAAATCAATGCAGATTCATGCCTTAGCATGATGCAGTAGTGCTCGGAGATCACTGACAGAAGGGTTAGTCTTTCTGGCAACATCAAATTCTTTGCAGTCACGGTTAAAAAGTTTTCATCTTAACTTTTGGTATTTTCAGTGTGCTCATCCTGAGGCTGATGTAGTCTTAATTTATTCCCTTTTCATCATTCAGCAGAGGTGAAGTGATGAGTGACGTATTCCACTTAGGTCTCAAAAAGATGATGCTCAGAGGGGCTGAGCTGGCGATCCTGCCGGGTGATCCCAAGCGGGTAGAGCGAATCGCTGCCCTGTTGGACGACCCTCACCCACTGGCCAGTACCCGTGAGTTCACCAGCATGCTGGGCTTTCTGGATGGCACTCCGGTGGTGGTTTGTTCTACCGGTATTGGTGGTCCATCCACTTCTATTGCTGTAGAAGAATTGGCTCAGTTGGGTATTCGGACGTTTCTCAGGGTAGGCACAACAGGAGCCATTCAGCCCAATGTCCATGTGGGTGACATTGTTGTAACGACTGGTGCGGTTCGCCTTGATGGCGCCAGCACACATTTTGCTCCCATGGAGTTTCCGGCAGTAGCGGATCATTACTGCACGACAGCATTAGTTGAAGCCGCTGTTGAGTCTGGACAGAAGCCTCATGTGGGTGTGACAGCGTCTTCCGATACCTTTTATCCGGGACAGGAACGGTATGACACGGTATCCGGTCGGGTAACCCGCAGATTCAAGAACTCCATGGAAGAGTGGCAGGCCATGAATGTGCTGAACTATGAAATGGAAGCGGCAACATTGATGACAATGTGTGCTTCTCATGGCTGGCGTTCAGGCTGTGTGGCCGGAGTGATTGTAAATCGGAATGAAAAAGAGATACCGGACGAATCCAAAGTCAAAAACACGGAATCGACAGTGATTTCGGTGGTGGTAGAAGCCGCCCGAAAACTGATCTGATTGATTGTCGGCTCGAAACCAAACAGCCCTGCTTTGTCAGCAGGGCTGTTTGGTTAAACGGCAGGGAATGCTATTAACCGGAGCTGTCCGCTTTTACAAAGCGACCCACAAAACGTTCGATAAACTCAGGCACCCGACGGAAAATCAGGGCGCAGACCATCAGATTAAGCACACCCAGCGTCAGGAAAAACTGTTCAATAGACAGTTCCAGCATCCCCAGGAAGATCATTCCAAATACCGCGCTGCCCACCATATAAAGAGAGTTCTGAACGTTCAGAGCCGCTATGGCCTGTGCACGACGGTTTTCAGGTGTTCTCTGTTGCACCATCGCGTAAAGCGGCACAATAAACAGACCACCAAAAAAGCCGATCATACTTAGATCCAACAGCACTCTCAGGTTTTCACTGTTTTCTATGAAGGCACTGATGCTCAGCAAATCGCTTGTGGTTGCAGGAGTGATAGCAAAATGCAGATCAATGCCGAATAAGCTCAGACCCAAAGCTCCAATAGGAACAATGCCCGGTTCTACTTGACCCTTTGAAAGCCTTCCACAAAACAGCGAACCTGCGGCTACACCAATGGTGAACATGGCCAGCATAATACTGACAACCTGTGGGCTGCCTCTCAATACTTCGCTGGCCAGATTGGGCAGCTGTGTCAGATAAGCCGCACCCAGAGCCCAGAACCAGGAAATGGCAATAATGGATTTATGTACGCTGTCGTTTGATCGGGTTTCCCGGATCATGATCAGGCTCTGCTGGAACAGGTTCCAGTTCATTTTCAGATCAGGCGCTGCAGCCGAGGCTTCAGGAATGAAACGACACACCAGATAACCCAGAACTGCAAAAAGAACCACTGAGACAGCGACCCAGATATGAGCATCAGGCTGTTCGATCAGAATACCGGCGCCCAGTGTACCCGCCAGAATAGCCACAAAAGTACCCATCTCAACCAGTGCGTTGCCGCCTATTAATTCATCATCTTTCAGATGCTGAGGAATAATGGCGTATTTAACCGGCCCGAAAAAAGCACTCTGGGTCCCCATTAAAAACAACAGAATCAAAAGCACTAGATAGTTCTGGGTAATGATAAAGCCGGAAGCCACTGCCATGATGACAATCTCCAGCAGTTTAACCCGACGGATAATCATCGACTTTTCATACTTGTCACAGATTTGCCCAGCGGCACTGGAAAACAGGAAGAAGGGCAAAATGAACAGTCCGGCTGCCAGGTTAATGAACAGGTCCGAATTAAAAGGCAGGCTGTCAGCAGCGGCAAAAGCCACCATCAGCAACAGTGAATTCTTGTAGATGTTGTCGTTAAAAGCACCCAGAAACTGGGTCAGGAAAAAAGGAAGAAAGCGTTTTTTACCCAGCAGTGCCAGCTGACTCTGTTGGCTCATGTTGAAGCCTCATTGTTTGTTATTTCCCCGAATTCGGCTTTACAACAGGGGAGGGTGATCGATGATCATTAGCATGCCGTGAGGTTTCAGCGAGTGCAACGTTTGTCAGTGAAATTAGACTGTTACTCTATAGGAGGATGGTCTCTGTGTATGTCATTGAGCTTGCAACGATTGTTCACTGACTAGCTGAACTGAAGCTTCTGGCTTACGGAGAGTGGTGCAATGATTAACATAAGCTCCATTGATATATAGCGGGCTGGATACTATTTCGCTTTTACTGCCGTATATAACATTGCAGAGTGTGCACAGTGGGCCTCTTCTCGTATTGATAACATGAATGCGTTCATTACCATCTACTTGAAGTCTTCGTTTTACAAAAGACACTTTACTGACGAGTACTTCTTTAGTTCTGACAAGGGACGCAAAGAGCATCATGCACTCATTGGGTCTCAGGATGGGCTCGACAAATTTGAGAATGGACTCATAGTGAGAGTGTTGAATATTGAAAAAGATTCCATCAAAAGGTATGTCGATCTTATCAATGAAATATTCCTGATGAAATGAATAGGTTTCCGGCTGGATGCACTCTGTCGTCACAGTATTTCCATTCACTCTGGCATTGAATACAAAAATCAGTACAAAACCAATCGAGAAACTGAAAATGGGTTTGGTTAGTCTAAGCATGATAAGACCCATAGTCCTGTGAATGCTACGTGAAGCATAGTTTACATTCTTAAAAAGTCCTGTGATGGCCTGTCTATAATCAATGTCCCTTTGCGGACAGTTGAACAGAGGTCTTTTGAAAAACCTTGCCATGCCTTGGCTTCAGATAATGAAAAAAGATTGGGGGAATATTTGTCACTGGCTGACAGGGTTGTTGATCCTGGCCATGGTATCCACCATGTCCCATGCCACTTTTGACAAGCAGGAGGTGTCGCTGCTTGCTTCAATAGTTTTGCTGGCAATGTTTAAAGAGTCTCCTGACTCATTGATATTGAAGGCATCCAATGATGATCTGTTGTATAGGGATTCTGGCGAAGAAACGTGGGCTTTTTATCACAATGAAACGTTGATGATTTTGCCCGTGGCCGTTCAGGAAACCGACAAAAACTCAGCGGAGGAGTCAAAAGCCGTTGTAGTGGGAAGCAAGGTGTATCAATGCCAACGTAAGCCCGATCCTCCTGAAGAGGATGACCCGTCCAATCCTTCCAGTTTAATTTGTCGTCAATGCAAAGTGAGACGTGCAGAACCCGGGGAGTGTCTGTGTCATTCCTGTTTGAAATTACTGAGAACGGATTCTGATGAAGAAATTACTGGTTCTTTTTTCCGTATTGATAGGGAAGGCTACACCTGCAGTCATTGTAGGATCTATCCCGTACAGGTTAATGGCGCACAGTGCCAGGTCTGCTGGCAATTAATAGAAGCTGCTGGAGAACCGGATAGCCAGAGTCAGCCTTGTCAGGGCTGTCAGAAGTTGAAAGTTGGCGGTGAAGACACAGCAGATGGCTGGCGCTGTCCTGGATGCATCGATATGGCTGAGAATAGTTGTCTGATCTGTTTTGACGGCAGTGAAGAAGGCGATTTGTTGCCTCTGAAATGCGGACATGGGTTGCTGGTTCACCGGGTTTGCCTGCAGAAGTGCCATAAGCATAAGGTGCTCTGTACACAATGTATGACAAGTCAGGGGATTGCAGGAGAGACATGCAGTGTTCAAGCAATAGAAGAAACTCAGCCAGCAGGGGCTGAAGCTGCACCTGAGCTGGTGGCTGATATGTCAGATGCTGAGCAACGGACTCTGGCCCAGGCGCTTGCTGCAGAGCTGAACTACAGTGAAAATATTCCAGTCACTGCTAATCAGGTATTAACTTTTCTCAGAAGAACACCGGGGCTGACCCGTGAAAACAGCCGTGCTAGGTTTGTGCAATATTATCAAAACGGCTGGTGTTGTATTTTATAACCCTGAGATTATCTGGCGTATTTGACGAGCAGAATGACACAGCCTGCTACTGCGACCATAAACAGATAAGGTGTTATTTCCGGCCATTCAAAAAGAGTCTGGTATGTGGCAATTTCAAATTGCTCAGAGTTTCGTTCACTCAATGTTTTACAGATAGCGGATCTACCGTCACTGATGACTCCAGTTACATAGACCCCTTCGAATCTGAACCGGCACCAGATCTGCGACTGCAGTTCAAGGCTATAAAATGAATGGTCTTCGGGTTTTGATGAAGCTCGCATTGCGTTGAATATAACACCTCGAGCAGGACGAGACTGCCATTCGAAACGCTGAAATCCTTTTCCCATAGGCAACTCGAAATATTCATTCTCTGAGCCGTCTTCAAGAATCACACAAGCACTGCCTTGCTTATTCAGCATACCTGCCTGCCAATACCCCTCTTCTTTTCTGGCTCTGCAGATAAAGGCTGAGAAGTCATCAATTACATCCTTGTGGATGGCAATGGGGGCTTCTGGACCATAAGGCTGCCAGTACCAGTGGTTTTGGTCTTCTGCCCGGACTTTACCCGTTATCGCCAGAATAATCAGGCATGTGATCCCCGCTCGTGATGGCATGTTGAAGGCTTCTGCTTTGACGACGTAATCAGGATAGAACAGCCTGATAGCAGTCGGGCGTCTTAAAATGCTGGGTTGTCATCCTCCAAGAAGATAGAATGGCACGCTTATTCTAATTACTCAGAACAATTAAAAGATCACAATGAAAGCTGTCAGCACGATCTTCGAATCCTTCTACCGTGCAGTGAAGCGCCTTTTGCCTTCGGGAATGACAAAAGCGGCTTGCTGTTTCCTATGGCTGTTCAGTGCCTTATTTTCCTTTGCCAGCGCTACACTGGCCGCTCAAGACTATGTTGGTAGTCAGGCTTGTGTCGCCTGTCATACCGAACAGTTTAAAGACTGGAAGGCCAGTCAGCATCACTCTGCTCTGCAAGAAGCTACAGCTAAGAATGTGCTGGGCGACTTCAACAACAAAACCTATCAATACGAAGGTGTAGTAAGCCGGTTCTTCAAACAGGGCAGTGACCTGATGGTGGAAACCGACGGGCCCGACGGTAAACTCAAACCTTATAAAGTGCTGTACACCATTGGTGATTACCCACTGCAGCAGTACCTGGTGGACTTTGGTAAGGGACACATTCAGCCGTTGAGTCTGGCCTGGGATTCCCGAGCCGTTAAAGAAGGCGGGCAACGCTGGTTCCACTTGTACCCTGATGAAAAAGTCAATTTCAAAGACCCGCTGCACTGGACCAAAATCACCCAGAACGCTAACCAGATGTGCATTGAGTGCCATACCACTGACTATAAAAGGAACTACCAGCCGGAAGATCACAGCTACACCACTGACTGGGCTGAGTCCGGGGTAGGGTGTGAGAGTTGTCACGGGCCTGCCAGTAAGCATCTGGAGTGGGCAGAGAATCCAAAGGATACGATCAGTAATAAAGGTTTTATTGTTGATCTGTCGGATCAGGTGAAGTGGGTCTGGGATAAAGACAGCGACATTGCCCGTCCTCTGGAAGTCAAAGCCCAGCAGCAGGTGGAAACCTGTGGCCAGTGTCATTCACGTCGTGAACAGATTGCCTCGAAGCCAGCGGTCAATAAAGTTATGACCGATAATTTCATGCCGTCGCTACTGACCAATGTCTTGTATGAAGCTGACGGTCAGATTAACGACGAAGTCTTTGTATATGGTTCTTTCAAGCAGAGCAAAATGTTCGAGGCAGGGGTGACTTGTTCCAATTGTCATAATCCACATTCAGGCAAACTGAAAGCTGAAGGCAATCAGGTCTGTGCCCAGTGCCATAGTCCTAAAGAGTTTGATACACCCAAACACACCTTCCATGAACCGAAAAGCCCTGGTGCTCAGTGCAGCAGCTGTCATATGCCGGAGAAAACCTACATGGTGGTCGATCCGCGCAAGGATCACAGTTTCCGGATTCCAAGACCAGACCTTAGCGCCAAACTGGGAACGTCAAACGCCTGTGTTCAATGTCATACCGACAAGAGTAATGAGTGGGCTGCCAACACTATGGACAGCTGGCATGGTAAAGAGTGGCGACAGCGCCCAGAGTTTGCCACAGCATTCCATGCGGCCCGAACCGGTGCCTACAATGCTGGTGAACAGTTGAGAGCCATTGCCGAGAGTCAGGAATTTGCCCCCATCGTCAGGGCTACGGCGCTGAATGAAATGGGCAATTATCTGAACGGTGATCTGCTGCCTACTGTACAAAGGAACCTGAAAGATAACGATCCTTTGGTGCGTTCCGCTGCGGTAGCATCACTGCAAATTGCACCTGCCAATATCAGGGTTCAGCTCTTGGCTCCTTTGATGGATGATCCTTCCAAGGCGGTAAGGCTGGAAGTGGCCAGATTGATGGCTTCTGTGCCTGATCAACAACTGACACCGGCTCAACAGAACCAGAAGCAAATGCTGACCAGTGAGTACGTTACCACTCAGCGCCTGAGCAGCGATCGTGCCGGTGGCCGTTTGAATCTGGGGCAGTTCTATCTGGATCTGGGCATGGCGTACAAGGCAGAAGCCGAGTTTTTGAAGGCAGCTGAGATTGAGCCTTACTTTACCCCTGTGTACACCAATCTGTCTGAGTTCTATCGCCGAACGGCTCAACCTCAGAAGGAGAATGAGTGGCTTAAGAAAGGTTTGGAGGTTGATGGTTCATCTGCTGCTCTAAACCACAGCATGGGGCTCTATCTGGTAAGGCAGAAGCGCACCGGTGAATCCACCAGTTTCCTCCGTAAAGCGGTAGAGCTGGAGCCCACCAATGAACGCTATGTGTATGTCTACGGTGTAGCTCTGTTCAGTGTTGGCAAGAAAGCCGAGGCGGTAGAAGTATTGGATAAGGCGTTGCAGCAGTTTCCGGCTAATCGCCAGATTGAGCAGGCTTTGAGAGGTTATCGCCAAAAAATGCAGCAGTAAGTTTGAGAAGGCCTGGCCGCAATGTATGCGGCCAGAGCTACCAATATTAAAGGCTGACAAGGATGCCAATAAAAGTGGCTACTACCAGAATAATGCTGGCTGAAGTTATATTGGCCGAGGATGAAAGGGAGGCTCCTGCAGTATAAATTTCCATTTTGTTAGCGCTGGCTGCCTGACTATAGCTTTTATCGCCCTTATGGTTGAAAGCAATGCCAATAACCTTGCACTGGTTACTACCCTCCAGTAAATAACCATAAAGGTATTCATATCTGGGGTGATCCAGGTCACCGCCAATCTCATCTTCATTCTGAACGCGACAGAAGTTATAGCAACGGCTTTGCCCGTCGATCAGCAGACAGCCTGCCCGGGCTTCTTCCCGGTATTGAGTGACAGGCGTCCAGTCAGAAGTCACATCGAGTACCACGCGCTCATACCCAAGCATTTCATCGTATAGGGTGAAAGCAATCGCAGGCGGTTGAGTGGTGGTGCTACGTTCGCTAATAAAATGGCAACGGCTGTTGGCAAAGGCACTGTCTGAATCCTGAATAAGTTCCACGCCTATTCTGGGAGTGATTCTGCCCGATGAGTCCCTTGCATAGTGCTTGCAGTAGCTGACATGCAAAGGTACACCACCACTGGAAAATGTCTTGATCTCAGATAAGGGCTTTGTGGGTTTGCTCCAGGTGTGAACTTTTGAACGATGGGCATCCTGCGATTCAAACCAGGTCACACGAGGTGTTGCTATCAGATAATAAAAAGGGGTAGTGAGTACTGATTGTGACGAGTAGCTTTGCTTCTCCAGAGCAAAGAGAGTGCATTCGTCATTGTCTGTAAATCCCAGCCCTGTACCGTAGCTGGTAAGACAAAGGTGTTGTTGGGACTGATTAATGGTTGGCAGGTTGATAGCCGGAATGGGCAGGTCATCGTTTATTTCAATGAAACGGTGGACAATATCATCATTGTCGCACAGTACTTGCAGGTCAACGCCATCCTTCAGATAGTACGGGTCAACCCTGAATCGGAAATTGTCGTAGTTGCAGGGCGATTCAAGGCAATGAATATCATCGCGGTAGAGGCTTGCGGCAGGTATCCACCGATTACCCGGAGAAAAAGCCAGTGAGTATTCATCCTGGCTGTCCGTTGGACTCTTAAATCGACCCAGGGTAGTAAACCCCCGGTTATTACTATCGGAGGAGATGAAAACACTGACAGTATTACTGACTTCGGCCAGAGGACACCAGTTCAGCGAGTCAAGAATGTCGTCTTCCGGGGCAGGGGTGGCATGTGCCAGAGCGGTGAATGCCGTCAGGGAGAGACAATAAAAAGTACGTGCTAAAGATCTCATATCAGCCTCCTTTGAAGCTGGAAGGGGGATGAGATATTTCAGAAAAATTATTATGAATGAATAATCGAATTTATCTTACGACTAGGAAGTCTAGAGGATGGGCAGCAGGCTATGATTTATTTTTATTGTTTAAAGTGACAAGTTAATAAGACAGTTGAATAAAAAAATAATTCAGAGCCAGCTATGGCTTGGGGTGTTTTTTATTCTCGGGCTGACAGCAGCACTGATTGAACTCTGCAGCACAGCACGGTAATCTGCGCGGCTTTTTAACCATTCCTTTTTTAATGGCAGGGGCAACATTTGATTACTACAGCCAATATCACCATGCAATTTGGGGACAAGCCCCTGTTTGAAGATATTTCCGTTAAATTTGGCGACGGCAACCGTTACGGGCTGATTGGCGCCAATGGCTGTGGTAAATCCACCCTGATGAAGATTATCAGCGGTGAGCTGGAGCCTTCTGCAGGCAATATCAACTACGACCCCAACGAACGTATTGCCAAGCTGAATCAGGATCAGTTTGCCTACGAAGAAAACACGGTCATCGACACCGTGATCATGGGTCATGCAGAACTCTGGAAGGTTAAGGAAGAGCGCGATCGCATTTACGCCAAGGGCGACATGTCTGAAGAAGAAGGCATGCGGGTAGCGGATCTGGAAGTTCAGTTTGGTGAAATGGACGGTTACTCTGCCGAAGCCCGTGCCGGAGAACTGTTGCTGGGACTGGATATCCCCCTGGAACAGCACTATGGCCCTATGAGTGCTGTAGCCCCAGGCTGGAAACTGCGTGTCCTGTTGGCTCAGGTTCTTTTTGCAGACCCAGACATCATGCTGCTGGACGAACCCACCAACAACCTGGACATTAATGCCATCCGCTGGCTGGAAGGTGTGCTCAAGCAGCGTGACTGCACCATGATCATCATCTCCCACGACCGTCACTTCCTGAACAGTGTCTGCACTCACATGGCAGACCTGGACTACGGCGAACTGCGAATGTTCCCGGGCAACTATGACGAGTACATGACGGCGGCTACCCAGGTTCGTGAGCGCATGCAGGCCGATAACGCCAAGAAGAAAGCCCAGATTGCTGAACTGCAAAACTTTGTCAGCCGCTTCTCGGCCAACGCTTCCAAAGCCAAACAGGCAACGTCCAGAGCCAAGCTGATCGACAAGATCAAGCTTGAAGAGATCAAGCCATCCAGCCGTCAGAACCCGTTCATCCGTTTCGAGCAGGAGAAGAAGCTGTTCCGTAACGCTCTGGTTATGGAAAAAATGTCCCAGGGCTATGAAGAGAACATGCTGTTCTCCGACGTAGACCTGATGGTTGAAGTGGGTGAGCGCATTGCCATTATCGGTCAGAACGGTATTGGTAAATCCACACTGCTGCACACACTGGCCGGGAAGATGGCGCCAAAGAGTGGTGACATCCAGTGGTCTGAAAACGCTGACATTGGTTACTACGCCCAGAACCACAGCGACGATTTCGACATGGACATGAACCTGTACGACTGGATGAGCCAATGGATGAACGAAGGCGACGACGAGCAGGTTATTCGTGGCGTACTGGGTCGTATGCTGTTCTCCCAGAGCGACATTAAAAAGTCCGTGCGGGTGATCTCCGGTGGTGAGCAGGGTCGTATGTTGTTTGGTAAGCTGATTCAGCAAAAGCCTAACGTACTGCTGATGGATGAACCTACCAACCACATGGACATGGAATCCATTGAATCTCTGAACCTGGCGTTGGAAAACTACCCGGGCACACTGATTTTTGTCAGCCATGACCGTCAGTTTGTATCGTCGCTGGCCACTCGTATCATTGAAATTACAGAAGACGGCATCGTCGATTTCCACGGTACTTACGACGATTACCTGCGCAAGCAGGGGGTTGTTGAAGAGTAAGTCTTAAAGACAATGGGGCAGAGATTTCTCTGCCCTGCGTTCAAGCCTGAATGGCTTATTCGATACCCAGCAGTTCCACATCAAAAATCAGTGCAGAGTTTCCCGGAATTTTACCGGCGCCGCCGCTGCCATAGGCAAGATTGGCAGGGATAAACAGACGGAACTTGTCGCCCACTGACATCATTTGCAATCCTTCTGTCCAGCCCGGAATCACCTGATTCAATCCAAAAGAAATGGGTTGGCCACGGTCTACAGAACTGTCAAACACCTGTCCGTTAATCAGCGTGCCATGGTAGTGCACCTTGACCTTGCTGGTGGCTGAAGGCTGTTCAGAACCTTCTCCTTTTTCCAGCACCTTGTACTGCAATCCGGATTCAGTGGTCATGACGCCTTCTTCATTCTGATTCTTTTCCAGAAAAGCCTGACCCTGGGTCAGGGCTTCTGCAGCCAGCTGCTTTTTCTGATCAAAGCGGCGCTTGCCCCAGAACAGCATGACAGCAATAAACACAATGAGGATAACAGTAGCCACAAAGATCACCCGGTCAGTCGATAAGTCGACGAAAAATACCTTATCCAGAAAGTGTTTACTATGAAAATGCTGCCTCGGATTTAAAAGCGCACATTCCCTGGAAGACTCTATGGGAATTGTCGGGAATAAACTTCTCTGTGCATGCCCTTTCAAAACCCTTTCGGACTGAGGCTGTCGTAGCCCAATATATAATACTTCAACAAGATCTGAGTTCTTCAGTTATGGATGTTTTTCCTGATCGCTTTCTGCTTTCTTATCCGTCTCAGCAGGCTCCGGTTTTGGGTTAACCAGCTTCTCCTCTCTAGGCCACAAGCCAGTCTGCTTTCGGGTACCCATAAAAAGCACCGCCACCATGCCCACCAGAATCAGCCCCATCTGAACCATAAAAATCAGCATGATCAGCGGCAGCATCAGTACAAACAAACCGGTCAGAATGACAGTACCCAGAATCGCTTTAAAAGGGCTGATAGCGGCGCCATCACGCTGCTCAAAAAAGGCAGCTTTTACCTGTGCAAAGCCGTTTTTTAATTGATTAATCCACTTTTCCATCATTTACCTCAATAGGGGAGGAAGTCAGTCATGGTTCCAATGTAGAGGTTTGTGGATAAACAGAGCGTGTTCGGGAGATTAAATTTTGTTCATAAAAAGTCAGCTATGAAAAATTTTCGTGGTGAAAGTAGTCAAAAAGATAAGCGACGAAGTTCAAGCAAGTGCCTTGTTAAAAAGCAGGGAATACTGGAGAATGAGGGCCGAACCTGCCAGTAGCAAGTGATTGCTCAGAAGTATTGGGAGAGAGCGGGTTCAGCTAGAACAATAACAATGAGCAGGAAACAGTATTTGCATAGGGAACGTCGCGAGTCGGGTAGAAGTCGGCCTGACAGATCTCAGGCGGTAGTGTGCCGGTGTGTAAATTCTCCATTCATGAATACGTCCCAATTGTATTAGAAATGAGCAGAAGAGTATGCAATCTAAAGTACCAGTACCAACTGATAATATATTTAAATTTTATGCGCTTTTTGGTTTGCTCCTATTCATAGCAACTGCTTTTATGTTTGTGCAGAGTCATCAAAACTACAATGATAAAGCTTTTGATAGATATATAGAGCTTCAGGCTCTTAAAAATATTGAAACTCTATCAAAAGAGCAAGAAGCAAAGAGATTTATTTTAGAAGCACAAAAGGATATTGATACATCAGATAAGAAGTTTTTTATGAATATAATTGCCTTGTTCTTTTTGATCTCTATGGCTTTGATGATCTATGGATTTATGAGTTGGCATAAAAAAATACAGCCGTTACAAGACCAAATATCAAAGAAGAGTCTACAAAAACTTAACTATGAAATTGAACTGATAAAAGCTCAAATTAAATCAGTAAGGTACCCAAAACGTTAGAAGGATTTGAGCAGGAAATTAAATTTTCCCCTTGATTTTAGGCAAGTAAGGAACGGCCAAATATTTACGAATGGGTTCCAGATTTCATGAATGAACACTATCCGCACGTTTTAGGCTGCAGGGAACTATTTCTTGCGAAAGTTATCATATATGATAACCTTTCTGTATGAAGTGGCGAATTACGTTTTACAGCAAGAAGGTTGAGGAGGAGACTCTGAGCTTCCCGGACGGAATCTTGGCTAACTTCATCCATATAGCTGAAATGATTGAAGAGTTTGGCCCTGCTTTGGGCAAGCCTTATACAGCTTCATTGGGTGATGGTCTCTTCGAGATTAGAGCAAAAGGCAAAGAAGGCATAGGTCGTTCTCTGTTTTGTCAGGTCAAGGGGCGAGAGGTCATTATCCTTAACGCCTTCATAAAGAAAACTCAGAAAACGCCCAAAAAAGAGCTGGAGCTCGCCAGGAAACGTATGAAGGAGGTCAAAAAATGACAAGGCCAACATTTTCTGATTTCAAGCAAAAAGCACTCAAAGACGCTAAAGTGAGGGCTGAATATGAAGAGCTGGAACTTGCCTATGAACTGCGCAAGCAGTTGATTGCCCTTCGAAAAGAGGCGGGTTTAACCCAGGAAGAGATGGCGGAAATTTTGCATACCCAAAAAAGCAATATTTCACGCTTGGAGAATGTCAATTCGAAAACGTCTCCAAAACTGTCAACTATCGAAGACTATGCCAAAGCAATCGGCTACAAAGTAAAAATCAGTTTTGTACCAGAAGCTGCAACTTAGACTCACATAGGGCGTAGCTTTCTTCAACAAGCTTAATCGACCGCTGAATAATTGTCTTTGGTAGTTGTGAATGCACTGAAGGGTGTACAGCAGCATCACCCTCTCGATTCAACCTTTAGTTTTCTTTGGATCATTACCATAACTGTGTTTAGCACGGATTTTCCCGTTGTCTCCACGGTGAGTAGAGACTTCACCTTCAGATCTTATGGCAAGATCACGAGTTGCTTCAAATACCTCTTTCTTTCAGTACTGTATGGGTTCAAGTAAGTGAAATAAAGGCAAGCAAGAAAGATCGGACAGAGTAGAAAGAAGCGTAAAGCTAGTTGATTTAGAGCTGTAACACAGTTGAATTTTATTGTGCTTAGGAATGAAAATGAGGTTTCTTGCTATTATTTTATGTCTTTTTCCTTTGCTTTCTGAGGCTGAAGTAGGTATTGATGTCGGTTTTAAATATATATGTAATCAATCTGAAGGTTTAAAACTAACTTCTTATATTGGCTCTCTTGACTCAGCTAAAAATGATCCCAAAATTGTAATGGAACGAGAAACTAAGTCCTGCAGGTTGGGTAAGCATAACTATGAGTTTGTGCTCAAGCATCATGAGGCTAGGGAAGGTGTGAACAAGTTCCTTGTGAGCTAATCTACCATCAGCTCATATTTGGAGTTCACCATGAAGAATCAGCTCACGTTTGCCGACTGCGAGTTCACCCAAAAAAAGCGACAGACTCGTAAAGAGAAGTTCTTACTCAGAATGGAGAAGCTGATTCCCTGGTCTCGATTAGAAGCCGTCATTGAGCCTTTTTATCCAAAGCCAGGTAATGGAAGACGCCCTTACCCGCTAGCAACCATGTTG
>NZ_LASA01000081.1 GCF_001562015.1 Endozoicomonas arenosclerae | reverse complement strand
CCGTTACGAAGATATGATGACGCCCTATGAAAAGTTTGTTTCTCTGCAAGATGCCCAGCAATACTTGAAGAGCGGAGTCACCCTGAAAAGTTTGGAGGCGAAAGCGCATGTCATGACCGATAATGAAGCGGCACGAAGGCTTCAAAACGCCAGAGAGAACTTACTAACAGTCATCTATGAACGACCAGCCTGAGGCCGGAGTCATGCACTCTTCTTCAGGCTCATTTTTCAATTGGAAAATACTGTTGATACAGGAAAATTCTGACTGTGTAGACCTCGCATCCCTTCAGGGATAATGGATCAGAGGCATTATGAAATTTCCTGACGATATGGCCGATACAGTGTTCATAGCGCCAATCCTGTAGGGAGACAGGGATGACCAGGTCATTAAATTTGAAACACTTTTCAATATCGGATGTGACGGGAAATAGTTTCAATGGCACATGGCTTATAACGTTACAGATACTGACTCTGTTAACCATGCTGCTTCCTGCTACAGTCCATGCACTCCCCAATGGAAAAATTATGGGGCATCGCTGGCTGTTATCTGCTGTAAAAAACAACCGACCTCCAGCAGGCTACCTTGACCTGAACAACTGCAAACTCAGTAAAAACATCAGTGACCTGCCCGCAGACAATCGGACCTACAGGATCTCTTTTAACGACAATTTTTCCTATGATCCAGAGGACGGCAGTATCACAACTATTATGAATATCCTGTACCAGCAAACCCGCAACTTAGGAGGCACACCCGTTCTTATGAGCAGACCTGCCACCATCATATTGACCAGCAAGCCTCAAAGAGAAGCCATCAGTTATCAGGTGGTTATGACCCACAATGAGAAGACTATGATGCAGCTTTATGAATGCCCCTGGGACAAGGCCGTTTTCCTGTGGAAACCCAAAGGTTCACTCTTCAATTAAGCATCAGTTTGACTACGGTTGAATCCGGATCCCTGCTTTCGCCCGCCTGATGCAGCTTCTCCAGATAACTCTCCCAATACTGTTCCTGATTCAGGCATAAGTCATAGAGATAGCTCCAGTCATAGATACCACTGTCATGACCATCATTAAAGTGAATTTTAATCGCATAATGGCCCACCATTTCTATACTGGTGATCTGAACCTGTTTTTTGCCCGTCTGCAGAACAGGCTTACCATGCCCCCTGACTTCCGCAGAAGGGCTATGGACACGAAGCATCTCACTACTGAGCTGATAGGCTTCTTCCAAGTCGTACCTTAGCTCCAACTGTTGAGACTGTTTATGAAGGTTCAGTGCTTCGGGGATTTTACGCTGCATGGAAAGGCCTCAAATATTCCAGACTGATGACATGATCAAATTTAAAACTGGTAATTAATACTACAACCGGCATCCAAAAGTCTTCTCACAAAAACTCATTGAAACTCAAGGTAAATACAGTAAAAAACACTTAGAGAAATCGATAAAAAGAACAAGAAATCTCTCTCAAACTCATATGATAAGCCCCTCAAATAAGCACAAAATGGAAGAAGACATCGTGATCTCAATTCAGGATAATAAGAGATTATTTTCCAAAGACCGTTACACATTAAGGATTTTATGTCAGGTATGAAGAACCTACAGCCCCACAGCTCAATCTATCACAACCCTTATCCTGACGATGACATCGACCTTTTTGAGCTTATGGAGAAGCTATTTGATCAAAAATGGCTAATCATTGGCATAACTTCTCTTTCTTTACTGATATCAGTCATTGTTGCCTTTAAGCTCCCCTTGAGCTTCTCAGCAAAAGCCGTTTTAAATGAGCCTTCCTCAGCAAATATCGCAGCATGGAATAGTAGCGCCTCCCAAATAGCCTTACAAAATGACGCAAAAGACTCCGATAAGTATCTTTCTACAGAAGAAGCATACACTATATACCTAAAATATTTGACAAGTCCTACAGCAAGTCGATACGCGTTTGAAAGATCAAATCTTGCCAGACCTGCTTCCGAGGACAAATCTTCACTGACTGAACAAGAACTTTCAGCAAACTATCAAACATTTACGGCTAATCTGGCTATTAGCAGAGACAACAATACCTCACGGACAGAAATTCAATATAGCTCTGAAAAGCCTGAGGAATCTGCGCTCATCATCAACCAGGCTCTTTTACCTTATGCCAGAGAACAATTTATCGAGAATATGAATGAAAATTTTCGAGCTCAAGTCAGGATCAAGAAAAAGCAATTACTGGCACAAATCAAACGACTAGAATCAAACTTTATATCCTATAACAGACTCAGACTGACAGAATTAGAAGAAGCCTTCGCACAAGCTCAAGCTGCAGGCATTACAGAGCTCCGGACAAGTGATGTCAATGCAACCATTCTCGATAGCGCAACCTATTTGCTGGGAGAAAAGCTACTCAAGTCAAGAATTGATGCCGTTAAAAAGAGAGCTGAAAAATATCGATTTTACAGCAGGCAACAGACACAAAGTAACACTGATAAACCTTACATCAGAGGTGTAGCCAGCCGTGTTTATGAGATTAATCAGCTGGATAATTTAGATCCTGATTTTTCTTCAATGATGCCTGCCAGCATAGAACAGCCAGCTCTGGTACCCGTATTCCCATCCAAACCCAATAAAAAGCTTATAGTTACACTGGGCGGCATTCTGGGCTTGATAGCGGGTATTTTCCTGGCTCTTATTCGCATTGCCCTTGCGAACAGAAAAGAGAGGCAAAAAGTAGCCGACCAAAACTACTCAGTCATGGCCGGCCACAAGATCAGAGAATATAGCGACTCAGATCTTCATCCTGAACCAACTCACCCAGATGCTCGTTAACGTACGCAGCATCAATCAGCAGTGGTGATTCACTGTGTTCTGTTGAGAGGTCTGCTGCACTGTAGGAGACTTCTTCCAGCAGACGTTCCATCACAGTATGAAGACGACGGGCACCGATATTTTCGGTGTTCTCGTTCACAGTCCATGCCACTTCTGCAATACGAGCAATACCATCTTCAGCAAAAGCGATGTTAAGTTCTTCAGTCTTCAAAAGCGCCTGATACTGCTCTGTCAAAGAAGCATCGGGCTCAGTCAGAATACGAACAAAATCTTTAGTGGTCAGCGCCTTCAGTTCTACACGGATAGGCAGACGACCCTGCAGCTCTGGAATCAGATCAGAAGGCTTGGACAGGTGGAAAGCACCAGAAGCCATGAACAGAATGTGATCTGTTTTGATCATTCCATACTTGGTAGAAACGGTGCAGCCTTCAATCAGAGGCAGGAGATCACGCTGCACACCTTCACGGGAAACATCAGCACTGCCACCTGTAGAACGTTTGGCTACTTTATCGATCTCATCAATGAAGACAATACCGTTCTGCTCTACAGACTCGATAGCGCGAGTCTTGAGTTCATCTTCATTCACCAACTTAGCGGCTTCTTCATCCTGAACCAGTTTGATAGCATCTTTAACCTTCAGCTTGCGCTTCTTCTGCTTACCTGTATTCAGGTTTGAGAACATGTTTTGCAGCTGGCTGGTCATCTCTTCCATACCCGGAGGCGCCATGATTTCTACACCCATGGAGGCTTCGCGGACATCAATTTCGATTTCCTTGTCATCCAGCTGGCCTTCACGCAGCTTTTTGCGGAAAACCTGACGGGTGGAGTTATCCTGAGGCTTCTCGGATTCTTCAGAGAAAGAGCGAGGTGGAGGCAGTAGGGCATCCAGAATACGCTCTTCCGCAGCATCCAGGGCACGGTGTTTAACTCGCTCAACTTCCTGCTCACGCAGCATTTTAATCGCCGCATCAACCAGGTCACGGACAATAGACTCAACGTCGCGGCCAACATAGCCGACTTCTGTAAACTTGGTAGCTTCTACCTTGATAAAGGGAGCATTTGCCAGTTTTGCCAGACGACGAGCGACTTCGGTCTTACCGACACCGGTTGGCCCGATCATCAGGATATTCTTGGGAGTGATCTCGTTGCGCAGCTCTTCATCCAGCTGCATTCGACGCCAGCGATTTCTAAGAGCGATGGCTACAGCACGCTTGGCATCATCCTGGCCAACAATGTGTTTATTCAGTTCGTGAACGATTTCACGAGGGGTCATATTCGACATGTCACAAACTCTGTAAGCAAAAAATCAATTCTCTAACCGTAAAACTCTGCCATTCACAACTCTTTATGCTTAAAGAGGAGCTGGCTCACCGGTTTAAGGTTTTTATCAGCACAGGGCTTTCTGGAAGCTCAGGTCTGTTCGATCTTGATTTCTTCAATGACTCGGTTCTGGTTGGTGTAGACGCATACATCAGCGGCTATTTCCAGACTTTTCTCTACGATGTCTTTCGCACCCAGATCAGTATTCTGATAAAGCGCTTTTGCAGCTGACTGAGCAAAGAAGCCGCCTGAACCAATGGCCAGAATACCATCGTCAGTGACCATGACATCGCCATTTCCGGTAATGACCAGAGACGCCTTGGCATCAGCCACGATCAACATAGCTTCCAGACGCTGCAAAGTCCTGTCAGTACGCCATTCTTTTGCCAGCTCAACAGCGGCTTTTTCCAGACGCCCCTGGTGTTTTTCCAGTTGCGCTTCAAAGCGTTCAAACAGTGTGAATGCGTCTGCTGTACCACCTGCAAAGCCTGCGATGACCTTGCCTTTAAACAGGCGACGCACCTTATGGGCATTGCCCTTGATGACGGCGTTACCCAGTGAAACCTGACCATCACCGCCTACGACCACACTGTCATTGCGACGAACGGACAGAATGGTGGTGCCACGATACTGTTCCAAGGTGGGCTCCTTTTGGCATGATTGTTTAATTCAAAACTTAATATTGGGGATGAGACTGAATTATCAAGGGCAGTGGTTAAAAAAGTTTCTTATGGCAGGGATAAGTTTAATAGCAGGACTATCGTTTAAGTTTTATAGAACCGGCTCGACGAGCCGGTTCACTCGAATCAAAATCACCACTAACTGATACTAAAACACCTCAGAATGAAGGCATAGTCAAAAGCAATATCTTCAATCCATTCGTAACGCTTACTGGCACCGGCATGGCCCGCATGCATTTTCATATTGAGAATCAAAGGATTGTCATCTGTTTTCATCGCCCTCAGCTTAGCCACCATCTTGGTAGGTTCCCAATAGGTGACCTGCTCATCGGATATGCCGGAGTTATAAAGTGTTGGAGGATACTCCATAGCTTTAACGTTGTCGTAGGGCGAATAGCTGGAGATGTATTCAAAGTCTGCTTTACTGGTAATGGGATTACCCCACTCTTCCCACTCCGGAGCGGTCAGAGGCAAGGATGCATCACTGATAGTATTGATCACATCCACAAAGGCTACATCAGCCACCACACAGCCAAAGAGATCAGGTCTCATGTTGGTTACTGCGCCCATCAACAAGCCACCAGCACTGCCACCGTTAATAGCAATTTGACCTTTGGCCGTATAGTCACGGTCAATCAGATGCTCACAGCAATCGATAAAATCATTAAAGGTATTCATCTTGTGCTGCATTTTGCCGTCAAGGTACCAGTTATAACCTTTGTCATCCCCACCGCGAATATGAGCAATGGCATAGACAAAACCACGATCAATCAAGCTGAACTTGGGCGAAGAAAAGCCTGCAGACATGCCATAACCATAAGAACCATAGCCATAGACCATAGCCTTATTGCTGCCATCCAGCTGTAGACCTTTTTTGTGGATAATAGTCAGTGGCACCTGCTCACCATCCCGAGCCTTGGCAAACTCTCTTTTTACTTCGTAGAGAGAACCATCAAAGTTGGGAACATCTTTCTGGTAAACCTTATTCAGGTCACCACTTTCCAGATTCAACTCAAAGACTGTGTTAGGCGCTACTGGAGAATCATAATCAAGCCGAACAACGGTTGCCTGATGGTCCCAGTCACCATAAAACTCGAGACAATAGGCTTCATCCGGCATGGATATCGTTGAGGACTTTTGTTGCGCTGAGGACTCTCTTGAATCCATATCCATTACGACCACTTCATCCAGCATTTTCTGATTATTCTTACGTTCAACAACCAGAAAATGACTGTAAAAATGGATGCTGCTCAGACAGAGATCTTTCTGTTCAGGAATAAACGTTTGCCAGTTTTCCTTCCCCCAACTTCCCTGCTCTGCAGGACATTTCATGACCTTGAAGTCATTGGCTCCGTCCTGGTTCGTCAGGACATAAAAGTCGCCGTGGTAATGCTCCAGGGAAAAGGAGACATCATTCTCACCCACTGCAAACTTCTCAAACTGATCAGAGTCCTTACCCGCCGCATAAACGACATGCGTCGAACCACTGTCCAGATGAACCATGAAGTACTTACGATCATTGGTTCGGGACAAAGATAAGAACATACTGTCGTATTCTTCAGGCTTGGAGAAAATTAATTCCTTCTCAGCAACACCTTTGTGGATATCGATTTTATAGATATCCCGACCACGTCCGGACTCATCACGTTCAACAATGTACAGATGTTCGTTGCCATGCCAGAGGAATGACCCGGTACTATTAGGAAACTCCCAATCCAGATCCTTTCCGGTAGTCAGGTCCCTGACCCGGATCGTTTTTTCCATAGAGCCGGTCAAATTGAAACTGTAGGCAAAGTGAGTCTGATTAAGGTTCGTGCCGGAAGCTCCGAAAATATAAAGCTCTTTGCCTTCAGCTTCCTTGTTGATGTCAAAGTAAATATCTTCTGCTGCTTCTCGCGAGCCTTTTTTGCGACAGAGAATCGGGTAGTCCTTTCCTTTCTCCTCCCGAGAGTAATAAAAGTAATCCCCCTGCTTCACCGGCCAGGACTCATCGTCTTCCTTGATACGGGAAAGCACCTCGCCGTAGAGAGTTTCTTCGACGTCCTTGTAGCTTTTCATCAGCTCATCTTTGTAGGCGTTCTCGGCCTCAATGTATTCAAGAACGGCAGGATCATCGAAACTCAGGTCCCCGGCTATAAACTTCTGCCAGTTTTGATCTCTCAGCCAGTGGTAATCATCCACCCTGCGAATACCATGCTGAACTGTCTCATGCGCTTTCTTTGGAGCCACCGGTGCTTTCATTTCATCCTCAGCAATAAACCGTCAATTTTAAAATCTGCCAGCACTTTTTTGGCCTGATCGATACTTTCACTGGTTTCAAAAGGTCCCAGCTGAACCCTGTGCCATGACTCACCAGCACCGACCGTCACTTTAACCACCCTGGGCTCCTGGCCGGCTAACAGTAGCTGCGCCCTCAAGCGATCAGCATCCTTGGCACTGCGGAAAGACCCTGCCTGCAGTAAATACTTAACACCAGGCTTGGTAGCTGTTTTAGCCTCTGGCTTAGGTGTATCCGCTGTTTTCTCTTTGGTGGCCACTTTAGGCGGCTGTCGTTCTGGTTCAGGCAGAATAACTTCCTGCTCTGGCAAGACAGTATAAAAGTCAAAAACGGGATCGGGCGCTTCCTTTTCAGGTTTTGCTGAATCAACTGCCTTGACCGAAGCATCCACGGGAATGGGGGCTGGTGTCAGCTTGATCAGGAAGGCCACAAAAAAACCGGCAGCAAAACCTGTTATCAGCCACATCCAGCCTGGAAGCTTGGACTGTCGGTTTGATTTTTTTCTGGAAGCAGCCTTACTGGCGCCTCTTTTAGCTGGGGTACGGGTGCTCATATGCCTGGTGCAAAATCAACGTCACAAGAAAAAACGGCTTGTTCATCCTCATGCATGACGTCCGGTTTTGCAAAATATCCTTTTAAAAAAGACCGTTTTCACGAACAGGTTCATATTACCACGGTTACCAGGCGTTACCATGACACCCTCCAGGGGAGCGCCTTTAATTTCAGTAATGCTGGCTATTGTCTCAAAGCGGTTTTATTCGCTATTATTTCCGGCTATGAAATCACTCTCATCCGCCTTTCACTCGGTGAGTCATGAACGGCTTCAGCCAGCAACTGATATTGCCCTCCATCATGGTAAGCGCTTGCGCTGCCTGACTTTCACCCTGCGACGATGCCAAGGCTGACAGATTGCCACTCAAGCAATCGCCACCTTTAACACCATGCCTTTTATTGCAGAACAAGGCTGGCTCTGACCGGGAAGGTCAACAGGCCCTGCTGTTAGATAAGATTGACACAAGTTTCAGACCAAGGACTTTTTTCCATGAATATTCTCAAGCTGCTTGAAGACAGAGTCGTCAAAGCACTGATTGCCGCCGGAGCTCCGGAAGATACCCCCGCCATGGTTCGCCAGAGCGCTCGTGCCAATTTCGGTGACTACCAGTGCAATGCAGTGATGGCAGCAGCGAAGAAAATGGGACTCAAGCCTCGCGACCTGGCCCAGAAAGTGGAAGAGCATCTGGACCTGGAAGGCATCGCTGAAAAAACAGAAATTGCCGGCCCGGGTTTTATCAATATCTACCTTAAGCCTGAATGGCTGGCGGCCCGCCTGCAGGATGCTGTGAAAGACGAACGTTCCGGTGTAGCAGCCACTGAGACCCCGGAAACCGTTATCGTCGATTACTCTGCCCCCAATGTGGCCAAAGAAATGCACATTGGTCATATTCGCTCCACCATCATTGGTGATGCCACTGCACGCACCCTTGAATTCCTGGGTCACAAGGTCATTCGTCAGAACCACCTTGGCGACTGGGGCACACAGTTCGGCATGTTGATCGCTCATCTGGAAGAACTGGAGCAGGACAGTCAGGAAGCCCAGGCCATGGAGCTTTCCAATATGGAAACCTTCTACAAGGCGGCCAAAAAGCGTTTTGATGATGATGAAGCTTTTGCCATCAAAGCCCGTGAGTACGTGGTTGAACTTCAGTCTGGTGACGAGCATTGCCTGAAGCTCTGGAAAAAGCTGGTTGATATTACCCTGTCTCACAACCAGGAAGTCTATGAGCGACTGAATGTATCCCTGACTCCAGCAGATGTTATGGGTGAGAGCGCCTACAACGACAGTCTGCCTACCATCATTAACGAACTGAAAAGCAAAGGTCTGCTCAGTGAAGACCAGGGCGCCAACGTCGTTTTTCTGGACGAATTCAAGAACAAAGACGGTGACCCAATGGGCGTTATCGTCGAGAAGTCAGGCGGTGGTTTCCTCTACTCCACCACTGACCTTGCAGCCCTGCGTCACAGAACCCACTCCCTGAATGCCGATCGAGTCCTCTACTATGTCGATGCTCGTCAGGGTCAGCACTTTGACCAGATCTTCACCATTGCCCGCAAGGCTGGCTTCGTCAACGAAGATACCCGGACAGAACACCACGCTTTCGGCATGATGCTGGGCAAAGATGGCAAACCTTTCAAAACCCGCGCTGGCACCACCATCAAACTGGTAGACCTGCTGGATGAAGCCGAAGAGCGTGCAGCCAGACTGATTGCCACCAAAGCGTCTGACCTCAGCGAAGAGCAGAAAGTGAAAGTCATCAAGGCCGTGGCCATGGGTTCCGTTAAATACGCTGATCTGTCGAAAAACCGCACCAGCGATTATGTTTTCGACTGGGACACCATGCTGGCATTTGAAGGCAATACCGCGCCTTACCTGCTTTATGCCTACACCCGTGTGAAGAGCATTTTCCGTAAGGCGGGTGTATCCGAGTCTGACCTGACAGGCGATATCCTGATCGAAGAGCCTGCTGAAAGAGATTTGGCTCTGAAACTCAATCGTTTCAGCGAAACCATTGATCAGGCTGCTCGTGAAGGTACTCCTCATGTACTGTGCAGCTATCTCTACGACCTGTCTGGCGCTTTCATGAGCTTTTATGAAAACTGCCCGGTGAATAAAGAAGGTGTAAGCGACACGGTTAAGAACAGTCGTTTGCAGATCTGTGCCCTGACCGCTCATATTCTCAAAACAGGTCTGGACCTGATGGGAATTGAGACTGTAGAACAGATGTAATTGCAAGACATGCCGGTCCTCTGGCCGGCATGTCTATTTTATTCCAGACACACCTTCAGCAATCCCTGACCAGACTCCCCAAACGGTAAAAACTCATCGCCCGATGCCTGTGCCCAATGGTTGCTGTATCCAAATATATCTGCCCCCTCCAGCAGACAACCGGATTCAAGAACAGGGTAAATCGTTGCGTAGGAAGCTTCTGACTGATCGGCAAGGCGGCGGAATATATGCCTGCCACTTAACTGATCGGGACTCTCCAGTCCCATAGCGCCAACAATATCCAGAAAACTCGCCACTGTAGCCCGATGATAATTGGCCACCCTGATCTGTTTTTCGGCAACATTGACCGCTTTCCCCCTGATCGGGTCTTGAGTGGTGACGCCAGTCGGACAGTGATTAGTATTGCACCTCAAGGCCTGGATACAGCCCACTGCAAACATCATGGCTCTAGCCGAGTTACACATATCGGCTCCAAGGGCAATCTTTGTCACCATATCAAAACCAGATGCCACCTTGCCGCTGGCAATTATCTTTACCTGCTCTCTCAGCCCTGCGCCCACCAGTGTGTTGTGAGCAAACACCAGCGCTTCGTTCAGAGGCATACCCAAACGATCGGTATACTCCACCGGAGCCGCTCCAGTGCCTCCTTCTGCACCATCAATAGTGATAAAGTCCGGCGCCAGACCCGTTTCCAGCATGGCCTTGCAGATGCCCATGAACTCTATCCGGTTTCCCAAACAGATTTTAAAACCCACTGGCTTGCCTGAGAGGTGCCGAAGATGATCCACAAACATAATCAGCTCTTTGGGTGTTGAGAATGCAGAATGGGCTGGAGGAGACATCACTGTCACACCTTCAGGCACTCCCCTGGCTTCGGCAATCTCTTTTGACACTTTCACCGCAGGCAGAACACCACCATGAGAAGGCTTTGCCCCCTGAGACAATTTCACCTCCACCATCTTCACGGCTTCATGTTTCACTTTTTCAGCAAAGACCGCTTCATCAAAATGACCGTCTGACGTACGGCAACCAAAGTAACCCGTTCCTATCTGCCAGATCAGATCGCCTCCCTGTGCCAGATGATGGCGACTTAATCCACCTTCCCCTGTGTTATGAGCAAAACCTCCCCGGCGCGCCCCTGCATTCATAGCCTTTATCGCATTGGCACTTAGAGCTCCAAAACTCATTCCGGATATATTCAACCTGGAGGCAAGATAAGGTTCAGAACATGTGAGCTCACCAATTAAAAGCTTGCCATGGGACGCACCCACCTCCTTTGGCGTCAGGGAATGGTTGGCTCGATGATGGCCACAATCCGTCAGATCAAACTGGGTACCAAAAGGTTGAGTATCAGACTTCCCCTTGGCACGAGAGTAAACCAGGTTACGAATTTCACGATTGAAGGGCCTGCCACTCTGATTGGACTCAATAAAATATTGATGAATTTCAGGACTGATAAATTCCAATGCATAGCGCATGTGACCAATCACTGGATAATTTTGCAGTACATTGTGACTGGTCCAGGTCAGATCTAGAATTCCCAGCAGGGTATAGGGCACCAGAAAAACAAAAAGCCACAGCAATCCAGGCCAGAAGAACGACAATATGAGCGTGATCAGCATCCCGCCGATAGCAATCCAGAAAAACAGTTTACGAGCCATTGCTCCACCTTGATCAACGATGGAAGGTCAGGATAGGAGAGAAAAAGAATGAAAATCAGTTTTGTTGAAAAAAGTCGTTTTGGCAATTTGGATCAAAGCACTCAGAGAGCGCCTTGCCTCTCAAAGTGATCCAAAACCTTTTCAATTGTCTATCAGTTGTCACTCATAGAGAGGAACAAAAAATATAGACGTTCGGCCCCAATTAGAATGCATCTACTGGTTTCATCCGGCTTAATTTATAGTCAACAGGGCTCAAATAAACAGAAAATCAGCACCACCAAACCTAACAACAAGAATGAGGCGTACCATGAAACGGACACTACAGGCCTTGATAGCCTGCACGGTTTTAGCAAGCCCAAACCTTCTGGCACATAATGACCGCTTTAAAAATGTCACCATAGAGCCTGTTAAAGTCAGCGAGAACACATATATGTTTATCGGTGCAGGCGGCAATATCGGCGTTTCTGCCGGAAAAGACGGACTACTCATTATCGACGATCAATTTGCTCCGCTGGCGGAAAAGGTGGCTAAAGCGCTGAATGACATCCAGCCAGGACACCCCCGATTCGTTATCAATACCCATTACCATGGCGACCATACTGGTGGGAATGCCCACTTTGGCCAGCACGGAACCATCATGGCTCACCACAACGTTCTGAAACGCCTGTCTGCTGACCCCAAAGTCCTTCCGGAAGCTTTGCCTGTAGTGACCTATGATCAGGGAATTTCTATCCATTACAACAACGACACACTGGATATTATTCATCTGGGGGCAGGCCATACAGACGGAGACAGTATTGTCCTGTGGCGGGACAAGTCTGTTGTACATATGGGCGACCTGTTCTTTAAGGATCGCTTTCCCTATGTTGATCTGGATGCGGGCGGGACAGTTAAAGGCTATCGGGATAATGTCGCAACGATTCTCGGCAGGATTAAAGACGACACTAAAATCATACCCGGGCACGGTGAACTGGCTACCAAAGCAGAACTTCTAACCTTCAAAAGAATGCTTGATGATTCCATAGAATGGATGCAAAGCAATCTCGATAAAAACAGGACGCTTGCTGATATCAAAAAGCAGGGAGTTCCAAAAGAATGGGAAGACTGGGGCTGGCAGTTTATCTCCGAGGATCGTTGGATAGAAACACTCTACCGGGATCTCAGCTGATCAGAGCCCGACTGAAAATAAGAACTGATGTCTAAGCCACTGACTCCAACATGATCAGGTTCATAGTTCTTTGAGAGTATGACGATCCTAATGGTACTGAAGGTTGCACTCCCCATTCCGTCGGTCTGCTAACCATAGGGACCGGGGCTACCAATCACTCTTAACAGCAGGTCACCCCAGGCTCCGCCTGCACCCTGTGCGTGCTCTGCATTACATTTCAAATGGATAGCTTTCCCACCGAAAGGTCATTAGGATATTGCCGCTCTGTAGAGACCTGAATAACATTCAGACAATAACGTTCAACCAGGCAACAGTGGTTGAGTAAAATACACGACATGTTTTAAGAACTTATTATTGAAACTCATGAAATCTGGAAGTCTGCTCAATCACACCAAGTTACTTTTAACGAGACTTCATCTGTTACTGGTCGCCTTTAGTATTTTGCTCAGTATAAGCCCCCTTTCAAGAGCAGAAAAAAACAGTGATTTATCCAACTTGATCAGTGACTTGAACCTTCTTTTAAATGCTGCTGAAGAATACAGAAAAGACACTGGAGAAGTGCTTCAAGTGACTTCTGATACTGACCCAGCCTATGGTTACCTCAAGATAGACCACCTTATTAGCAATCCAGGAAAAGCTGGCTGGAATGGACCATACCTTCCCTACAAAGATTACTGGCTTGGTGGAGAGCAATATGTCGACCACCCTGTCTATAATGCTGCTCAACTGCTCAGTAAAGAAGAGGGTACCGAATGGGTTCGTGGGAGCACACCCGAAGGTTGCCGAAAATCATCACCGTCGTGCTCCATTGCAGCCTGTATCTGGCTGGTCCCAGGTGATTTAGCTCAGCAGGTTAATTTTGAAATTGATGGAGTATTCAATAAGGCAAGCGCAGATCCCGTTGGCAGAATCAGATACGAAAATGGTCTGTTTGGCGGTATTGTCTGTATGATCGGCGGTCAATACCCTAAAGAAAAATCCCCCGTAGATTAGGCTCTGAGCATCACCTTCATCTGAACTTCACCGTGAGTGATGGAGACATGGCCAAACAGGTAATCCACATCACCAAAGGCAGAATAGAATAGTTAAATAATTAAATATTTATGACAGCGAATCTTTTCCTGAGTCAACTCGTAAGTCATGAGTGAAAGCAGTCGCTTTCATCTGAAGCAGTAAGGACAACGAGAAGACATTAACTTCCTGGAATGTAGTACTTCTACAGCCAGAAATTAAAGGAAATATCTAATGGATTTGCTCTTTAACATTACAAACCTGAAGTCGCTTATTACCTTCGTACACTTGGCAGGTCTGGCTTTTGGCATTGGTGGAGCCTGGGTTCTGGACGGTTTTCTGGTCAAAAATGGTCGTAAGGATATGACTCAGGAAAAGTATCAAACCATTGAGTTCGTCTCAAAGTTTGTACTGACCGGTATTCTGTTACTTTGGTTCTCAGGACTCTCATTTATCGCTTATTACTATTTATGGGTGCCTGAAAATCTGGCCAACGAAAAAGTCTGGGCAAAAGTCTTTATCGTCATCGTACTCAGTATTAATGGCTACTTTGTCCATTCAACGATTCTTCCGAAGCTAAAGACCTGCATTGGCCGAGCCGTCAATGAAACCCTTTCCAGAGCAGAACTGAAACAAATGACCATCATAGGATCAGTGTCATTTACATCCTGGCTCTTCCCCGTCATTCTCGGTGTATCAAAGACCCTGAACTTTACTGTTCCAGCCTTGCATATCATAGCTTTCTACCTGCTATCACTTCTGGTAGCAGTAACAGCAGCCAACTTGCTTACTTGCAGGATTTTCTCTTGTCCGAACCAGGCCCCCGAAAGCAACTGCACATGACTCAATGCTTAATGACCTCTCAATGCTGAAAGCGCAGCTGAGAGGTCAGAACTTTCAATAAGAGCCCAAGACGACAACCACTCTACACTTCAAGATTAAACGTCACTGGACCATCATTTAGCAGAGAGACTTTCATATCAGCACCAAAGCTGCCAGTAGCTACATCATGGTGGAGAGAATGTGCACGCCCTACAAAGTAGTCGTACATTTTCTCTCCATGTTCAGGTGATGCCCCCGAACTGAAGCTTGGTCGAAGACCTTTGCGCGTCTCGGCCACCAGAGTGAACTGGGAGACCACCAGCAACCCTCCTCCGGTATCTTTCAGCCCCAGATTCATTTTTCCATCCTGATCACTGAACACCCGGTATTTGAGTACTTTTTCCAGAAGCTTGTCGGCCTTTGCCTGATCGTCGTCCTTTTCTACTCCCAACAAGAGCAAAAGGCCTTCACCGATTTCGCCTACGATTTCACCATTCACTTGGACATTGGCAAACTGCACTCGCTGGATCAATCCACGCATGGTTATCCTATTCCAGAATTGAATTTGAGAGGTTAGCCCCAGAGAATCTGAGGCTAAAAAGAAAGGCTCTTAATGGATTCCGGGGAGTTATCCAAACAACACTCCCAGAAGACCGGTTAGAGCTGCTTTCCCGCGCTTCTTGATATTGTGCAGGCACTCGAAGAAACCCAAATACAGCGGTAACTTCTCTTGTGATATACCCCGATGAGGACGCAACCAGGAACGCAACAGCGACCAGAACCCCTCCATTGTATTCACATGAATCTCATGAAAACCGTCGCCGTCCTCATCTCGTGCATATTCACCGG
>NZ_LASA01000080.1 GCF_001562015.1 Endozoicomonas arenosclerae | reverse complement strand
AAGTAAATTTCATAACGCTCTGAGATAGCCAAGCATACCTCCTTCAACGTCTTGTCTACTTCATCGCTAAAGACCACTCTTCGATACTTTGCTGGACAGACCAAGTGATACATAAGAACAGTGACATTGTGGGATTTGTGGATGAACCTACTTTTAGCCATCCACAAAATGTAGTCACAAGTTCATGCTGCGGCTAATGCCGCAGAAACGCAGCAAGCTGCGGGGAATATGACCCGTAGAGATTCAAGAGTTGCTTGTCCAGCTTGGTCAGCCGGGCTGCATCTTCAGCTCTTCCTTCGCTCAAGGCAGCCTGTACTTCATTCTTCAAAACCCCTCGAGCTGAACCAAACTGCAGTTTCTGTAATTTGAACAACTCTTTATGATCATGGGTACTTCCAGGCACAGCGACCTCAGCATCTGATACGGGAATCTGGTAATGATTCAGCAATGTCTGGGCATTTCGACTGTCATTGAGATGAGCTTTGAACACCTCCCCTGCCACTTGTTCATCCACATTCCTAAGAGATAGTTCATTCAACAAACGGTGTGGTAGTTCTCTCAGATCCTTAACCATATCTTCAGTGACAGGTTCATAATTCTGATGAATGTTTGATTCATGCTGTTTAATGAAATCTTTCATTTCCAGAATCAGTTCACCACTGTCTGGCTGTGACCGGGCTTCACTCAGTACCTCTTTGGCCACTGCAATGGCAGCACTCTCATACTGATTTCTGGCCTGTTGGAAAGCTCTCTGAACCTCAGGGTTTTCGCCCTCCCCCATTTTGACTTTGGCGAAAACATCGCCAACCTGTCTAAAGATACTGTCTGCCTGGGCCTGGGGACGAGTGGCTCCGGATGTCATAACGCCCGGCCTGGGCTGACTGATCGTTGAAACCTGCCGTTGCTGCAGGGGGATATTACGAGGAGCACGTTGGCTCCTACCTGGAAGTTTTTTCAGTACATTCTTGAGGGACTTTACAGCTCGATTCAGGCGACTACTGTGCCTGACCTCTTCAGTCTCTTTAACTTCAGCAGGTGGAGCATGGGGGTTTATTGATGTGGTCTGTATGCTCGTTGGAAGTTTGCTGCCATCCATTGCCCTGACTCCTTAGTCTGGAATAAATTCCGGTCCCAGTCCCAACTCCCAAAAGAAGACTGTCACCACTTTCATTGATACCAGCATCACCAAAGCCACACAGACGATTGAGCTGGCAAAAAGAAACCCTCTTTCCTCAGGAATCTTCATAAACAGAGGTGTCCCGAGGTAAAGCAACCAGGCTGACCAGCCAATACCCGTCAGAATCAACATCATGGTCAGAGGGATGGAGGGATAAAGGCCACTGATGCCAGTGAGGCAGAGTGGTACCGAAACATAAAAAGAAAAACAGATACAATCCATGTAGCTTCTGCGACTGCCATAGGTTTTTTCCATCCAGTGAATGAAAAAACCCATCATGACAACGGCAGCGAAAATCGCCAGCCAGGAAAAAAATGCCATCAGCAAGGCACTCTCTGCCGAAACTCTGACAGGTGTCACACCCGTTGCCGACCAACCAAAGTAAACTGCGCCAAAAAATGAGCAGATTCCCGGTATCGACGAAAGGATCAGTAAATCTCTCAATGTCGCCAGAGGGGTTGTCCGATCAAACCGGGAACGAATCAGAGACCATTCATTTCTGGGGTTGAATAGCAGACCTGGAATATGGTTCAGTAGCATTAGCAATTAGCCTTTGAAATCCTATTACAAGAATAGCCAAAGGCAGAGCCCATCACCTGTTGCTGATAGTTATTAACATCCTAAATGATGACATATGTAATAGTTTGATAGGTAGAATTTCATATTGCTGGAAGTTCTAAGCAGGAACAGACTAACCCTGTTTTTTTGAGATAGAGATTAACCAGATTCTCTACCTCTTGTTGCCGATACTCCTTATTAATGGTGATACATCAATGGCACTGGATAATACTGATCTGAACGAATACCGCATCGAGCACGATCTGCTGGGTGAAGCCCCTGTACCCCAGGAAGCTTACTATGGCATCCAGACTCAGCGCGCTTTAGAGAATTTCAACATCTCCGGTGTCACGCTGAATCACTTTCCGAACATCCCGAAAGCCCTGGCCATGGTGAAAAAAGCCTGTGCCCTGGCTAACCGTGACCTGGGCATGCTGGATGCAGCCAAGGCTGACGCAATTGCTGACGCCTGTGACGAGATCATGGCAGGCAAACTGCACGAACAGTTTACCGTTGACATGATTCAGGGTGGTGCTGGCACTTCCACCAACATGAATGCCAACGAAGTTATTGCCAACCGCGCACTGGAACTGATGGGTTACCGTCGTGGCCAATATGAGCACCTGCATCCGAACACGCACGTGAACATGGCTCAGTCCACCAATGACGTTTACCCAACCGCTATGCGCCTGGCCATGGTTCTGAAGCACAACGAACTGGTTGTTGCTGCCAAGAGCCTGAAGAATGCCTGCGACGTTAAAGCTGAAGAGTTCAAGGACGTTCTGAAAATGGGTCGTACCCAGCTACAGGATGCTGTACCTATGACTCTGGGCCAGGAATTCCGCGCCTTCTCCACCACCATCGGTGAAGACATTGACCGTATCAAGGATATGGCCAAGCTGCTGTGCGAAGTCAACCTGGGTGGTACAGCCATCGGTACCGGCATCACTGCTGACAACCGTTACGCGCCTCTGGCCGTTAAGTACCTGTCTGAAATCTCCGGTCAGAACATGATCCTGGCAGGCGACCTGGTAGAAGCTACTTCTGACATGGGTGCTTTCGTAATCTTCTCCAGTGCCCTGAAGCGTATGGCTGTTAAGCTGTCCAAGATGAGCAACGATCTGCGTCTGCTGTCTTCTGGTCCACTGTGTGGCTTTAACGACATCAACCTGCCAGAAATGCAGCCTGGTTCTTCCATCATGCCTGGCAAGGTTAACCCGGTTATCCCTGAAGCCATGAGCCAGATCGCTTTCCACGTTATCGGAAACGACATGGTAGTGACCATGGCTTCTGAAGCTGCCCAGCTGCAGCTGAACTACGCTGAGCCAGTACTGGTTTACAAGATTCTGGAATCCATCCAGCAGCTGAGCAACGGTATGTTTATGCTGTCTGATCGTTGCGTGAAAGGCATCACTGCCAACAAAGACATCTGCATGGATTACGTCTACAACTCTGTTGGTCTGGTAACCGCTCTGAACCCATACCTGGGCTACGAAAACTCCAGCCGCATTGCCAAGACAGCCATGAAAACCGGTCGTCGTGTAGTAGACCTGGTTAAAGAAGAAGGCCTGCTGACTGATGAGCAGCTGGCTGAAATCCTGAAGCCAGAAAACATGATCGCGCCACTGGACCTGAGCAGCAAAGTACACTGATAGTAAAATTCAGTCGTATATAATTACTCATGCCATATAAAAGACCGCACCCTTTCAGGTGCGGTTTTTTTATCTGACCGACTCTGATCTCCCCCTCTCTTCAATAAGCTCTCTCCAACTCAAGGATTGTTTTTTGCATTCACCAGAATAAGCACTTCAATCAACTATAATTGCTGGCGTCGAACCCTCCCTGAGGCAGAGCACCCGTATGAAAACTCTTCTTGTTTTTTTCTCATGTTCGATTTCCCTATTTACGTCCCTTTCTACACAAGCATACGACGACCATTTCATACCCGGAGAGCCCGTTGTCCTGGGACTGACTTATCACTGCAATCAAAGTGAAGGACCCTGTCCCGGAACCATGACTCTCAAGTACACCGGGCCTCTTGATTTAAAAAATGCACCGAGAGTCACTCCAGGACCAGGGATAGGCCCCTGCCAACAATCAATGCCACCAGACCATTCTTTTCTCCTTGTCTGTCCGTTTACTATTCTTCCTGACACAGAATCTATCTTAAGTGTCGAGTTTGACACCGATCCTAATGGCTTAAATGAATCCGTTGAGCAAATTGCAACGGTCGAAGACGAAGAAGGCCCTTCAACAGAAACATTTGAGATGCCGCCCCGCCCTAAAATTTCACCCCTCGTTAAAAATCGATATCTGTTCTACAACACATCACTTGCAACCCCAAAAGAAATCATTGCAGGTAATGAGGGACCTTCGTCTGCAGACTGGCTTCAACTGTACTTCTTTGGCAACGACAAAATTCTGTTTCCTGAGACTCAACCTGAGGGGATCACATACTTCCATGATGGGATGATTGCTTTCTTTCTTGATAGTCGAGGCAACCCGGCAGATTACTTGAAGCCAGGAGGTGAGAAAAACGTAACATTCAAAGTGCAACCCTCCGGATCATTCGCACAAATCCCCTTCGTTTACAAATTTCTGGTGATGACTCATCAACCGTCCAACCATCAAGTCCAGAGATTTCCTCTCTATCTGGTTAATACCACCAATATCCCATCAGGGGGAGCAGTAGCTGCGGGTATTGTGGTGGGTGCCATTGAAGGCAGTCATCATTCGAAGGTGAAACAATCCACATGTTCCAGTCTGGAAGTTTGTGAGCCATCCCTTTCAGACCCCACTGATACCAGCCTGAATACTTTCGTCATCATGGGCAGCCCTGATTACAACCGAGACATCAGCTTTGACCTGGTGCCCATGTCGTCCCATCAGGATTCAGCCAAAACGACCTTTCAAATCACTGCAGCCGGCAACGGTGTCTCAATCTCTGGCATAAAATTCAACGATCAATACTTGACCTGCAGTGAAACTCATTCACCCACGGTTTCCTGCACATTACTATCGGATGTCAAAGTTACTGATGTCGTTACTGACGTCTTGACAGCAACGACAGGGTTTACTGGCAATACACAGTTCATGGATATCAAAGTCTCTGTTGAAAAAGGCGGTGCTGACTACCCATTTCTCAGCCAGAGGGTCAATGTTAGCGTCGAGAACGATGCTCTCCCCGGTGGCCCCTATAACAAAACCTGTAAAGAGATTAAGTGGGACAACAATACAGCCACTTTAAGTGCACAGTGTATGAATGACGACAAACAGTGGGTAGAAAGCTCCATAGACTATTTCAACAACTGCTGGCAGGGTGGTGATGACTATGGTTTGCTGACACCTCCCGGACTATCCAATAGCAATGGAACGCTGACTTGCATGGCAAAAAAACCTACGCCTGGCGGCTCCTGGGTATCACATTGCATGAACCCCACGTTTGATGGTGAAACACTATCCGCTTCCTGTCGGGATTCAGACGATGATAAGTATGACCAGAGCAGTGTGAACGTAAACGCTGCATGTCTCCCTAATAACGATGTTCCCTACCCATCGGGCATACCTACTCTCAGTAATTTTAATGGGCACCTGGCCTGTGATTTGCCAAATTTCACTGAAGATATGATAAATAACTGCACATTGAGTAATAAATGGAATGGTATCGATACATTGAATGCAGTTTGCAGTGGAGTACCCTCCAGTTTCAGTGGCGCACAGTATAAACAGTCATGTGTTTATGGCACTCCACTCACAGTGCTGGCGAATAAAAACATAGGTTGTAAGTTCTCGCTTAAATCATCAGCTTCTTCACAGGAGACCAGAATTCGAGTATCACCACCGGTATTTCTCCGCAGGCGTGGGCAATAGAACCCATCACATTTAAAGAAGAAGGGCTATCCTGATTGGGACTCAATGAGATAGCCTTTGTTTACTGCAAGGGACAAAATTTACATTATGCACCTTGCAGTAATCTGTCTGAAAAATTAACTGCCAGAGCCCCTGCAGCCAGAGAATATGATCGCGCAGCTGGATCTAAGCAGTAAGCCTCACTGGCTCCAACGCCTGACAAACGCCTCATAAAAAAAGCTGCCACTCCCCTTGGGGCATACGGCATCCCGCATCCTTTATCGCCTAAAAGCTACCTTTTTGCACGCTTACTCACTTTTAATAAACATTGACAGTAGTTTTACCACTTGGAATGTATAATTTTTTCTATAAGATTGCGTATTCCGTCAGGCGACCAGTAGAAAGCGAAATTTCCTGAACCATTCAAACGTAATTACGACTTGGAAATATCGGACATCGAAAAAGCAAGCTCAGTATACTGAGTTGTAGTGTGCAAGTACCTGTCCACCGGAATCCAGGCAGAGCAGCCCAGTCAGTGTATGTTGTAATCGGGTCAGCTAACAGTTCAAGGAGAGTATGTGTGAAGCACAGCTCCTCCAAGGCATTGTTAAAAACCTCTGCTACACTGAGATCGAATTCCACAGCCGTTAAGCAAGCAAAAAAATGAATGACGTGGTTCTACCTTCGCGAATTTTCTCCTGCCTGACGGCGTTTGATTACTAATCCGTTTACGGCAACTTTTATACAGTTACAGTGGAGTCGTTATGCAGCAACAGGATATGAAGCAGGAACCCACCGTTTTCATCATCGACGATGACGAGGCTGTGCGTGATTCGCTGAAAATGCTGATGAAATCTGTTGGACAGACAGTTGAAGCCTTTTCATCCCCTGCTGAGTTTCTGGAAGTCTACGATGAAAACCGTCCGGGATGTATTGTTCTGGACATTCGTATGCCAGGAATGAGCGGGCTTGAGCTTCAGAGCAAGCTCAATGAAATGCACTGCATTCTGCCTATTATTTTCATTACCGGACACGGTGATGTGCCTATGGCCGTTCAGGCTATCAAGGATGGCGCAATGAACTTTATTCAGAAGCCGTTCCGCGATCAGGAACTTCTGGATCTGATTAACGACGCCTTGAAACTGGACGCACAGCAGCGTCGCGAGCTGCTGGAACACAAGGAGATTCTGCGCCGCCTGTCCACGCTGACAGATCGTGAGCGCGAAGTGCTTCACCATGTTGTTGAAGGTAAAGCCAATAAGGTTATTGCTGCTGACATCAACCTCAGCCAGAGAACCGTTGAAATCCACCGCTCCCGCGTAATGGAAAAAATGGGCACCAAATCCCTGGCTCATCTGGTTCGTCAGGTTATGCAGGTGAAAGAGCACCTTGAAGGCGAATTCAACTTCAAAGTGTAATGACATCAAGCCGGGGCGAGCCTTTCTGGTTTCGCTCCGCAACTACCCCTTCCGACTAAGGGTTGGCACGTTCTCTGATTAGTCCATGGCACGCACGCTCCATCCCCCTTCAATTATCTACTTATTCCTTGCGAAGCCTTGCGCTGCCTTTTAGGTAGTCCCCGTACAACGTCTAGTACATCCCTCCATTCAGCAATTTCAAGTCTAATCCTAAACTCCTATAACGCTATGAGATAGCTAGAGGCAAAGATTCATTTTTTCTTAAGTGCACAGAGTAATTTTTCGCAAATAAAGATTTTATTAATACTTTATTAACGAAGAGCTGAACATTTCAGAAAGATTATCTACCTCAATGCAACTGGATATTTTCTTTCGTTGCCTGATAACGTTCTGTTAGATATAAATTACCTGTATTCATAAATTCAGGTAGTTCTAGCAGAACATGAGCCGCTGCAGAGACTATTACTGCTTTCCCGGGTACGTCGTTTACCTCTTTGGAAGCAGATCCTCTGATCATGCTCAAGTACTGTTATTGAATTGACCATCAAGGCTGCCCCTATGAGTTTGGCAACAAAAGCAACCGTGTATCTACTGGAACAGGATACGAATGTTACCGACACCATCCGTAGCCTATGCGATGAAAAGTCTATGCTGCTGGAGTGCTTCAGCAACAATCGTGAACTGCTGACTGCCATGCAGGGCGTCAATCCCGCTTGCATTATCGCCGCGAATGAAAAAGAAAGTAAGGAAGCCGTACAACTTCTGGAAGCACTAAATGAAGGTGAATACGACATCCCTGTCATCATTCTGGGGCACCACAATGATGTGCATACTGCTGTAGCTGTTATCAAGGCAGGTGCTGTTGACTACATCGAAAAGCCTGTTATCTATGGCCGACTGGCTGAGCACTTCAACCAGGTAATCAATGGGGAGAGAGCTGCCGCTGTCTGAAGTACTTCAGTACACTGAAGACTCTACCCCCCTGACGTATTCAGCCAGCTCATCAAGCAGAGACTGCTGTGAGACAGAAGCCATCCCTCGGGCTTCATCCATAGCCAGCCAGAAATCCCTGAACGTCAGAATACGACTATCTCCGTCTGTTAGACGTTGCTTTCGATAAGACTCCCAGTTTCCTTTCTCGTCATCATCCAGTGATTGTGGATAATGCCGTGCGCGATATCGAAACAGCATTTCATCCAATCGGCTATCATCAAATGCAAAACCCAGATGCGCAAGACCGCCAGGCTCTGAAGATCGAATCACCTGCATTCGCTCTTTGTCTTCTTCAGAAAAGAAGCCTCCCGAATAGAGCATCTGATCCGGATCATGGGTTTCACTCTCGGGAGGAGAAGCAAACACCTGTTGCACCTTGTCCATAACTTCAGGATGTTCAAGTAGCCATTCCCTATGCTTAAGGCAGGTAGCCAGATCGATACCCAACCGTTGCTGATCAGTGGGTCTTAGCACTTTTAAAGGCGCCACCACCGGGCACTTATTGATATGAACCACTTTCAAGGCGATTCTCTCCTGCCCTTCCTGAACAGGCTTGAACAATCTTTCCTGAATCTCTTCAATGGACAAATCCATCAACACTTCGGGAGAAACAGAAAGATCGTAGACAACCACACCATTACGATTGATCGGATGACCTGCCAACGGCATAACTACCGACATGCAATGTCGGTCAGCACCAAACATGCCCGACACATGAACAACAGCCTCTTTCTTAACCAGATTCAACTGCTGTGATACGTCTCGCTTGTTACGAAGGTTCAAGATAAAGTTAAATACCTTGGGCTGTTTTTCCCTGATCAGTCGAGCCAGCGCTATGGTGGCCCTTACATCTGACAGAGCATCATGGGCATCGCCATGATCAATGCCATTCGCCTGGGTCAGATCTTCCAGTCGATAACTGTTAAAACCGTCATCCCTTTTTGGCCAGACAATCCCTTCAGGCCTCAGAGCACCTGTTAACCTCACCAGATCGATCAAGTCCCATCTGCTGTTTCCATTTTGCCACTCGCGAGCATAAGGATCGTAAAAGTTGCGATAAAGGCTGTGTCGAGTCACTTCATCATCAAACCGGATGGTGTTGTAACCCACTGCACAGGTTCCTGGCTGCATTAACTCGGCATGGATCTGACGAATGAACTCAGGTTCCACCATCCCCCTTTCATTCACCACTTGAGGTGAAAGTCCTGTGACAAGACAAGCCATCGGGTGGGCAAGATGATCCTGAGGTAACTGGCAGAAGATATTCAGAGGTTCGCCGATCTCATTGAGCTCAGCATCAGTCCGGATACCTGCAAACTGGCAGGGCCAATCCGTGGAAGGGCTGGTTCCAAAAGTCTCATAATCGTGCCAGTAAAAGCTTCTCAGCATGCTTAATCCTGCCAATTCAGTGAAATCTGCCCTTTCAGGGTTTCAGTAATCCTGATAGTAAATTCATCTTTGGACGTGTCAGGCAGTTCAAACGCAATGACCACCTTATCGGTATAGTGACAGTTAGTGACTTTGCCGGCAAAAGAATCCAGTAAATGTCGCATAGGCTGTTCGCTGGAGTAGTCCAGTTCAGCCCTGCCTGTGGCCATAGCAACACAAAGCGTAACAGGTAAAACTTCACAGGCTGCCTGTACCGAAGCACCATAGGCTCGGACCAAACCGCCTGCACCCAGCTTAATACCACCAAAATAGCGTACCACTACAGCGGCAATTTCCCCGATCTGGCGGTGCTGAAGAACATTCAACATGGGCTTGCCAGCCGTCCCTCCGGGTTCACCGTCGTCATCAAAGCCGATAACGGTATTCCCTTCAGGCGGACCAGCAACAAACGCCAGACAATGATGAGAAGCATCAGGAAATTGTTTTTTCAGTGATTGCTGAAAGGAAAGAGCCTCAGCTCGAGAGGTAACTCTTGACATAAAAGCCAGAAAGCGGCTTCGTTTGACTTCTGTTTCCAGATCAAAAGACGTTCCAGGTAAGAGGTCTGGCACCCGATAACTGCCGGAGGGCTGGCTGGACATTCAATACTCTTGTTGCACTCAGGGCGATGAAAAAGCAGAAGACAATGAACGGCTGTATTTTCTGCTTAACTTATCAGCACTCAGTGAAAGAAAAGTACTCCTTGAGTGCTTCAACCAGATCAATAATATCATGCCCGGCGTTGACAATACTGTAGCCTGAATCAAAAAACTCAGGCCCTACATCAGGCTTGCACCAGTGACAGCGAGCATCAAAGTCAATATAACTTTTTTCTTCATCTCTACCGGGCAACATAATTCTCATACTGTAAACCGCCCCGATCAGAACGGGCACAGTACTGATCATCATCAAACCGTTGCTGCTGATGTTGCCAATACTGCCCATTTCCCTGAGCGTGTTTCTGTTATAAACAGTCAGATAATCATTTAACTGGTGACGCTTGATACTGCGGCGCTCCTTGCCGCGTGGAACCATAGACATAATCTGTATTCCTTTACCGCCCTGTTTGTTAAAAAATTAAACCTGTACTTTGTACAGTTTGCTCTGCTTCAACTCTCTTTGTTTGAGCATTAACTGTTGCTCACCCTCTGTAACCCTCTTTTGCTCTTTGGTAAAGGCATCAAACTGCTGCATTAATGCCCTTTCGACTTCATCTACACAACCCTTGAACTCTTTTTTGACTGGGTGCTGACACAGCTTTATTGCCTGGTCTAACTCAGCCTGCCTGCCCTGGAGTGAAGCAGACTGTTGCTGCAGAGCACTCAAGGCCGTTTTATTCGGTATATAGCCAACCTTAATAGAGAAGTGGCCTGGTGCAAGATCACAATCCATAATAGGCTGCTTGGAGTTCCCAATCAGTGCTCCCCTGCCTCCATTCGTAGATTTTTTTCTCCACCTGAATTTGTCACAGGATTGTTTTGTCGTAGAAGCATCTTTTGGTACTTTCAAACCAATCCCTTTCATTCGCTCGGCGCCCATGCCATTTCCCTTCAGGGACAACTTTAAAGATGGGTCTAAATCAACGCAGTCAGACACTATAGCCAATATTTGTTTCTCCGTGGCTTCGACATCTGTGGTTGATGGATACACTGCAATTTTCATAACAGCATCCATCATATCTCTGTAGGCAGACTGAATGGTTGCTTCAGTCTTCATGGCTTCCTCAGCACCAGACCTTGAACGCAACTTTGTCATACTCCCCTCAAGTTTGTTCATGATCTCCTTGAAGCCCTGTTTGCCTGAGGCCCGATTTCCTAGCCTATCTACAATGGTAAACAGTGCGCCAATTCGACCATGAGCTTCTTGCAATGAGACCATGCTTTCGGCAACCAGCTTCTGATTTGTCTCACTCACCATATCTTTTCCATCCAGCTTGATGCCTTCTCTCTTCAACTGTTCGAAGTAACCGGTGAGACGCTCACGCATCGGCTTTGCATCTGCTTCATCAACCAGGTCCTCCTGATCAATGCCTGGCCTGACAACCCTTCTCTCAACCGATTGGAGGAAACCTTTTACTTCTGACTTCAGCGTGTTGGTCACAACAGGTACTGCTTCAGCAGGGATACCTCTGGCTTGCACTTTTAAACCATTCACCAGTCTGACACCTTCGCCATTCAACCAGCGATGCTCTTCGGCATAGACCTTATCCAAATGGCTATTGGTTCTGGCCTGCATCAGCTGTTCTTCACAGTTCAGGGTGTGATTACTTTTCTCACGATTGGCAATATCAACTGCTACCAGTTCAAGCCATGCATTCTTGCAAGCCCACTGTCGGGTTTTCAGAGTGACCATTTCCTGAAATGCTTCTGGAGTAAAGTCCAAATCAGCCCACTCTTTTTTACCCATCAAAGACAGGGCTGCTATGACCGAGGGAAGGCTCTTTGCAAACCCGCCTTCATCGTCTTTTTTACGCACCGGAATGGTGAGCGTCTGTTCAATGGCCTTTTTTAAAGCCGGTGGAGCCTTTTCAAAGCCTTCGGGCAATAAACGCTCAGATTTGGCCAAAGCTTCATCCAACTCCTTCTTGGCATCCAAAAAGGCAGCTTTTTGTTTATCCGCCCCTTGAATACCCTCGACGGCGTCAAGGTCTACTGCCATGAATACTCTCTGAGCCTTATGCAAGTCCTTACTGTCACGGGTCAGGCGCCCAAGCTGCTGCACGAGGTAATTCTCATTGGCTTCACCCCCGGCTTGCCCGACCAGACCATGGAAAACACCAACGGTAGCACTTCCCTGTGGCATATCTGTACCCACAGACTGCTCTTTGCTTAGATAGCCATCGGTACTCTGACCTCCATTGCGCCTGAGTTTTGTAACAGCTTCCGGAGAAGCAGTAGCGCCCTGTCCATAAACCGGATCGTCCTGGTACTGCATCTGCAAATTCTTGTCATGGTCATAATAAATGACCGACTTCTGAGCACCACCCATGACCAGTCGCTCCTGATTCAATGTCTGACTCATCTGGTGAGCCTTTTCCGTACATTGTTCACCGGACTCAGCTCCGTCAAAGAATATAATCTGTGGCTCAGGACCTACTCTGTGCAAAACATCGGTCAGCAACTTATTCCTGCCCTCAGGGGTGGAGGAATTGAAAAACACAGGCTCAGCCAGAGAGAGGAAATGCCAGAAACGCTGGTTGGTGGTAACAGGGTCTGTTCTGGCTTTGTGGCGAACTTCTTCAGCACTGCCTGAAGCGCTGGCCAAAGCCGCACAGTACAAGGTTCCCAGGGTTGCGGAGAGCAAGTGTCTCGCCTTGCATCCAAACAGAAATTCAGAGTGTTTCAAGTTGATACTTCGAGGGTCTACTTCGAATTCATATCCAAGCCCTGAGATAATAGTCTGAACCGCCTGAGCCACTGAGGTCAGTTCTGCTGCGGAATGAGGCACCATTGCACTGTCAAACTCATCAGCAAAGACCATTGAATTTCTGAGCAAATCAAGACAGTCATCCACTTTAGCCAGCAGCGCCTGTCTGTCTTGTATAACCCCATCAGCGTCCAGCAAAGCCTGCTTTAAATGCATCAGTATCTGGACATCAGTGATTGAGGCGCCAACTGGCACACGTCCTTGGGCCAACAAGGATTTTCTGGAACCAATGGGTGTATCAGCGGGTAATCCCAAAAGGGTATTCTCGACTTCCACCAGTTTGGCTACAGACAGCTCGCAGGGAGCAACAAAACTAGCTTCGAGATTCAATCGACAATAATTCTGCCCCTTACGGGCATAATATTCCCGCAATCCTTTATCCAGTTCAGACTGGTTGGTTTTGGGAGCCATAACAATGACCGATCGATGGGTATCAGGACCCAGCTGGGCAGAAGCATGGTCGGTTAGCGCTAGAAGCAGTGTACTTTTACCGTACCCTGTCCCTTTATGAGACATCATGGCCACTTCATGACCCTTAGCCCACTGGCTGACCCCCTCGAGAGTGACAGCCAGCTCTTCAGCCTGGTCAGGAGACAATACAATGTGATGTCTTCTCTCGAACGATAACAAAGCCAGATTTTTTGTATCCAGCAAGATATTCTCGTAGCTGCTGATTCTGTTATTCAGATTGCTCTGTCGAGAAGCCAGCAGAGCCATATTCAGGTTCCACTCCTGACAGCGTCGAATATACCCATGGGGTTCGTTGACCTGTTCAAAGGCCGCAAAGTCCAGGTCTTCAAGCTCATGCTGAAGCGCCTCAAGACGCTGACCAATCAGGCTGCTCTGTTCCAGATCAATATCCACCAGCATCAGCTGAGACATTCGCTTGATAAAACCGTCAACATCCTCACCACCCGGAGCCAAACCACGCTCAAAGTTACGAACAGCATGATCGAGAAGCTCGCCATCTGAAAAACTTTTCAAGCCGTCTTCAGAGGCATTTCGAATATAAGTAACCAGCCCATTTTCAAGGGCTTTTTTCAGCTGAAGTGTGCGTACACAATGCTTTCTGTTGTTAACGATGACTTTTTCAAAATTGCTCAGCACAGCCTGCCTGTTGCTTTTTAATGTCACTGGGTCAGGCAGTCCATGCGCCCCTGATGATTGCAACTCACAGCCGGAATAGACTGACAGGTTTTTAAATACCTGCTCCTGAAAAGCTTTTTGCTGGACTTCCAGTGTCTTCGTCACACCATGAGCACTTTCATCCAACAGCTCTCTTTTGGCTCTGAGAAACGCATCACTGACATGACCGAAACTGGCGTTTACCGTAAAGCCCGTGAACTGTTGTGGATGAAAGGTTTCCTGATGAGCACCGGTCTTTGGCTTCCTGGATTTTTCCTGAGCTACTTTTCTCAGAACCGGAAGCTCCACTGGCAGGCTTCTGACTCGCCCTTCACAGGGTGTACAGGCAAAGGGTGGTTTCAGTAACTTGCTGTCTACCTCCCGAACAACTTCGTTATAACAAGCATCCAGCTGTTGCAGGGAAACATTGGGTAGCCAGGTTTTAGTCAGCGACTCAAGTTCAAGGACTTCCGGTGGATAATTTCTTCGAGCTCCCGTTGGCTGGGGGCTACCCGCCTTCAGCAAACAGGCCTTGCTTAATAAATTGGCCCGGATTAACTCGGTTCTGGTGTTCTCTCCCCTGATGGGTACAGGGACCAGTTGATTATTGGAACCCAGTTCATACATAAAGCACTGCTGCTCTGTAGGTGTTTTTTGAGCAGCGAGAATAACGGTTTGACCTGAAGCGCTTTTAAGTGGAAGCCAGTCTCGCTTTTTTTCTCTTCCTTCAGCGCTGATCTGGAAAGGAATCTGATAATTCGGATGATCATGCATAAAAGCCGGATCCAGATCAAAGGTTCGTCCATCCAACTGAATGCTCCAGCGCTTGCCATCTTTAGAGTAAAAAACCAATGCTGGCTGACATTGGGCTCCTTCAGACAGTTCTATATACTGATCACCAGTGACCATGCTGGTTTTATGGACAGCAGTTTTACTAAAGCCATTCATAAAACTGTTCATGAGACAGTTCGGGTTCTGGGCCAGAGCACTGCAATTGAAGCCTGCCTGTTCCTGGACATGTTCTGAAACTTGTACCAGAGGAACAGGAGAGCCAGGCTGAAAGCAGGCAATCTCAGCTTCATGAGGGTGTTTTTGACGCTGAAAGTGGACGTCGTGGGTCACCCCTCTCAGCTTTTGTTTTGGAGTCAGCCTCCCTTCTTGCTGCAACAGATCTGAGCATTGTTTATCCAGTTTTTTTCGACGTGTTTCTCTCTCTCTCCCGGTTTTATAATTCTCTTTGTGTTGCTTGACTGCAACGGTCAGAACCAGCGACCCCGGTCTTTTCAGTTCCTTTTGAATGATTTTCAGGACATTGGCCATTGTCGGTGTGGCAGGTAACCCAAACTCATCCCTTATCTCGCTGAGCCCCACCAGGGAGGCATCGGCATAACTGAAATCAACCCAAGGTGTTGCAGTTCCTGACAGTTTTGTCGGCATCGGTTGCTTTACAATACCTTCATGCTTAGCCTGTAAACTGGATACCAGAGTTAATAGCCTGTCACAGATCTCAGGATTCTTGACCATTCGCTCTTCCAGCGTATTGCCAGCAAGAGCTTTATTCCCTCCACCCAATTGTTCATCGAGCTTGGCTTCAAGCTCTGTCTTGCGACCTTCAACCAGCTTCGATAAAAACAGACGACCTTGTTCAGGTACGCTGGTTCTGAGCTTGGGCGGTAAATGTTCAGGGGCCAACCGTTGCAGTGAGTATTCATATTGCTGAAGAGCACGATGCCCTTCGTCAGCCTCCCTGATGGTCGAGACCTTTTTTCTCCAGGACTCATTCAGACGTTCTGAGGCTGACTTTACGATTGCACATACGGCATGGGTATAAAACTCTGTGCCAATATCACCCGGATTCTTCGATAACACGGTTGCTATATTGGTCAGTTCTGAGTCAACTATGGTTTCAGGATCTTCAGGACCTGCCTCCGGATTTTTCTGCTTCAAAGCTTCAAGAGAAGTCGCAAGTTTTGCCACTTGTTCCTGAAAATCATCCTGCTTCTTCTCAAGCATCAAAATATTGCCCCGGGTCAGGGCCTTGGTCATTTCAATCTGTCGTGTGAAGTCATCAGTGATCAGTACTTCTGATGTACTGCCGATTGCCAACTGATAGGCCTGATCAACAGACTCCAGCTCCTTAAGGAAACTCTCATGAAGGGCTTTCATGCCTAATCGAAAATCGGTTTTGCTGGGGATGGGAAGAGCATCAAAAGGGATCAGAGGATTAACTGTCGGCTTCTGCTCCAACTTTGCCTGCTGGGAGGCTACTTCATACCAGGCGGTTTTCATTCGTTGAATCAAGCTGGGTATAGCTAAAGTGCCTGGACCCAAAGAACCGAAAGAGTCATCCTTGATTTCTAAAACTATTGGCCCGATTTCAGTCCACTCGGGCATAATTTCGGTTTTCGATCTTTTAGTGAGATCAAAAGCTTCTTCAGAGGATGGACTGACAAGATCAGAATAAGCCGTTGAATCGACAGACTCCAATCTGGAAAGGCCAGAGGAAGCCGTATCTGACTCATTGCCGGAGTCACTCTGCCTGTCAACCTGAAGCCTTAGCTGGGTTACCGCTTCAGATTCACGCTGCAGGTTGTCATTGGCTACAACCAGTTCTTCGGTTTTTAACTCCAGAGCTCTCTCTTTAACTCGAACAGCCTCTTCCAGTTCCTTTTTTTCGTCTGAGAGAGTTTTGACCCGGAGTTGCTCAGCTTCCAGTTGGCTCTGCACAGTCACTTTGGCCTTGAGAGCTTCTTCTGACTGCTGATCCACTTCTTTCTTTTTCTGTTTTAGCTTTTCCAGCTCGTCCTGCGTTGTATGAAGTTCATCTTTTAATTGACTCGCTTCAGCTGAGAGAGTCTGCTTCTCAAGACCCACAGCCTGAAGCTCTGATAACTTGGACTGCAAATCATTTCGTTCCTGCTCGAGACGACTAATTGCCTCATCAAATTTTCGCTTTTCCTTATCTCGATCGCGCTGCTCTTTCTCAAGACTCTGGGTTAATGTCAGATTGGCAAGCTCTTTCTCTTTCAGTGCAAGAGTATGATCAGACTCTGATTGCCTGACTTGATCAGTTAGAGCTTTCAGCTCTTTCCGCAAACCTTCAACATCATTCTGGAGACGATCAACCTCCTCTTCACGCTCTTTCAGGCCCTCGGATTTCTTCTGCAACAAAAGCCCTTTCGTCTGGCTTTCCAACTCAAGCTCTGCAACTCGGCTATCAACTTCAGTTTTTAAAAGTTTGAGGCTATCCAACTGCTCTTTAAGATCGACAACAACCTTTTCATGTGTACTTGTAAGACGTTCCTTTTCTTCTTTCCAACCTGAAGCTTCCTGTTTATGCCGACTTTCCTGCTGAGCCAGCTCTTTTTCCAGATGACTGCTACGGCTTCGAGCATCCTCAAGCTCTCTTTCATGCCTTCTACCCAGATCATCAATATTACTCTGTAACTGCCTGGCTTCTCTCTCACTGTCCCTCAACTGTTCATCCAGCTCTAAAACTCTTTTATCCAGGGTGTTTTTTTGTTCCTCTGCAGTCTCAGAAAGCCTTTTAAAGTGATCCCTGTCTTCTTCAGCCCGATGAATTTGTTTTTTAAGATCAGTCGCCTCTACTGATCGATCTCTTTTCTCATCTTCAAGCTGCCTTTTCAAAGTCTTCAGCTTGATTTCAGCCTTTTCAAAACTGCCCCGAACCAGTTTCAGCTCTTCTCCTTGCTTTAGGAGGGCAGTATGCGTCTGATCCCTATCCTCTGTGACACTTTTTATCTCTAATTCCAGCAGTCCATAATTGCGGGTCAGATCTCTGAACTGCCCATCCAGCTTCGATGCTTTTGCCTGACTTTCTTCCAGAGCCTCTTTCATGGAAGACCATTGAACTTCAAACTTAAGGCGTTCTTCTTCTGCCTTTGTGGCCCTGCTGGTTAAGCCTGCTTTCGCAAGCTCCCACTCCATTTGCTCTTTTTGCAACTGTTGCTCAAGTGTTCCCTTTTCCTTATTTAACTGATTCACCCTGGCTTCAAGCTGGCTACTGGAAGAACTCGAAGTGTCCTTGAGCAAAGCTAACTCTTCCTGCACAGAAACCAACTGGCTATTTATAAATCCGATTCTTTGCTCTTTTTGTTCGAGCTGAGCGTCTTTATCGGATATCTCAAGCTTTTTCTTCCTGACCTCTTCCCGGGATTCCAGAAGTTGATGATCAAGACGCTTTTTTGTTTCAAGCAGCTCGTCATGCTGGCTTTTTAAATCACCATAAAGTTGATCTTTAGCTTCCTCAATTCTTGCTTTTTCTTTCTCCCAGTCCGCAGAGGAAACTTCTGCTTTCTGCTCCAATGTCTCGACTTGAAGTTTAAAATCATCTCTCTCCCTGGTGAGTCTATCCATCTCAAGGAGATGCTGACTTTCCAGACTTTCTACTCTTATCTGAAGGCTTTGAAGATCTTTTCTTGCCTGATCTCGTTCATGAACCAAAGACTCAGACTCTGACCTAAAGCGATCTCTAGTCTTCCCAACTTCAGAAAGCTGTTCTTCCAGGCCAGACAACCTAGACTGTAAGGTTGCAAGCTGACTTTCCCATTTGGATTTTTCAAGTTCGGTAGTATCACCATCACTTTGAATACGACGTTCAGCTTCTAATAGTTTTTCCCTGGATTCATCTCTTTCTTGCTCAATCTTCTGGACCTTCTCTTCCAGCTCCAGTACTTTATTGTCACTCAATTCCTTTTCAGACGTGAGCTGCTGAATTCGAAGCCCTAGCCTTTCAGCCGAATGCTTTTGCTTATCTACTTGTTGGCTTAGTTCACTAACCTTCTCTTGCTTTTCCTGAGTTCTTTTTTTTGCTTTTGCAATTTCCGTCTTAAAACCCGCTTCAGCTTCTTCAAGCTCATGAATCCGGTCATCTTTTGATTTGATCGAAGATGACAATGAATTTTCCCTAATTTTTGCCTCAGCCAGCTCATCTTCTTTACTGGCTAGCTGATCCTTTAATTGATCAGCTTCCCGCTGGCTAGTCTCAAGCTCTTCACGATATCGTTCTGATGTTTCCTTCAATTTAGGAATGGAATCATCCGCAGCAGCTAAACGCTTTCTCGCTTCTCGCTCTTTTTCTTTTGCTTCATCAAACTTGATTTGTAAATTCTCTGCCTTTGCTTCAGCCTCTTCTAATTTTCTTATATGCTCAACGACTTCTTCTTTCGACGACTGAGTAGCCCTTTGAGCCGAATTCAGTTCTCTACGAAGGTCTTCCAGAGATGATTCAAGTTTATGCTTCTCTTCCTCAAGCCCAGAGTTCTTTACCGTTAACTCATGAACTTTTCTTCTCTCAACAACTAGCTCCTGATCTCTTTGAGAAATATCATCGTCTTTTGAGATAAGATCTTTCTCAAGGCTTGCTATTCTTTCCCTGAGTTCACGTTCAGTGGTCTCCAGTTTTGACTGCAACTCACCGAATTCTCTTTCTTTGGCTCTAAGCTGGATCTGTGTCAGCTTCTCTGACCTTTTGACTTCTTCCATCTCTGACTCTAATCTGACTTTCTCTTCTTGATGTTTTTGCCCTGCCTTTCTGAGTTCTTCTCTGATATGTTTCATCTCAGTCTCATGAGACGAGCTTTCCTCTATTCCATCACTCTGAATACGCTGCAATCTTTGAACTTCTTCTCTTAAAGAGGTCTCCTCTTTCCTGATCTCAGAAAGTTGGCGTTCAGCTATCTCCTTCAAGCTCTTATTTTCATCACGCTCTTTCTTAACTGCCTCTAACTTCCTTTTATAGTCTTCAGCTTCTCCGGCTGAAGACGCTCTGGCTTTTTCCTTAACTCTTATTTGATCTCTGAGTTGTTTCTTCTCTCTTGAATCATTATCACTGGCTTCCGTAAGCTTTTTTTGGAGCTCTTTCACTCTGGCCTCTGAAGTATCTCTCGCTTTTCTGGCCCCACCCAGATCACTTTCAAGCCTTTTGACATTTTTTTCGCTTTCCCCCAACCGGCTTTCGAAATCATCCTTTGCTTCTTTTAACTTTTTAGATTCTTTTCTGACATTCTCTAACTCTCTATCCTTTTGAGACAGCCGGCCTTCCAGATCTTCCTTCAGTTTTTTCGCATCTCTTTCCAGCTTTTCTAAAGACTCATCACGTGCATGAATATCCCCTCTGGCTTCGTCCAACTGCACCTGTAGCTCTGACAGTTCTTTAAGGTCTTCTTCATATCTCTGCTGCAATGTTTCCATTTCAGACTGTTTGGTTGCCAATAGCTCTTCAGCTTTTTCTTTTGCTTTAAGAGCTTCATCCTTTAAAAACCTTTCACTACGAATCTTGCCGTTTAGCTCAATCATTTCTTGCTTCAGACCTTCAATTTCACGGTCGTACTTCTGCCGTTCGAGATGAATTTCTTTTAATGACCTGGCTTTCACCTCAAATTCAGTCTGTTGCTTCTGAAGCGCGTGAGTCTTTTCTTGTAGATCTCTTCTGGAATTTTTTAATTGCTTCTTCAGTTCTGCTTCACGGGCAAGAGCATTTTGATAATCTGTATCAAGGACTGACAACTTCTGCTCTGCTGAAACAGCTCTGCTCTGAACTTCATCAAACTTTCTCTGCAGTTGATCTATTTGAGTCTTATAGATCTTCTCGATACCATTAAGTTGCTCCTCAAGTTGCTGAACTCTATCTTCAGCTTGTCTCTTCTTCTCTGTGACTTCTACATGAGCTATAACCCAACGATCACGGGATTCAGTAAGATCCTTAACCTGCTTTTCAAGCTGCTCCACCCTTGCAGGATCGGTTTGTTTTAATGCTTCAAGCTGCTCATTAAGAGCCTTAACCTCAAGATGCAGTAAACCGTTCTGCCTGAATAAATCACCCACTCGATCTTCAGCATTTTTATAACTCTGCTGAAGCTCTGCCAGCCTGCCCCTTTCATTCTCCAATTCATCTTGAAGTTGCTGGTAGCTATCCAGATATTCCTGCCGAAGTTGCAGTAATTGCTGGTTCTTTTGTTCCAGAACGGAAATAGCTTGCTGACCAAGTTGCTGATGGTTCAGATGTGCCGCCTGAAGTTCCTGCTCTAACCTGTTCTTTTCCAGTAACAGAGAATTGATGTTGACGGCTTGAGCCTGAAGCTGACTTTGCAAATGATCTATCTGCTGACCAGAAGCCATAACCTGAGTCTGGAGCTGGGAAATAGTAAACCCGTTTTCACCCAGCATTCGGGTTTGCTCATTCATCTGGAATTGAAGCTGTCTATTCAAAGCTTCCAGTTCACGCAGCATGCCATCAGAGCCGGCAGCTCCCGCACTCGATAAGCCGGTGGCTCCAGCAGGAGAACCGTTAATGTTAAATATCTGATGTTGCTTCTGACGTAATTGACGATCCCTGTCCTTAAGTTCGTCCTTTAATCCTGCATGCTCTTTCTCAAGCTGACTGAGTCTTTCTGAAAGGCTGTCAGGCACTTTCCCTTCTTTCTGCTTGAGTGCCTCCACCTCTTCCGTTAATTCAGCTAATTGCTTACGAGCCTGCTGCAGTTCGGAACCTAAATCTTCTTTTTCTCTTCTTAGATCTTTTACTTCCTGGTGGGCCCGGGACAACTCCAGGCTTTGAGGTGACAAGACAGGTCCATCAGGAGGTCTGGGAGTAGCAAGAGTAGGCACCAGTGGCGGCATGCCCAGCTTCTCCTGCCTGAATATATCTTCAAGGTCTCGAAATGGATCATCATCGTTGTGAGAATGGGGAGCGGTCGTTTCGGGCTGATGGGGTTCAGGATAAAACTGACAATAAAACTCAGCCAGAGCCAACACCTCCCGATGCATTTTTTCCAGCTTATGCCTTTGCAGCAGCCCTTTTTTCCAGGCTTCCTTCGACTGCCCACTGGCCGTAATCGCATCAGCAACACCCGCCTCCGAGACCTCAATCTGATGAATCATGGATCGGGCCATAGCCAGAGTCATTAAATGTCCGTTACTGCCATTCAGATTATTTTCCAACTGTTGAGAGTTGGTTGGCATTTTAAAGCGCCAGCCTAGCTGGTCATGCAACCTTCTAACTCGCCCAGCCATTTCCTGTTTGGTTTTTCTACTGGCCGTTTCTACTGTTTCGGGGGTAATGCTTTCCCTGAGTCTGAAAAGGGTATGTTCAGGAACTGTGGTGTTCGGATTTGCCGTAGCTCTGCAGAGCATACTGTATGGTTTGGGAATGGAAGGAGCGCCAACGTCAGCATGGGTGATATCCCTGTCGCCAATAGCGGTTGAGATCGGGCGTTCGCCCTGTAGAAGCTTGTTGGGTACCTGAACTGAACCCACACCATTGCTTTTCTGATCCTCAGAAGTTAGAGGACCATGCACTGATGTACTGTTCAGGTGATGGCTTTGGGATGTGCCAATGCCACTGCTTCTGCGATCCATGCGGTCTACAACATCCGTTGAAAAACAACATACTTGCCAAGAAACAGCTTAAATTCTGGCACCGAAGACACAGGATTCATGAAAGTCGGATGAATCCACAATTTCAGATTAGCAGTGGCTTTAAGGGGAGTTTTGCATTCTGGCGACTTGAAAATACAGCTCGTCAATGAGCCACTCAATCGTCTTCCAGCAGTCCATCAAGAATAAAGAATTCACCCTGATCCCGTTTTCTTAGCTCATCAAGAATTTTATGGTAAACCCTTGATAGTTCTATGATTTCATTCTCATCGAGAGAAGGTTTGCCGAGTATTTTACACGCTAGCTTTTCAAGACTTCTAAATGACAATTCTGTCAATTGAATGTCACTCAGAAAAGGATCGAAAGACTCCGGAGGAAACAACGCTGAATCTTTTGCTGCCAACTTGATGACAGGCATCCTCAGCTCTGACGAACACTCTAAGAGCAACGCTTGATTGGCTTCACCCACCTGACAACGATTTAGCAGCCCCATGGCCAGATGTACAATGGGCCTATCAGTCCATTCCGGCTCCAGACCTGCTGCACAGTTTTGCGCCAGCCTTTCGCCAATGGAATGGACTCTCAAGGCCAGTTTGTTTAGCCATTCCGTATCGCCTTTGGACAATCTGTCTTCATCAAGCCCGGCATCTATGATCCATTGTCTGTTACCTTCAGAATCAGAGAGATATTTTTGTACAATTTCCGACCACTGCTCGAAGGAGCAGGCTCTGTGATTGGTAAGATGTCTTCGTAATCTCAGGCTTCTTTCCAGCCCCTCGACCCTGGCATGTTGTACGACCGTTGAATAGTAACGAAAGAGTATTTCTTTAAGATTTGAAGACTCAAGGTTTAACAATGCGTTCAATCTTGTCCAGAATGTTTCATGGCTTTCATTCGTATGCAGCCAGTGCAGCACTTTCTGAATATCAATCAGTCTCGGACTCTCTTTATGCTCTTTCGATAGATCCTGATGAAGCCTTTCAAGCTCATTTTGAACTCCTTGCTTACAGGTTTCCGGATCAGTCACTCGATACGCATACAGAGTCCGAACCCTTAATCTCGCCTTTCGCGCCGCTTCAAAGCCATCTCCAATCTGGTCCAGAATGGGTTCATCAAATGCCACCCTGTCACCTTTCAACTCATATAATCGAGCCTTCATTTGCCTTAAAGTATCAACACGCTCTTCAATGCTGGATTCCAGATCCTCCAGTGTTTCCGAAACAGACTGGCTATTCGCTATTGATTTCAGGCTGCTATTTATCGCGGCAATCTGGACAGTCATTGCTTCAAGTGACAAGGGTTGGGGCGAATAAAAGGACAAACGTTCTTTGACCCTTTCATTTTTACCCTCATCCACCAGCAAACTGTGCCTTTCTTCCAGCTGAACAACTTCTTTTTCCTGCTCAGAATGCAGACCTTGTGATGACACGGAACGTCTTCTGGCCTCACTTAAATCAGACTGTGTTCGATCCGCCTCCTGTTTCACTGAAGAACGGATCTGATCTACATAACGATCAACATCGGTCCCCAGCCATGGAGTAAAAGACTCTGGAGGTACCCTGCTCTGAAAATGTCTGACAAATGATTCTTTCGCCTGAGTTCGTGCTTTTTGTCTGGTCCAGGGTCCCAGGCGGGTTTTAAGTGCGGAACTTAGCATCTCTGCTTCCTCCCCCCTAAGAGGAGGTGGATTCCTCTCTGTTTTATGATGTCTTTTCGGGACTGGAGGTGGCGGGCTCTGCTGTTTAACCGGTTTATGCCCAGATACTGTCGTATTTATCGGAACAGGTTTTTTACTCGAATCCTCATTTCTTGCTAATACTGCACTTTTGCCAAGCTTTTGGCTCTGTGCCTGCAATGAAAATTCAGTCACTACTTCACCAGGTTCCCTGGAAGAATGGGGATTAAATGCCAGTGATTGACGAGCTTTTTTTTCTCGACGGCTTTTTGCTCTTTTGTCTTCAGTTGATCTCTGTTCTCTTAAGACTCTCTCAGACGCCAGGAGTGTCTCAGGGGGTGGGCCCATTACATCTCTGACACAAGGGGTAATGCAATGCATCGCCCCTTCCATGACTCCAATACAGCCTCTGACGGTAAGATCCCCTATCTTATCGACTACAGAGAGAGCACCCGCAAACAGATTCATGCCTGTCAGTATTACTCTTTGAAACTTTAACCAACAGCGGGATAACAACCCTATTTTGTGTTTATCATTTAAAACTCTTTCACGAATAGCATCCTGTACATCGTCAACCGTCACAATACGGGTCTCTGCCCGGATCAACTCCTCTAGGGCAAACTCCAAACCACCTACTTGATACCAGAGGGATGCGTTCCTTGAAACCAGATCATTAATGAGCGGCGTTAGCTGTGCATTATCAAAGCCTGGCCTTTTTAGTACTTCCTTGTAATTTTTCAAAGAAGCCCTTAAATCACTGACAGCCAATGCAGCCCCAAGCTGAGGCGCTTCTTCCAGTTTTGGAGGTATTAAATCCGGCTGATATTGCCTGCTCCTTCTAAGCGATGGATCAGAAGGGGAGCCAGCCAGCTGTTTGCCATAATTAGCTACTGCTGTCGTAAGAATGTTCAGCTTGGCCAGTAGCCTTTCAACACGAAGCAACATAAGTTGCTTATCTATTTCTCCATCCCCGGTAAACTGCTCATCCGATAACTGAATTTCATCTACTTGAAGGCTAATGCCTTCCATCAGGTGCTTAATATCCGCTACGGAAGCTACGACACGTTGATAAATGGATGTTTCTATTTTGTGGGGGTGAAGATTGGGGGGGATCAAGCCGGGAGCAGCCCCTGAACCAGAGACAGAATCATTAGATTGGGATGAAGGCTCTAACCCGCTCCGGGGTTGAAAGCCTCTGCCTGGTCGATCAGCATCCATGCTGTCCATATATTTAGACCTGAATTAAATCCGCTCATTCACAGCCAATACCTTATGGCTGTTGTGGCATTGCCTTGGTAGCCTCGTCCATAAACTCTATAAAGTAAGGCAATAGAGCCTTATTCACCTTTGCCAGCTTTTCGGTATCCAACCAGCCTGGACCATTGATACGCCTTTTCTCTTCAAGCTCTTTCCAACTTAAAGTGCAGGATCCAAGACTATTAAATGGCTTACTGCCTTTGTTACCAGGAATAACCCAGTCAAAGCGTACCTTGCCTACATAAGGTCTGATACTCTCATCCCTGACTGCTGGTGACTGTTTGGTTATCACTCTGGAATTTGAAGAATAGCGAGCATTTAACAAAGCATCAGAATTGAACAAATCACTGGAACCCATGACTAGATAGTTCAGAGATGAATGTGACTTGTACCAGCGTTTTAGACGACTCTCATCATAAATTGATTCGTCGCCGCCTAAACCGGCATAGGACATCCACTTCTTGAACTGACAGCTATCAATATCACGGGTCATGTTTTCTGGACAGGTGTGCTCAACACTGGATAGCAAGGTTTGATAGAACGTTAAACTGTCGCCTACTCCCCCCAGTGGAAATGTGCCTCTAAGTACCTTATAAAGCCTTGCACTGTTTTCAAGATCTGGCGACAAAGTCAGATCGTTACTCACTTTTATTACGGGTACCAGAAGCCCTTTCGGCTCGTCTTCCAACCGTTTCAGCAATTCATAAGAGAATGAGCACTGCCCTGTCAGGGTATTACCCTGATCCGGAAGCAATGTCTGCAAGGCAGGATTGGAATGTTCGAGCTGCCACTGATGAAAAAAAGTCCAGTCTGATGGCTGAAACGCTCTTGATCTGGATTCTTCTGGTTGGCTGCTACCAAACCAGTCAAGCATTGAGCAGGAAGACGTCATCATTGCGACAGCAACTATCAGACATAACCGCCCTGTTATGTGAAAACAGCCCATAATCAGCTCAAACTCCGAGAAGAATTATTGTTCTTAATGTAGCCAGTTTAAACTGGTTGTATGTTTTTCATCGTATGAAAGGTTGTTTATGGCCAACCGGATGGCGGTTGCCACCCGGTTACAGGGATTATTCCAGGCCAAGACCTTCTTTGGGAGGTTGAGTCAGATCTCTGACAGTATCTTCCAACTGTTGCAGTTTGCGATTGACCTGAACCCTGAATGAGTCGACAGCTTTAACCGCTTGCTGCTGATCCTCAACTTTCCCGGTCAGTTCGGTTTGCAGCTTTTTCTGATCAGCCACCAGCTTCTTCATTTCAGCCACCTGCTTGTCGAACCTGGCCAGACTTTCGGTCATCTCGCCCTGGGCAGCCAACTGCTCTGTACTGATAGCCTTCATCAGCTGATCCATTTCCCGAATCCGCTTTTGCAGGCTGCTCAGCTGGCCTGATGCCTTATCCGCCGTTTTACCGGCTTCCTCTGCTTCTTTCAGGGCTTTGACCACATTATCCTTATTGATCAAAATCCACTGTCTGTTTCTCTTGTTTGCTACATCCCAAAGCTTACGAATCTCAGAATTCACCACTTTCAGTTCTGAACGAAGGGCTGATCCACTTTGATCCAGGTTCTCTCCAGTGGCTGTGACTTCTCCTGTCACCGAACTGAGCCTTTCCTGGGTAGATGCCAAAGCCTTACGTGTCTCAGCAAGCTCCTCCTGCATCAATTTGAACTGCCAGACTCCGCCAGCACCCAGAACAATGATCATGACCAGCAATAGCCAGGTCAGGCCGCTTCCACCTTTACCCGGGTTACTTCGGTCTGCTCCACCCTTTTTACCCGGGGGCGTTCCGCCAGTAGCTGCAGCTTTCCTGCGACCTGGACGCTCATCCGCTGCAATTGAGAAATCCGGTATATCGTTGATCGCCTTATCCTCTTCTCTCATGGGTTTCTCATCTGTATTAGTTCCACCATGGGCATTTGAGGCGCAATATTACTATGAAAAAGGCACCAGAATAAGAGTAATAACCTTGCAGACATCCACCTTCATACTAGATAGCACCAACGTCACAACATTAAATAGCCTCAAAAAATTCGGATCCGTGCTTTATTTTCAGTATTTTCATTCATTCAGGGGTTGAAGGTACGGTACTTGCCCCCACAATAGCCCTCACATAGATTCGTAACCGCACCAATGTTAATATCGTCGCGCGAGACGAATCAGGTCAAACAAGATCAAACCCCAAGTGGAGAATGACAACATGGCTTTTGAACTGCCTGCACTGCCTTATGCACGCGATGCACTGGCTCCTCACATTTCTGAAGAGACTCTGGACTACCACTACGGCAAGCATCACAAGACCTATGTTGACAAACTGAACGGTCTGGTTGCGGGTACCGAGCTGGAAAGCAAGAGTCTGGAAGAAATCATCAAGACTTCTGAAGGCGGCATCTTCAACAACGCTGCGCAAATCTGGAACCACACTTTCTACTGGAACTGCCTGAGCCCTAACGGTGGTGGTGCTCCAGCCGGTGAACTGGCTGACGCGATCAACAAGGCTTTCGGTTCTTTCGAAGAGTTCGTTGCAGCATTCAACGACAAAGCTGTTAACAACTTCGGTTCTTCCTGGACCTGGCTGGTTAAAAACAGTGACGGTTCTGTAGAAATCGTTAACACCAGCAACGCTGGCACCCCTCTGACGACTGATCAGAAGCCTCTGCTGACCTGCGACCTGTGGGAACACGCTTACTACATTGACTACCGCAATGTACGTCCAGAATACCTGAAAAACTTCTGGGCGCTGGTTAACTGGGACTTTGCTGCTGCTAACTACGCGGGCTGAGTTTCAGACTAAATCTGGTTCCATACCGGAAACAAAAAACGGCATCTTAGGATGCCGTTTTTAATTCAAAGCTGTAAATAGAACCACTTTATAGAAAATTACTCTTAGCAATTTTAAACCAGCTTCACTATCGTACTTCACCGCATTTAAGAACATTTCGTCGAAAAAACAAAATCAAAAAACAGTTTTTATTTTGACCTTAAGGTCAAAATAAAAACGACACAACCAATTTAAAATCAAATTATTTTAACCATAAACAATTAGTCAACAATCCAAACTGAAACAAACAAGACATTATTCGTTCACAAAACTGTCTTTACAGATAAAAAAAATAGCTATAAAGTCAAAACAAAAAAAGGTTGATCAAGGTCACATAATCATAACAATTAAATTATAAAACCTTTCATAAGGAAGTGTCTTTTAACCTCCACCCTGTTTATGGCCAATGGACTACCAGAATAATCTGCGAGATCTTTTATGGATGCTAACGATGGATTTATTCGCCCTTATCAAAATCAATTGAGCGTCATGTATCGTTTAATTGATGGCGCTGTTATTTATTGCATGCTGGTTTTTATTTCCATATTTTTTGGACATCCAACCGGGCAGCAACATGCTATTGCCTTTCTGAGTATTGGTATTTTCTGGATTATTGCCGAGTCGCTCACCCTTTACCGTTCCTGGCGTGCCCATCAATTCAGTGAGCTGGTATTCCTGACTGTGTCTACATGGCTCATGACTTGTGCCTGTGTTTTCACCTTTGCTTATTTCTCTGATTCTTTAAACAACTTTCCCAAGCAGGCTATGGCTTACTGGTCCATCTGCTCACTGGGTATACTTATTTACTGGCGGCTTGCTTTTCGATTGTTATTACAGTTTCTCAGAAAAAGAAACTATAACACTCGCTCAGCAATCATTCTCTGTGCCACTGAAACTGGAAAACATCTTGCCAGAGAAATTAAGAAGCACAAGGAAACAGGCATTCGATTAATCGGTTTTTACGATGAAAGAAACCCATCTCGATTAGACGACGATATAGAATTAAAAGGTAATATTGATGACGCTGTAGAATTAGCTAAAAGTGGTAATGTGGATATCGTATACGTTACTCTTCCGATGAAAGCTGAAGAAAGAACTCATTCAATTGTTGATAAGTTATCAAACACAACAGCAAACGTGCATATCGTTCCTAATTTTCTTATTTACAACCTGTTGCATTCAAGGTGGCATTGCATAGGAAGTACATTCACTCTCAGCATTTATGATACACCAGCCTATGGCACCAATGCTTTTCTAAAACGGCTTGAAGATATTATCCTGGCGTCATTACTGTTGATGATCTGCTTGATTCCTATGCTATTAATCAGCCTGGTTATCAAACTCACCTCTCCAGGCCCCGTTCTTTTTATTCAGGACCGGCACGGACTAGATCGACGAAAAATAAAAGTATTCAAGTTCAGAACCATGAATGTCATGGAAAATGGCCCGGTGATTCGACAAGCGAATAAACAGGATAGTCGAGTCACCACTGTAGGTCGATTTCTACGCTCTACTTCACTTGATGAACTCCCCCAGTTGCTGAATGTTCTCGCTGGCAGTATGTCACTCGTTGGCCCTCGCCCCCATGCAGTGGCCCATAACGAAGAGTACGGAAGCATGATCAAGAGCTATATGCTCAGGCACAAAGTCAAACCAGGACTGACAGGGTTAGCCCAGATAAATGGCTGGCGTGGTGAGACCGAAACCATTGAAAAGATGCAGGGACGGGTTCTCTGCGACTTGGAATATATCAATCACTGGTCACTCTGGCTCGACCTGAAAATTATTTTTCTGACCATCATCAGGGGCGCGTTCTTTCACAAGAATGCCTATTAGAACAATGTTCCCTGATTCAGGATCAACACTTTTGTCACAGCGGTGGCAGTGAATACTTGACCATTACAAGCTGTATGAACCCAGGAAGGCTCAATGCCCAGGCAACTGAACATAGCACTCATTGGATTGAGAGGAATCCCAGCCAACTATGGTGGATTCGAAACGTTTGCAGAAGAGATTGCCCCTCGGCTGGTAGACCGTGGAATAAAAGTAACCGTCTATGGACGAACCAATAATATTCAGTACAACTCACCTTTTTACAAAGGTGTGCATGTTCCCCTGCTGCCTACTATCCCCCACAAATATCTGGATACCGTCGCACATACGTTTTTGGCCACTTTACATGCCGCCATCTACAGAAAATTTGATGCGGTTCTGATCGTTAATGCAGCTAATGCTCCCTTCGCTTCTATCAGCCGAATGGGAGGAGCACAGGTCGCACTGAATGTAGACGGTATCGAACGCCTGAGAAAGAAATGGGGTAAAGCGGGAAAACTCTATTATCGACTAGGGGAATGGCTGGCTACCAAACTGCCACACGCCATCATCAGTGATGCCCACTCTATCTCTGATTACTATCAACAGGAATACAATGCCAGCAGTGAAATCATCGCCTATGGTGCCAATACAAATATAGAAGCACCCGGGCCTACTCTGGAAAAACTGGGTCTGCAGAAAGATGGTTACGTGCTTTATGTCACCCGTCTGGAGCCAGAAAACAATCCAGACAAAATCATTAGAGCTTATCAGCAAGTAAAAACCAATCTCCCTCTGGTGATCGTAGGTGACGCCCCATACAGCAGTGCCTATAAAGAACTGTTGTCTGAACTGGCCAGCAAGGATGATAGGGTTATCTTACCAGGCGCTATTTATGGTAATGGCTATCGTGAACTCATTTCCAATGCCTGCATATATGTTCAGGCTACTGAAGTGGGGGGAACCCATCCCGCACTGATTGAAGCCATGGCAGTGGGCAACTGTTTATTGGCCAATCATGTTCCTGAGCATGAAGAAGTTCTGGCAGGCAGTGGAATGCTCTATAGAAAAAATGACATAGAACATTTGGCCGAATGTCTAAATGCACTCCTCGCAGATGAGGGCAAACGATCAGAGCTATCTGAAAAAGCACGGAACCGGATTAAGAGTGATTATGACTGGAATGCCGTGACTGACCGATATGTTGATCTATTTACCCGCCTGACCGAAAAGAAAAAGCTTTCCGAGGCTACTGCTCAGCAAACCGCTAAAACAAAGGGCACAGGTAGTTAATGGATAAAACGCCCTTTAGCTGTCAGGCTCTGTATATCCTCGCTGGAAGGTTAGCACTGCCAGTAGGAGCCTTTCTTTTACTCGTCATTCTGGGTCAGGTATCTGACAAGATTCTCGGCGAATATGCACTGGTCACTACTTATTATTTTGTGCTCCAGACTCTGCCTTTAATGGGTCTGATGCCATTCTATATGCGGGAAGTGGCCCGACAGCCTGAAAAAGCCGGTTCCTATTATGTGTCTGTCGCATTGATGGTTTTGGCCTGCTGTGCTCTGATTAATGTCGTTCTCTGGCAAGCTTTAAAATATACGGCCTATTCAGCTGAAGTAGTGAACGCCATAGCCCTATCTGGACTGGCCATTATTCCAGGCATTCTGGCCTTTCTGGGTGAAATCACCCTGACATCCCTGCACCGGAGTAGACCGGTAGCCTATATCGCTATTATTGAGAATGTCCTCAGGCTGACTGCCAGCATTGCTTTAGTCCTCAACGACCACGGTATTGAATCATTGATAGTCGTTTTACTGGCTACCCGAACCATTTCATTTCTTCTTTACCTGGTCGCGCTGAAAAGAGTCACTGTCAACTTTTCAATCTTCAAGGCAGATCGCAATTTTATTGGCAAGGCACGCTCTGTTCTGCCTGTTTTTCTACTCAATACCGTGCTGGCACTGCTGCTTTCCAGGCTGGACTTCATCATTCTTTCACTGTTTGAAGAAATCAGTACCATTGGCTTTTATGCCATTGGCTACCGGCTCTTTGAAATTGCCTCGATTGCCATCAGTGCCATACTTTCAGCCATTTATCCGACTCTGTCACGAGCCTGGCATGTTAACCCTGCTCAGTTCAGGTGGCGTGTGCGCACCTTTCTGCCAGGCTTTTTCTTTTTCTCAATCTTTATAGCCCTGACAGGTTTCAGCTTCGCCGAGACTTACGTTGCCCTGTTGTTCCCCAACCAGTTTCCTCACCCGGTCTTCGTCTCTCAGCTTTTCCTGCTACTGATCATGGTTCATAGCATTGACTGCACCTTGTCACAAATACTCAATGCCATGAACCTTCAACGCCGTGACACCCTGACACTCTCTCTGAGCACACCTTTGTACCTGGCCTTGCTCTACCTGTTAGTACCGACCATGAGTATGAATGGTGCCTTTATAGCCACTGCATTAACGCTGAGTTTCCAGATGATGATCCGCTACCTCTTTGTTCGCAGGACTGCACCGTCTTTATTTTCAATGCAGGAAGCAGGTTTAGTGTCAGTTCTGCTAATTACTCTATTTCTGTTAGCCCTGGAACTGACAGAGTCCAGCTTGATAGAAAAACTCACATTTACTCTGTTGGCTACGATCACAGTCTGGGTAATCATGAGCAAGGCCGGATTATTAAAACCTTTCCATACCCTGGCCCTATTTTATAGTCGCAAAGCCAAAGCTCATGATGATGTAAACTCCCGGAAAACTCTGTTCCATTGCTTAGCCTTCGACTTTCTCCGCTATCAAAGCTGGCAAAAAAGAAAATTCAGGGATCAGCCCCGAATCAGTAACTTTAGTTTTCACGCTGTTTTTCTGCTCAGACTCAGTCGCTACTTACTTTTAAAAAACTGTCATCGTCTATCTCGGCTGACCTGGCAGCTGAATACTGTGATCACCAAATCCGATATACGTCCTTGCGCCCAGATTGGCCCGGGACTGGTGCTGGATGCTCCCACTGCCGTAGGTATTTCTGGAAAAGTAGGCCACAGCGCCTCGCTCCTGGCCCACACAGCCCTGGGCAGAACGGGTAACAAGGATGTTGGTTTTGGGCTTGGACAACCGGTAGCAGGTCACAATCTGCTGTTAAAACAGCGAGCCTATCTCCTGGGGGGCCTGCTGATACCCAACAGAACTTCAATCAAACCCCACGTCCAGATAGACAAGCCCCGGCTGTTAAAAGGGGGAATGGATGACTAATTGGAAAGCACTGCGTCTGCTAGTTCGCTCAGATATGGATAGATTAAATGAAATGCTGGACCAGCCTCCTAAAATGAACTTTTTCAGAAAGCTGAGCCTTCTATCAAGCCCGGGAGTACTGGCTCTCTATTTCTATAGAGTTTCACACTTCCATTTTATGAGAGATCGATACACCCTGGCTCGATTTTTTTATCGCTTGAATCTGTTCATAACCGGTGCTGATATCCATCCTCGCAGCCAGATAGGGGCATCCTGCCTGCTGGTGCACAGCATTGGATTTATCTGTGATGGACAGATAGGCCGCAATGCCACCATTTTCGGTCACTGCATTGTCCAGCCGGACTTTAAAGACAACACCTGGAGTACAGCGCCGATAATAGGCGACAACTGTACTTTGGGATTGCAAACCTCTGTGCTGGGCGCCGTTTCCATAGCCAGTAATGTCACTCTGGCACCTTTTACCCTGGCCCGGGAATCCATTCGGGAAGAAAGTGTTACCGCTGCTCCCAATCAGAATGATGGCTTCAAACTAGTCAAAGTGCGGGGGGTGAAGGCATGAACTGGCATTTCCCGACCTGCTTTTCAAAATCGATAATCGTCTTTTTTAGCCTGATTCTTTGTGGTTGCCAGACATTCTCCAAAATTCCTGTTTACAACTCAGAAAAGGATGAGAGTGTTGTCCCTCCTACTGAACCGCTTGATACTTCTGAGTACAAATTCAGTGAGATTCCCATCGATAAACCCGGTGTTGGTGGGGCTTTACGTTTTCGAATGCAGGACAGAATCAAGCTGTCGGTCTGGGGTTACCCGGAGCTTGATCATGTCGCTGAGGTTCAGGCCAATGGCAAAGCCACCTTTCCCCTGGTAGGTGAAGTCAATGTAGCGGGTCAAACAGCAGGCGTTGTAAGGGGGGAGGTTCGAAAAAAACTTCAGGAGCTCAGTCAACCAGAAAGCCCGGAATTGAGATTTGGCGACATTGTTAACCTTTTTGTCTGGCAACATGAAGAACTTGCCTACTCTGCTGCCGTACAACCCGATGGGTCGATTACCCTGCCTTTGGTGGGTCCATTAAAAGTAACCGGCAAACCTTTATCAGAACTCAATACAGAACTGAACAAGCGACTGGCAGAACATATAACAAACCCCAGAGGCTGGCTGATTCCCGAAGTCCAGGCCAGAAAAGTCGTTCAGGATCCGGTGGTTTCCATTCTTCCCGTCAAACTGACAGAGCGACAAGCCACTGTTATTGGAGAAGTGTTTGTACAAGGTCAACAGTCTCTTAAACCTGATATGAGAGTGTTGGACCTATTGGCTAATGCCAGGATGAAAAATGATGCCTCGCTGGACAATGTCATCGTTATAAGAAACTACAACAGTGCCGAACCCCAATACCGCAAATGCGAGCTGGGCAAGTATCTCAAAGGACAGGCACCTATGCAGAATATCTATATCAGGGAAGGAGACCTGGTTCTGGTACCAAAAACCACCATTGCCCAGGTGGGCTACTTCATCGAAGTGTTCTTTACCCGTACCAAGCCCGTGTTTGACTGGTATCTGGCAGGGCAGCAGGCTGCCAATTACAACAGTATCAGACAACTGACCAATTCAGTTAACCGGGCAGCCAAGGAAGCCTTTGAACTCAACACTGCCAATCCAACAATACCTTAAGGCAGATAAAGTATGACTGGAAATGAAGCACTGCAATTTACACCACCCACTTCCCGCGAGCTGCTGACGATTCTATTCGAGCAGAAAACAGGAATGATTGTGCTGTTTTTCTCAACATTACTCTTCGCGTCGCTGATCGTATTTTTTCTGCTGTCACCGAAATACGAATCCAAGGCCATTCTTCTGGTCAACAGTACTGAGGTGACTCAACCCATAGTCAATGGTCCACCGAAAAGTGATTTTGAGAAAGTGACCAACTTCCACACCCAGAAAGACATTATAGAGAGTATTCGTCTCGCAGCGGCTGTTGTTGAAGACATTAATCTCGACGAAACACGGGCTCTGGGCAACATCGAGAAAATCAAGATCTCTCTGAAAGGTTTCAAAGCTCAGTTGGGAGAACTCTTGGGAATTGAACGCTGGACAAAACCTTGGGACCCAGAGGGTGCCGCCATTGCCGCGATCAATAAAAACCTGAAGGTGACCACCTCTCCTGAAAGCAAGGCGATAAAAATTGCTTACCGGGCCTATGCTCCCCAGGAAGCGGCAGAGACACTGGATGCTCTGATCAAGCATTACAAAACCTATTACTACGACCAGATCAGCCTGGAAGCCAGTGGCATTATCAATTATCTGAAGAGCAGGGAAGAAGAATCCAGGCAACAGCTACTGGAGAGTGAAACAGCCATCCTGCTGTTTAAAAGAGAAGTCCCTGCAACCCTTGAAAACTATGAAGGGCTGAAATACAGCACGGTCAGTATTACTGACAGTGCTGCTGTTCAGGATGAATTCAAACTCTACATTCTGCAACTGGAGGAAGAACTCAGACAATTACGTCAGAAAGTTCCGGAGAGTGACCCCAGGGTCGAGGCTCTGAAAGACAAGCTGGCGTCATTCATCACTGCAGTCAATGAACTTCCGGGAAGAGATATGGAGCTCCAGCGACTGAAGCGCCTTAAGAAGCTGGCTCAGGAAAAGTATCTGTTGCTGGCCAGAAATCTGGAGCAGGCAAAATTAATTGCCCAGGGCCAGGCCAACAACCTCGGACTGATCAGTATTTTGGAAGAGCCCGCAGTGGACGATGCCCCGGTGTCTCCCAAAAAGCGTCTGATCCTGATTCTTGCCATCTTTATGGGTACTGCCCTGGCATTGGCCTGGGCTTACCTGGTGCACTTTCTTGATAGCACGATTCGCAGGCCAGAGGATATGACCGATACTCCATCACTCAGTTACCTGGGATCATTTGCAGAGGTAAAAGCCTAATGGATTCAGGCCTGAAATCTCTTTTTAAATCGAGATCAACTACACAACAATCGCCTCTTAACAAACAGGATCAGATCCACTCAATTGACCCTGACTATCAGGGAGTACTCGACTCCCCTGCTGCCCGCGAAATATTCCGTTCATTGGACAATGCATTTTATATTCGTTTCAGCCACCAGCCGTTTAGTCTGGTGCTTTCCAGTCCGGATCGTCAGGCGGGTAAAACAGTGATGAGTCTGTTATTGGCCATTGGATCGGCACGCCAGACTCAGCCATCTGAACGAGAAATGTCTTCTGATGCTTCCGAAGAATATACCCCAGTTTCAAAGAAACCCGGCAGCCGAACACTTCTGATTGACTGCACAAGAAGCTTTGATTCAATCAAGGCTCTGGGCATCAGCCCCACTAACGGCTTTGCACTCAGCGATCATGAGCCCCGCCACACCGCCGAGTTTTGCCTGCAATCAACCGGTATTCCTGGCCTGGATATCTGTCAGGTATTTTCGCCCGACGACGACTACAAAACTCTGCCTATTGAACACCTGGAAAAGCTCCAGAAGGTAACTTCGGAGCACTATCAGCGAATATTCATAGACAGTGAACCGGCCTGTAAGAGCAGGGACTATCTGGTCCTGGCCAGTATTTTCAATCACCTGCTGCTGGTAACCCGATATAAAAAGACCCGCAGGCAACAACTGACGGCGCAGGTCGCCTCTCTGGAGGCCATCCCCTGTGAGCTTATTGGCAGCATTATCAATAAAAGACAATTTGTCCTGCCTCGCTGGCTGTATGGAGGAGCCTGAGTTTTGAGAGCCATTCTCATGCCAACTGCCCAATACAGCACTCTGGCATTTATTGCCGGAGCCATGGCGCTGGTGCTGACACTGGCAGCAGACATACATCCGGTTGTGGCTGCTGCATTCGCTCTATTGCCAGTAGCTGCTCTTATGGCTTTGCATCCGAAATGGTTAACTGTCATGACCGTTTTATCACTGGTCATTCTTGAAGAATTTCCCTGGGGACTGGGAGAATCCGGTGAGCGATCCATCAGAACGCCTTTTTACGCGACCTCATTGGGTATTCCTGGAGTTTATCCACCTGACCTGCTGGTGTTTGGTGCCATTTTTCTGCTCATTACCCGAATTATTCTCACCCGTAGACAATTTCTTTTACCCAATGACAAGATCCAGGTCGCACTGATCATGATTACTGGACTTTTGATTCTTTCAGCTGTTCTGTCGATGGCAGACGGAAACCCCTTTCACGCTAACATGGCTGCCAATACTGCAACCGCTTATAAAGTGAATGAAAAGGGTGCTGAACTGATTGCCCTTTTTCAATTCAAGAATTTCGCTTTTCTTATCTTTGCCTATGTTCTGGGACTGCTCTATTTCGAAACAGAACAGGATGCTGAACGATTGTTAATGGCACTCTTTTTGGCCGTTGCCGTAATCGTACTGATGGGATTCATGCGCATTTTGATGAAACCCTCCATTATTCCAGAAGCAAAACCCCTGTTTTATCACTCCCCCTCCAGCTGGATTTTTGCCCTCGCCATTTTTTACTGGATTATTCAATGGCTGACTGGCAACACCAGCGAAGGTCAGTTTTTAATTCGATTGGCCATGACTGCCTGCCTGGGCCTTTTTATTCTGATTTCATACCGGCGAACCATGTGGGGAGGGATCGCCTTGTGCATGTTTGCCCTGATCCCTTTATTGCCTGGCATTATTCGCAAGCGCTACCTGATTTTATTAAGTATTGCCCTGGGATTAATGGCCTGTTTAGTGGTTGCTATTCCTCCCCTCTTGAATGCAGTGCTTGCCAGACTTCTGGAAACCTCAGCTGCGGATCCTTCAACTCTCTATCGTTTGTCCCTGTTCGTATGGTTCAGCCAGAACCTTGCAGACTTGCCCTTGCTGGGTTACGGGGTCAGGCCATTATGGGATATCAGCGCCAGTCTGGGTTATTTCAGAACCAATCTTGAAAACATACACAGCCTGTATTTCTGGGTGTTGCTCAGGGTAGGTCTTATCGGATTTCTGGCATTCGCCGTATCGCTGTTTCTTATTGCTCTACAAATCATCCAGTCTATCCGAAGGCAGCAAGGACAACGCTATTTTGCGATCTGCACAGTGATTGCCCTTGCTCTGATCATGCTGCTGTTCAGTGGCATTTTTAACCCGGTTTATGCAGAAATACGCTACGTCGTACTTATTGGCTTCGCTTTTGCCTTTATATCCAGGCTGCCCCTGATGACAGGAGAATTCAATGCTGCAAGAGTGTAATAACTATTTGAATGAACTCTATTCCCACCAGCAAAACAATCGACCTGTCCGGGTACTGGAAGCGGGAGGTGGGAGCTACAGCCATTTCAATTTACCAGAGCATGCTGAAGTCATAACTCTGGACATTGAGTTTGGCCAGTTACTGAAAAACAAGGATGCTCATCTCTGCGTTCAAGGTGATATTCATGCCATTCCCATCAAGGCAAACAGCATAGATATCATTATCTGTTTCAATGTGATTGAGCATTTGGAAAATCCGGATCTAGCCCTGGAACATTTTGATTCCATCCTGAAACCCGGAGGTCTGTTGATTCTGGGATGTCCGGTTCGCAACAGTCTAAAGGGCATTATTACCCGCCTGACCCCTATCGGATTTCACCGCTGGTACTACAAGAACATTGTCGGCAAGCAAGACCGGGGAGATGGTCATTATGATGCCTTTCCTACCCCCTTTCGACCCGTTGTATCCGAGAAGCCTCTGAGAAACTGGTGTCAGAATAAACAGTTCTCTCCCGGTTTTTTCCAGGTTTACGACGGTGCCAAAGCTTATCGGATTACCGTTGGCAGTCCTTTGAAAAGGCTTGTATCACTACCCTATTACCTCCTCGCACAGCTGGGTCGAGTGCTGACCCTGAACCAATGGCAGGCAGAGCTATCAGACCTTCTGATGGTGGCAGAAAAACAACCCGAAACACGATAAGAGATGGATTTCATGGGAACTCACATAAATCATCGACTCGATGAATACCGTCCAGACCTCAGATGCCTTGCCTGCAATAGTGAGGGTCAGTTAGTCGAGAAAGAATCAGGATTGGCCTGCTCAAGCTGTCACCATACCTATTCTATAGACAGCCAGCGCCCTATACTTCTGACAGGAGATTCTGCCCAGGCACTCCAGACAGAACTGGAAACGCCTCAGGGACAGGCCATGGCAGCCGAGTACGCTCTGACAGGTAGCAAGATTAAAAAAACCAGTTTCAAGGAACGTTTGTATCGCTGGTTGAAGCCGCCTGAAGTCATGCTTCATTACAATCCAGACTTAACCGCAGACCAAACCTGGGAACTGTTTACTCACAAGGGCAGCCAGACCCGGATTCTGAATGTCGGAGGCGGCCCCAGCCGATACAGTGATCGTGAAATCACCCTTAATATCCGGCCTTTTCACAATGTTGATTGTGTCGGTGATGGTCATAACATCCCATTTGCAGATAACAGCTTTGACAGCATCATCTGCAACGCTGTGCTTGAACATGTCCATGACCCGGAAGCTATTGTTGCCGAGATGATCCGGGTACTTCGACCGGGAGGGAAGCTGTATGCAGAAGTCCCTTTTATCTTCTTTTTTCATGGCTACCCCAATGATTTCAAACGCTACACACTGGAAGGTATGAAACACCTGTTCAGGGATCTGGAACAACCAGAATTTGGCATGACTCACGGCCCGGTGTCAGCCGTTCTGCAAAGTACCAATGTCATGCTGAACCTCTTAATACCTGTTAATAGTGCTCTGCTCAGAAAAGGGTTAAATGGTGTCTTTCGCTGGGTATTTTCCTGGTTCAAGTATCTGGACCTGCTATTAAAGAAGCACCCTCACTCCCATCAGGTAGCTGGAGGTTTCTGGGTGATTGGTAGCAAACAGTAAGAGTTAACCGTTGGGAGTTCACAGCTAAGAGCTCTGAAAAAGTACAAGGTTAAAAGAAGAATAAGCAAGGAGAAAATCATGGGAGTTATGGAAGAGCGGCCTGAATACAAGCCAGTGGCGTGTAACCACTGCGGGTCTGATTACCCCGATTTTCGCTATCAGCTAAACCAGTGCGCTATTGTCACCTGCAAGACTTGCAACCTTTCTTACGTAAACCCCAGGGCCAGCTCCAGCTGGCTACAGCAAAAACTCCAGGAATGGGCACATATTGATACCGTGGACCAGGAGCGACTCAGAATTGCTTTTGAACCATCAACAATGGACCTATATCAGCGCTATCTGGGCTGGATCAAACAGAACAGTTCGGTTTTTTCCCAGAAAAAACTTCTGGATATTGGTTGTAGTGTTGGCGCCTTTCTGGTGCAGGCAAGAAAAAACAACTACCAGGTGCAGGGGCTTGAGATTGGTGAAGCTTCTGCCAACTACGCTCTTGAGAATCGAGATCTCGATGTAAAAACAGGCTCTTTATATGACTATGACCTTGAGCCAGGCACCTACGACTGCATCACCATGATGGAAGTCATTGAGCACCTTGAAGACCCCACAGGAGCGCTGCAAAGAATCCATCAATGGTTAAAACCCGGAGGCACGCTGCTGCTCACTACCCCTAATTTTAACAGCCTGTACCGTCGACTGTTTGGAGCACGCTGGTGGGTGGTGAATTGCGAAGATGAACACATCTACTTTTTCACAGTACAAACTCTCACAGAACTGCTCAACGACAATGGCTACAAGGTTCGTTTGATACATACCAGGGGATTTGATGTAGCTGGCATGCTCAAACAGGCAGTCAAGGGCATGAGAAAAAATGCTCATCAGTCACATTCACCAGAAGAAGATGGCCATTATTTTGAAGCCAGGGACAGCAAGGAAAAAATCAAACAGGTTCTGGCCAGACTGGGCATTCTTTCATTGGTTCGCAGTTTATTGAGAGGTGTCGACTGGCTGGCTTCTCAGAGATGGTCACCCATCTTTGGGCTGGGAGAGCAGATGATTATTGTCGCGAATCGCAGACAGGATCGACCAGAATGACCCAGCTCATTTCCAGAAGCGATAAGTTGCCTGAATCAGACAATGTGCAGAATATCTGCTGTCTAATGCTGGCTGAGATTGGCGATATTCTGGTCACTACCCCTACCATCGAAGAGATCAAGAAGCTTTATCCACATGCCAAGCTGTCCGTCATTATTCGCAAGCCCATTGCCCGGCTGCTGGAAGGCAACCCACATATTGATGAACTGATTCTCTATGACAACAGTAACTTTCTGACCAAGAGTCAGCTGTTACTCAGGCTGCTCTTCATCCGGATTGACCTTTGGGTTGACCTTCATACACCCACTTTCAATACGGTTTGCAGTAATGATGAAATTTTTGCCCGAAACCACCTGATTCAGCGCTTTGCCCGCCCTAAATACTCAATTGGTTTCTGCAAATCAGACAACCTTTCAACACACAGTCATGGACTTCTATTTCCAGATCATCAGCAGATGGCGGAAGAGAACATTGTCAGTACCACCATGAGGCTTGTCCGAAAAGATTACATCAGCTCTGATTCACAAAAATACTTCCATCTTTTTGAACAAGACAAGCTCTGGGCACTCCAGAATCTCCCCTCATCGAATGAACCTTTTTTTCTTGGCATTTTTTTTGGCTCCAAACAATCTGTGGATATCTGGCCTGAACACAAGGTATCCGAGCTTATTCATCAGCTTTTTATCAAATACCCCATATCCACAATACTCCTGCTCGGCGGGAGTGCTGAAAAAAAAACCGGAGATCGCCTTAAAAGCAGGTTTGATAAGAGCCATTGCATCCTTAACTTTTGCGGTAGTGCCGATCTCGGACAAACAGGATCACTGATGACTCACTGTAAATTGGTGGTCTCCACTGACAGTGGTCCCATGCATATTGCAGATGCCATGTCAGTACCTTTGGTCACTTTGTTCAGCAGTAAGAATTACCTTCCGGTCTGGTTGCCAGTGCAAAGTCGTTTTGAAGCACTGAACATACCCGTCTCTTGTGGTCCTTGTTTCCAGAGCGACTGCCATCAAACCATACCCTGTATTGAACAAATTGAGCCTGAATCAGTCGTGGAAGCAATTACCAGAGTCATGGAAATGGATAAGGCTGCGATATGAAAAAGCTCATCTGCTTTACTACATACCCTCCGGAAGCTCCAAGTGTTTATCATCGCATAGAAGCTTATCGCCCTTTTTTGAAAGATTCAGGAATAGAGCTAGAAGTTATCTCCTTTCTTACGTCTTCATTCTTTAAGCGACGCAGGCTGTTTGGCTTCTGGCAGAAATGCTACAAAATCGCCATGTTCCTATTTTGCTCAGTCCGGCTGGTACTCTTCCTACCCAAGGCAGCTCAGGCTGATACCGTTATTATTCACAGAGAAGTATTCCCTCTTGGAAAACCCTGGCTTGAACTGCTTATCAGTAGAATCAGTACCCGTTGTTATTATGATATTGACGATGCCATCTGGTTTCCTCCTTCTAACAGTATTAATCAAAGAGCAATGTTCTGGGATGAGCAAAGAGTCCCCAGGATCATGAAATCAGTCGACGGTATCATCGCCGGGAGCCCTTACATTGAGCAGTACGCTCATCAATACAATCAGAATATTTTAAAGATCCCTACTTCATTTGATGATTTACAGGGACTCAACCCTAACCAGAAAAACTCGAAAATATCCAAAGAAAATAGACCTGTTATTGTCTGGATTGGAAACTGGGGTAATGCCTGCTACCTCAATCCTATTCTTCCAGTTCTGGAGCGGCTTTCCGAACGCTTTGATTTTATTTTACGTTTGATTGGCGGCCAGGATATCTTTGAAATAAAAAGTGAACAGGTCTCTATTGAGTATTTTAACTGGAGCCGCGCATTAGAATCTGAACTTCTGCCAAACTCAGATATTGGTATTATGCCTTTAGCCAATCAGGATTATGAAAAAGGGAAATGTTCTTTCAAACTGATTCAATATATGTCTGCAGGATTACCCGTTATTGCCAGTCCCGTTGGTATGAATCAGCAGGTGGTTACCGAAAACCTGGGCAAACTGGCTGATACAGAAGAGGAATGGTATCAGTCTCTGGAAGTATTATTGTCGCACCCCTCTCTTAGAATAGAAATGGGAAGGTGCGCTTATCGCAGATACCAGAATGAGTTCAGCAGAATAGTCAACTCACAGCGCCTGGCGTGCGTTTTAGAGGAATAATTGCAATGGCACGGATAGCACTTAAATCACTTATCGTTTTCATTTTTCCGCTGCTGCTGACTGCATGCACTCCCACCACTCAAGTTCAGTCTGCAACACTTCACCTATCCGGTAGTGATGGCAGTGCTCGGCTCAAACCCGAACTGTTTGGCAGTAATATCCAATGGGAAAACCGGGGGGATGGCATTCTTGAAGCCGAACAACCAGGCGCTGGCTTTGATCAAAAGGCCGTAAAACTGGCTAAAGAATCGGGTGTCACTTTATTACGTTTCCCAGGTGGTTCCCTGAGTGACACCTATGACTGGCAGCATGGTATTGGCCCAGTCAAAAAGCGACCTCAAGGGCTTTCATTTTCAGGCGCAAAAGTTCCCAGTCACTTTGGTACTGATGAGTTGCTAAAACTCTCTCGTAAGCTCAAAACGGATTTGGTACTCACCATTAACTTCAACTGGTCTGATCAACATGCATTGGAATGGATAGATTACGTAGAAAAGAAACTGATCAAAAATAATAAAGTTCAAGCCCAGTACTGGGAAATTGGTAATGAAATTTACGCTCCCCATGAAAATGGACATACAACGGCAGCCAAATACGCAGAAAGAACCAATCAATTTGCCAGAGCTCTGAAACAGAGGAACCCAAACATAAAGGTAGGCGCTGTTGTAGAAGCCTCATTTCTGCAGGCAGCCTGGATGAAGAATGTTTACCCTCATATGGAGACCTGGAATGAAGAAGTGATTAGGCGCCTATCTTCAGATATAGACTTTGTTTCTCTGCATTTCTACGCCCCTTATGACAAGATGTGGGACAGCCGGGAACTATCAAGACTCACTCTCGCTGGACCGGATATTTTTCGTCAGAATGTCGAAAAGATTCAGGCTCTTTTGGATAAATACCAACGAACTGATATTCAGATGGCTGTTACTGAGTACAATACTTTTTTTGGTGACAAATTGAAGCTGGACTCGAGGACAGCTGAACCCGAAGGTGCCCTGTTTACAGCCATGATGCTGTTTGAAATGGCCAAAGCGCCTAATATTCTATTTGCCAATCACTGGAGCCTGATCAACAACGCTGTTTTTGGCATGATTAACACTCACAGTTCTCCTGAAACTCGTCCTGTCTTTGATGTATTTAAAGCGCTGGCGACCCAGAAAAATAATCTAATCTATCAGCACACACCGAAAAGTCCTGAATATACTGTCAAAGCCAAAGGGAACATTCCATCAGCCTCTATTCCTAAGCTCGCCAGTCTGGTCACTGAAAACAGCAAAGGCGAACTTTATATTAACCTGGTGAACAGAAGTCCTGATACTACTTTGCTTCTGAACTCTAATGAGCTGACAGGCAACAAGTTTAAAAAAGCCACCATCAATCAATGGTCTGGTCTTGATACCCGAGCCTGGAAGAAAAGCTATATAGAAAAAAAAATTTCTCTATCTGAAAAGCATTTTGATATTAAGCTGCCCCCTTTCTCCTTTTCAGTGATTAAATTGAATCGATAAAGCCCAGATTTTTGAGAACGACTACCTGAGTCGTTCTCAGCCACTTTTCGTTCTGCCGTCTTATAAGTAGAACTTTAAAATTTTTCTGATGGCATTCAGTACTAAGATCCAAACCAACCCATAGATCCAGACAACTCCTATCAGTTGCAAACTGATGGCTGGCACCAGCAACCCAAAGCCACATATCAACACAGCGACAATCTGTGTGAGAACAATCGCCAGAAAGAGTTTTGAAGAGGGCCTGGGCTTCATCCAGAACCAGTCATCATGACGGCAAATGAACAGCAGTAGATGACCTGCAACCACCAGCTGTAAAAACATAACAGTCTGCAGTTGCTCTGCATCCAGCTCAAAGTAATAATTGACCAAAGCCATCAAACCGAAGTTTTCCAGCACACTCATTAAACCTAACCCCGTGGCCACCATTAACACTTTCTTCAGTTGCCATTTCATTGGTTCAGAAGAGCTACGGGTATTGTCGTAGGCAATGGTGATGATGGGGATATCGTCCAGTAGCGCCAGAATAACAATCATAATCGCTGACAGTGGAACTACTCTGAGAATCAATACGGAGAGTGCCACAAACACCATCAGGTTGATGGTCATGGCAATTCTATAATTCACATAGCTGATCATGCGCGCAAAAATACGGCGTGACTCTTCTATGGCCTGAATAATGACTGACAAGCCTGGCAGTGTCAGGATCAGATCAGCCGCCGCTCTGGCTGCATCGGTAGCGCCTGATACCGCTATACCTACATCGGCCTGTTTCAATGCAGGGGCATCATTCACTCCGTCTCCGGTCATTGCCACTACATAGCCTGACTGCTGCAAACTCTTCACTATGCCAAATTTATGTTCTGGAAAGACCCGGGCAAAACCTTCTGCATCTACAATAGTTTTTCTCAACCTGTCCGGTAACTTCTCCATATCTTCTTGATCCGCAAAGAGTTCTCCTGCAGCTAAAAGATCAGCACCCAAACCCAGTTGTTTTGATATCTCTTTTCCAATAGCTAGATCATCCCCAGTCACCATTTTTACATCCAGCCCATAATCTCTGGCTTGAGCAATGACTTCTTTGGAATCTTCCCGTGGTGGATCAAATAAAGTCAGCAGTCCGGCCAACCTGTAGTTCCCGCTTTCATCCGTCCTGGCAACACCCAGAGTTCGTAGTCCTTTCTCTGCCAACCTGCTGACATGACCAGCGGCATCCATTTTGATCTGCTCAGAATCACTGCATAAATCAATAATGACTTGCGGAGCACCTTTGGTGACTTTAATGCACAAACCACCTTCCTTAACAGATGCTTCGCTGCGTTTATTCACTGGGTCAAATGGAACGAATTCAAGCTGTGTGAAGTTGTTTTGACGGGTCTCTGGAACCGAAGCACAAATCAGAGATTCAATGGCATCCTTTCCTTCAGGGTTTGAGGCCATTGCCGCCTCCCGGTTTAATGCTTCACTGCTCTGTGCGCCATAAAGCACGGGGTCACCCAGAGTCAGTTTATTCTGGGTTAATGTGCCGGTCTTGTCGGAGCAGAGAACATCAACACTGGCCAGCTCTTCAATCGCTTGCAGATGAGAAACAATGGCTTTCTTCTTTGAGAGCAACAAGGCACCTAAAGCCATAGTGACTGAAAGTACTGCTGGCATAGCCACAGGTATAGAAGCTATGACCAATACCAGAACCAGCTCGATAATATTGAGTATGGGAGCTTGCTGGTAGAGCTCCTTGGCAACAATCAGGACTGAGAACAGCAAAGTGCCATAAATAAGAAACTTACCAATCCCCAGCACAGATTCCTGAAAATGAGAGATATTACCCGCAGTCTGAACCAGCTTTGCAGTGGTACCAAAAAATGTCTGGCTTCCGGTGCTGGTGACCAAAGCCTGCATATTGCCCTGCTTAACGACGGAGCCTGAATAAATCGTATCATTGACACTTTTGTCCACAGGCAAGGATTCACCGGTCAACGCAGCCTGATCAACACTCAGATATTTACCATCACAGAGCAAACAGTCAGCCGGAACGATATCTCCATTCTCGATATGGACAATATCTCCAGGAACCAGTTCTCGTGCTGGAAGATCCTGCCAACTGCCATCCCTCTTTACCCGGGCCTTTAGCGCCATGGAAGACTTCAAAGCGGTCAGAGCATCCTGCGCCTTACTACTCTGGATAAACTCAATCAGTGAGTTGAGCACCAGCATAAACAGAATGATAAAAAAATCCGGCCAGTGCTGGATAATGGCTGAGAGCACAGCAGCAATTTCTATGAGCCAGGGGATAGGACCCCAGTAGGTCTTTAAGAACTGAAGCCATTTACTTTCACGCTTTTCTTCCAGCTCATTAAAACCGTATTGCTGCAGACGTGCTTTTGCATCATTCGATGGAAGTCCATCCAGAGTGGAATTCAGTTGATCAAGAGCCTCTTGATAGCTCGCCCAGGCGGGTTGCTGTTTGGCCATATCCAGGATCGCTGCATCGGGAGGGAAAGATGGGTATAGAGCTTAGATTAAGCTGCAAGCTTCTTCCTTTTTCAAAGTCAGTATCAATACGAGCACTTTTTTGATTAACAACGAAAGCAGTTCAGACCATATATTTAACTTTTATAATCAATGAATTAGAACAAACTGTAGTTTATAGGGACTATATAATTTTAAAAAAGCGATTAATCCAACCACCTTAAACACGACTAAAGCCTCTTACATTTCCATTCATAATTATTTAATATTCAGGCATCCGGCAGCAATGATGCTGACTTCACCGGAAAAGAATAAGTACACAAGGACGAAACAATGAGACTCAAGAAGCTCTTTGTCGCAATGACAGCCGTGAGCCTGTATTCCCATCAAGCAGCAGCCGTCACTTCACTGAATCAACAACTGGTTATCGGACAAATTCCTTTTGAACAGGGGCAGGAAAATCCTAACCAGATTACAGATGATTATGAATTCAACTCAGCGCTAACTCTTTCAGACTCCATCGTTAAAATTCTTTATAGTGATGACTCCGAACTCAGAGGGCAGCTCACTGGATCAATTGTCAATAATAATACCCTGACTACTACAGGAACAGATACCTCAACCATAGTTATGGGAGGTATTCTTTCTGGCAGTTTTACCAACAACGGGACAATAGTCAGTGATAATAAACATGGCATAGACTTGACGAATGCCACAATAGATATAGAAAACAAGGACGTCGACTTTGTTCAGAATTTAGGCACTATAACCGCTAAAGAACACGGTATTCATTACTCTAGCTCTGTAGAAGCTTTTACATTAATTGGTACAATCGCAAATCAGGGCAACTTTTCAATAGATTCGCCGTATAACCCAGACAACTTAGCGACCATCAACGCCAAAATTGGTATTTTTGCTGGTGATGGAGTTGCTTTTGGTAATCTAGAGAATGGTGGAATTATCAATGCGACCGAAACCGGAATACTAGTGAAGGGGCTAGGTGATGTTATATCTACAGGACAAAATCCGGATGGCTCACTTACAACAAGCACTCCAGGCACAATAAATTCAGATGGAAGTGGTATAGTACTTACAGAAACATCAAGATTAACTACATTTTTACGTGTTCTGGGAGATATCAATTATAAAGGCAATGCAGGTATTGAATCTTCAGGTTTTATACCGGTAGTTTTGGTGTTTTCAAACATTGGATCTGAAGACTCTCACGGTAAGTATGGCATTCTTAATAATGGTACAATATCTAGGGCGATACTGAATAGAGGAGCCATCTACGGAGAATACTCTTTAGCAAACACCAGTGAGAACAGTATCGATGTAGATAATACGGGGCTGCTCTTCGGTAAGATTCAAGGAAAGTTTGACCTCGAAAACTACGATAGAAGTCAAATACCTGATGAAGACTACGAGGATGCTGGCCTTGACCGATTCCCAACAGGAAGAATTGTAGTTTCCTCCGGCAGTAATATTGATGGCACCTTAACCTATCACGGCTCTGACGGTGAGCTCTGGTTCAACCTCAACCCCTCTACTGATGACCTGACAGCTCCAGTCCTGTCCGTATCCGGTAAAGCCGATTTTTCAGAAGGCGCAAACTTTCACGTAACGGGCGACTACCGCCTGTTCGGAGCTCAGTCCTACGATTATACCCTGATTGAAGCCGGTGAACTGGTTGCGGATGCTGCGACTATTGACCTGAGTTCAGTAGAAACCATCAAAATACTTTCCAGTGAGCTAAATGACACCCGCTACAAAGTAACTGTTAAACGCTCTGCGACTACAGGTGAACAAGCAGGTGAAGGCGGAGCCACAGACCAGGAACAGTTAAACATCAGTCGATTGGAAGCTATCGCCCTTGATGCACTGAATAACGGAAGCGCTGATCAAAAACAAAAAGCACAGGAACTGTTGAGCCTGGTGTCAACACTCCCAACCAATGCAGACATTGCCCGCATTGCCGAAGAGTTCTTGCCTGATATCAACGGAAATGCTGTTGCTTCTGGTGATTTGTCTTTAGCCTCTTCTACAGAAAATATTCTGAAGCGCTCCAAGCAGCTGAGAGATAGTGGCCAGACCGGCATTAATACCGGTGATAAACTGGCTCGTCATGGCATCTGGATGATGGCTGTAAATCAGGATGCCGAGCAGGATTCCAATCAGGGTGTGGGTGGTTACGATGCTGACGGCAAAGGCTTTAGTCTGGGTTATGATGTTCAGTTCAATGATGACTGGACAATAGGTACAGCAGTCACTTACGCCAATATGGACGTTGAGACCAAAGGATCTTCTGATAAAACTTCAACTGATACCTATCAGTTGTCACTCTATTCCAGCTGGGAGAAAGATGATTACTTTGTTGACTCCTCTCTTAACATTGGCCGCAATAAAAACGACAGTCAACGTATAATCTCCAGTACTATTGCCAAGGCTGATTACGACAGTGATTTGCTAGGCCTTAACATTATTGCAGGCAAAGCTTTTGAGGTTTCAGGCTTAACCCTGACGCCAAAAGCAGCTGTAGCCTACAACCAGATTCAAGTGGATGGTTATACAGAACAAGGTTCTGTAGCTGGACTCAGTGTCAAAGAACAAAGCTATGAATCTGTTGAAGTCGGTTTGGGTGCCTCTATCAAAAAATCTTTTGAAGTGGGTAGCGGTATCCTTACACCGGAGGTCAATGTAATGGCTTATCGGGATCTTTCCAAAGACCCTATCAAAGTCACCTACTCCTATGGTTTTGCACCCGACACCGTTCTCTCCGCCGATGGGCAAGATGCCAACAGTGAACGTTATCAAGTCGGTCTCAGTGCTGTGTATGACATCAATGACACCTTCTCAATCACGGCGTCTTACGATGTAAGTTTGCAGCCTGGATTCCAATCCAACACGGCTTCAGTCGTTGCCCGCTATGAATTCTAAAAAGAATCTTTAATAGCATTGGCCCTCTACCTTGAGAAAGAAGAGGGCCTTTTCCAATCTGCTAGCAGCCTGTCGGACTTGAACCCATAAACGCAGTTCAAGTAATTTCAGACTCTGACTATTCCGGAGAGAACTTATAAAACCCTCTCCGGCGCATTACATTTTCAACTTGTCCTTATGATTTTTCTCACTCTTGGCCTCAGATCAGCCCAATAGTGCCACAGATAAGTCGCCAACAAGACCAGTTCCAACCACTGCTCTTCATTCACTTGTTTCAGGCTGAACATCCGCCTCAAGTTATACGC
>NZ_LASA01000079.1 GCF_001562015.1 Endozoicomonas arenosclerae | reverse complement strand
GCTGGAGACAGTGAATTCGCAGCATAGTGGGTAGAGGATAAGGAGGTCTTCCGTTGCCACGCTTAGGGTAATAGGGCTCGATTACGGCCTCTAAGCGTTTCCATGGAATCAGAACCTCCATTCTTTCAAGAAAAATTTCCCTACGAGTTCTGCGTCGCTTCTGGCTGAATTCACTGTCGGAAAAAGAGAGTTGTTGGTCCATGACTACCTCTGATCAAGCTGCTGAGATTATTATCTCATGATCAGGGACTTATTCGCAGGTTCCCTAGACCCGATGCTATTGCGAAAGAGATCTTCAAGGCCATTGTCAGTAAGGATCTTGTTTCAGTGAATTGACTGGAACTCTGGGCCTTCAAACATCTGAAGGTTCAGGGTGAACATTGATTTGGATATTTCTCATGAAATGGAGTTGAGAGATGGAAGAGTACACACATGTTGTCATTGACAAAAAAGGGGTAGGTCTGGATCAACTGAAGCAGAAGATAGCCAGTCAGGGGCTGCTGACTGCAGAGGCTTCTGGTTACGCAGCAGAAATGGCCGAAGGTTCACGTAGACTGGAGCATCATTTGAATGTATTTCTATGGGACCGCTCTATCAAGGGTGAAAAGGGTCGTCTGGGCATTGTTCTGAATCAGAAAGCACCGGACTGTTTCACAGTCAGGGTTCGATGCCCTTACTTAACCCGCGATGGCTATCTCTTTTCAGGTACATTAAAAGGCGACAATGGACATGCAGGCAAGCCAACAGGACTTTCTATCAATGGTGCGTGGGCCTATAAAGGGAACATTCCTGCGAGATTCTGCTTTATTGAAGGGCTGCACTCCTCAAAAAGCCTGAACTATGCCTCATGGTTCAGAGGTGATGGATGGTGATCCATCACCTCTGAAATCGTTCAATAGTCCGGGTGCTTACTGGCAGCTTCCCAGAAGCTTCCAGACACCGTCCCTGTCAGAATGTTGGTCTGGGGAGAGGTTAGTGTTCCAACGGAAGGCCTGATATGCCGAGCCCTTATGATGAACCTTGTTACCCGTGACGTATCGTTTCTGGCCAGACCATATCTCCAGATCTGAACAGTTTTGGTTATTGTCTTGAATGGCTTCAACCGTAGCTGTCAGGGTTGCTCCGGCATAGGCGTAAAACCCACGCAGCATGACGTGCCAGGTTCCCTGTTGGGCTGAAGAGATCACGCAGGTTTCGTTATTTGAGGACTTATAAGGTCTGCAATCATATTGTCCGGTAGTGGGAGGCGTTTCGTGCTGGACGTAAAGGTCCGCATCGCCACTGCCTCCGGATAGAGTGACTCGAAGACGCTGGTTTGCTTCGGGAACATTGATTTGAAAGCGAGTTTCAGATCGTCTTGCTCCGGAAAGCCCCGTTCTTGGCACACCGCTGATCAGTAGGCTGTCATCACTGGTATTACCCACATTTACAGTCTTGCTGGCGGTATCACTTTTATCTTCGTTATCCGTGACTGTCAGAGAGACTGTATACTGCCCTTGTGCAATATAGGAATAATCGATCTGTTTTCCGACTAAACGGCTTCCGTCTCCTAACTGCCAGGAGTAGAGATCAATGGTTCCGTCAGTATCAGAGCTGTCAGTACCATCAAATCGACAATTCAGGCCGTCACATTCTACGCTGAACGCGGCAACAGGCTTCTGATTGTCACGATCACCTATACCGTCGTCCGGTATGACACCACCAAATAGAGAAGACACTTCGGGCCAGATCTGTTTGATCTGAACACCACTGTTCGGGCAGCCACCCAGATGATGCAGTCCAATGACTTTATGAGTGGACTCTGCAAGCACAGGTGAGCCAGAAGAGCCGCCTTCGGTATCACAGAGGTAATTGGTATTAAAACCGGCTGTGGGTCTATTAATACGACAGAGGTTGGTTGAGTTCTGGTCGGAAAGTACCCCCAGTTCTTTTCTCCTTCCTCCCGGATGTTGAGGGATGTAAATGGCTTCTCCCGCAATCGGTGTTCTGACATCCAGGCCAAGGTAGCCAAAGCTGGCTATGGTATCAGGGTTATTCAGGCTCAAGACGCTGTAATCAAGTCTGGCGTTGGTTTTTATCAACTCATCGACGGTAACGACGGTTCTGTTGGCTGAAGAGCCACCACAAGTTTCCAGCTGATAGTTGAACCAGACTTCAGTATTTCGGGCCTCGGAAGCTGATTCTACACAGTGGTTATTGGTAAACAGCAGGTTACCCTCACCCACGCGCCAACCAGTGCAAAGACTGCGACCGGCAATCAGCAACCTGGCTACAGGTGCACTGTGAGCTACCTCAGTGGGAAAGCTGTCTGAAAAACAGGCGACCGATCGTTTCTGGTCATTGCCGCAGATGGATTCAGTTCCGTTTTCAGGAAACTGCATCAGGTGTTGAATATCCTCTTCTGGCAACCCTTTCTGATAGCTATCAATCTCAACAACCGGTATTGCATTAGGTTCTTTGCTTGAGCCAATCAATCGGACGATGGCGGTAGAGCCAATAATGGACAGGCTGGAAAACCGATCAATGCCGTTTTCTCCAAGCTCGGGATTCCATGTTTTAGGGGTATTTAGAGCTGGTCCATATTGATAGACCTGACTGCGGTCCGGTGAGCTGACTTCCACAGCCATGCCTTGAGGGACATTGAAGCGTTTGAAGTGAACTTTAATAAAGCTGGCATGTTCACTATTAATTGTTAGCGGATGAGCTTCAAACTGAAGCCCCCTTATCGAGTGTTCAAAGGGTATGGTTTCGGCAATAGCAACAGGTTCAGGGCTGCTAAATGCAGCAGCGGTTTGAGCGGTTATAAATAATGATGAAATGGCGAGTTTTCTAACAAATTGGTTAATAGTCATCTCTAAATCCTTTAGATTATTGATTCAACCAAGATCGATAGACGCAAGCCAGCAGAAGTGGCTCTCTTACAGAGTTATCCTTTCTGAAAATAAAAATATATAGGCGTGGACTGATAAATTGTTGTTAATAAGTAACTGAAATATAAAGCATTTATCTTAAGTCCAACGTTATCAACAAGCTGGGATTTTGGATGAGCTTCTGGATACGCAGTTACTTCATGCAAGATGAGCCTGATAAAGCTAATATTGTCGGCTAGAATTCGATATCCACTGTTGAACGAGTGGCTGACCCCTCAATGGATTGTTGAAAGATATTATGAGTCCAGGTCTATCTGGGCGCCCGGGAGCCTCATGAATAAAACCCTGATAAAAATCATACTTTTGATTCTGGTTCTGGCCGGGGCCGCTGTTCTGTATATAAAGTTCAAGCCTGTTGAGCAACCTGTCAGCCCATTGCCTGAGCTGACCCAGCTGCTGGAAAGAGCCCAGCAGCAAGCTGAAGAGCTGGCCATGCCAAAAGCTGAACCCATCAATCTGGCGGATTGGCAGGTGCTGATGCAACGGGTGGCCGATCAGAATGGATTGCGAATCGGAGTCAGGGAAGGCAATGCCCAGCAGGCTGAAATCTATATCAAGCCGGGTTCTGTTGAGCAGTTCGTCAATGGTTTTGCAGATATGTATGCCAGAGGGCTAAGGGTTCAGAGCATCCGACTACTGGAAGCGGAAGAGCCCGGATCAGTGAAGGCTGATACTGTGAAACTGTTGGTGAGCCCGTAAGTTTCAAACTCTCCTGCTGTCTGCCTCAAGCTCTTTACGAGCATACTTGGCCCGATACTCACCCGGTGTCAGGCCGGTATGTTTTCTGAATACACGACCCAGATAATCCCCGCCTTTAAAGCCGGTTCTTGTCGCTATTTCATCCAGGTTTAGCTGGTATCGGCTCAGTAATAGCTTGGCTCTGTCGATGCGGACGAACGTCAGGTAATCGTTAAAGCCCATCCTGCCTTCCTGACGAAAAAGCCGGGAGAGATGATTGGGAGTGATGGCAAACTCTTCCGCCACTTTGTCCCGGGTGATTTCCTGGCCAAAATTCTTTTGTAGATACAGGCAAATGGCTTCCCAGCGGCTCTGGGTTCGGTTGATGATATTGCCGGTTTCTTTGGGGATAAGGTGTGAGGTGTGTTGAATCAGAGCTTCTGCAAGGTAGTTAACGGAAGGGTTGTCGCCAGGACTGGCAGCTATTGCTTCAATGGCTTTCTGGATTAAAACGCCTTCATTGCACAGTGCTTCGGGGATGGATGTTCTTGCCAGAGATGACACACTGTCTGCATCACTGCACTGATTTAAACTCAGCCCGATTTGCCGATGGGCGAACATAAACGTCAGTGTTTGACTTTGTTGTTTCCAGGTGGGCAAATCCCAGCAATGGGCCGGAATGTAGATGGCCTCTCCGGGGCTGGCTTCTATAGAGCGAACCTTATCATGATCACTGATCTGAACATCGTAGGTGCCTGATAGAACCAGGGACAGTCTTGGGAAGTTAACCTGACAGGCATTCACTGGCGGAGCGTTATTATTCTCTGCAAACCAGACACGCGTAACCCTGCGGCTATTCAGAAACGCATTGATCTGTTGCTGGATTTGCAGGGCGTCGCTCATGAAGCTCTCTCATCATAAGATGCGACGTAATAATGATAATTTTTGATCAATCAGATTTTGACCGGGGTCAAGTTTTTATCACCTTGATACAAATGTGAGCATAATCATCCAAATGTCGGGTACTGCCGATAAAAGCGATTGAATATAGTGCAAGTCATTCCAAACTTTCACACAGATTGCCAATGTCAGCTCACTACCCTCAAGCGCTGGAAGAGACGTCTGGAGACAGCCCTTCTAAAGTCAAAAAGATTCATACCATTGCCCATACTCACTGGGACTACGAATGGTATTTCACCCAGAATGAGTCCCAGATTCAGCTTGATTACCACATGGATGAGCTGCTCTATGCCCTGGACGCCAATCTGCTGCAGAGCTATCTGCTGGATGGCCAGACCAGCCTGATTGAAGATCACCTCAGTAACTGCCCTCAAAATCGTGAAGCCATCACTAAGCAGGTAGCCGACAAACGTTTACTGATTGGTCCCTGGTATACCCAGTCAGACCTGATGATTGTGGCGGGCGAATCCATCGTCAAAAACCTGCAAACCGGTTATCATTATGCCGAGTCTATGGGGCACTCCATGGACATTGCTTATGTCCCGGACTCCTTTGGCCAAAGTCAGGACATGCCCAAGATCTTCAATGGTTTTGGTTTGACTCGCTTTGTGTTCTGGCGCGGACTGTCCAGCAGCAAGAGTGCCTATCGTGAATTCCAGTGGCAGAGCGAAGATGGTTCCCAGCTGACCTGTTACAACATTCGTGAAGGTTACTATCCAGGCGGTGCCCTGATCTGGGGTAATGAAAGCGATATCCGCTCTACGGCTGATACCAACAGTCAGTCTTCACACTTTGAATTTGGCGTATTTCCGGTTGGGGGAGACCAGCGTTACGTAGACTTCGACTTCAAAACAAAGATTGAAAAAGCCAACCGTGAAGTTGAAGAGTATGAGTTTGTAGAAAGCGACTACGGACTGGTATTCGACGATATCGATACCAGCAGGCTGGAAACCATTCAGGGTGAAATGCTGGATTCTGAAAACTCCAAGATTCATCGCTCTATCTATTCATCCCGCTACGACCACAAATACATGAACGACAAGGTCGAGCGTAAACTGATCAACACTCTTGAGCCTCTGATGGCTATGGGTGCCGCTCTGGGTCTGGAGCATAAACGGGGAACGGTTGATAACATCTGGAAGGGTGTGCTGAAAAATCATGCTCATGACAGTGCCTGCGGTTGCAACACCGATAAGACCAATTATCAGATTCTGAACCGCTTCATTAATGCGGATGAGCGCATTGATGCTCACATTGATTACCTGATTCGCAAGATCTCTGAAGCCACACCAGAAGACAGCACTCTAACGCTCTTCAATACGCTGGCATACGACACAGACAGGAAGATCACTGCCACCATCAGCACCAAAAAGCCTTGCTTCGATATCACTCTGAATGGCCAGAGTATTCCATTCGAAGTGGAAACTGTTCGTCAGGTGTACAACGGCTCAATCAAACGGGATGAAAGCGAAAACGATCCCGAGTTGTATTACTACGAAACCGATATTGCTTTCAGACATCCCATGAAACCGCTCTCCTATTGCAACCTTCAGGTTGAAGAGGGTGGTCAGGAGTTGTCTGTAAGTCGTCAGGAGCTGACACTGGCGGCCATTGAAGACGACCATTACAAACTGGCTGTGATTAATGGCCAGTTACATCTGAAAGAGAAGAGCACGGGCAAACTGTTCAAAAACTTCATCACTCTGGTGGATCAGGCTGATGACGGCGACACCTATGACTATTCGCCGCTGGTGGGTGATGAGCCTCTGGTTTTCGACTTTACCGATGCCGAGTTTTCAGCTGAAGCGGACACTCTGACCCAGACCCTGAAAATCCGGGGCAGCATTGCATTACCGGAAGGGATTGAAGGTCAGGAGCGCAGTGAAACACTGACGAAACTGCCTTACACATTGCAGATCGCACTGGAAAACGATGGCCTGATGCAATGCCGCCTGCTGGTGGACAACACTTGTAAAGATCACCGCCTGAGAGTTCGGATTGATACAGGCATCGCCTCCACTGCTTCCTTTGCCGACACACCTTTTGGCTGCATTGAACGCCCGATTCGTCAGGCTGAAATGGATAACTGGCAGGAACTGGGCTGGAACGAAGAGCCTACCGGCATTTATCCAATGCTGAACATCGTCAACCTGCACAATGAGCAGAGTTCTGTTACCGCCTTCACTCGCGGCATCAAGGAATACGAGATTACGGGTGATCAGGGGCAGTTTATTGAACTGACTGCTTTCCGCAGTGTGGGCTGGCTGGGCAAACCGGGTTTACAGCGTCGCCCCGGTAAGGCCTCCGGCAATGAATACCGCTATATCCCGACTCCCGACAGTCAGTTACTGAAAAACCTGGAGTGCGAGTTTGCTATCCGTCTGGACAATGAATTCCAGTTCGGCGCCTTACGAAAACAGCAGCAAGATTGGACGACACCAGTTCTTCACTACCAGAAGCAGGAACTGAACCGATTTACCGGCCCCCTGAAATACTTTGTTTCTAACCGTATGCGTCGTGATCTGAACAGCGAATTCCAACTGTTCAGCAAGATTGAACTGAGTGACAACCTGGTTAGCTCACTGTTCAAACTGGCCGACGATGGTCGCAGTTATGTGCTTCGACTTCTGAACGCCAGTGATAAGCCGCAAGTGAAAGCCAGTATTGAATTTAAAACAGCACCGAAAAAGCTGATTGAGAGCGATCTGACAGAGCGCTCTCAGCTGGGCTCTTTCGACAACAAGATTGACCTGGACACCATGAAGCCAGGCGAAATCAAAACTTTCCTGATTGAACTTTGAGAGTGACTTATGAGTAAGAAGGTCCTTGCCATTACGGGGTGTGCTGCGGGCATAGCACATACTTTCATGGCAGCAGAAAGCCTGGAAAATGCTGCCAAAGCCATGGGGTACGACGTTAAGGTTGAAACCCACGGTACCATTGGCGTTGAAAATGAATTCACCTCAAAGGAAATTCAGGAAGCTGACGTCATCATTATTGCAGCAGACATTGATGTCAGCCTGGATCGCTTTATCGACAAGAGGGTGATGAAGACCTACGTCAAGGCGGCCATTGAAAATCCCGAAGGTCTGATCAAGCAGGCTTTTGAAACAGCCCAGAAACACTCTGTAAAGGGTGAGACTGTGGGTAACGTTTCTCTGGGTAAAACCAACAACAGTGCTGTAAAACATCTGATGAGTGGCATCAGCTACATGATTCCGATGTGTATCTCGGCGGGTCTGTTGCTGGCGATTGCCAACATTTTTGCCTTCTCTGCTGATGACGCAGGTAACCTGGTGAACTGGGGTTTTGATGTTGAAACAGCCAGTGGCCTGTTCTTCAGTAAACTGTTTGCCCTGGGTCAGATCGGCTTCAAACTGATGATTCCGCTGTTTGCCGGTTTCACTGCTTACTCTATTGCTGACCGTCCTGCCATTGCTCCGGCCATGATTGGTGCATATATCATCAATGATCCTGCTTTCCTGGGTACCGAAGCCGGTGCCGGATTCCTGGGTGCCATCATTGTGGCTTTCCTGGCCGGTTACATCGTCAAATACCTCAAGCAGATCCCGTGGCCGAAGATCATCATGCCAATCGTTCCTATCATGGTGATTCCTCTGTTGGCGACATTTGCCGTCTTTGTAGTGGTGTTCTACGGCATTGGTCATCCTATTGCTTCTGTAATGACGGCTCTCTATGACGGTCTGAACTCTCTGTCTAACGCTTACGCAGCTGCTCCGATTTTTATTGGTGCACTGATTGGAGCCATGATCGGCTTTGACCTGGGTGGTCCGGTTAACAAGATTGCCCTGATCTTCGGTACCGCTGTATTCACTGACACGGTGGCCAAGTACGGTATCCAGGGCGCTAACTTTGTACCGGGCACTGCTGCACAAGCTGCTATTTCTGTGGCTCCTCTGGGTGCGTGGCTGGCCACCAAACTGTTCAAAAATGTCTTCAGCTCTGATCAGGTCGTTATGGGCAACAACGCCATGGCTATGGGCATGGTGGGGATTACTGAAGGAGCCATTCCATTTGCAGCCAGTAAGCCTCTGGTATTCATCCCTGCCAACGTAATCGGTTCTGCGGTTGCAGGTGCTCTGGTTACCGCTTTTGGTGCCAAGTTCTACGGTGGTCTGGGCTCTCCGCTGGGTACATTCGTAGGTTACATCGAACAGCCTATGCCATTCCTGCCCTGGATCTTCTCAATCTGTGTCGGTGTCTCCGTGACTGCATGCATGATCGGGTTTGGTCTGAAACAGGCGCAGAAAAAAGCTTTGAAAGAAGCCGAGAAAGAAGAGACAGGAGAAGTAGCTCATGCTTAAGCAGGAAAATGTCATTCTGGATGTCTCTGCATCCTCTAAAGAAGCTCTGTTTGAATCCATCAGCAAGGTGGCTCTGGAAACCGGTGTCGTTTCAGATGCTGCTGCCTTTGTTGAAGGTCTGAAGGCTCGTGAGACCGTGAGTTCAACAGGCTTTATGGATGGTTTTGCCATTCCGCATTGCAAGAGCACTGCCGTAAAAAATCCAGCGGTATTCTTCATTCGCCTGCAGGAAGGTATTGAGTGGGGGCTGACCGATAACACGGCAGCACAGTACATGTTCTGTCTGGCGATTTCTGATTCCGACGACGGTTCTCAGTTAAAAGTATTGAGCAAACTGTCTCGCAAGCTGGTGCACGCTGACTTCCGCAGCCAGCTGAAAACGGCGGCTTCTGCCAGCGACATTGTTGAAATTGTAAATCAGGCTATTAGCTGATTGAGTCTGGGCTGCAGCATGATTTTTGCTGTAGTCCTGCATGAATACGGGGGACGATGGATATGTATCTTTCCATAGATCTGGGTGGCACTTATGTGAAATACGGAGTGCTGGATGAGCAGGGAAACATCCGTCTGAAAGACAAGTTTCCAACACCACAGGGCGAGATCGAAACACTCTATGGCGAGATTGGCAGAGTCTTTGATCAGGTGTCGAACCAGTTCGACATTCAAGGCCTGGCCATCAGTGCTCCCGGTGCTGTGACCGATCATGGTGTTATCAATGGTGTCAGTGCCATTCCCTGTATTCATGGTCCAAACATTCGGGAAGACCTTGAAAGTCGATTCAATGTCCCCGTCGCCATGGAGAATGACGCCAACTGTGCGGCGCTGGCGGAAGTCAGGGCTGGCAGTGCCAAAGGCTATGACGATGTCCTGTTCGTAGTCTGTGGAACGGGTGTGGGCGGCGCTGTCATTAAAGACGGTCAGCTGCACAAGGGCAAGAATCTGCTCGGTGGCGAGTTCGGAATGCTGGTCCAGTACGACCACAAGCAGAATCGCATGGAGTCTTTCAGCTGGTTGGCATCCACCGGCAATATGGTTCGCAGGGCCTCGGAGCAACTGAATCGGGAGCTTACCGGTCAGGATGTATTTGAGTTGGCGGCTGCAGGTAACCAGATCTGTCAGCAAGAGGTAGATGCTTTCTACGCTCATCTGGCGTTGCTGCTGACTAATTTGCAGTGTGTTTATGACCCACAACTGATTGTTGTATCGGGTGGTGTGACCGAGCGCTCACAGTTTGGTGACGAACTTGGCACGGCTCTGGAATCGATCAACAAGATGCGTGATTCCCTATCGATTGAAACCGATGTTGCTGTTGCTCAGCACAGGAATGATGCCAATCTATTGGGCGCTTTCTTTAATTTGATGGATAAGATCAAAATTCAGGGGAGGTGCCAATAAACGACTAAGTTAACATGCAAAGTGTGAGCGGCCTCTTACCCCTTGGCCGCCATGCTATCTGATTTTTTCAACAAAAAATCGTTACCAAACGGTAATAATTTTTCTGCAAAATAAGTCTGAAAAGATAGACTAGCCCACCGATAAAACTGTATAAGAAAAGTACAATAAGATTATTTTCCGGATGTTGCTCCCATCAAATTTATGGGTTTCAGCAGAAAAATCTGCCGATTGCATCCGTATGGAAACCGATAAAACAACTCAAGAATTATAAAAATACAGGGATGGCTTATGTTGTATCAGCACCTCTATAGCCAGACAGAGAAGGGAGCACTGAAAGTACTCTCACTGTCGATCATACTGTCTATCGCTTCATCCGTTCAGGCGGAAGATCAGACAACCTCGAAAACAGAAAAACCGGAAACTCAGGAGGTTCCTGAAAAGGCTCCGGAATCTGTCGAACAATTACCGGAACTTGGCTCTGAGCCCGAAGAAGTCACTGCGGAAAAGGCTGCAGCGGGCAAACCTTCATTTAATAAGTGGTATCTCATCGGCGGAGGTGCGGCCGCAGGTCTGGCGGCACTGGCCGGTGGTGGCGGAGGAGGAGGCGGGGGTGGCAGCAGTGCAGCACCGGCTGACAGCAATCCTCCAACCAGCCCGCCTGATTCGGGAACCAGTAACTTGGTGCCTCGCAGTCCGGATTATTACAACACCGAAGAGTATCAGCGCCGCTCTGATCTCGATCAGATCAATGCTAAAGAAGCCTACTCCAATATCTCTTCTACTGCCGGAGCAAAGCAGGCGGGAGAAGGAATCACGATTGCGATGCTGGACAGTGGCGTGAATACCACCCACAACGACCTCAACGAAAGCATTGATTTACCGAATTGCGGAACACAAACCTGTGACGTTAATTATGGTGAGCAGGACAGTGGCAGTCATGGTACCCATGTTGCCGGTATTGCCGCAGCGGATAAGGACGGTACCGGTATTCATGGGGTTGCCTACAATGCTGATGTGCTTTCGGGGTGTGCAAACATCGATGGAGGTTGTGGCGTTCCAGGCGTGACGGATGCAGCCCTATTGCAATGGGCTGCCAGTCAGGGAGCGTCTGTCGCAAATATGAGTTACGCCTATGTTCATGACTCCGTGAATCGGGGACTGGTGGCTTCCGATATTGTGGGCGTTGCAGCAGGGCAGCCCATCGATTACTCCAATGATGCATTGAAGAGTTATCTGTTCAGCACAGCAGGTTCAACTCGATACCAACAGGCTCAGAACGCATTGAAAACTGGCTTGGTCGGGGTTGTGGCTGCAGGGAATCATGCCTATCTCAATGAGAATACGCACCCTGAAGTGAAGCAGTCATCCATACTCACTATGGCTCCCAGTATTTATCAGGGCACCTCTCTGCAGAATGACCTGACACTTCAGTGGATTTCTGTAGTGAACGTCGACAGCAACAATCAATTGCATAGCAGTTCCCATGGCTGTGGTGATAGTGCCGCTTATTGTCTGGCAGCACCTGGAACCAATATTTATTCAACGGTGCCTGGTGGGCATGGTTATAAAACCGGTACCTCCATGGCTGCTCCTCAAGTGAGTGGTGCCTATGCGGTAGTGGCTGCCGCTTTTCCCGGGTTGCAGTTACCGGGGTCAAACTCTCTGTCCTATCTCTGTAACAGCAGTGATGCCAGAGCAAACTCCAAACAATGTCACAGCAAAGCGGTGGTTAACCGGTTATTTGTATCGGCAGATGATCTGGGGGCGCCTGGCGTAGACGCAGTCTATGGGCAGGGAATGCTGAATCTGCAGGCGGCAACCCAGTTGATTGGAGTGGCGCAGTTGCAGGCAGAAAATGGCCAGCTGCAGAATGTTTCTGATTCTAATCTTGATCCTTCTTCAGCTTCCGGGGATCAGGTGGGTCAGCAACTCTCTGAGGTCCGGTTTTTGGCGGTTGATTCTTATGATAAAGCTGGATTTGTCTACAGCGGCAGTGCCTTGATTGGCAATAACTACAGAGAGGATATCCAGAGAGTCAACGCTGATCGTTATTTCAATGAGTCCCGATCAAGAGCACTTTCGAGAGCGGTTCTTCCCGGTGGTGTAACATTGTCGTTCAGTCAAAGCAGCGACAAGCCACTCTCTCTGGAAACGCTGACAGGTACCCTTGGGTTTGCCATGAATAAGAACCAGACTGTTTTCTTCAGTCAGGGTCTGGATGCTTCGTCAACCTTCGGAGTTATGGCCAACGAGTCGATGGGTATTCAGGAATTAACTTCCACCCGGGCATTTGCAAACCCCTTCCAGAGTTTTAACGAGGCGGCCAGAGGGGTTCATCTGGAGCAGCGTCTTGATCATGGTATTACCCTGAAAGCCGGTGCTTTCCAGGGCGAGCCGGAAAAAGCTTCCAGAGGTGGTGTAGACAGCAACTTTGAAAGCCTGAATGCAGAGCTTTCAACGGCTTTGAGCAAAAATCTGAACGTCAGCCTGTCTGTGGGCAGCCTTCGGGAAAGAAACTCTGTTCTGGGAGCTGAAGGTTCAGGCGTCTGGGATTTTGGGCAGGGCAGCCAGACCCACTTCTATGGCGTGAACTTCAATTATCAAATGTCAGAATCTACCGGACTTTTGCTGGGTTATTACCAGGGATTAACTCGCAACCGGGCCAATAGCACGGTGCTTGTTGATCACTCTGACAAGCTTCTCAGTGACAGCCTTAGTCTGGGTGCCATCAACCAGCTCGATGATAAAACGACAGTGGCTGCTTTTATAACCCGTCCCATGGCGATCCAATCCGGCGAAGTGGATTTGAGACTGCCCCAGGGGTATCAGGGAAGCAATCTCCAGTATCAAAGTGTCAACATTGACTATGCCCCGGAGCACCGCCAGACCGATTACGAAGTGGTAGTTCGAAGGGAGTTTCCTGAGCTAAACGCCTTTGGCAAGGTCAACCTGTTGAGGGTGGAGAATGCCAATAACGTTCAGGGGCTGGACGATACGATGCTGATGATGAGTGTTGGTTTCAAGTTCTAACAGCAAAACTCTATAGCCTGATCGTTCCTGATCAGGCTTCCACCCTTCGGCTAACTAGTTTCGGTTATCCTTAGGCAACGTGTAACGCTTACCTGTTTTGAATTTAGGATCATTGAAACCGGGGCGGGTCCAGTGAATGTGATACTGGCTCCAGGGATTCGGATTCTGTCTTGTCGCTTTAGGGTGTCTACCGCCAGCCAGAATCACCACCTGTTCTGCATCAATGGTGAAAAACATCGATACAGTATTCCCCTCATTATTCACAATCTTTTCCCCTTTGGACTTGTAGTAGAGGGGGTAATCCTTGCCCTTCCAGCTAACTGTCTGTTTGCTGATGAGGCAGCACTCATTCAGTTCTTTCCAGCTGTGATTCTCTATTTCGGTCATGGCTTTATTCAACCATTGGGTACTCAGCCCGCTGTTCACAAGAGCGCTTTTACTGCTTTCTTTTTCGAAAATATCCGGGTTTCTGCTGGCCGGTGCAGGCGTGGTTTGCGATGAGCCACCTCGGGTACCTGATACAAAGCGACTGAAGTACCGTCCTCTTCGTGGCATCTGGGTGGCAACCTCCTGTTCATACTCCTGCTTGCGAAGGTTTTCTGACACCGTTGGATTCTGCCAGCTGTTATCCCTTTCTACCGTAGCCAGGGCATTGAGAAATTCTTCGTCCTGCCAGACTTCAGGTACGTTATCCAGAGCATCTCCTTGATAAACCTTTGTCGTATGTTTTTTCTGGTGTGCATCACTGTATGCTTCATCCAGTCTCTCACGCCATAGGCTCTTCTGAGCAGAACCTTTTAGTTTGAGTTTTGTTCTTCCTGTTGGAACTCTTCTGGGCTTGAGTAAACCGTTCAGTGCTGTAACAACCGGCTGACTTAGCTGAATAAAGTGACCGTGTTCATTTAATTCCAGAATCATTCGTATTGAAGGCTTATCCATACGGGTCACGCCATAGGCCAGCCAGAAGAGACCTCTTTGTTGATCAGGGAGCCACATGTATTCACCGGCACCTAACCGGCCACCATATAAATGGGCGCTGGCCCGGAGAACATAGGTCTCTCCAGTAAGCAGACTGCTTGCTCGCGACAGCAAGCCACCGCTGTACATATCGCCATAAAAAAGCTGGGCTTTGAAATTGGCCAGCGCCTGTTGTTGAGGGGTTGCCTTAACGGGAGACAGTGGACCTGAGCCAGTGAGCTCTTTGCTGACGCCTTTAAGGCCGCTGGAGGCAATCAGTGCTGTTGAGGGGACAGAGGGTGCCGTAGAAAACAGCAGTGGACGTACAATTTTTCCAAGTGCTTTACGATGCAGTGTTTTCAACATGGGTCTGATCGGATTGGCACTGGACACTCCCCACACAAGAAGTGCAAAGGTCCGGAAGTAGTGGGGGTGGATGAGAGAATAGGGATAGTTTGCGCTCAGTTCTTTTCCCGGGTTTTCCAGTCTTTTAAGACGACGATGTAAATACTTCACTTCATCGCCTTCCGCGACCCTTATGATGGCAGGTAGCTGTCCATCATTTGCAGACCAGAACAGCCCCGCCTGGCAATGGCGGCTACCGGGGGTGCAGCTGAATCTCTGCATGGATACCTGTTTGCTGGTCACGGTTCTGGCGATTCCCTGTGACGGTTGATCTGGTGCTTCATAGATCCAATGAGTTAAACCGGTTGGTAGGAACTCAGTTTCAGCACCTGTCTGGTTTTGATAAAGGCTCAGCTCGTGACTGTATTGGCTGATGAGCCGCCCTTCTTCACATTCGTCCTCAAAAAAACAGCGAACAGCATTACTGAAAATCCGACTGCCCGATTCTGAAAACAGAAAACTCAAAGGCTCCAGAGCCTGCTCTATAGAACCAGATTCACATTGCTGATCGTTGTAGAAGTTGATGTCATCCGTGTCCAGCCAGATCTGGTGGTAGTCTCCGAACATCCCCAGATACATCAATATAAAAAGGTCTCCTTCCGGCGATTTGCCCAGAAAAATCTGGTCTCCCTGTTCTCCATCAAGTTTCTTGAGTGCATAGAGAACCCGACCGGAAGGGGTTTCAGAATAGTGAGAGCCTGAAAAAGTGAAAGGCGTTGGGGCCAGAGACAGCAGGCTGCGCGAGTACCCTTTATCCTCCTCGTATCTCATTGGGGGCGTGGGGTATTTGAGATGCAAAGTGCCTTCAAAGCGGGTCTGTGTATGGTAGTTGGGAATAACCGGGTATTTTCTTAAAACGGGTTTTGGTACGACAAGGTTTATGCGGACCTGTCTGTCAAACAGGGCTTTGCCAGTGTAAACAGAAACCGTCTGGAGGCCGTTACCGAATTCATTGAACTGATGATCCGTAGCCATAGGGTGTGCATTCAGAGCCACCATTTCTCCTGAGGGTCTAGTTGAGAATGAATGGAAGAACAGTGTCATGCAGACTGCAGAGTAAGCAGTGAGAACAGAATCGGCAGCATGCACATTGGCAACGGCTTCATTCAGAGTAAGCGGGGTAATGCCTTTAAGAAACATGGTTCCCAAAAGAACGTAGGCATCCAGATTATCCAGAAAGCTGGCTATCAGGGCATTGGAACCAATGGTCAGCGTGTCGTACAGCAGGGAAAAACCGGGAATATAGTACATAGTCCTCGGCGTATTGACATAAAGGCCGCTTTCACTGTTTGCAAATGAATATTGCTGGGTGGAGTCCAGGATTACATCATCTGCATAGAGCGTTTGAAGATTCACTGATCCGGTGAGGATCACTGCAAAAAACAAACGTTTGATGAAAAACCTGATTAAAAGAAATAGATAAGGCTCAACTTTTGTTTTTATCACAGATCAACATATTTACGTTTTGATAATGAGTAAATAAAGAAGTTGAAATTTAATAAATAATCAAGTCTGTATCTGAAATGACACGGCTAAACCTGTCAGCAAAGCCTTCAAAGAGCCAGCCTTTGAAGGCTCTGTAGAGGTCATGTCACAGCGTAGAGCTTGTCCAGAGAGCTGTAGCCCAGCCCGGTCTCTTTCCTGACTTCTATCCGGGTGGGTATCCTCTCTTTCAGGGATTCGATATGAGAGATAACACCCACCATTTTTCCTGAAGCGTTCAAGCTGTCCAAGGCATCCAGGGCAATTTCCAGCGTTTCCTGATCCAGAGTGCCAAAGCCTTCGTCGAGGAACAGGGAATCAATGCTGGTTTTATGACTGACCAGGTCTGACAGAGCCAAAGCCAGGGCCAGGCTGACCAAGAAACTTTCACCGCCGGAAAGGGTTTTGATATCCCGGGCAGTATCACCCTGCCAGGTGTCGATCACCTCAATACTCAGGGCTTCATCTGTTTTTCTGTGCAACTGATAGCGACCATGGAGCCTTTGTAACTGTTGATTGGCCAGATAAATCAGATGGTCCAGAGTCAGCCCCTGGGCAAATTTACGGAATTTGTCGCCTTTGGCAGAACCGATCAAACTATTGAGATGATCCCAGACGGCAAACTGTTGTTTCTGCTGACTGATTTCAGTGACCCAGTCAGACAACTGTTGACGTTTTTTCTGATCTTCACTCAAAGCCTGTCGGATTTCTCCCAGCCGCTGATTGTTCAGGCTTAGTTCTGCTTCCTGCTGTTTCAGAAGGTTTAGAATTTCCTCGGTAGCCTGATCTGTCAGCGCTTCTTTCAGCAGCTTTTCAAGGGAAGTTTCTGCCAGTTTGCAGCGTTCGGTGCTTCTTGAAACCGCCTGATCCAGAGATTGTTTCAGTGATTCCAGCTCTGAACGTTGCTCTGGTGAAATCAGTGCCTGCTCAAACTGCTCACTGGATTCAAAAGGGCTCTCAGCAAGCGTGGTCTGCCAGAGTTTATCTTTCTCTTCCAGTTCGGACTGGTGAGTTTTCTGATCATTAAGGTGTTGCTGAATGGAGCCGGACAGCTCACTGACAGAACGCTGTACCGCCTGAAAGTGCGCTTCTGCAGTTTTGCTCCCTTGTTCTGCTGAAACAATGGCCTGCTCAATTCTGTCTCTTTCCTCAGTCACTTTTAACTCGCCAAAGAGTGTGAATCTAAAGTCCTTGCGGTCAGCTTGCTCTCTGTTGATCTGATCCAGCTGCCTAGTCAGCTGACCTGTCTGTTGCCTGGATTGCAGAAGACTTTGTTCAAGCAGTTGAACCTCATGGTTGAGGTTTTGAAGAGCCTGCTGCTGTTCAGTACTTTGCTGATGACAAGCCAGCCACTGATCTTTTAAGGCAGCTTGACCTTTTAGCCACTCATCCTGCTGCTCAAGAGCGGGTAAAGCCGTTTGCAGTGAACCTTGCAGTGTTGTTTCCAGTTGTGAAAGTCCATGCTCTTGATCTGAAAACTGTTCGGTCAGGGTTTTAATCTGTTCTGCTGATTGATTCTGCTGTTGCTGCAAGAGTGCCAGACGAGACTGACTCTGATCGAACCGTCGCTGTTCCCGGGTGACTTCCTGTTGGGCATCTTTTAACTGCTGGTTGATCTGATCAAGCTGTTTAACCTGCTCATTCATGGCGGACAGTTGTTCTCGGGTATTGTTCAGCCATGTTCGAACTGACTCGGTGTCAGAGATGTTCATTTGAATCTGCAGTGAGTGACACACTTTCTGCCACTCTTCCAGGGTGACAGACTGCTGGTTTTGTAACTCCTGAATGCGCTTTTCTGAGGTAGTGCAGAGGGTTTTCAGTTCTGTTTCCAGCTGTTTTTTACGGGTGCCCTGAAGCTCCAGCTCGGCAACCCGCTTTTTCTTTTCCGTCAGACGATGAGTGGTGGAATCCACATCAACCTGTTGATAGTTCTGTACCGCAGGGTGCTCGTTTGAACCACACAGTGGGCAGGCTTCACCTTCTTTAAGCTGATTACGATGCTCACTCAGGCTGGCAATTTTTTGTTCTTGCAGCAGCAGGATTTCCAGGTCTTTCAGGTGTTGAGCTTCCTGACGATAAAGGTCTCTCTGCTGGTTCAGGTCTAATTGGACTGCTTCAAGCTGTTTTTTATTTTCATCCAGTGTCGTGCTTTCAGTGGAAATAGCCGACAGTGTGTCCTGATGTTGCTTAACCAGACTCTTGAGTTGCTGGCAAAAGGGTATTCTCTGCTGAAGGAAACGTTGTTGTTCTCTCAGTGAAGCTTCTTCATGACCCTGAAGCCAATGCTCACGTTGAGTTTGCTGTTGTTCCAGTTGTTGGCTGGCCTGGGAGAGCTTTCCCTGACTTTCCTGCTGTTGTTGAAGTAACTGCTGGTGCTGGTTCTTGTCTCTTTCGCTCTGGGTATTCAGTTCCCCAAGCTTGTGCTTCAGCTGGTTGAGTTGCTGTATAAGAGAGCGTCTTTGGTCAAATTGTGCAGACCACAGAGGCAGCTGTTCTGCCAGCTTTTCATGGCCAGGATTGAGGGTCAGGTAATCGGTAGCCTGCTTGAGCGACTGCTGAAGCTGTTGCCTGTTTTCTAGCAGTTTCGAATGCTGCTCTTCTTGTGCTTGCAGTGCTTGCTGAATCTCTTTTTGGGATTCTGATAATTCAATCTGATGGCGTTCAGCCTCGGATATTTTCAGATCCAGAGGGATGATCTGGTCAGCAATCAGCTTTTCAGTTTCAGCCTTTTGTTGCTTGACCTGATTCAGGTTGTCCTGGGCTTTATGGCTGCTCTGCTCCTGCTCAGTCAGGGCTTCTTTGAGTTTTGTTTCCTGTTCAAGAAGCTGGTCTATCTGTTGCTGGCGAGAGCTGGCAGCAGTTTTCAGGGTGGTTAGCTGCTCGTATATCGGCTTGATTTCCAGGGCTGGAATGGAGTCCTCCAGCTTTTTCAGGGTTTCCCCACTGGCTTCTCTCTGTTCCAGATTCTGCTGGTGAAGTTGCTCTGATGCCTGTTTTTCCTGCTCCAGCTCTGATTTCTTTTCCAGCCAGCTTTGTTGCTTATTCAGTTCATTGATCTGATTCTGGATTTTGCTGGTGGACTCAGTTAATTCAACCTGTTCGTTTTTGAGTTTCTCTATAACTTCATCGTCTAAAAGCTCAACGCCTTCTGTTCTGGCCTGAAGCAGATTAAGTTTTTCCTGCTCGGTTCGTGTTCTATCAAAAACTCGGCGGGAGATTTCGCCATAAATCTCGGTACCTGTCAGTTCTTCAAGAAGTTCAGCCCGGTCATTGGCGCTGGCCTGCAGAAAGGCAGCAAAACCACCCTGTGCCAGCATCATGGACTTGGTAAAACGACCAAAGTCGAGACCGGTGATTTCACTGACTTTTTTCAGTTTGTCGTTGATGCGGCTGGTGATGATGGTGCCATCAAGCTTTGCCAGTTCTACCTGTGGGCTCTGCAGTTTGCCATCGGCTTTGCCTCTGGCCCGGCGCTGGGACCAGAATGCCCGGTAACCTTCACCCTGAACTTCAAACTCCACTTCTGCCAGTGACTCTGAGGTGTGACGGGTCATCAGTTCGTTTTCGCTGGCGGAAACGGTATTTAAACGGGGCGTCTGATGATAAAGAGCCAGGCAGATGGCGTCGAGCAGGGTGGTTTTACCGGCTCCGGTAGGGCCGGTAATAGCAAACAGACTGTTGCTGCGAAAGGGGTCCTCGGTAAAGTCGATTTTCCATTCGCCTTTCAGGGAGTTAATGTTTTGCAGACGGAGACTGAGAATCTTCAAACCATCAACTCCTTATTAGCTGGATTGTTATCCACAGGCTTTGACTCAGGTTCTGTTTGAGACTCTTCTTCAAGTGATCCCAGTATTTCATTAAAGGCCTGCTTCAGAGTTTCAACTCTCTGTTCTTCCAGCTCTTCATCGCCCAGCCGACGTGCAAACACATCAGTGACGTCCAGTTCATCCAGAGTTTCCCGGCTTTCTCTTTGCAGAGTCGCTTCACTGGCTTCACGTTTGCGTCGGACTCTTAATACTTCCAGATCCCTGTCTTCAATCATGGCCTGAATGCGTGTTTGTAGATCACTGAGGTAGTCATCAGTACTGACTTCCAGTTCCAGCCAGGGAGAGAGAGGAGCTTCAGAACCTATTTGCGCCAGTGCCTGCTGAATACTCTCAAGATCGCCTTTGAGGCTTTTCAGAGGGCGGAATAAAGGCACTTCCACTGCGGTGATCTCAGGAGATTGCCCGGCAGCAAGGTCAACCAGCAGCACCTGTTTGTTTGTGGATACTTCGTCAAAGCTCAGGGGAATGGGTGAACCTGAATAACGAATGTGATCCTGGTCCGAGACTTTTTGCGGTCTGTGCAAGTGACCAAGCGCTATGTAGTCCGCTGGAGGAAAAGCACTGGCCGGGAAAGCCGACAGGGTTCCAATATAAATCTCACGAACAGACTCGGTCATTTGCCCACCCACTGTCGTCAGATGTCCTGTCGCCACAACAGGAAGATTCTGGTCAGTGGCTTTCTCAAAAACAGTCTTGTAGTGATCGGCAATGGCATTTTGCAGTGCCAGTTGTTTATCGGTATCGCTGTCTCCGGCACGGCTTTCCAGTACATCCCTGGGGCGAATAAATGGAATGGCGCAGACAACAGCCCCCGGCTCACCCTTGTTGTTTTTCAGGGTAATGATCTGTTCATCCAGATGTTCTGACACTCCACCCACAACATGGGCGTTCAGACAAGCCAGAAGGTCTCGCGATTCATTCAGGGTGGCCACAGAATCATGGTTGCCGCCAACAATAATCAGTTGCTGACAGCAGGTTTTTTGAAGATCCACGATAAAGCGGTTGTAGAGCGTTCGTGCATAGCTGGGAGGCGTTCCGGTATCAAAGATATCACCGGCAATAATGATCGCATCCACTGAATGTTCATTGACGGTATCCAACAGCCATTGAATAAATGCCCGGTGCTCGGGCTCACGGCTTTTGCCCATAAAGTGCTGGCCGAGATGCCAGTCGGAAGTATGGAGGATGCGCATGGATAGACAGTTCACCAGATACGGAAAAGGTAATCGTAAAGAATACCTTTCTGGTGGCTGGCTGTCAGTCTGCTTATACGTCAGAAGCAGGCGGCAGAATCAGGGAAATCGACTACTTTCATAGAATTAAAATATTAGATTGGATTCACGTATGCTTCTCTGGGATAGAGCCAAAGTCCTTGGGTTATTGGTAGTAGCTTACCTCTATGCCTCTCAGGGATTGGCTATGAATGTGTATACCAAGATGAACGATTTACCTGAGCACACCAGAAAAATGATTGAGTTTGAAGGGCACTTTCTGGAGAACCATAAAAGCAAAGGTAATGTTCCCTGGTTCCATACTTTGATTGACGATCAACATCAATTAGCCATCTATGTTCCAGAAAATTGGGGTGATGTTCTGGGTGTAACAAAGGATGGAAAAAGCATTTTTTTCTGGAACAAAGTTAAAAAAAAGCTCTATCTTTTTCCTGTTGGAAAGCTCCGGGTCGGTGTTGGCTATCAGGTTCTCGATGATTTCCTGACTGCGGATGACAATTACTATGGGCTTTTCGATAGTGCTAATGCCCTTCTACCCGGATACATCAGTGCTCTGGTGGAAGCTATGGAGCTTGAGATGTCCCGGACTCAGCAAAATCTGGTTTGGTTAATTCCGGGTTATATGGGTGGACAGCATGGGCTCTATATCCCTGAGTCCATGAGATATCGTTTTACCCTGTTAGAACGAGAAGGGCTCAGGATTATTTTCTTTCCCGATGGTGAGCAGGGTCGTCCGGAGGACGCAGCGGGGAGTGTCTGGTTCAGCAATACTTACCTGAGGAGCCTTTATCATGGAGTGATCTATTACTTTGAGGCATTGGGGGGGAATGCGTTTCAGCTCAGCCAATACATACCTCAGCATCTTGGTGAAGATTCTCCACTGATTCAGATAATGAGGCAGCAAGAACGATCGCGTACCCAGGTTTTTTTCCATGGTTTTTATTCTGTCACGGCACCTGATGGCCCCTGGGCTTATCCGCTTGAATATCCCTTCGATCAACTTCCCCCCGACCACCCTGTTTTATTGGCGATGGGGTATCAGGCTCCGATTGAACCATCTCCACCAACACTGAGCTTAACAATACTGCCTTCCTCAGCCAGTGAAACGACCAGCGCGGAAGTTGCAACGACGACTTCAACAGAAACGGTTTCTACAACAACGGTTATTTCTTCGCAAACACCTGTTCCAAGCTCACAAGGCTTAGGCGTGGACTTTTTAGCCAATGCCGGTGCCATTCTTATATCTGAAAATGATCTGGAAGCGGAACGTCATCTGGATCTGGTGGTAGATATCGTTGAGAACATTGTGGGGCAGGGTGCAGGCAGTCTGTTTTTAGAGGATGTTCCGGTAGTAGTTCCAGACAAACCGAAGCTGAGTTTCAAGCAGAAACGAAAATTAAGAGAGCTTCGCAGGTCCTCAAGCTACCAGCCTTCCATTTCTCCAACGATCAGTCCCTCTCCCGATCTTGCAGAAGAAAACGCTGAGGGGTATCAGAGAGTCAAGGGTCTATTGAAAACAGGGTTTGCAGCATTTCTGACCACCACTGGCTTGTCGTATCTGTACCAGTACCTGGTTTCATCAAGTTCTACCAGTGAGAGCGGCTGTAAAAAAATAACTCATGGAAAGTTACAATCGATCTGTCAGAAAGCCAGTCAGCATTCTGATGAACAAGCTTTCAGGTTATTAAAAGTAGCCTTGGAAGAAGTTGAGAATTCTGCCAGAGACTATTTTCCCCTTTATCAATACCGTGCCAGCATAGTGGTTGAGAATAAGTACTTTGTTTGTTCACAGCTTGTCAGTGTGGATGACGAATCAGGCAATATCGGACAAAGCCTGAGTTTGAATGCAATGGGCGCTGTCAATCTATTGTCCGAAGGGGCAGAAGAATCACAAGCAAGAGCATTGATGGAGCTGCTTTCTTTATGGGGTCAACGTTGGGGGTATGCAGAGTCAAAATTCAAAGCCGTGGCGCTGGATATCATCAGCACCTTCTCTGGTATCCAGCAATTAACCCGTGAAGAAACCACCTGCTTCAATGTTTTCAGGGATGAGGATGACACACTGTCAGATCAACAGAGCGTAATGAAAGCATTGCTGAGCCTGTACGGTGATCACCACTGGAGTTACAGCCGCTGCTTGAAGCAGGCTGACAATTATCGAAGCAGTGAAGAGGAAGAAGATCTGGAGCTGGATACGGATTTCCTGGAGTTGCTGGTTCAGAAGTCCGGGAGCCAACTCGAACTCCAGCTTAAAACGCCGTTCATGAGCTGTTATTAAAACGAGTCTCTGGAAGGAGATATTATCTGTTGTCTCAATTGATAAAAATCATGATGCTTTTGCTGGATCTCTGTCCTTTTACCGTGTCTGAATCCGGATTTAAGACTGTAAAGGTGTCCCATTGAACTCATCAGGTAGTAAAACCCCCTTTTGATTTCCTCAAGTTGGTAATCTGGCAGGCTGGAGGCTTGAGTCACAAAAAATTCGTTGATTTGCTTCAGCAAACGGTGGGGGTCTTTCGAGGCCTGTACGGTTTCATTATGTGGACGGCAGACGCTGAGTTTTAGTGACAGGGCTTTCAGTAGCTGATTTTCAGCCTGTTCTATCCGTTCTTGTGAGGCGGACTCGAGGGAGCAGAAGCATTGATCCATTCTGCACCAGGCCATTTCTTCATGAAGGCGTTCTGCTCCTGCTTGTTGGCTGTACTTCTTCACAGCCGTTTGAAGTACTTGCAGTGCGCCGATGGTGTCACCCTCTTTTCTTACTTCTTTTGCAATACGAATGGCTTCTTTAATTTTGGGATGCCATGATTTGCTGACAAGCTTTGAAGCGGATACTACAGGGGCTTCCACAGGTGCTTTTGGTAGAGGGGGGGGTTGTATGTCAGTGGTAGCAGTTTCTTCTGCTGACTGTGTCTCTGTATCTTCAATATCTTGTTGTTGGGTGTCGGTTTCTTGTGAAGTGGAAGCCGTTTTTTTGCTAGTGTGCTGCTTTTGGGAGGCTTTTTTTCTGGCGTCTTCGGCCTCTGCCCGTTCCTGGTTAATGGCATCCTGGATTCTATCCTGAATGGTTTGGCATTCCCCGGCACGCAGGTCTGCCAATAAAGGGTGCTGAGCTTTCAGGCGATCAAGACAAGCCTGAGCTTTCTCGTATTGCAGGCAGGCCGAATAGTCCCAGGCCGCCGTCATCAGATAATGAGGGAAAAAAGCTCCGGCTTTCTCAGCATACTGCGCTGCTTTGAAAAGATTAACGGGGCTGCCCATACCCAGAATTTCTTTGCAGTAGAGGATGTAGTTGCCAATGGTATTTAACCTGGGGCTTGTGTATTTCGAAAGTCGCTCGATTTGTTTGAGTTGTATCCTTTGCTGTTTGCTGTTTGCTGTTTGCTGTTTGCTGTTTGCTGTTTGCTGTTTGCTGTTTGCTGTTTGCTGTTTGCTGAAAGGTGTTTCAGGATTGAAGCAGAAAATATGGATGTAAAAGATCATGGCGACCATGGCTTTCATTGGGGCTTCCAGATCTACTGTGGGTGCCGGTACGGACTCGGACTCACAACCCACTCCGAACATTCCACGAAGCATATTCTGTAGGTAGATGCAGATGCTGAGATCGGATTTATCATTAAGGGGTGGCAGTCTCAGTAACTCTGGTTCCATAGGGTAAAGCTGACGGGGGGAGAAGCGCAGAGGGTCACCGTAAAAGTGATTGTTGAACTGTGCTTTTGCTTCAGCCAGGTTTTGTTTAACCCAGATAGGATTGGCAAATTCTTCCATACCCTCCTGCAGGCCAGCATGAATCACCGCCAACAACCATGCAGCCATGGGGATGACCTTGCCGTTAGCTGCCTTCAGGGCTTCCATGATCTGGACTTTTTCCGGGTAGGTCATTTTCGGAGCATGGGGCAGCTTCATCTGGGCATACCAGCAACGCAACTGAGCTGTGGTTCTCTCCGCACTGTTTGCTTGTGCGCCGTCAAAAAACAGATTAATAAGGCGCAGCTTCGAGTCTCGCTGATCCTTGTCCAGAGTGGGAAGCTCAAGCAGCTGGTGCCCCAGGAATGACATTTTTCCTAATGCAGCGGCAAAGTTATTGTCTTTGGCGGTACCCTTGGATTTGGCTTTCGCTTTATACCGTTCTATATGTTCTTTGGGCAAATCAAGAAATGGACTCTTTTTATGGCTAGCTTGTTCTGTCAATACGGCCAGAATAGTTTTGCCGGTTGTGGGAAAAGCTTCATGGGAGGAGGTGGGACTGATGTTTCTGAAAGTAGCTGAAGTTTGCTCAGGTTGAGTGCCGGTACACTCTGATACCTGGGGCTTCAAAGTTTGTCCGGAAGCTTCCGGAGATTGCTTTTCCAGCTCATGACCTTCCCAATGGGTTTTTTCATCAATGCTGGCGGTTGAGGCGGTGGAAGGTGGGGAAGGCTCTTTCACAGTCGGGCTGGGCAGTCGGTCGCCTTGTCCTTTTGCAGAATCCATTTTCTGTCCTTGTGATGAGCTCTTCAATAACTATAGAAGTCTGTGCTCCTAGAGATGGCTGGCAAATTGCTTCTGCCATTCCTTGGGGCTCATTCCGGTTTTGCTACGGAAGGTTCTGGCCAGAGTGGAAGTGTTTTCATAGCCGACTTCATTGGCTACCCAGCCGACCCGTTTGCCTTTTTTGAGCATGGACTTGGCGACTTCGACTCTCCAGCTGGCGATGTAGTCTCCCGGTGTCTGACCTGTGACTTCCCTGAAATGAGCTGCAAAGCGGGATCGGGACATCATGGCTAATTCAGACAGCTCAACCAGATTCCAGTTTTTTTCCGGCTCTTTATGGATGGCTTCCATGGCTTTGGCCAGTCGGGAATCGGCCAGCCCGGCCAGAAGGCCTACATCGACCTGACGATTGTTGATAACCCAGCGGAGCAACTGGACGATCAGCAGCTCACAGAGCCTATCCATAACCAACTGACGGGCGCACTTGCTGCCAAAAGCTTCTTCAAACAGCCATTCAACCGTCTCCTTGAATCGTGGGTCATGATTAACCGGGATGCTGACCAGTGAAGGTATTGAGCTGGCAAGAGGGTTGCTGGGGCCTGCGCCGTAATGAACTTCAGCACACACAACTTCGGTATTGGACTCTTTGTCGGCCCTGATCGTGTGGGATGTGGGTCTGGGGTAAAACAGCAGGGTGGGCTCATCAAAAACAATAGCGGCTTTGCCCGGTTCTTTGGCCTCCAGAACGCCCTGTTTCAGCAAATGGATATGGCCAACCTGGCTCTTTTCGTCTTCAAAGGAACCCAGGCCACATAGCTGTCCGGTGTAGAAAACCCCTGTTGAAAAGGAGAACTGGTTGAGGATCGAAGCAAGCTTATCCATGAGACGAACGAATCCATAAAAGAGACGATTTGAGCCAGATCATCTCACAGCTGGCTTAATATTGCTCATGTAGATACAGGAAAGCTCGTCACCAGCCTTGGAGAACGCCGTACTTTTCATTGCTGTGCAGAGAATAATAAGCCATTTCAAGGAGATTGATTCAATGAGTGTTCACGAACTCACCGATAATAATCATTTTGAGCGTATCAACAACAATTCCGACTGGTCACTGGTGGACTTCTGGGCGACCTGGTGTGGTCCCTGCAAAGTCATGAATCCGGTGATCGAAAAGATTGGCGACAGTTATGAAGGCAAGGTGGCGACCAGCAAGGCAAATGTTGATGAGCTGCAGGAGCTGGCCAAGCAACATGGTATTCGCGGCGTACCGACTCTGATTTTGTTTCATAAGGGCCAGGCTGTTGATCAGCTGGTGGGCTCAAAGCCGGAAAAAGCGGTCACTCAGTGGCTCGATGATCATATGGCCAAAGCCAAGAAGCGCTAACTTTTTACTCTGAGCATTTCATTTTCTTGCCCGAGGAGGTTTTTCATAGATTCTGTGTTTATTTGTGGTGTCTTCTGCGGGACGTTTTCCCCAAACCGGTCCCGCAGACTTTTTTATAAGATGTTGATCCGAACTACCGTTTAGCAGGCATTTCTTCCAGTTCCCCCCAAACGTCATTACCCCAGAGTGGCACCGTCGACATAGAGTGCTTATGGCTGCCTTCCACCTCTTTTGTTGAGTAGCTGAGATAGATCAGAGTCTTGTTCTGGGCATCCCAGATACGGCGAATCTTCAGGGATTTGAACAGCACACTCTTGGAAGACTTGAAGACAATCTCGCCACTGGGACTTTTATCAATGGCCTTGATCATGTCCAGGGTGATGGGACCGGTCTGGCGACAGGAGATCCCCATGTCAGACGGATCGGCAAAACTCAGATCGGCCTTGATATGGCTGATATGGCAGGTAACCCCTGTGACCAGAGGGTCATTCACTTTTTCAATTTTGATGTCTTTGGTGGTGAACAGGCCCAGGCTGACATTGCCCACTTCGTTTTCATTAGAGCAACCTGTTAATAGCAGCATCGCTGCAGTCAGGGGCAGTAAGAGTTTCATGGCCATACCTGTTTGAGGAGTGGAGTTCCAAGCATCTGGATTTCGGACATTAATAACAAAACATTGATCTGTGAGATAGGCCATTTCTTTTAAAAGTGGTAGTGTAACCGGTTACATTAAGCCGAAAAAATGATGACAAATCGCCATCATCCGGCTAAACAGAGTTCAGAAGGTCTACAACCGGGTGTTACATTATGCGTTTAATCCCTCTATCCGCTAAAGCCGACGTGGGCAAATGGGCCGCTAAACACATTGCCAAGCGGATCAACGAGTTCAAGCCAACAGCAGACAAGCCCTTTGTCCTGGGTCTGCCGACAGGCAGTACGCCAATGGCTACCTATAAAAACCTGATTGAGATGAACCGTGCGGGTGAGGTGAGCTTTGAGCATGTAGTCACCTTCAACATGGATGAGTACGTGGGTATTCCTGCTGATCACGCTGAATCCTACCGTACCTTCATGTTCAAGAATTTCTTTGAGCATATTGATATCCGCCATGAGAACATCAACCTGCTCAACGGCAATCCGGAAAATCTGGAAGCTGAATGTCAGCATTATGAAGACAAGATCAAATCCTATGGCGGCATAGATCTGTTTATGGGCGGTGTAGGTCACGACGGGCACATTGCTTTCAATGAGCCAGGCTCGTCCCTGACTTCTCGTACCCGTATCAAAACCCTGACCGACAAAACCCGTCAGGCTAACTCCCGTTTCTTTGACAACGATATCAATCAGGTGCCAAAACTGTCTCTGACCATTGGTGTTGGCACTCTGATGGATGCCCGAGAAGTGATGATTCTGATCACTGGGGCTGACAAGGCTTATGCCCTGCACGCCGCAGTAGAAGGTTCCGTGAATCACTTGTGGACTGTTTCTGCCATGCAGATGCATCCAAAAGCCATGATCGTCTGTGATGAGGACGCCACCATGGAACTGCGAGTGAAGACCCTGAAATACTTTGCCGAGCTGGAAGCCGAGAACATTCGCGGACTATAACTATCAGCCGATCATTTTTTGGCATACCTCGAATGGGCGTACTGCCCTTTTCCAGCTTCTGACAAGATGAATTTACCATCAACTCAGGAGCTGGAGCCGCCATGTCGCAAGAAGAAACAACGTCACTTAAAGGAAAAACTGTCTTCCTGTCAGGTGGCTCAAGAGGCATAGGTTTAGCTATTGCCAAACGTTTTGCCCGAGCCGGTGCCAATATTGCCATCTGCTCAAAAACGGCAGAACCTCATCCCAAACTTCCCGGCACCATCCATGAAACGGCTGAACAGGTAAGAGCCCTGGGTGGCAAGGCCTTACCCATTGTTATGGATGTCAGGGATGAAAAAGCCGTTCAGGCTGCTGTGGCAGAAACCGTCTCTGTGTTTGGTGGCATTGATATCTGTATCAATAATGCTGCGGCTTTCTGGATGGAGCACTCAATGGCTACGGCCATTAAAAGGCATGACCTGCTGTTCGATGTCAATGAACGCGGCACTTTTATGGTCACCCAGGCCTGCTACCCCCATCTGAAAAAGTCCGAAAATCCTCATATTCTCAATCTGGCTCCGCCATTGGATATCAAACCGGTCTGGTTCAAATACACTTCGCCTTATTCGGTATCCAAGTTTGCTGTCAGCCTTTACTCCCTGGGCTGGGCTTCCGAGTTCAAGGATGACGGGATTGCAGTGAACACCCTGTGGCCCAGAGTTGGCATCGACTCCCCGGCTGCCATTGTCCATGGTGGTGAATCGTTAAGGTCAGAGTTTCGAAAGCCGGACATCATGGCTGATGCGGCGTTTGCCATTGTCTCCAAACCTTCAAAAGAGTTCACTGGCCACTTCTGCATAGATGACACCCTGCTCTACGAAGAAGGCGTTAGAGACCTTGAGCAGTACAGTATGGTGCCCGGCAGTGCACTGGTGCCAGACTACTTTGTGCCCGAAAATATTCCCGTGCCGCCTGGGGTGAAGTTGAGCCAGCCCAGGCTTTACGATTTTTATGAGGATGAAGAGTAAGCGCCCTGAATGGCAGTCATTGTCAGAATGGCTGACAAGCTTGTTATGAACACAGGGCAGAGAGAGGGAGTCAAAAGTTCAAATTAATGAGAAAAGGAGTTCTCCCTTGAGTTTTGGCTTTCCGACTTTAGATGATACCCGTCTCGAGCTACCTGATATTCAGGAGGCTGGTCCTGTCCATCAGAGTGATGAGCAGGCCTCAATGTCTGGACGATCTGTGGCGAAGTCATCTGCCAAAGAGTTCAAGATAGGTAGGCCGATACTCAGTGAGTTCGACGTTAAAGAATTGGAAAAAGGAAGAGTGGCTTATAAAACGGTCGTTGACCTCACTAAATTACCATTCTGTAAGCTGCTCATGCCCTCCCACTACTTCCCCCCGGCTTTCAAGACTCATTTGGAAAACTATGTTTTCATGAATCAGCATCGTAGTCGGGATAACTTTTCTCGTCTTCATGCCAATGCGTTACCTAAAGAAGTCATGGCCAAATCACCCCAGGCCATGAAAGCTTTGGTGGCGCTAGACTATTTATCCGATATCAGGCGGCTGGTAGGCCCACTTGCTCGTCTGGGTAACGAGTTCAGAGCATTTTATGATCAGAAGACAGGAGAGCCCTATCCTGAGACTGCGGTTGAAGATTTCTGTGAGATGGAAGAAAGACGTTATACCGCAAGACAAATCAACCTGCTAGAAAGCAAAGAATACGTTAATTCACCTGCGGCCGTTGAGTTTGCCAACCAGCAATCCCTTAGAATTCCCAAAAGAAAACCAGGTGAAGACCACCCGGAGTTAAAGGGTTCCAGGCAATTGCAGGCATTCCTGCGAGAAAAGTTGAAAGCAGCAGGCATTGAAGGACCATTATGTGAGCTTCTGGGCTTTGTGCCTTCAAAAGTGGCTAATCCAAGGGTCAGAGGCAGTGGCTTTATTGACAGTCACTGGTCGCTCAATTTTCTGCATGGCAATGAGACTCACCTGATCCAGTTAGTCTTGTTAGTTGAAGCCGGTATTCTTGATAAGGACTCATTAGCTTATATGGTTGATCATGGATTATGGGGGTGGGTATTGGACAGGATCTATGTACCTGCTTGTGATGGCTACTCCATTATTGACCCAGGCTCGGAAGATAAACAGATGGCTCGAACACTGGAAGGGGAGAAGGATGACCTGGATATTTCCCTGATTAATTTACAAGGTGGAGAAGCCGCATTGTGTGCCAATGGCCCCAGCTTTATCCATCGTTTCTTCCTGGCAGGAGAGTTTTCCCAGGCCATTGATTGTTTGTCTGAAGATCTTGATGCAGAAGGCAGGGTAGAGCTGATCACTCAGGTTCTGGGTATGAAACCCTGTGATTCCGACTTGCTGAACAAATCTCTGCTGAGAGATGTGGCCAGAAATCTAACCGCTCTTGAGAGCTGCATTACGCATAAGCAGCTGAAAAGTATGGATCAGATTGCGAGTTTCATGGGGCTTCAGTCTTCAGATGCATTGTTTAAAGATCTGAGTGATACCTACAGTTTTGTAGGGAAAGATAAAGCGGAGCCTGTTATCAGGGAAAAGGCGAGAAGACATCTGGCAAAAGGAAGAAGGGTTCTGGGTATCAAGCCAGGCTCAACCAAGGCTAAAGTGTTGGATCAGCATTCAGACTTAAGCAAATATCAGTCGTTTGTTGTTTATAGAGACTGACTCAATCGGAATAAACCATAAAGGCGGTGTACCTTTCCAGTCTGGAGTGACTGTCCAGTCTTATTTTTTTCGTCCCCTGTGCATTGATGCCATATACTTTTTTGCCTTTGGCGATATCTCTCCTGGCTTCTTCTCTCACACATTTTTCTACTTGGGGTGTGCCGGTTGAAAATTGGCCATTTAAAGAGTCATCGTGTGTTAAAACCGTATGGGGTGTTTTACCCAGAAATTTAGAAATCTCTCCCAGAGTTTTCAGCTGATCGTTTCGAATGATCCATTCAATGAGAGCCAGGTTTTCTTCAACCTGCTTGAGTGTTTGTATGTTCTTGTCATCACTCTCGTCAGCTGCTTGTTTCAGAATGTTCTGAATGAATGAGGCTCGTTTTTCTGGCGAAAGCTGGCTGTTTAGCTGCCTGATAGCTAATGAAAATTCACTGCAAAGCAATCTGGTGTGAAGGGCATCCGGTGAGTTACCCAGTAGTGACCGTCTTAAACCGATCAGGGAGAGTCTGGCCGGAATAGTGTCTGTGTCATCAAGCCTCAGGCTATCCAATATTTTCAGGTCGTCATCTTGCGGTTCTGTTACCGTGAATGAATCAAAAGACAGGAAACCGTTGAATTCCATAATCAGTGTCCAAAAATCATGTTTGATGATCCATTTCAGTGCATCACTGTTCATGTGTCCTGCGTCTTTTTGAAGAAAGAGCTGCAGAAGATGAGTCAGGTTTCCATGACTCATATTTAATGACCAGAAGCTGTCCATATAGCCTCGAGTCGATGCGTCGGGATCCGCAAATCCGGGTGGCACAAAGCCTAATAGTTTGACGGGAAAGCCTCTAGTGGTTCCTTTGAGTTGATCGCTGAGGAATTGGCAGAAACAGTCATAGAGATTCGGGTCATATACCGGGTCAGGATTCAGTTCGCAGGGTAGCTTCAGTGAAGGCCTCATGGGATAGCCGAAGCATTTTTTCATGGTCTGGTGTTTTTCATAAAGCCCCAGTTGTTGGAGCATAGGGGTCACCAGACGGAAAGAGACATCCTGAAAAGCTCTGTCATGTATCTCTGGAGTATTGATGCCAGCCACAGCAAGATGAGCTTTGAATTGAGAGCCCAGTTTACTGAGAGGGGCAATAGAATCTTTTATGGAGGAGAGACTTAGCATTGAGTCTCGGACTTCCTGGATGAGATGACTGTGTTTTGAACTCAGTCTCATGGCTTTTATAGTTTGATCGAAGCGCTGCTTCAGCTCCTCGATTGCACTGTGTTGGTATGCTTCAAGATGCTTACACAATGATGTTGGAAAAAAACTCTCTGGCATCAGGAGCTGATAAAACGGAATCTTCCTCAGATCAATGATGGCATGATCTTCAACCATTTGGACGGGACTTCTGGGTGCAGTGAGTTCTGAACAAGTAGCTTCAGGTAACTTGTTTTCTGTCTCTGCTCTGGATGTTTTTTTATGTGCGAACAGAGCCTCACCCTCATGTTTAACTGAGGCTGTGTCAGTTTGGGTCGCCTGAATAGGGGGCAAGCAGGAATCAAGCTTTTGCACAGTAAACTCCTTTTCACTGATCTGTGATGAATAATCTTCCAGATATTTGATAGTTAGACCGTTTCTTTAAGTCATTGGTTCAAACAAACTAGGGAACCTGCGAATAAGTCCCTGATCATGAGATAATAATCTCAGCAGCTTGATCAGAGGTAGTCATGGACCAACAACTCTCTTTTTCCGACAGTGAATTCAGCCAGAAGCGACGCAGAACTCGTAGGGAAATTTTTCTTGAAAGAATGGAGGTTCTGATTCCATGGAAACGCTTAGAGGCCGTAATCGAGCCCTATTACCCTAAGCGTGGCAACGGAAGACCTCCTTATCCTC
>NZ_LASA01000078.1 GCF_001562015.1 Endozoicomonas arenosclerae | reverse complement strand
CTTGCGTATAACTTGAGGCGGATGTTCAGCCTGAAACAAGTGAATGAAGAGCAGTGGTTGGAACTGGTCTTGTTGGCGACTTATCTGTGGCACTATTGGGCTGATCTGAGGCCAAGAGTGAGAAAAATCATAAGGACAAGTTGAAAATGTAATGCGCCGGAGAGGGTTTTATAAGTTCTCTCCGGAATAGTCAGAGTCTGAAATTACTTGAACTGCGTTTATGGGTTCAAGTCCGACAGGCTGCTAGGCAGAAAGCTCTTCAAATCATGGCAAGACGGCAGAGGCTTGGTTTCATGAGGAAGACAGACGGAATGCTGATCATAAGGGTCGGTTGGCCAGAAGGCAGGCATGGCTTTCTTTAAAGCAAGTTGTTCGATGGTCTTCCAGTTCTTCTCCATCTGTTTGATATCTTGCATCAGCTGTTCAAGCTTTTCCTTGTTAGACAGTGCCCCTCTTCGACCATATGTTTGCAGGTCGGGCATGGATACTTCCAGGTCTGTAAATTTCTTATCAGCCAGCTCAGCGATAGAAGGCACGGTAATTCGCCACTCTTCCATGTATCGCAGCAGCATATGCCAGTTTTCAATCAGAGCTATACGCTTGTCATATGTTGTTACGCTTAATTGGAAGGGGTTGACTTCGTCTCCCATTTTCTCGGCGATGGTATGATTAGCTATTCGATACTTACCTTCTTCAAAGACTTCCTGGCATTCTTTAAAAGGGTCTTCCAACCATTCATAAGCTTTTAACTGACCTTCGAGTTTCTCTGCGGCGATGTGGCGGTATTCCGGGTCAATCTTTTTCAGATACTTCAGTGCTTTGAGAACCTGGTTTCGCATGTAATTAAGGTCAAGCAACGCCTGCTGGGTAAAGCGTTCAAGGGCTTCTGTAGGGATGTCGTCCAGTTTGTCCTCAGTCAGGCGTCCGCAGAGCATATGGCAAAGCAATACATATTCGTGTGAATCCAGTAATGTCGGAGGCTGCACAGTAGCCAGTTGTGGAGATGCTTCTTTACGGGCTTTGTGAGAGAGTCGAAAACTGCCTCTTCTGGAAAACGGTGATGCCGTTGTGGATTCCTGCTCGACTTCCTGAGGAAGGTTTCGGAAAGAAGATGAGCGCTTTATTGACCCCGTTCCTGCAGGCGTGCTGACTCCTCTGTGCCCCATCCTGGGATGAGAGGCAGCTTCCTTGTCTCCAGAGGGCTTCCAGTCCGGAGTCAAAAAAGAATGTGGTTTATCGCCTGCTGGTGTAGCCATACTTTTAACCCATCCCTGGTGAGTGAATACTGAGAACAAAGATCCTTTTGATTGTTGGTCAAAAAGAGAGCGTTCTCCCCTATAAATATTGGATACCTGAGCGTTTATACGAAAATAATCAGTGCCAGTGCCACCAGGCCGAGAACGGCCAGTGATGCCGCGACGGCTGCAACCAGTTTGTGATTGCTTTTGTCTACTTTCACGCAGGTATCCAGTGTTTTAACACCTTCCTGGACAGAGAAAGCGGCACTATCAATTAAGGATTCAAGGGTCTCGAACTGTTGTCCCTGATCATAAACAACTTGACTCATGCTTTTGAAAATCTCGTTCAGGTCCCTGATCTCATGTTCCAGTTTCCTGAGCTCTTCTGCCCGGGTAATGGTTGCCTGTGCATCTCTCTCCAGCTGCAGCATGGCTTGCTCTTCTTCAAGCTCAGCCTCGGCCCTGACCTGCATGAAATCCACTTCATCTTCCAGAGGGGTAAACCTTGGGCTGGAGTAATTTCTCTGATGTCTGACTTCAGCCATGGCTGTCAGTGTCTGTCGAGCTTTGGCTTCCTGGGTGTCCATGTCACCCTTCAGCTGATCCATAGCCATTTCCAGAGGTACTGTCATGACGTCTTGAGAGCCTTTCTCAGACATATCCTGAGGTGTTTCGAGATCACGTTGGGCTCGATCAATATGACCGTTCAGCAGCTTTTCTGAAGCGTGACCTTTGAGAAGCCCAGGAGCCGTTCTCAGAAGCTCTTTAGCATCTAATGCGGTGGATGCTGCGTTTTCATCAGAGCCTGTCAGACTGGCTGCGAATTGCTTTTGCAGAGAGCTCAGTTTGGCTTTGAATGTCTGCAAAGCCTGTTTCTTTTCGGCTTTGTCGCTAGTCTGGGTGGGTCGGGTTTTTACAGGGGTTTTCTGAGGCTCATTTTGACCATGGCTCTCTGTGCGAACCTGTGGCTTGCCTTTACCTGTAAAAGGATTCCATTTGGAGTGACTGACTTTGTCACTCGCAGTCTTCATAGCCCCTTCACCCGCTGATTTCACCGCTTTGGAAAAGCGTTTCCCATAGCTTTGGGCCAGATCTGTATAGAACATCATAGAGCTTCCCCCCTATCCGAGCATTCGTATTGGGGAATATCCTCTCAGATTGGGAGGGGAATACACTGTCCAGACGGTTAGTTTGACTGACAGTTATTGGCTCTGCTCATTTTCTGGAGGGGGGTAGGGGGGTACCCGGCAGGCTGGTTTTTAAAGGATGCTGAATATCGGGAACTCAGCAGGCTGAATAACAGTCATCTATATAACAACCATTCTTTTGATTTGAGTCTTTTTCAGGAGCAAACGGGGATGAAGTACCTTGCAGCGTTGGTATTTGGAGTATTAACGACCTTTTCTGTGGCCTGGGCCAGTCCCGAGGCATCGGATATTTTCAAACTGATTAACGAGCGTTTGAGTTATATGGAAGATGTGGCGCTTTTCAAAAAGCAAACCGGAAAGCCGGTGGAAGATATCCCCAGAGAAAATGTCGTAGTGGAAAAAGCGTCTTTGAAAGCCCGAGACGAAGGTCTGGATCCGGAATCTGTCGTGGGTTTCTTTAGAGCCCAGATTGATGCAGCCAAAGCGATTCAGTATCGCTACCTGGCCGATTGGCTGTCCCGATCGGTTGATCGAGAACCTCGGGATTTAAACACCGTGGTGCGACCCGCCTTGCTGAAACTTGGGAATGAGATCACTATAGAGATCAGTAACTATTTAAAAAGTGGTCATCAATTCACTGACAGTCAATGGCAGGACTTTTTGAATCAGGTGAATGTCAGTAACCTGAGCGAAGCTGACAAGCGCAGACTGTTTGATAAGCTCCGGGAAATTAGGAGAATCCAGTAATTCTTTCAACAGGAGCCAGTACTCAATCCGGGCCACCATGAAGCCATTTAATGCCATCAATCAGCAGCAGAAGCCCAGCCTGAGTCATTGGTTGAGGTTCTTGATCCCTTCCTTGATTGGGTTGCTGCTGTTTGTCACGCCTGTCTTTATTCAAGGTGAGTTCACTATTCCTGTAGCTGTCCTGGCGGGGTTGTTGAAAGCCAACCTTGCCAATGTCTTGCCACTGATTATTACCACCGTTTTGATTATTTCCTGTCTGCTGACCCTTCTGGCCAAACTGTTCAGTCCAGCCTGGATAATGGATCGGCCTTTCCTGGCGGGGTTGTTTGATATCAGCCCTATCTGGACCCTGGTGCGTCTTGCTGGAATGTGCTTTGTGTTGATCAGTTTCTTCAGGGCAGGGCCTGAAATGATCTGGTCCAGTTCCACCGGAGGCATGGTTCTGAACGATCTGATGCCAACCCTGTTTGCTGTTTTTATATTTGCCGGTTTATTTCTCCCCTTGCTGATGAATTTCGGGCTGCTGGAAATGCTGGGCACCTGGATGACCCGAGTCATGAGGCCGTTGTTCAGGTTGCCGGGCAGGGCGGCCATTGACTGCATTGCCTCCTGGTTGGGAGATGGCAGTGTTGGCATCCTGATGACCAGCAAACAGTATGAAACCGCTCACTATACCCAGCGGGAAGCTGCGGTGATCGGCACCACTTTCTCAGCGGTTTCCATTACCTTTTCGCTGGTGGTGATTGCTCAAGTGGGTCTTGAGCATTTGTTTGCGCCTTTCTATCTAACAGTATGTCTGGCAGGGGTAGTTGCTGCGGTTATTGTGCCCAGGCTGCCGCCTCTTTCAGGTAAAAAAGATTGTTTTATTACCGGCGAACCCAGAACAGGAGATGAAGAGATTGTCCCGGAAGGCTATAAAAGTCTGAGCTGGGGGATTCGTCTGGCTATACAGAAGGCTTCCAGATCAGGGAGTCCATTGCAGGTAGCTGAAGACGGGGTCAAAAATGCCATTGATATGGTGTTTGGTGTATTACCGGTGGTGATGGGCATCGGAACATTGGCTTTGATGATTGCTGAGTACACTCCGATTTTTCATTATCTGGGTTTGCCTTTTGTCCCACTGTTGGAGCTGTTGCAAATCCCTGAAGCCAAACTTGCTTCTACGACAATGGTTGTTGGTTTTGCGGATATGTTTGTTCCCTCCATTCTTGCAGCCTCCATCAGCAATGAAATGACCCGTTTTGTCATAGCTGCTCTTTCTCTGACCCAGCTCATTTATCTCTCTGAAGTCGGGGCTCTTTTATTGGGGAGTAAAGTCCCGGTTTCGCTGCTGGAACTCTTCATTATTTTTATTCTGCGAACATTGGTAACCCTTCCTGTGATTGCCGGTATGGCGCATCTTATTTTTTAAATCAATGCCCTCTCAAAATGCTGAGTCGACAATGTCTTTCAGTGACTGGCCAGTCGGTCGGAGCCGGTGTAGTCTTCGGTCAGAATCACAATAAGTCCAAATCACTTTCTGCTATCCGGAGATTCCCATGAGCAAACTGTTGCAGCAGTATGAGGCTCTCGCCAGCGCTACGCTCGAAAAGGCTCAGTCATTGCCTTTCAAGGTTTATCAGGATCCATCGGTGTATGATCTGGAGGCTGAGCGAATCTTTTCTGAAGACTGGGTCTTCGTTTGTTCTGAGCATGAGCTGCCGGAAGCTGGAGATTACTTTGCTTTGACGCTGGCCGGGGAGTCTATTGCCATCATCCGTGGCAAAGATGAGCAGTTAAGGGTTTTGTCGAACAATTGCCGCCATCGGGGGACACCTCTATTGGATGAAGGCTTTGGCAAGGTTGAAAAGAATATTGTTTGCCCTTATCACGCCTGGACTTACGATGATCAGGGGAAATTGAAGGGGGTACCTTTTCCTGGCAGTACCCCGGTGGATAAGTCGACCCATTGTTTGCCGGAGTTCCATCTGGATACCTGGCTGGGCCTGGTGTTTATTAATCTGTCCGAGAGACCGGTACCCCTTGCAGAACGACTCAGTGGCATTGATGAGTACATGGCGGTTTATGAGCCGGAAAAGTTTCAACATGGCTCAGAAAGCAAGATGGAACACTGGCAGGCCAACTGGAAGCTGGCCATGGAAAATGCCATGGAGAGTTACCATCTGTTCAAAGTGCATAAAGAAACTCTGGAAACCGTTACACCTTCCAAAGAGAGTTTTTATGTGGCCGGATGCACAGAGTGGACGCTGACGGCTGGCAAGATAAAAGACAGCACCAGTAAGTTTATGAAGTGGCTGGCTGGCGAATACCCGGAAGCTTATGATCATTACATGCTGATTTCATTGCCGCCTTCCATGGTCGCCATTATGGATTATGACTCACTCAGCTGGCTCTGTATTTTGCCCGAGAATGCTGAACAATCGGTTATTCGCTCAGGCTTTATGACCAAGAAGTCCTACGGGCGTGAAGATAAGGCCAGCAAATCCTTTACTGAGGCATTTTTTGCCGAAGATAAGTGGATCTGTGAAAGGGTCCAGCAGGGGATGAAGTCTCGAAAGGGGAAGGGAGGCAAGCTGGTGGACATGGAAAGAGTGGTGGTGGATTTCCATCAGTACCTCGCTTGTCGGATGTTCCAGCAGCATCGAGAGGATTTCTTTGAATCTGAGAAGGCTGCCACCTTTAAAGTTGAGTGAAAAATGCGGACAATGAATATCGAAATCATGTAGTGACAGGTACAGACACTTGAGCCGGAAAAAAGAGGCCACTCGAAAAAAAGCCATGGACACCGCCATTGCGGTACTGGCAAAAACAGCCAATGCATCTCTGGCTGATATTGCTCAAGCATCCGGTATTGGAAGAACGACACTTCATCGATACTTTCCGACCCGGGATGATCTGATCGATGCTCTGGCACTTCAGGCGATAGAAGAAACCAATGCCGCAGTTGAAGCGTTCTGGTCAGAAGAAAGGTCAGCCCAGGCAGTATTGCTGGAAATTCTGGAGGCCATGATTCCCCTGGGTGATCGTTATCATTTTTTGTATCGCGAGAGAGCTTCTTATAAAAACTGCGAAATTGCAGAGGCTTATATGGAGCAGCGAGGGAGCATCCAGAGGCTGATTGTCCGTCTGAAACAGGAAGGTGTGATCTCGGTTACGGTTCAGAATGAGTGGGCAGAGATTGTCATTGATAATCTGATCTGGTCAGCCTGGCAGGCCATTGATGAGGGCGTGATAGCACCAAGGCAGTCTGCGCAAATGGTCTACAACACCATTTGTTCCGGCCTGTCCTGGTCGGAGGATTAATCCAGAGGGGTTGCGGTCAGTTTCCCCTGCTGTTCCTGGTATTCTCTGGGACTTTGCCCTGTCCATCGTTTGAAGGCTTTTCGAAAGTTGGCCGTGTCTGAAAAGCCCAGTAAGGCCGCTATGGATTCGAAATCCAGCGCTGAATTCTGAAGGTAATCCAAAGCCCTGCTTTTACGCTCCAGATTCACCAGCTCACGGTAGCTGGTGTGTTCGTCTGACAACCGACGTCTGATAGTTCTGGCTGACATATTCAGTGTTTCAGCCATTGTCTCAAGATCAATGGATTGACCCTCTCTTGAGGACAGTACCTGCTGAATTCTTACCTTGATATCACCGTGGCGGTAGGACTGTACCTTTTTCTGGCGCTTTTCACAGTGCTGTCGGGCAATACGATAATTGATCGGATTGCTTCGGGGCAGTCGAAGGTTCAGATAACGATCGTCAATGATGTAGGAGGTCTCATGGCTGTCAAAGATCACCGGGCATCGGAAGAGTCTTTCATAGCTTTCCTTATACTCAGGAGCCGAGTAGCTCAGGCGAACTTCCCGAAACTGAAAGGGGAGGTCAATCATATCCTCGATAACAGCATGAGTGCCCATAAGAATCACTTCAGCGGCAAAGCTTTGATTGACCGCAAACTCAATATTGCTTCTGCGTTTCAACCCGACTAGAAGACCGCCTTTAACAGGGATGATAGGAAAGTCAAAAGGGCTGCGAACAAAGTCACGATAATGATTGGCCAGACCCAGGGCATGATTAATGTCGAGGCAGCTGCTCATGGCGGAGCCCAGAACACCCCAGCGAGTAAGATCCATACAGTTGCCAATCAGCAGACCGATATCCTTACGTTGGCTGAGTCGAAAGGCATTCCGGTAGATCATGTCGAACTGACGCCAGGAGAGTAATATTTCCGGGTTGGTCAGGCAGCTCTCGGGGAGTCCTGTGCCCAGCAGTAGCTTTTGCAGGCTGATGCCTTCTTCCAGCAGAAGTTGATGGATTCGGTAAAGCTCATTACCTGGAAACAAAGACTGATCTTCAAAGACCATACTGTACATCCATTGACTTTTAATTATTGTTGGAAGTCATTTGCCTAAAACAATAATTAGCAAGTGGTCAGAAATCAAGACAGTTTTTTGTAAGGTCGACTGACCTTCTCAAAGAAGAGAAGGCAGTCTGCGAGTGAGTTGAACCTTGTCTGAGGTCATACTTCCGGTCAGGGCAAAGCCATGTAAGTCCTTGCCATCAGTGAACAGGGCTCGAACATTAGGGCCATCCAGCTCGACTTGCCAGGTACCCTGGGCAGAGGTTGCCGGAGGCGCAGTGACCAGAGGACAGGCTGGTGTTTTAACCGTCACTGGCATGGGGCCATACTTCACAGCCGTAGGGCTGCCAGAAAGGTTTTTGGCAAGCACCCGGGCACAGGCCATCAATGGCATCACATACTGAAGGTTCAGACCGGAAACTTCTGCACAATCTCCCAGAGCATAGATATCCTGATGGCTGGTTTCCAGCAATGGATTGACCTGAATGCCTTTGTTCACAGCCAGCCCGGCTTGAGCAGCCAGAGCCGTTCTTGGTTTCAGTCCAATAGCTGACAGAACCAGATCGGCTTTCAGGGTCTCTCCTGAGCTCAGCTTAACGGTAAGTTCGTCTTGCTCCTGAGTCATTGACTGGATGCTTTGACCCAGATAAAACTCAACGCCTTCATCAACCAGAGAGGACTGGACAGCCTGAGCAGCAGCCTCAGGAATGAGCCCCGGCATTAACTGTTCGCAGAGGGCTACAACAGAGACGGAGTGCCCTCCATTCCTAAGATCATTGGCAAACTCACAACCAATCAGACCCGCGCCAAGGATAACCACACGACCTTTTTCAGGCAGTGACTCCCGGAAAATCCGGTAGTCGCTCAGATCATTCACAGAAAACACTTTATCCGAGCCATTACCCTCCACAGGGATTCGAATGGGTTCTGCACCCAGCGAAAGCACCAGCTTTGAGTATTCCAGAGTCTCACCACTGTCCAGCTCTATGGTATGAGCATCGGAGTCGATGGCGTTGACCTTGCAGTGCGTCAGAATCTGGGCATTGAGTGTCTCAGCCATGTATTCAGCCGATTGCATGGCCAGGTCGTCGGCAGACTTCCCCTTGGTAAAACCGGTAGACAACATGGGTTTGGAATAATTACTCCCGTCGTCTGTCGTGATCAGTTTAAGCTCGGTTGTCTGGTTCAGTTTTCGGAACTCCCTGGCGAGCGTGTAGCCCGCCAGTCCGGTTCCAAGGATGATGACTGCTGACATAATGCTTATCCTTGTTTTTGTATGGGTTTATCGTCTTCCAAGGCGACGCAGGTTGGCTGGCTTCCAGTAGGAAATAGCCGGTTTGGGTGCCCCAAAGTTACGAGTTGTGGAGATTTCGTTGTCCAGGAAGTCAACGCTGTACTTTCTGGCGATCAGATCGTGATAAACGACCAGTTCATTGGTGAAGCCTGGCAAGTCATAAGCGTTGATCGTGTGGGCATAATTTACTTTCCAGAGCTCACCGCGGTTGTCATAAGCTTCTGAAATCAGAATGGACCAGCTGTCTTCATCAACATAAAAACGACGTTTACCGTATACGTGACGAATGCCGTCTTTCAGTGTGCCTTCAACCACCCAGACACGATGTTTTTCCCAGCGAGTCAGACTGGGGTCAACGGTTCTGCTGGCCAGCATCTGATCGTAAGTTAATGACTTGCTGCTTAGTTTGTAGCTGTTGTAGGGAACGTAGATTTCTTTCTTTTCAACCAGCTTCCAATCAAAGCGGTCGGGTGCGCCGTTGAACATGTCAGCTTCGTCAGCAATGGTGAAGCTGGCACTCTGGTCGTAGGCAAGACCTGGAGCTCTTCTCACGCGTCTCTGACCCGGCAGGTAGTTCCACGCCCGGCGAGGCTCGGATACCTGGTCCAGTGTTTCATGGATCAAAGTGAGGTTACCGGCGAGCATGTTTGGCCATGTGTACTCTGTCAGCGTGTAGAACAGAATATTGTCCAGAGAGTCCTTGTTGCCTTGCGGGTCATAGAAGTTATAGGTCGTGGAGGCGTTGTATTGGGTCGCCTGATAGTTGCCGTCTGGATGGACTTCTATGGAGTTGTTGGTCTCCGTAAAAGTAACACCCTGCCAGCGGGTAATGTGATTCCAGACAATTTCCAGACCATTTTCAGGGATCGGGAAGGGCACACCACCGTAGGCGTTCAGAATACCGTTGCCGCCATCTGCAAGGCTGGCGGAGACTGCGTTATTACGAGTATTTTTCACCACTCTTTCAGGCGCGGAAAAAGTACGACGAGTCTTGTACACAGGGATGGCAAACTCACTGGAAGCCGACTTCAGCATGGTGATCTGGCCTTCCGTCAGGTTGTCCTGATATTGCTTGTAGTTTTTCCCATCAATGGTGAACAGTGGCTTGTCGTCCGGGAAAGGGTTGATGTATTCCGTTCCTGAGCCTTTGTAGCCTTTTGGGGGGGTTGTGATACCACCAGTCCAGGCAGGAATACTGCCATCCTTGTTTCCAGCGGCTTCAGCACCGAACGGGGTAAGATCTTTACCCAGTCGATCGACCTCATTTTTTGCAACATTGGCTGACGCAGAGTTCAGTCCGAGGGTAAACACCCCGATACTGGCAAGAGTTAAAAGTGCATGTTTCATGAGAATTCCTTTCTTTCTTATTATTTTTTGCGCTATAGGCATTTTTTTGCGCTATAGGCATTTATTAAGTCTTAGAAGCTGTAACTGATTCCCAGAGTTATATTGTCTCTGTCGTGCAGTGGGTTAGCGTCTTTATTGCCCCAATAGGCGTTGTAGGCGATCGAAGCACCCAGCTGGCCTTTATAAAGAGCTGAGAGACCAATAGATGCCTGCTTTCTATTCTCAACAAAGTGATTGACCTTGATCCGACTGTTACCTTCAGCGTCGTGCTTGAAAGAGAGTGAAGGATAGAGAGTCAGGTTAGGCAGAATATTGGCGATACGACCTTGCAGGAAGAGGTTGTAACCCCAGGAAAAACGGTCAATGTAAGCAAAGGAACCTTTTTCGATCAGGCTGCCGGGTACAAAGTTACTGGCCAGTTCGGCTGTCAGCGAAACATCTTCAAAGATACCCTGCTGACCAAAAGAGTGGAGACCATTCAGGGTCAGACTGTATACCTCACCACGTTTGTACTGATTGATCACTGCACCGCCAGTACCAATAGTTCCAAGGTCACCGTAGTTTACCGGTGCAGCACCGGGTATTGAGCCATCTTCTCCAGGAACGAGTTGTTGAGCTGCGGCTTGTAGAGCTCCCGCTTCAGAGCTGTCAGTTTCGATGGGCACATTGGGGCGATAGGTGATTTCTGCGGCCAGGTTGGTTGATCCCAGATTACCGGAAGCGGATAAACCGTAGACCCGGATATCTTCAGGGAATACCTTGTTTAGTCGGGTGTCGTCCAGGTACTGCAGTGAATTTGCAAAAGGTGCAGCTGGGAAGTCTCCGAGGCCTGGCACGGTATACAAGGCATTACAGAGTGCTGAGAACTTAGCCGAAGGGTTGCCATTGCTGCAGGAATTGGTGGATGAAGCTTCAGCCAATTGTCCGTATCCTATACGACTATGATAGTTTATAAAATAGGCGGAAAATTCTGTACCGCCGAGATCTTCGGCAAGATAGCGGAAAGCAACTCCAAATTGACCATCGTCTTTGGCTTCGATTTCCTTGCCTGCCCGGCCAAAAGAAACAATACCGGGTGTCCCGTTGACGGTTGGAAGCAGATCCAGCAGTGTCCCTCCGGCTGGATTAGCCAACCCGGAGTAAATACTTCTTACGTCAGCGATACCACCAAGACTTCCCGGGCCGTCAAGATCTTCCTGGGTAAGGAATGTTCCAATAGGAGCAAATTCAGCCTTACGCCATTCAAGCTGATAATAAGCTTCAAGACTGAGATCGTCGGTGATACCAGTCTGGAAGAAGATCATATTCTGAGGAATGACCGCTTCTTTTACGGAGGTACCTGGTAGGGAGAACTTCTCGATATTCAGCGGATTTATAACATTCAGACCTTCCGCATAAAAAATACTTTCACCCCAGTTAACCGCCTGTCTGCCTATCCGGATATTGGCTGGCTGGGTGCCAATATCAAAGTTGTAACTGATATAGGCATCCAGAATTTTGCCGCCGGATGCCTTGTTTTTAGCATCCCGAGTAAAGCGATCTACCGTACCGCTGTTTGAAAAGATGTTGGGGTCACCTTTAGGGTTTTGGCCTTTTATGGCGTCGTCATACCAGGCCGTTGCCCTGATAAAAGCCCCAAACTCTTTATAGTCGATTTGAAAGTCAGAAGTGATTTTATAAATGCTGGAGACCTGGTCCCCTTTTTCTGAGTTTCTGGAGCCATCGTTAGCGTTAGCCAGAAAGTCTTCCGACGGTCTGAAGTCTGGGTTCTCAGCTCGAAACATCGTGTTATAGCTGAAGGTTGTGTCGAAATATCCTCGTATTTCCGGATTATCGAAGTCCAGGATCAGAGCCTGGCTGCTTATCGGGGTCGCAAGGGCTATAGCAGTATACAGAGCCTTGTAATGAAAGGGCTTACGCATATTGAGGTCCATCTGTCTGTTTTATTGTTATTTTTCTCTTACTCAGGTCACTGCCTCAGGCCTGTACTGCTTGTTCTTTTTGTATGTTGCACTGGCATGACAATTATTAGCCTGCTGAATCAGAGATGAAATGGATCAAGGGGCCATAAAGGGGGGTAAACAGGCCACCCTTGTGACAACTCTATTTGCTCTGCTTGATGTGAATGCATTTCCTAAATAGTGTGCAGAGCAAGGTCAGAAAGTCTTTATCAGATGCTTATTTCTACCCTCGAATAACAATAAACAGGTGGCACCATGCCTAGAGAAACTCTCTGGAAAACCTTCTTCATGGCGATCATGCTGGCCGGTGTTGGCAGTATGTACCTTGTCTATGCAACACAGTTCGTTGGATCCATGGTGTCCGACTGGGGAATGACTGAACAGCAGGCCGGTTATACAACATTCACACAATCAATAGGTTCGCTGATTGGTGTGGTTGTCTTCATGGTCATGATAGATCGGATCAAACTCCGGGAGTGGCTGGTCACTTGCCTGATTCTGGTGGGCTTGTGTGAAATTCTCACCGGTTTGATTCATCACCCTGATTTTGTCGTAGCCATTCGTTTACTTGCAGGCTTCCCGGCCGGGGTTCTTTTTGCTGCGGGTATCGCCATGATTGGCCGGCTTTCTGATGCGGATCGCTGGTTTGGACTTTCCATGGTGACGGCCTACCTGTTTGCTGTGATAGTCCTGATAACCTGGCCCTATATTACAGACCTGATTGGGCTGAGCGGTATTTTCATTTTAGCCGGTATCTGGGCCTTTTTCATTCTGGTTTGGAAGAGCTGGATTCCTGTTCAAATGAATGACCTGGGGCGAGATGATACAGATTACAGTGATCAGGCCCTAAGCGACCTTTACAAGGGCAACTCTTTATTAGTGTTGCTTTCCTATACCTTGTTTTACGCCGGTGCCGTGGCCATCTGGAACTTCTCCTCAGTCATCGGTCTCAGTCTGGGCATGGATGACAAGGACGCCTCAATGCTTCTGGGAGCCAGTATGATTCCTGGTTTCCTGGCTGCGTTATTAGCTACGGTCATGAGTGTTCGACCCGGATATACGCTTTGCATGATGGTGGGCGTTGGCGGTGCCGCTATCAGTGCTCTGATGATGTTCAGTCTTTCCAGCAGCAACAGTTATCTGTTTGCGCTGAGTCTTTTTAATTTCTGTTTCAGTTTTGCCATTCCTTACTACCAGGGACTGCAGGCCAGAATGGACCCAGGCGGTCGACTGCTGGTGGCCGGATTGGTAGCTATGTCGCTGGGAATGGTAGTGGGTTCCGGTAGTGCTTCTGCTCTGGTTAATGATCTGGCAGAAGCGAGTGTCGGAAAGTTCGATTCTATTTATTGGTTTGCCTTTGCAACCTTTGCCTTCGGACTGGTTCTGGCACTTGCCGTTATCGCCAGACTGATGGGATGGCAGGGTAAGGATTCTCTGGCTCAGGAGACTGCTGCTTGAGAAGCCTGTAGCGAATCAAAAAACAGAAAGTAACAGTAAATAATTGATGGATGATTATGAGTAACTCAGTTGAATATCAGCAATCAGGCAGTGTCGCTGTCATTACTCTGAATGACTTACCGGTGAACAGTCTGGGGTTGGATTTACGGACCCGCTTACTGGAATTATTTCGGAGTGCCGTCGCAGACAGTTCTGTCACCAGTATCCTGATTACCGGGACTGGTCGTATGTTCTGTGCGGGTGCTGATATCAGTGAGTTTGATAATGGCAAGGCTTTGACCAGCCCACTGATTCCTGAAGTGTTTAATGAGATTGATGCCTGTCCAAAGCCGGTTGTTGCCGGAGTCAATGGTGCAGCGCTGGGTGGTGGGCTTGAGCTGGCCTTGGCTTGCGATTATCGCTACGCCCATCCTGATGCCAAGCTGGGCTTGCCGGAAGTCAATCTGGGTATTATTCCTGGTGCGGGTGGTACTCAGCGTCTGCCGAGAGTGACTAACTTGAAAGTCGCTATGGACGTCATTCTGACGGGTAAGCCCATTAAGGCGGGGAAGGCAGAAAGGCTGGGTATTGTTGACCGGATTGCTACAGGCAGCGACTTCCTGACCGGTGCTATTGAGTATACAAGAGTTCAAACGGTCAGCAAAAACAGCAGTGATCAGATTGTTGATTTTAAAGGCAATGACCGCAGTCATCTGGAAGACATGCTGAAAAGTCTTCATCCCGTTAGAGAGCAATCCAAGCTGGCTTGTGCGAAAGCATTGGATATTGCCTGTACCCACAATCTGGAAGACGGCCTGAAAATGGAATGGGCTTTGTTCAAGGAGTGTCATGAGTCACCCCAGTCCAGAGCGCTTCAGCATTTGTTCTTTGCGCAAAGGCAGGCAACAAAAGTACCGGGTCTGGAGAAAACTACACTGCCCCGCGCCATTAAATCCGTTGCTGTCATTGGCGCTGGTTTAATGGGTGGTGGCATTGCGATGAACTTCGCCAATGCGGGTATCCCGGTCAAAATGCTTGAAGTGAAGAAGCCTGCCCTGGAAAAAGGTCTGGCCAGTATTCAGAGTGTCTATGAGAGTGCTGTTCGCAAAGAAAAAATGTCTCACTCCCAGGCAGAAATGTGCAACAGCCTGATCTCCGGCACTCTGGATTATCAGGATCTGGCAGATGTTGATCTGGTTATTGAGGCTGTATTTGAGAGTATGGACGTCAAACGTCAGGTATTCAGTCGTCTGGATGAAGTCTGTAAGCCAGGTTGTATTCTGGCATCCAACACCTCAACACTGGACCTTAACGAAATTGCTGCTGTCACTAAAAGGCCTCAGGATGTAGTGGGTCTGCACTTCTTCTCACCCGCGCACATTATGAAGTTGCTTGAAATTGTTCGTGGTAAAGAAACCTCAAATGAAGCTCTGGCCACAGCCTTGCAAGTCTCCAGATTGATTGGCAAACAACCCGTGGTAGTCGGTGTTTGCTACGGCTTTGTAGGCAACAGAATGGTGGCTCCTTATTCAAGGGAAGCTTTCCGAATGGTGCTGGAAGGTGCTGCCCCTGAACAGGTTGATCAGGTTCTAACTGAATTTGGTATGGCTATGGGGGTTATTTCCATGGGTGACATGGCTGGCATTGATGTCGGTTGTGCTGCGGCTGAAGCCAATGCTGATGAATGGAAAGGTGACCCAAGCTATCAGGCACTTCAATTCAAGCTCAAAGAGTTGGGAAGACTGGGTCAGAAGACAGGCCACGGCGTTTATATCTATCAGGGACGGGAAAAAATCAATGACCCTGAAACCATCACTCTTTCGGTAGAGCTGGCAGAAAAGCACAACATTGAGAGGCGTGAGATTGGCCAGGACGAGATTCGCAAGCGCTGTATGTATGCCTTGATCAACGAAGGGGCCCGGGTACTGGAGGAAGGTATTGCCAACCGTTCCAGTGATATCGATCTGATTTATACCAATGGTTATGGCTTCCCTTCCTGGCGCGGTGGCCCGATGCAGTATGCCGACGAAATCGGTCTGGCCAGAGTCGTGGCTGGCCTGAATCACTATCGTGAAAGTTTGGGTGAGTACGGTGAACTCTGGTTCAAACCTGCACCACTGCTTGAGCGACTCGCGAAAGAAGGTAAGTCCTTCAAGGATTTTCAGCCCTGATGAGTTCGGGGCAAGAGTGCCTCCCTTCACTCTTGCCCCGAATCTCAATCATTCAGTTTCAGTCTTATAAACACAAACGACCATCAGACAGGATTCAGATATGCGCGAAGCCGTTATTGTCTCTACTGCGCGAACGCCCATTGGAAAAGCTTTTCGTGGTGCTTTCAATATTACCAAGTCGCCTACTCTGGCCTCATTCGCGATCCGCGCTGCGGTAGAAAGAGCGGGTATTGAAGCGGGTGAAATTGATGATCTGGTTATGGGGACATCTCTCCAGGCCGGTACTTCAGGTTGGAACCTGGGTCGCATGGCGGCATTTGCTTCCGGATTGCCTCAAACAGTGGCGGGTCAAACTATTGATCGTCAATGTTCATCCGGCTTGATGTCTGTAGCCACCGCAGCCAAGCAAATCGTTTCTGACAGAATGAATGTCACTGTTGCTGCCGGTCAGGAACACATTTCCATGGTTCAGAACCAGCTGGTTGAATGGGTCATGAGCCAGAAAGACGATACGGTTTTAGCCGCTCAACCCAATGCTTATATGCCCATGCTGCAAACAGCGGAGCATGTTGTTAATAAGTACGGCATTAGTCGTGAAGCTCAGGATGAGTATGCATTTCAGTCACAGCAACGTACAGCTCTGGCTCAGAGCTCGGGTGTGTTTGAGGATGAGATTGTGACTACCACGACAACCCAGATGGTCAAGGATCGTAATACCGGGGAAGTTTCATACAAAGAAGTGACTCTCTCCAAGGATGAAGGTAATCGTCCACAGACCACACTGGAAAGCCTGCAATCACTGGATCCGGTGATTGAGGGTGGAACCATTACTGCCGGTAATGCCAGTCAGTTATCAGACGGTGCTGCTGCGATGGTTCTGATGGATAGCCAGTATGCACAGCAGAAAAACATTGAACCTCTGGGCATTTACCGTGGAATGATGGTGACCGGTCTTGAGCCAGAAGAAATGGGCATTGGCCCCATATCTGCTGTGCCCAAGCTTTTGAAAGCTCATGGTTTAACTGTGGACGACATTGATCTTTGGGAACTGAACGAAGCTTTTGCCTGTCAGGTAGTTTATTGCCGTGATCACCTGGGAATCGATAACGAAAAACTGAACGTCAATGGCGGTGGTATCTCCATAGGACATCCCTACGGAATGACTGGAACCCGCCAGGTAGGCCACCTTTTACTTGAAGGTCGTCGTCGTGGAGCCCGGTTCGGAGTAGTCACCATGTGTGTGGGTGGCGGCATGGGTGCAGCCGGACTGTTTGAGATTCTTTAAGGGGAGACAGGAAATGCCAGATTATAAAGCGCCAGTCAGAGATCTTGAGTTTGTTATGAACGAAGTGCTGGGATATGAGCAGCACTATGCCTCCCTGCCAGGAGGCGATGCAGCATCCCCGGACATGGTCAAAGCCATTCTTGAAGAAGGTGCCAAGTTTGTAGAAGGTGTGGCAGTCCCATTGAATCGCAGCGGCGATGAGGAAGGTTGTCACTGGAATGAGGGCAAGGTCACAACACCTGAAGGCTTCAAGTCAGCTTATAACCAGCTGGTGGAAAATGGCTGGTGTGGTTTGAGTCATCCAGAGCAATACGGTGGCCAGGGACTTCCCAACTCATTGAACACCGCTTTTTATGAAATGCTGGCGAGCAGTAACCTTAGCTGGGCTATTTATCCAACCCTGACCTGGGGGGCGATCGAAACCGTCAGCGCTCATGCCAGTGAAGAGCTCAAGAACATTTTTATACCGCCTATGGTATCCGGTGAGTGGAGTGGCACCATGTGCCTGACTGAGGCTCACTGTGGCTCTGACCTCGGGTTGCTTAAGACCAGGGCAGAACCGGATGCTGACGGAACCTACCGGATTACCGGTAGCAAGATCTTTATCTCTGCCGGTGAACAGGATCTGACGGAAAACATTATTCACATTGTGCTGGCTCGTCTGCCAGATGCGCCACAAGGTACAGCCGGTATTTCTCTGTTCGTTGTTCCGAAAAACAATGTTAACGACGATGGAAGTGTAGCAGAAGCAAACGCCGTATCCTGTGGTTCTATTGAGCACAAGATGGGCATCAAGGGCAGTGCTACCTGTGTCATGAACTTTGATGGAGCCAAAGGCTATCTGATTGGTCCCCCTAACAAGGGATTGGCTTGCATGTTTACCTTCATCAATGAATCACGTCTGGGCGTTGCTGTTCAGGGGCAGAGTGCTGCTGAACACTCTTTTCAGGGCGCACTTGCTTACGCACGTGAACGTATTCAGATGAAAGGTTCTCCCAGGAAAAACCCTGAAAAGCCAGCCGATCCGATCATTGTTCACCCTGACGTACGTCGTATGCTGCTGACCCAGAAAGCTTTCTCCGAGGGTGGTCGCCTACTGAATATGTATTGTGCAAGGCTGGTGGATATCAAGCACAAAGGCAGTAAGGAAGAGAGCCGTGCAGCCGAAAGCAGGTTGGCACTGTTAACACCTATCGCTAAAGGATTTATCACTGAAGTGGCTCAGGAAGCCACCAAAGAAGGTATTCAGGTTCTGGGTGGTCACGGCTTTATTCGCGAATGGGGTATGGAACAGTTAGCCAGAGACATTCGCATAACAGCGATCTATGAAGGTACTACCTGCATTCAAGGACTGGACCTGCTGCAAAGAAAAGTCCTGGCCGGAGACGGACAGTTGTTAACCCGATTTACTACTGAAGTGACTGAGTTTGCCAGAGAACAGCTGGAAGTAGCTGAGCTGAAAGAAATGGCGGTCAGCCTGATCGAGAAAGTGGAGCTATGGCAGTCCCTGACTTCAGAACTGGGTGAGCGTAAAGACGCCAACCAGCTGAACAGTTCGTCGGTGGATTATCTGATGTTGTCTGGTTATATCAGTCTGGGCTACATGTGGTTGAAAGCGGCTGCAGTGGCTGTTGAGAAAGAAGGCAAGTTTTACTCAGCGAAGCTGGATACAGCGCGATTCTACTTCAGAAGATTGCTGCCCAGAACCACTTCGCTGGCAGAAACCATCAGAGATGATGCTGACACGCTGCTGGCCATTGATGAAGAAGATTTCTCATTTATCCATTAATAAAAACTGCCATGAGCCAGAAGTACAGCTTATCCAGCCCCGGGTGAGTTGTGCTTCAAAATAAAAAGGATACGAGCATGGATTCGGACTTTTGGACAACCCGTCGCCCCAGGGGCGTATCGGACACCATTGATGTTGAAGAATACAGCTCACTCGTTGAGTTGATAGATGGTTTTCTTACTGAACACAGCAATAAACCGGCTTATACCTGCCTTGGTAAAACCCTGACTTTTACTGAAGTGGATGAATACAGTCGCCGACTGGCTGGCTGGTTCCAGAAAGAGAGTGGTCTTAAGCCTGGAGACAGGCTGGCTATTCAGCTCCCCAACCTTCTTCAGTATCCGATAGTGGCTTTCGCTGCACTCAGGGTAGGTCTGGTGGTTGTTAACGTTAACCCCCTTTACACCCTGACTGAATTAAAACACCAGCTGGCTGATTCAGGAACGCAAGCCATTGTTTGTTTGTCGTCTAATGTGGCTCTGATCAGGGAAGCTTCTGACGGCAGTCAGAAAGTAATCAATACTGATCCACTGGATCTGATTCAGGAAGGTACTGAATCCACTCTGGTCGAAGGCTGCACACCTTTGCTGCCAATTTTAAATAATGCCAACGCTGATGATTATTCACCCTATGCAGAAGCCAGGCTGACTGATCTGGCTATGTTGCAGTACACCGGTGGAACAACGGGCTTTGCCAAGGGAGCGATGTTGAGTCATGGCAATCTGTTGGCCAACTTGCTGCAATACCGGGCTATTACCCAGGAACAGAATGAGCAGGGAGAAGTATTCTTGCCGACTGGCAAGCAGGTCATTATTACACCACTGCCGCTTTATCATATCTTTGCCTTCACCGTTAATATGTTGATGTATGGCAGTCGTGGCGATGAGAACGTCCTGATTCCCAACCCCCGCGATATTGATCAATTTATCAAGGTGCTGAACAGCAAGCCTTTTACTGTTTTTGCCGGGCTCAATACCCTGTTCTCTGGTTTGTTGGCGCATCCAGAGTTTTCAAAGTGTGACTTCTCCCATCTGGTACTCACTATGTCTGGTGGTACAGCCCTTAAGCAGGAAGTGAACAGACAGTGGCAGGAAACCACGGGGGTTGGCATTATCGAAGGCTATGGTCTTACAGAATGTTCTCCGGTCGTTTCTGTCAGCCCGATTGGCCCGAAAAAAGACGGTACGGTGGGCCAGCCGGTCCCTGAAACTGAGCTGAAACTGGTAAAACAGGATGGTTCTGTTGCCACTCTGGGTGAGCAGGGAGAGCTTTGTGTTCGTGGACCCCAGATCATGATGGGTTATTGGAATAATCCTGAAGCCACGGCCAAGACTATTGATGAAAACGGCTGGTTCTATACCGGTGATGTGGCTCAAATCGATTCTGAAGGTTTCATCAGTATTGTTGACCGGTTAAAGGATATGGTTCTGGTTTCCGGGTTCAATGTTTACCCTAATGAAATTGAAGATGTTGTGACCAAAATGGACGGCGTCCAGTATTGTGCCGCCATCGGTGTGCCAGATGAAAAGACAGGGGAAGCTGTCAAACTCTTCGTGGTTAAAGGAGAAGGAGAGCTTTCCGAAGAGAAGGTAGTTGAATGGTGTCGTCAGCATCTGACGCCCTATAAAGTGCCTCGTCACATTGAGTTTCGTTCTGCGTTACCGATGACCGCTGTCGGGAAAATTCTTCGCAAGGATTTAAAAGAAGACGCTGTATAAAGTCCTATCTTCACAGGAGCAGGAAGATCGGTTAGTCGGTCTTCCTGCTTTCTCTTCATTAGCTCGTTCTTGGGGCTGTTAAATAGCAAATAATACGTATATTTACCCATATTTTGGTTGACTCATCACCGGTCAGATTTTATGATAATTGCAAATGAGTGAACGTTCGTTCATGTGAGGAAGGTATGACAATAACAGCAAGAAAAGTAATGCGTGATGGAGTCCAGCCTTCTTCAGTAGGGTCAGCCGTTCCTTTTCGTCCCCAGGACCTTGCCTCGGTGGATGAGATTATTGAAGAAGCCCGACAGGGGCGCATGTTCATTCTGGTTGATGATGAAGGTCGTGAGAATGAAGGTGATCTGGTTATTGCTGCTGATGCCGTAACCCCCAATGCCATTAACTTCATGGCCCGTTATGCCCGAGGTCTTATCTGCCTGACCCTGACTCAGCAGCGAGCGGATGAACTGGAACTCAAGCTTCAGCCCAAACGGGGAAGAAGTGAGTTTGAAACAGCTTTTACGGTTTCCATTGAAGCAAGAGAAGGGGTGACTACCGGTATTTCAGCATTTGATCGTGCAACAACGGTTTTAACGGCTGTGAACCCTGCCAGCAAAGCGGTGGATCTGGTCACGCCCGGTCATATCTTTCCACTGATTGCCAGACCAGGAGGTGTGCTTGCAAGAGAAGGGCATACCGAAGCTTCTGTTGATCTGATGAAAAGAGCAGGGCGAGTGCCTGCGGCTGTCATCTGTGAGGTTTTGAACGACGATGGCACTATGGCTCGTTTGCCACAACTGCTGGCCTTTGCCCGTCAGCACCATTTGAAAGTAGGTGCTATTAAGGACCTGGTAGCCAGAGAACAGGCTCTGGTCGATTCAACTCAGGAAAGTGTGTACAGGACGTAAGTATGCTGAACAGTGAAATCCATCAGCTCAGTGCCCTACAACTTTTGCGACTTTATCAGCAAAAGAAGCTCTCTCCGGTTGAGGTTCTGGAGTCTACTTTCGAGCGAATTGGTCAGCTAAATCCCGATATAAATGCTTTGTACTATCTGGATCAGGAGTCAGCTATAAGCCAGGCTCGCCGTTCTGAGCAGCGCTGGCTTAAAGGTAAGCCTCTGGGTTTGCTGGATGGGATACATACTTCAGTTAAAGATGCTTTACCCGTTAGTGGAATGCCCGTCTTTAGAGGCAGTGCTGCTATGCCTGAAGAAGGGGTTATTGCTGATGAGGATTGTCCGGCCGTAGCCAGAATGAAAGAGCATGGCATGGTGATCTACGGCAAAAACACCATGTGTGACTTTGGCATTCTGCCTGCTGGTTACAGCTCCAGGCATGGCATTACCCGTAACCCTGTTAATTTGTCGTATAACACAGGGGGTTCCAGTTCTGGTGCAACGGCTGCTGTAGCCGCTGGTTTTGAACCTCTTTCGCTGGGTACCGATATTGTCGGCTCTATTCGTTTACCGGCTTCCTTCTGTGGCATTTATGGGTTCAAGCCCAGCCAGGGACGTGTGCCCTATTACTTTCCTAATAATCCTTCCTTGGTAGCCGGTCCCCTGACTCGAACAGTCAGTGATGCTGCGCTGATGATGAATGTCATTGCCAGACCTGACGACAGGGATTTTACGGCTCTGCCTTATGATGCCACTGATTACCTTCATGGTTTGGCTGATCCAGTGGACAAAGGTCGAATAGGAGTGATTACGGATCTTGGGCTGGGCATAGATCCTGATCCGGAAGTAGTGAAGCGGGTCACTGAGGCGGCTGAGTTTTTTGCCGGTCAGGGCTTTGATGTGGCTTTTCTGGATGCTCCTTTCAAAAAAGGTGACGATGCTTGCGCTGAGCGATATTACCAGGTGCGATGCTTCAGTGAGTTTAATCAATGTGATCCAGCCAGAAAGCAGAGGGCTGAAGTTATCAACGAATGGTCAAGCCCTGTACCTGGGTATACGGCAGAGCAACATTATAACGATTGGTTTGCCATGCAGAAGTTGAGAGAGCAAACCATGGCGTTGATTCAGAACTTTGATTTTCTGATTTTACCCTCTGTTCCGGTGCCCGCTTATCGCGCGGAACTGCCTGCAGCTGATACTGAAAACCTGTTTGCTCCCTGGGCAAATAACTTCCTTTTCAACCTGACCGGTCAACCGGGTGCTTCCATTCCCTGTGGAGAAACACAGGCTGGCTTACCGGTTGGTTTACAGATCATTGGTCGCAGTCTGGATGACCAGGGGGTACTAAAACTCTCTGCGTTTTATGAGAAGCATGCGACTACCGTGAAACATTGAATTCAGTCATAGCATGAGTTCTTCATGCTATGCAGATTGTCCTAGTCAGGCTGGTGCCGCCTGACCTTTCCAGCCGCCTTCGGGCGGCTTTTTTTATTCAGAAAACGCTGTCAGCCAATTTATCTAAGGGCTTTTCTGAGGTTAACTTCTTTGTTGAAACCCTTTCAAAACCGTTTGGACTGAGCCATCGAAGTCCAATATCACCGTCTTTGACAAGATCAAATAGAATGGTCCTGGTGTTTAAATCGGTGAGTTATTCGAGATAAATCCTAAAGCGGCTGTCTGATCTCGTGTGATGGAGTTCTTCCTTTCGAAAAAATTATGAATTTATTACATATTCGTTACGAATTTTGATTCATAAAAGTATATTAATGATACATAATTGTCTCAAAAGTATTTCGATATTACTTCCAATCTGTATGAATACTTTCTCGGGATGATAATAATGAATAATCGCTACTCACCTGGCGCCCGTTTCCTGCATTGGTCTTCTGCTGCTGTTATTATTTGGGCCAATGCCAGTGGCTTCTATGTCGCCTTTCTTTCGGAAAGTCTGGCCAGCAAACAATGGGTCGCATTTATCAATGTCTCTCTGACTACTCTGTTTATTCCTCTCTTCCTGTTTCGATGCTTTCATTCCCTCCATTATAAAAAACCGGAGAGTGAAGATTTAAATCGCTGGAATCAATGGTTGGCGAGTCAGATGCATCGAATGCTCTATATCATCACGTCGTTGGTGCTCATTTCCGGTGTATTAATGATGGAGCGAGACATTAATGTTTTTAATCTGTTCTCGCTTCCCTACGTCATTGAAAATCGAGACGTAACCGGCCTGATGAATCAGGTTCATAAATACAGCTGTATGTTGCTGAGTTTAATGGTGCTGATGCATGTTTCCGCAGTTATTAAACATGAACTGACTGGCAAGCGTATTCTCAGAAGAATGGTTTAGCAGGATGATTGAAATGGCTTAGTGTGTCTGAGCAATCGTTTCTCCCATTCGAACAGAGCTTTCCTGATTCATGAGGTGCGTTTTAATCGCACCAGGTTCGAAAAACAGCAGGATAGTTGAACCACCAAAGGCAAAGTGCCCCAGTTCCTGGCCTTTTGCAACATGGCTTCCACTCTCGGCAAGAAGCGTAATATCACTAATGAACCAAATGCCCACAGGTATGACCCCAACATAACCCAGTTTGTCATTATGAATAATGTAAGCGCCGCGATGGTGGTTGTATGCAGTGGTAGACCATGGATCTGTATGTCCGGTATCGGAGAATGTGGTTTCAGGAAATAAGGCGGCCTGCATAACGGTTCCGCTGATGGGAGAATGGAAGTGGTGATAACTGTATTCATGGAGGGTGCTCTCCAGAACGGTGCCCCCAATAAAGTGCCTGGCGAGAGGGTGGTTACCGAAAACCCTGCTGATATTGAGCATATCTCCCTTAGCCTTGATAGCAGTACTCTTTGAAATCTCTTTGTGCATGATCTTGATGCTGCCGTCGTTGGGGGATACAACAACTGCATCATCATTCAGTGAGGTTATGGGGCGAACGCCAGGTTTTAATCTTCGGCCGAAGAAGTCATTGAAACTGGTATAGCCACCCACCGGAACGATAAAGTCCTGTATGCCAACTGCAGGCGAGTCAAGCCAGTGGTTAATGTAAGCAATGGATTCCGGTTGCTCCATATAAGCATGAAAAGATCGAAAATAAGAGATCATCCAGGGAAAAAGTACGGGAGGCTCGAAGGGGGAGGCTTTTACTTCTGCCATTTTCTCAAACGTGCAGGACATTTGATCAAAGGGTACCTCTGTTCTCCTGATAACATTTACGGGCAGAGCAACCAGCATTTTATATAAGTCTTCAAGCGTTGATACTGCAGGCAATGCTCCGTTCTGGCAGTGTTGAGTCAAACCTTCAATAAGAGCTTTCTGTATGTTGGGTTGTTGAGTGAGATACTGTTTAAGCTGCTCTACCTGGTAGGAAATAAGAGGGCTCGGCGTAACAGTTTTTGGTGATGTATCGTCTGAAAATGACGGGGTTGGAGTCAGTAAAAAGAAGATCAGAAAAAATTTGGCTGGAAGATCTTTCAGGGCATTCATGAGCTGTTCGACGCTCTTGACTCAGGATAATTGACTCTAGATTAGTCTATTGAGTCACTTCTTTTCGGACTTGTTTTAGACTTCCGACACCCAATGAGTGAACTTGAAAGAAAGCTTGTGAGCATGGATGTTCCGGGTTAGCTGGGAGCTACCCGGAGTTGCGAAGTTCTAAAATCAGACCTTCAGATTCTCAAGTCGGCTTCGAACCTTCTCCGGAATAGCTGTTGACTGGTTAACTCGACGGTCTACGTAGACATGGGTGAATGTTCCATGGGCTGACGCTTCTTCTTCACCTTTTTTGAAGATTGCCAGTCCGTACTCGACGGAACTGTTGCCAATCTTGTTGACTCTTAATCCTACAATCAGCTCGTCAGGGTAAGCTACAGAGTTAACATAGTTGCATTGAGAGTGCACCACGTAGCCCACAACTTGATCTTTCTTAATGCTTAAATTGCATTCATTCATCAAGTACTGCCCAATTGTGGAGTCAAAATAGGCGTAGTAGTGAGAGTTATTCATGTGGCCGTAATGGTCATTATCATTCCAGCGGGTAGTGAATTCTCTAAAATAGCGGTAATTATTTTTGAGGTGAGCTGAATCCTTCATTTTTACTTCCAGTCAATAAAGCAGTCATGAGCGAAAGAAATATTTTTTCGTCACCCTTGGGGGATGAAAAAACTTTCATGGTTAAATTGTGGCAGATGGGCCTGATAGTTTGCTTGTTATATGAAAATGCCTCAGAGGTATGCGCTGGAGGCATTTTCATCGTTTCGATCATCCAAAATGGCGGATGAAAGTTACTTGATTAAAGTGTGGACTCGGTTCCAAAGACAGTAGTGAATTGATGGGACAGAGTGCCGCCATTACCGTGGGCTATTGCCAGCTCAGCATTGTCGATCTGTCTCTCTCCGCCCTGGCCCCTGAGCTGAGTCACAGCTTCGATCATACAGAAGGTGCCGTACATTCCCGGGTGAACGCAGGAAAGTCCACCGCCGTTGGTATTCACAGGGAGTGAGCCATTGGGTGCAATCTGTCCGTCGGCCACAAAGTCACCCGCTTCACCTTTCTTGCAGAAACCAAGGTCTTCCAGAAACAGCAAGGTATTAATTGTGAAGGCGTCATAGAGCTGAACAACATCGACATCCTGTGCCTTGATACCGGCCATTTCATAAGCTCTTTGACTGCTTTCAGTGGCAGCCGTCACTGTCAGGTCTGGCATCTGGCTGATTTCACGATGCCAGTGTGCTCCCGCAGCGCCCAGAAGATAGACAGGCTTTTGGCGAAGGCTTTGACCCCGCTCTTTACTGGTAAGAATCAGTGCGCCTGCACCGTCACTCATTAAGCAACAGTCGTATATCGAAAGCGGGTCAGCAATCAATTGTCCTTCTAATACTTCTTCAATGGTGAGCGGATCACGCATAGTGGCGTCAGGGTTCAGTTGTGCCCATTTTCTTGCTGAAACGGCTACATGAGCCAGGTGTTCACGGGTGGTACCGTATTCATGCATGTGTCGTGCAGCAGCCATAGCATAGCCAGCCAAGGGCACCATGTATTCATAGGGTTGTTCAAAAGTGGGGGTTTCTACCAGACCGTTTACGTCGCGGCTGCTTCTGGCATTACTGCCGTAGGCAATCAGAACGTTGTTGCAGAGACCTGTCTGGATAGCCATGGCTGCCTGCTGTACATGAGACATAAACGACGATCCACCGACCATGTCGGAGCTGGACCATTTTGGACGAATCCCGAGGTACTCAGCCACTGAGAGTGTTGGGAAAAAATGATAAAAAGTACCGGCGCATAGGCCGTCAATATCGGCTAAATCAAGACCTGCATCATTGATGGCTTTCATGCTGGCCTGTGCCAAGAGTTCTAGTGGCTTATGTTCAGGCGTTTTGCCCAGTCCGGAGTATCCCACACCGGCAATGGCGGTTTTGCCTCTCAGTGAAGACGTCATGGTGTTACTCCTGGGKGCTGTAGAAAACAACGATGGGTTGGCCACTGTTTTTGTAAGGGCCAAACGAGGGCTCTTCTACCTTGGCAATGACAGGCATTCCGATACTTACAGAGTCGGGKGGGCAGCCTTCAATACGACCCATCATTCTCGGGCCTTCATCCAGCTCAATGATGGCCAGATTGTAAGAACCGCCTTTTTCCGGTCTGCGATGAACCATGGTAGTGGTGTAGACCGTGCCTTTACCGCTGACTTCCACCCACTCAAGGTCACTTGAACCGGTTTCTGGCTCAATGGTTCTTGGGTAGAACACATAGTTCCCGGTCAGGCCAGAGCGTTGAATCATGAATCGGCCTTCTTTGAGGTAGGCCCAGAACTGGGCTTCAGGGCCCAGACTCTGAGACTTTGTCCGCTTTTCCATAGTTCACCTGTTGTTATTCTTTCAGATTCGGAGTTGGGTTAACGAACGTTCACTCGTGTATTTAAAAGGACTGGCACCTCGAAGTCAATATGAGACTGGTAATTATGGTCGTGCTCTTGCTAGAGTGATTGCCGGGCTACAGAATTGGACAGGGTCAGCTTGAGACCATGAGTGAAAGTGTTGATATAAAACAGTTATTGGGCATTCGTCTGGAAAAGGGCGACGGCATTCAGGTGATCGCATGGAGTGATTACTCACAACTGGCCAAATACTGTGCCGGTGAAGTGCCAAGATGGATGCTGACTCTGCTGGCAGAAACCTGTGTGCAGAATGGTGCAGATCGTGCCAGTGGCGAAGGGCTGAAAGCCAAAACAGTCGACAGCAGTAGTCGATTCTTCACAGAAGGTGAAGGTAATCGCTTCATGGCTGTCTCAGAGCCTGTTTATAAAAGACCGGACAGGTTGGCCTGGAGAACCTGTCTTTATCGTCTGGCAGAGAATGAACGACAGTCGCCGGAAAAAATGGTGGCCGATTTTTCTCACACTTTTGAGCTTTCCAGAGACACTGCCCAGCAGAAAAAAACTGCTGCTGAAAAAGGTAAAACACAGGTTGCAGAAACCAGCAGTACCTTTTTGCAAGCTCGTCCGGAAACTGTGGCCGACAAGCGTCGTCAACAGATATTCAAAGGTGCCTGTGAAGTCATTGGACGCAAGGGCTATGGCTCAGCTTCCATGCGTGAAATCGCCAAGGCTGCAGACATCACTATTCCTACCATGTACAAGTACATCGACACCAAGGAAGATATTCTGTTCATGATCACCCAGGTGTGCATGGAAGAGATCTTTGCCTACTTCAAGGAAGCTTTGCATCGACAGGAAGACGCAGAAAGCAAAATGAAGAGTGCGATTGAAGCTTACGTTCAATACGTCACTAAAAACCGTAAATACATTAACCTGGTTTACCGTGAAACGCGGGCGCTGAATGCTGAAAACCGGGATCGCATTTTTAATGTTGAGCGAGACTTCATGACCCTGTGGGAACAGATCATTGTAGATGGTATCGAAGAGGGGGTGTTCAAGAAAACAGACACCTTCCTGGCTGCCAATATGATCTACTTCTTCTGCAACGTCTGGGCGCTGAGACACTGGAGTCTGGAAGGCTACAGCGAAGAACAGATCCGGGATCGTCTGGTTGAGTTTATTTTGCCGGGTTTGAGCTAATTCACTCACGATATACTTGAGCTCTGAACCTGCTCCTCTCTTATTTCCGCTCTGGTAAAGGGAGGGGAGGAGGCCTCATAAATCTATCTGACTTTGATGAATGATCTGCGATGCAGGTTGACCCTCAGTATTTTCTTCAGTACATTACCGAACGAACGTTCACTAAAAATAAAGATTAAACCAAAACATCACAGTGCCTGGTCATTTACCGGCCTGCGGGAGGGACCACACATGAAGACCCATATCCTTGTTCAGCCCTACATGCGGAGCGTGGGCGAAGAGGTGAAAAATCCGGGGTCGGATCCCCAGCGCTATCAGGATCTGCTGGACAACCTCACTACCCAGATGAAGTATGCCGATGACAATGGCTACTACGGTTTTTGCATGACCGAACACCATCTGCAGGTGGAAGGGATAGAAACCACCACTAACCCGATCCTGTGGAACATGCATGTCGCCAATAACACAAAACACCTGAAAGTAGGTCAGGTGGGTATGTGTCTGCCGGCTCATAATCCTGTGACTCTGGCGGAAGATCTGGCCATGCTGGATCACATGACCAAGGGCAGACTGTTTGTAGGTTTTGTTCGCGGTAATACTCCACGCTGGTTGAATACTCTGGCTCAGCATCTGAATATTTCCACATCCCAGTCAGACAAGTCGGAAGTCGATCAGCGCAACCGTCGCTTGTTTGAAGAAAACTTCCGCATCATTAAAAAACTGTGGACAGAAGACACCATCAACTTCCAGGGTGAGTTCTGGAATATTCCTCCAAAAGATCCTATCGAGTGGCACTTCCCACCCACCAAAATGTGGAGCCGTGAAGGCGATACCGATGAGAATCATGTGATTCAGCGGGTAGGTATCGTGCCAAAACCTTATCAGGATCCTCATCCACCTATTTATGCGCCGTTTAGCTGGTCTATGGACACCTGTCGTTTCTGGGCTCGTGAAAGTGGCAAGATGGTGTCGTTTGTTGGCAAGAATGACTTTATCGATGTCACCATTGATGAGTACGTTAAAGAAGCAGAAACAGTAGGTCGCAAGGTAGCCAGAAGTGATGTATTGGCTCTGGGTGGTCACCTGGTTATGGGCCGTACTGAAGCTGAAGCGAAGAAGCACAAACAAACTTTTGAGCATCTGTTTAATACTGCCTACAACGTACCTCCTTATAAAGTACCTATGGGTCGTCTCTGGGAAGGCACCATTAATCAGGTGATTGACCAGATTGGTACATTGAAAGAAACCTACGGTGTTGACGAGTTCGTTTGCTGGCACCATGTCGGCTATTTCCCTCAGGAAGAAGAGCTGGCAATGTTGGAAGCCTTCTCTGAAGTCATTAAGGCTGTGAAATAACCGGAGGCGTTATGTCGGATATTCAGGAAGTCGAAGAGCTGGTGGAAGAGTACTTTCGCTCTCTTTACGAAGGCGATGTGGAAGCTATCCAGAAAATCTATCGTCCGGAATGTGTGCTGCAATGGACGACAGAAGAAGGTGTGAAGCACATAGGTATGGCGGATTACCTTGAGGTGGTCAGCAACCGGCAAGCTCCCAAAGACGCAGGTTATGGACCTTATGGACAGATATTAAGCATTGATCTGTCGGGCTCCGAAGTGGCTGTTGTAAAGGTAGCCAGTGCCGTTCAGCCCCGATACTTTGAAGATTATCTGACTCTGGTCAGAGACTGCGATCAGTGGAAGATTGCAGCCAAGGTTTATCGGGTAGTCCGGGAAGAGTAAGTGCTGTTCTATAAGTGAGGTCTGTCAGCAGACAGGCCTCATGGTTTCCGGTCTAATAGAATTATCCCTCCTTCTACCGTTCCCTCTCTTATGCCCCATCCTTATTTGTTATCCAGGATTCTTAGGGCAAAACCCTTTCGGACTGAGCCTTTTAAAGCCCATTACCATGGCCCTTCGACAAGCTCAGGGTGAACGGTATCCCCTCAGATAGCAACCAGCGTTGTTTATTGCTGGTTGCTTTGAGAAGTGGTGGGCTCTAACTGTTCGTTGAGTCAGGTTGTTTCTGCAGGTCAACCAGTAGAATGATGGTGATTACGGCAAATGCCAGTCCCATTCTAGGCTCAAGCAGGGCCAGAAAGGTTGCAGCCAGAACCATGGCTCCCCGCTCTCCATTGGTTTTTGCTTTGGCCAGGGCAATATAAGTACAGGCAAAACCGGTCAACGCCAGAGTCATGGCGAGAGCAATCGGCATCATAGGCTTGATGCCGGTCACCAGTGGAGCCAGACAAAAAATAAGTGGCAGGCCAAAAAGATAGTAAGAGGCAATACCGTCATGAAGTGTCCTTAGACTTTTTGCTCCCTGCCTCCAGCGCTGGGCTACGACTACCTGGATGCCTGTCCAGAGAACACCCTGGGTAGGGAAAAAAGGCGCGAATACCGCCATTAGTGCATTACGTACACCAACGGTCAGGTGAGTACGGGTATGGTTGATATCGGGAGTGTCGTCAGGACGCTCCTTGGCAGCATCTTCAAGAATTGCGTCTCCAGTCAACAGATCTCCAAAGAAGAGAACGTAGGCAATTAAGGCCAGCGGAAGTCCATTAATAAACATGTCCAGGCTTGGCCACCCAATCACAAATGGGGAAACTTTATCGAACAGGCTGCCGAAAGGAAGTGCATAGATTCCCCACTCAATATCAAACGACAACTCACCTGTTATGCCTCCAGCTACTCCTCCCAATAAAAAACCAGGCAGTAATCCCATAGCCGCAATCCGGGCTACCATCGGGTATTGTTTGCTCCAGCGGGCAACCGGCTCTGAAAAAGCCAATAACAAAGAAATCGCAATGGCGACACTGGCCGCAACAGGCTGGCTGTTGAACAGGTTGGTTTCAACAGAGATATCAAACACCTTGATAAACGCTGCGAGACCTGCGCCCAGGATGATAGCTCCTTTCAAAACATCAGGAATGATGTGCACCAGTTTGCTGCCCAGACCCGTGATGCCGAATAAGAACAGCAGCACTGTGAAATCCAGCGAGAGAGCGGTCATCATCTGAATACGTTCTGTGGAACTCAGGTCGGGGCTGGACGTCAGCAGGGTGATTACAAAGGGCAGGGCAGGTGTCAGCCAGCCCGGGCTATAGGGTTCGCCAAACAGCCACCAGGAAAGGCTCAATATCACCGAGTGGAGAAAAGACATCGCCACGGCTTCTTCAAAACTTAATCCGAAAAAAGTGGTCATTAAAGGCACCAGTGCCAGAGCAGTTGCCGCTGAAACCAGATTACCCTGAATAAATTCAGGCCAGCTGATACGGGCATGTAGCAGAGGGATCCGAGTGGTTACACCCAACCAGCGCAGACCATCAGACGATTGAGGGGATTTTTCAGGCTGCATCTTCCAGATATCTCACTTTCTATTTTTATATTCAGAGTCTTGGATAGCTTCAGTAATACGGTGGTGAGTTAACGTTCGTTAACATTAAGGGGGAGAATGCCTGATAGTGCCTGTACACGCAAGATTGTGAAGTCTTCTGAGAAGCTCCAGGCATTCAGTTTGATATAATTTCTGGATTGGCTTTCGGATTAGCTTCCGGGTTAGAAAGTATCGCTGACTCTATAAAAGCCCGCGTAACCGGTGTGTCTTTCTGGGCATTGGCACAGATCACATAAGAGTTCGACATCAATGTCATATCACTGACGTTTACAGCACGAATGTTTCTGTGGGGCTGGTATTCACTGACCGCGACAAAAGCAGAGCCGAGCCCTTGAACAACAGCCTCGCGAACACCTTCCCGACTGCTGATTTCCATAACGACTTTGGGTTTGATCTGGCGCTGGTGGAAAGCCTGTTCATACAGTTTACGGGTGGATGAACCAGGCTCGCGGTAGATCAGGTTAATTCCGTTAAGGTCTTCCAATTTAATTTCAGGAGAGTTTGCCAGAGGACTGTTGTTTGGCACCATCAACACTAAGCCCTGTTCACGATACTTGAGAGTGGTGAGTCGTTTATCAGGTTCCAGGTAGGCAATCATGCCAACATCCAGCTCACCCTTAAGCACTTTTTCCGTTATGAAATCTGAACCCCCGGTTTCCACTACCACTTTTATGCCTGGGTATTGCTCATTGAAGACGGCAAGTATTTCCATTAAATAAAAAGGGGCTACGGCTCCAACTCTCAGAGTCCCTGTCACCAGCTTGCCTTCATGAGTCAGAATCTCTTTGGCCTTGCGTTCAAGCTCCAGCATCATTCTTGAAACCTGCAACAGTGCCTGACCGGTTTCCGTTAACTGGTTATTGCTTCTTCTGCGCCTGAACAGTTGAACGTTATAGTGATTTTCAAGCTCTCGGACCTGGGCGGTTATCGTCGGCTGACTGATATGCAATTTGTTTGAAGCTGCCGTAAAACTGCCGGTGGTGGCTACTGCGTGAAAGGATCTGAGCTGACTGAATTTCATGATACCAATACGGATTAGAAGGTTAGCCAGTAATATAGATTTTCTATATGATGAAAATATTAAAATAGTATTTTTGTATCATTGAACTGTCATAAACCCTCCCTAGACTCCAAATTATCGAAACCAACCAGAGCTAATCGATATGTGGAGCTTTTCCAATCCGGTCAATATCCAATTTGGTGAAGGTGTCTTATCCAGATTGCCTGAACTGCTGGACGGGCAAAACTATGCCCTTCTGACCTATGACGAACCCTGGTTTTCAGCACTGGCTGATCAGGTAATCTCCCAGTGTGGAGTGCCTGTAGCGGTTCTGAATCAGATTGTTCCCAATCCCGACATTAAGGATTTACTGCCTTTGTGCCAGCAGCTGTCCGAGATGCCTGTGCAACCTGATGTGCTGGTAGCCATTGGTGGAGGCTCAGTGATTGATACCGCGAAAGTGGTGGCTGCTGCCGGTGAGGACTTTGATCGGGTCTATCAATTGTTGACCCAGGGAAAAGGCAGGGAAGAGCTGGTTTGCACACCGATTATTGCTGTGCCCACCACATCGGGGACAGGCAGTGAAGTGACCTGCTGGGCAACGGTTTGGGACAGCGCCCATGAGCGAAAATATTCCCTTGCTGATCCTCGTTTATACCCGCAGGTAGCGCTTTGTGATCCTTCGCTGACTCATGAATTACCCGAGTTTCTGACGATATGCACAGGGCTGGATGCGCTCTCTCACGCACTGGAAAGTATCTGGAATAAAAACAATAATCCTGTGTCGTCCACTTATGCGGTAGATGCGGCCAGAATTATTCTGAACGTATTACCCGAGCTGGCCGCAGACCTGAATAATGCCGCATTAAGAAGCCGCATGATGGAAGCGGCCCTGAAAGCCGGATTGGCTTTCTCCAATACCAAGACATCCATTGCCCACAACATTTCTTATGAAGTCACTCTGCGCCGGGGTACTCCCCATGGGATTGCCTGTTCATTCACGCTGCCTTATGTCATGCGTTCTGTCAGCGGCGAAAACTCTGTGTGCGACCAGGCCCTGAAAGCCATTTTTGGCGAAGACCTGGCGGCAGGCAGTGACTACCTCGAAAACTGGCTGAAAGACTTGGGTATCAAGGTTCAGCCTGAAGACTATCAATACGATCCTGCCGACTGGCAGCGACTGTTAACCAGTGCCCTTGCGGGTGAGCGTGGCAAGAATTTTATTGGTCAGGGTGAAGCTCTGCTGACCAGTTATGCGGTTTAAAGGTGTACTCATGTTGTTGAAAAGTATTCTGAAGAAGTCTGTCGGCATGGCGGCTGTCCTGCTGGCAAGTCAGACTGCCCTGGCCCTGGACTCACTGAAAATTGCCTTGATTCCTTTGTCATTGACTCGGTAGCGGATCTGCTAGCTGTTGTTAAAGATATCAATACACGTTTGACTCAGGGTGAACGTCCCTGATCAAATAATATTCTGGTTCGGCTTTCTGTCGGGCTTCTTTCTAGCTGGATGCATTTCTGCTTTTTCACTACCGATAGTTATTAATCGATTTGATCTTAACTGCTCGATAGTTTCTGTGAGTAAGTTCTCACTATTCATTGAAATTGCTAAAAAATCAGTCGCTCAGCTTATCTGTATATGAAATTGAAACACTTCTGTTCCACTATCCGGGCGGTTATTTAATCTTAAAGGTAGGTTTGAGCGATATGGATCTTCTGATTGAACTGAAAGAAAAAGCAACAGGTTCTGCTGGTGAAGCCAGAGCATTACCTTATGCCGCCTATATTGATGATGACTTATATGAGTTGGAGCGTAAGCAGATTTTTCATGGTGACTGGGTGTTTGCCTGCAATGAGTTTTCACTAAAGGCGCCCGGCGACAAATTTGCTTTCAACATAGCTGGAGAGCCGGTGGTGATCCTTCGTGGGAAAGACGGTGAACTTCGGGCTCTCTCCAATGCCTGTCGACACCGGGGCACGCTATTGGCCGATGAGGGTTTCAGTTCCGGTACCAGCAATCTTGTCTGTCCTTATCATTCCTGGAATTACACTGAAGACGGAGCCCTGAGGGGAGTACCGTATCCGGGTAATGTCGAAATCAATAAAAAAGCACACTGCCTGCCCAGATTTGCTCTGACTGTCTGGAATGGTCTGGTATTTGTGAATATTGATGGTAAGGCAGAGCCTCTTGAGGAGCGCCTTGCGGGCCTGGCTCCTTATATTGAATACAACATAAACGGCGAAGTTAACACAGGTACAGAAGATAAACCGGAATACTGGGATACCAACTGGAAGCTGGCCATGGAGAATGCCATGGAAAGTTACCACCTCTTCAAGGTTCACAAACCCACCCTGGAAGTGGTTTCTCCTACCCGGGGGGTCACTTATCTGGAAGGTAGCGCACATTGGAGTATCACTGCGGGTGAAGCAGTAAACCCTCTGCCAGGTTGGTTAGGCTGGCTCAATCGTGATTTGCAGGAAGAAGGTTATTATCTTCTGATCTCCTTGCCGCCTTCCTTTGTCGGGGTTATTACCCCTCAGGGGCTGTTTGGCTATGTAGTCACTCTGCCTGATGGGGTGGGTCGGTGCTATGTTCGCGGAGGCAGTGTCAGCAGAAATCTGCGAGCCCCCAGAGGGTTGTTCAAAAAGTTTATTGATAAGTTTCTGGAGGAAGACAAACTGATCAGTGAAAGAGCCTATAAGGGAATGACGGCCAGAGCGACTGCGGGTGGTCAACTGGTCGAGTTAGAAAGAATTGTCGTCGATTTTCATCAGTATCTGGCCATGAGATTGTTCGATGCCAAGCCGGATGAAAACTATAAGTGTCAGGAAGCTGCAAAACGTCTTAAAGCTGCTGAACCTGCATAAGATCAAGCCGTGATGATGCCCTGATGGCAGGGTATCACCGCTGTCTGGACAACAAATCATCTCCGCCGTGCTTTCCCAGTATTTTTGAGAAATCCTTTCGTTTTCTGTCCTTTTCCCTTTGTAAAGACAGGCCTGAAGGCTTGAATTTTTCTTAAAATGGAACAATTATGTTCCATAAAGAGCAATAAAAAACCTTTGTAAGGGTGGGGTCGCAAGATGGATTTGCTAATTGAGTTGAAAGAAAAGGCGGTTGGATCAGCGGGAGAGGCATCGGCATTGCCCTATTCAGCCTATACCAGTCCTGAAATCCATGAGCTGGAAAGGAAGCGAATTTTCCATGGTGACTGGGTGTTTGCCTGCAATGAGTTTGTGGTGAAAAATCCCGGTGACAAGTTTGCTTTCAATCTTGCTGGCGAGCCTGTTGTCATCATCCGGGGTAAGGATGGTGAGCTTCGGGCGCTTTCCAATGCCTGTCGCCACCGTGGAACCCTTTTAGCAGATGACGGTTTCAGCTCGGGCAATACCAATCTTGTCTGTCCTTACCACTCCTGGAATTACACAGAAGACGGAACGCTTAGAGGTGTGCCGTTTCCTGGTGATGTGAAAATTGATAAGAAGGCCCATTGTTTGCCCAGGTTTGCATTGTCTGTCTGGAACGGACTGGTATTTATAAACATTGATGGCAAGGCCGAACCATTGGAAGAACGCCTAGCGGGTATTGATCAATATATTCAGTACAACAAGGTGGGAGAGTTCGACAGCGGATACGAAAATGAGTCGGACTACTGGGATACAAACTGGAAACTGGCCATGGAAAATGCCATGGAGAGTTACCATCTTTTCAAAGTTCATAAACCTACCCTGGAAGTGGTGACACCCACAAAAGGCGCTTTTTATATTGAGGGTAATGCGAAGTGGAGCGTAACAGCGGGAGAAACCCAGGCACCTCCAATGCCCAAATGGCTGAGCTGGATTTATAACAGTGCAGGCAAAGGAAACGATCATTACATACTGGTTTCCCTGCCACCTTCCTTTGTTGGAGTCATCTCATCTGACGGTCTTTTTGGTTACATTGCAATTCTGCCTGAAGGAGCCGGACGCAGTTACATCCGAGGCGGCGGTGTAGGTAGAGGTATTTCAGAGCCGAAAGGGGCCGTTAAAAAATTTGTCGATGACTTCTTTGCTGAAGACAAGTTCATCTGTGAGCGGGCCCAGAAAGGTATGACAACATCAACCGCCAAAGGTGGGCAGCTGGTGGATCTTGAAAGAATCGTAGTGGACTTTCATCAGTATCTGGCTATGAAGCTCTTCAACGTTCAGCCTGATGATGTCTATAAAAACAGCGACGCGCCTGAACGTCTGGCTATGACCGAAGTCTGAAGTTCAGCCAATTCGATCAGAGTCATCACCATGCCAGGAGTAACGAATTTTTGGTTCTCCTGGCAGTGTTGTTAAATTCTTCCCAATCTTGGGTGAATCTTGCCACCCACATAGCTGATTCCAATCCGTAAACAGGCATAGCTCATACCTAGTGCCATCTCTAAAGGGTTCCATCCATAAATGAGTCCAAATGTGGAGTTAAGTCCTAATGCCAGTAAGGCGGATCCAAAGACAACTGCTTTTGTGCTTGATGTGCCTTGAGCAGGACTGTTGGCCGTATTGAAATTGTTTTCCCAGCTTCTGGTAGCCAGTGTATTTTGTGTTTCCACAAAAGCCTGATAGTAATGATGTTGTGCACCGGCTTCCGTCAAACAGTGATCTTTGTTTTCAATAGAGCTGACTTTTCCGGCTTTGTAGTGCGTTTCACCGTCTTGATAAAAGCAGGCGCAATGACAATCATCAGAAGAGCAGACAAGCAGCTGGTTGGTTTCCTGTTCTGAAATGCAAACTTTATCTTTTGGTTGATCGTTTGAGATTGAAACAAATGTCAGCTGTTGGGTCAGGTCGGGTGAAGGAAATAATTTTTCAACGGTGTCTGAATGAGTTGTACTGCAATCACTACCGGGTTCAGAGCTCCAGTGCCAATGTTGTTCTCCGGAATTCAGGATCAGGCAGGAATTTAATACTACAGGCAGGCTGGATGAAAAGGTTTGAAGCGCGTAAAAGCTTAGTATCAGAATAAAAAGTCTCGTCAGCCTCATTTCATTACCTGCAGTATCAGAAAAACGAGTCTGAATACTAGTTGAAATTTTTGTTGGGGCAGGGAGGTCAGTACAATCGAGCGTGGTTGGTCTATCCTGAAGGACTCAATATCCATTGGAGAGTTTGGTGTGAATTTCAGGAAATTCCTGGTGATTCTGGCCGTCATTCTGGGCATTTTTGCCATGGTTGCCTATCTGCTCGAAACAGCTGAAGAAGACGTAGAAAGTGATCTTGGTGAGCCAGTCACCTCAATAGAAGTTAAGAAGCAGGTTGAACCTGTAACGGACTCTCCTCCTCAAAAAATCGTTGAAGAAGCCGCAAAGAAGAAAGCAGAAACACCCAGGCGCTACACTATTTTTCAGTTTGAAAACCCCGATCATCAATCGGTATTGAATTCGCCGACACAGCCGGTAAAACGGTTGCCTGACCCTGAAATCAATGCGTTGATAAAAAACATGCATGCGGCCATGAGCACTAATGTTGGCGGAGGGATATCAGCCAATCAGGTGGGGCAGCCTTTGCAGCTTTTTCTGATTGGTCCGCCTCCCATGATCAACGCTACAGCCCCGTCCGATATTTTCATTAATCCTGTCATTACCCAGGCATCGAAGGAACGAAGCTGCTTCTGGCATGGTTGCCTGAGTTCCAAAGGTAAAAAGTTTGGCAAGGTGGCTACCTGGAACAGCATTACTATTGAAGCCCTCGATCCCCAGGGAAGAAAGTTTACCCGAGAGCTTAAAGGTCTTGATGCCATTGTTGCCCAACACGAGTTCCGGCATCTTCTGGGTGGTGGGTACCATGACCATGCTCAGGAGTTTGAAGACGAAATGACATTGCTGCAAAAGATGATGCAGCGAAAAATTAAAATGATTGAACCTTGTGATGAAACGGATCCATTTCTACTGGAAGATTATAAAATGGGTGAAACGATAGAGCAGTATGCACAAAGAAAAAATAAAACAAAGATGAAAGAAAGAAGAGTTGGTCTAAATTAAGAGCAGATTGGGAATATTCTGCTTCTAGGGAACCTGCGAATAACCTCTAATTTACTTCCCTTCTTGAATCGAGTTCGAAGTAGGACTGAAATCAGAGGTCTCAACCCCTTATTTGTATGATATTTAGCCACTTTCGTGACTTCAGGGCGGACTAACCCTGTGCCCGGATCATTTGATCCAGTCGAACAATATTCGCCAGGGCAAATAAAGTAGACAGTTTATTGTCATTCTTCTTCAAACCTCGATACCTGGCTTTTATAAATCCAAATTGA